>CALULQ010000016.1 GCA_944321525.1 uncultured Paraprevotella sp.
CCTTGACGGCATAGCAGCCTGATTCTCAATGTCGACAAAAAATATTTCAAAAAAACATCGGAAAAAGCTTGGCTGTTTCAAAAAAACGCCCTACCTTTGCACTCGTCAAAACGAAACACCCCTGAGAGAAGGGACAACGTGGTTCGGATTTCACTTGCCGGCGTCTTCGTCTAGCGGCTAGGACACATGCCTCTCACGCATGGAACACGGGTTCGATTCCCGTAGACGCTACTCCACATTCAAGGACAGGAAGAGAACAGAAAAGTTTTCTTCCTGTTTTTTTATACCTCCCGTTCCATCCTTTCAGCCGGGCAGCAGTACCTCTGTGGCGAAACCGGTTGCGGCCTCCCCGTACGACGCAACTGCCATCCCGATGCGGCGCATACCGCGATTGTACTCTGCGGCAAGTACTCGAGTACTTGCCGCAGAGTACGCTGACGCACTCCGCACGACGCGGCGACGCATTGCGCCACCCCGCCCGCGGCTTTCCCCATGCCCGCCCCTCCCATGCCGGAGCCTCGCAGACGGACAGGCGAAGCGGGCCGGCCCGGCAAACGGCCTGTCGCCCGCCATTCTTCCCTTTTTCAAAAAACCTTTAGGGCTTTGTTGGGCTGTAACCGGTGTTTTTCGTATTTTTGCATGTCAAATGGAAGACAGTCATGATAAGACCCGTAAAACCGGATGACGCGCAAGCCATCACGGACATCTATAACGAATACATCCTGCACAGCGTGGCCACGTTCGAGACCGAGGCCCTCACGGTGCAGGAAATGCGGGACCGCATAGAAGGCATCTCCGCACGATTCCCCTATCTTGTCTTCGAGGCCGAAGGCCATGTGGCAGGCTATGCCTATGCCCACTTGTGGCACGAACGGGCGGCCTACCGCCAGACGTGGGAAACGACAGTCTATGTGGCGGCCGGACAAGCCGGGAAGGGCATCGGCACGCGGCTCATGCAGCAACTCATCACAGCCTGCCGCGAAGACGGATGCCACGCCCTCATTGCCTGCATCACACACGAAAACACGGAAAGTTGCCGCCTGCACCGGAAACTCGGGTTCCGGCAAGCCGCACTCTACACCGAAGTGGGGCGGAAATTCGGCCGCTGGCTCGACGTGTCCGACTGGGAACTGCTACTGTAGCCCCATCCCGCCACGATCTATTATTTACCATTATTCGTCAGAAAACAACATGGACCAAACAACTTTCGACTTTACGAGAAAAGAAAACGCTGGATGCCCCATCCTTAACAATATCATCAACTCCAAGCTCATCGCCTACGTCATCGGCATCCTGCTGTGGGTGGAGGGCGGCATGCTGCTCTGCTGCATGGCCGTCTCGCTGTTCTACCACGAAGCCAGCTACGTCCACTTCCTCTACTCCGCGGGCATCAACCTTGCCATAGGCGGCCTGCTGGTGCTCTACGGGCGGGGCGCCAAGACGTGGATGACGCGGCGCGACGGTTATTGCATCGTCACCCTCACGTGGCTGATGTTCACGTTGCTGGGCATGGTGCCGTTCTTGTTGAGCGGCGAAATCCCCTCGGTGGCCGGCGCCTTCTTCGAAACGATGTCGGGCTTCACCACCACGGGCTTCACCGTGGTGGACCACCTAGACACCATGCCGCGGGGCATGCTTTTCTGGCGCGCCCTGACGCAGTGGGTGGGCGGCTTGGGCATCGTGTGCTTCACCATCGCCCTGCTCCCCATCTTCGGCGGAGGCAACCTGCAGTTGTTCAGTGCCGAAGCCACCGGCGTGCTGCACGACAAATTGCATCCGAAAATCAGCATGACCACCAAACTGATATGGACGGTGTATATCATCCTGACCGTGGCCTGCGTCGCGCTGCTCTGGGCCGGAGGCATGGGATGGTTCGACAGCATCTGCCACTCGTTCAGCATCATGGGCACGGGCGGCTACTCCACCAAGCAGGCCAGCCTGGCCCACTGGAATTCGCCTTTCATCGAATACGTCACGTCGGCCTTCATGATTGCCGCCAGCCTGAACTTCTCGCTGCTGGTGCTCTGCCTGCAGGGCAAGTTCGGCAAGTTCCTCCGCGACGGCGAGACGCGGTGGTTCATGGGTTCGGTCTTGTTCATCACCCTCGCCATCACGGCGGCCCTGTTCCTGCAGCGCGACTACGGGCTCGAGGAGGCTTTCCGCAAGTCGCTGTTCCAAGTGGCCACCATCCACACCTCGTGCGGCCTCGTCACCGACGACTACACCCTTTGGCCGCAATACACTTGGTTCTTGCTCATCTTCGCCATGCTGGCGGGCGGCTGCACGGGTTCCACCGCGGGCGGCATCAAGGACATGCGCATCATGCTGCTCTTCCATGCCATCAAGAACCAGTTCAAGCGGCTCATCCACCCCAACGCCGTGCTGCCCGTGCGCATCAACCAGCACGTCATCCCCCAGCCCTTGCTCAACGCCGTGGCCACGTTCACCATCTTCTACCTGCTCTGCGGCATGGTGGGCTGCTTTCTGCTGGCCCTCTTCGGGCTGGACTTCCTCGAGGCCTTCACCACCTCCGTGTCCGCCATGGGCAATGTGGGCGTAGGCTTCGGTTGCTACGGCCCGGCCTACACCATGAGCGCCATGCCGGACATCTGCCAGTGGATCGTGTCCTTCCAAATGTTCATCGGACGCTTGGAGCTGTTCAGCGTGCTGATTCTCTTCAGCCCTGTCTTTTGGAAAGAATGGTAAACCGCAAAGAAGCGACTTTCAACGCATAACTTATAACTCTCACCACTAACAAGAACATCATGCAGAACGAATTGCTATCATGCGCCGTCAGGGCGGCACTGCTCGCAGGAAAAGACATCCTGAACATCTACAACGACCCGGCGGCCGACTTCGCCATAGAACGCAAAGCCGACAACTCACCGCTCACCATTGCCGACAAACGGGCACATGCCCGCATCATGAGCGAACTGGAAGCCACGTCGATCCCCGTGCTGAGCGAAGAAGGCAAACACACGGACTATGCCGTCCGCAAGACGTGGAAGACGCTGTGGATTGTGGACCCGCTGGACGGCACGAAGGAATTCATCAAGCGCAACGGAGAGTTCACCGTGAACATCGCGCTGGTGAACAACGGGACGCCCGTCATGGGCGTGATTTACGTGCCGGTGAGCCGCACGCTCTACTTCGCGGAAGACAACACGGGGGCCTACAAGCTCACGGACGTGGACTACCGCTCGGCCGGACTCTCCATCGACGACCTGACGGAGCGCGCCGACCGGTTGCCGCTGGACCAGGCCGACACGAAGGGATTCGTGGTGGTGGCTTCGCGCTCGCACCTCTCTCCCGAAACGTCGGACTACATCCGCCGCCTGGAACAGACGTATGGCGACGTGCACATCATCTCGTGCGGAAGTTCGCTGAAAATCTGTAGCGTGGCCGAAGGAGCAGCCGACATCTACCCGCGCTTCGCCCCCACCATGGAGTGGGACACGGCAGCCGGACATGCCATTGCCCGGGCCGCGGGAAAAAACATCTACCAGACGGATGAGAAAACGCCCTTGCGCTACAACAAGGAAGACTTGCTGAACCCTTGGTTCATCGTGAAGTGAAGCATTGCCGCGGGTGTTCCCGACCGTGCCCCGCATGAAAAAGACATAGCCCCGAGCGACACCCTTGACAGGTTCGCGCGGGGCTATGTCTATGCTTCTGCAGTCCCGCTTTTCCGGCTATCCGGCATCGCCACCGGCCTCTGCCGCACGCGACGCCCGCCCTTTCCCCTTCTCCGTGGCGGCCACCACCCATATCCCGGCTTCGTAGAGCAGCCACATGGGGAAGGCCACGAGCAAAAGCGTGAACACATCGGACGTGGGCGTAATCACGGCGGCGGCCACCAGGACCACCACCACGGCGTGGCGGCGGAAACGCCGCATGAAGGAGGATGTCAGTACACCGAAACGGGCCAGGAGCCAACACAGCACGGGAATCTCGAACACGATGCCCAGCGTCAGGCTCATCATCAGCAAAGTGTCCATGTACGACTGCAGGGTGACGGTATTCTCCACTTCCGCACTCACCTGATAAGTGCCGAGAAAACGGAACGTGAGGGGGAAGATGAGGAAATAGTTCAGTGCCGTCCCCAACAGGAACATCACATAACCGGCTCCCACCGTGCGCACGGCATAGCGCCGCTCGTTGTCGTAAAGCGCTGGAGAAACGAAGCGGAACAACAGGTAAATCACGTAAGGCGAGGCGCACAACAGGCCGGCATAGAGCGACACTTTCATGTGAATGACAAACTGTTCGGCCAAACCGGTGTTGATGAGCCGCACGGAGAAGTCGCCCGGCACCATCCCGCTGACGCCCCACTCGCGCCCCAACCATCCCAACAGGCGGTAGGTGCAGAAATCGGCATCTTTCGGGGCCAGGACGATGCGGAACAGCGCGTCCTTGAGAAAGAACGCCGCCAAGCCGCACAAGGCGACCACGACGGCGGCCTTCAGCAGACAACCGCGCAGCGCGTCGAGGTGGTCCCAAAAGGTTCCGGTGGCTTCGCTGTCGTCAGGACTTCCCATCCTTTGCGTTTTCCTCCTTCACGGCCTCTTTCTTGTCGGCCTCTTCCGGTTTGTCCTTTGGCGACTCCACGCCGTTCATCCCGTCTCTGAAACTCTTCACTCCCTTGCCCAGGCCTTTCATCAATTCTGGAATCTTCTTCCCGCCGAACAGCAGCAAGACGACGAGCAGGATGAGCAGAAGTTCTTGTGTTCCTATTCCGAACATAACGCTTGCTCCTTATTTATTAATGACATACTTGATGAACAAATATCCGCCGACTACTTGCAAGGCCATCCCGGGCAATCCCATGCGGAAATCTTGCAGCGCCAGGAACATGTCGCCCGACATGACCCACTCGCCCAAAGTGCCCAAGACCTGATAAGCCAGCACGACGGCCAACAAAAGCAAGAGGCTCACCTTGCGGAACCTTGCGGCAGCATAGCCCGCGGCCATAGCCAAGAGGACCGACTTCAACAGGATGGCGGGCAGCACTTCCGGCTGCGGCATGCCGAACATCCAGGAATTAACCAGAGGGGAAAGCACGGCAGTGAGCAGCCCCACGCGCCAACCGTATTTATACGCACCCACGAGGGTGAAAAAATAAATGGGCAACCAGGTCATGCCTCCCTGCGGCACCAGGTGGAACAATTGCGGCAAGAGGATGTTCCCTGCCACGAACAATGCGGCCACTCCGTAGGTCCGCTTCTCCGTGTAATCCGGAGCATAGAACTTCACATTCATCATATTCGTTTTCTTTCTTTTAATAATTATACTTCATTTCTCCGCACCACACGATGCACGCGTCTCCATGAAACGGCGAATCAACGGTAAGCACTCTTCCGCCGTGGCCGCATCGAGGCACAAGGTCTCCACCGGACACCAGCCGTCGCCCGCCCTGTTGCGGATGGCAGGCACCCGCTGCGCATACGTCACCGGGATGCCGGCCTGGCGGAACATCTCGCACGCCGGTTCGCTGACGACATCGGCATACACCTCTTTCACCCCGCCGAGCACCATCAGCGCGGCAACCCCCTTGCCCACGACCTTGTCGGCAACTTCCGCGCCGCGGAGCAAGAGCGGGTGCTTCATCAATAAGTCATACAAGTCTGCCACACCGCGCTGCTGGAACGTGTGGATGTTCCCGTTCCGCAGCACGCAGGAGCACTCCTGGCTGTGAAGCATTCTTATCAAATTTTCCATCTTCGTCCCCTCCCTACAACGTCTCCTGCTTGAGTTTTTCCACGTAAGCATCGATGCGGTGCAGTTCCTTGGGAATGTCTATCCCCTGCGGGCAATGCGGGTTACACTGTCCGCACCCCGTGCAATGGTCGGCCTGCCTGAGCTTGGGCACACTGCGGTCGTAGCCCACGAGATAGACGCGACGCGCCTTGCGGTATCCCTCGCTCTGCGAACTCTGCGGGATGTTGCCCTCGTTCAGGCATTTGTTGTAGTGCAACAGGATGGCCGGGATGTCTATCCCGTAAGGGCAGGGCATGCAATACTTGCAGTCGTTGCAGGGAATGGTGTCGAACTGCATCATCAGCGAGGCCGTGTCCAAAAGGAACTGGATTTCACTTTCCGTCAGCACTTTCAACGGGGAATACGTCTGCACGTTTTCCCTCAGGTGCTCCATGCGGGTCATGCCGCTCAACACGGTGAGCACGCCGGGATAGCTTCCGGCAAACCGAAAAGCCCACGACGCCACGCTCTGGCCCGGTTCGCGCTGTTTGAGCCGCGCCACGATGTTGTCCGGCACGTTGGAAAGCCGTCCTCCCAACAGAGGTTCCATGATGATGGCCGGAATGTTCCGCTTGGCCAGTTCGCCATAGAGGTATTCGGCGTTGGTGTTGCTCCGGTTGATTTGTTTGGCAAACTTCCAGTCCAGATAATTCATCTGTATCTGCACGAAATCCCACTTGAACTCGTCGTGGCGCGACAACAGGTAGTCAAACACCCGTATGTCGCCGTGATACGAAAAGCCCAGATTGCGGATTCGTCCCGCCTCGCGCTCCTTGACGAGGAAGTCCACCATGCCGTTATCAAAGAAACGGGCATTGAGCAAGCCCATTCCGTCGCCGCCTCCCACGGAGTGCAACAAGTAATAGTCTATGTGGTCCACTTGCAGTTCCTTGAACGACTGGTGGTACATCTCCATGGAAGCCTCGCGGCTGAAGTTCCCGAAATTGGATAGTTTGGTGGCCACGAAATAGCTGTCGCGCGGATGGCGGCTCAATGCCACGCCCGTGGCGCGTTCCGACAAACCTTGGCAATAGGCGGGCGAGGTGTCGAAATAGTTCACCCCGTGCGCCATGGCGTAATCCACCATCTCGTTCACCATTTCCTGGTCAATCTCCCTTTTCCGTTCCACGAAAGGCAGGCGCATCATGCCGAAACCCAGGAGCGACACCTTGTCGCCCGAAGTGGGGTTCGTGCGGAATGTCATACTGCCTGCGGCTTCCCCTTCCGTGGCGGAACCGCCCGCGGCGCCGCCTTCTCCGGGCTTGCAGCCATATATGGCCGCCGAGGTGGCCGCCGCCCCCGCCCCGAGAAGTTTGAGGAACTTGCGGCGCCCCATCTCTTTCTTCTTATTGTTTTGTTCCATTGTCTATGTTCTTTTTAGTTAGATAAAGCTGTGCACTTCATGTCCTTCCACGTGAATGGCGCTGAAAGGACGCGCGGGACACAAATTCTCACAGGCACCGCAACCGATGCATCGCTCGTCGTTCACCACCGGGAGCTTGGGCGAATCCGGCTTCCCGGCCACCGACGGCACCATCTGTATCGCACCGGAAGGGCAATGGCGGGCGCAGTTGCCGCACTCCACGCCGTCGGTATTCACGATGCAGTTCTCGGGATGGAACACGGCATGGCCTATCTGGATGGACGACTTGTCGGCCACCGTGATGGGACGTATCGCCCCCGTGGGGCACACCTCCGAACAGCGGACACACTCCGGACGGCAATAGCCACGCTCGAAAGACACTTCGGGCTGCATCCACGTGCCCAATGCGGCCGACGGGCGCAGCACTCCGTTCGGGCAGGCCGACACGCAAAGCTGGCAAGCCGTGCAATGGTCGGTGAAATGGCGAAGCCCTTTCGCTCCCGCCGGTTTCAAGGGTGTCTGCCGCTCCGGCACCTTCTTTTCTTCAATGGCGGCCAGCCCGCCGTCCACCTTCTTCTCCTGGGCCCTCAGCCACGAACCTGCGGCAAACAGCGAGGCCACCGTCAGGAAACTGCGGCGCGAGCTGTCGGGCGCTCCGCCCCCTGCGGCGGCGGCCGTCTTCTGCGCCTTCGGATGCGCATACCGGATGGCACCTTTCGGACACTTGGCGATGCAGTCCATGCAGGCCACGCAACGGCTGTAGTCTATCGCGTGCTCCTTGATGTGGATGCACGACGACTTGCAATTGCGCTCGCAAAGGTTGCAGTTGACGCACTTCGAAGTGTCGATGACCGGCCGGAGCCATGCGTAGCGCGACAAGAAGCCCAGCAACGTGCCCACGGGGCAAACCGTGTTGCAATACGTGCGCCCGTTGCGCCAGGCCAGCACCACCAACACCGCCAACGTGAGCACGGCCACCACCAGCGTGGCCCCGCCCCTGATCCACACGTCGGTCTCATAGAAAGCATAGCTGTCCGCCCACTCGGCAAAGTAGGCCAAAGCATTGTTTCCCCAACGGTAAAGGGGGGCCAGCAGATTGGAAGCCATGCGCCCGTATGCGCTATACGGCTCCACCAGCCCGGCCCAACTAATCAGCCCGGCCACGGAAAACACAATGAAGACCAACAACACGGGCCAACGCAACCACGACAAAGCGGGAGAATAACGGAAACGGTTCTTCTTGAACCGGCCACCCATGCGCGACACGACATCCTGGAACACGCCCAACGGGCATATCACGGAGCAATACACCCGGCCGAAGAGCAGTGTCAGCACCACCAGTCCCACCACCACGGCCACATTCAGGGCCAACAAGGCCGGGACGAACTGCACCTTGGCCATCCAGCCAAACCACTCGTGCCACACCCCCGTGAAGTCGAGGAACAACATCGTGACCAGGAAGAAAAAAATGGCAGCCAACCACTGCCTGATTCTTTTTAATACCATAACCACTTAACAAACATTCATACCTTTTTATATAAAACCCTCTGCATTCAGGGAAGACGCTTCTTCCGTTGCTGCAAAAATACTACTTTCCGCCCACATGCCCAAGAGCATTTCTCCACTAATTCCTACCATTTTTACAGAAAAAAGAGCAAAAGAGAAAAAAGAATTAACCTTCGGGACATTTTTTCTTTCCCTTTTATATTGCGGATAGCGGGAAAAAGCTTATCTTTGCCCAGAAAACAACCACAAAAGGAACATCACTATGTACAAAGCTACTATTGGGACCAATGCCGGAAAAGTATGGCATGCCCTCCAAGAAACCAAAGAAATGACGTTGCCCGATCTGGCACGCAAGTTGGGATTGAGCGTAGAAGACGCAGCGCTGGCCATAGGATGGCTGGCACGCGAGAACAAGATCTTCATCCGCCAGAAGGATGATGAGATCTGGGTGTCGGAGAAGCCCGAAATCATGTTCAGCTTCGGATAAACCTGCACACGGCAATACCTTCTCACGAAAGAAGGTCCATATACAAACAAGAGCCGGAATGTTTTTCCCCGTGAAGAGCATTCCGGCTCTTGTTTTTGCCTGCCCCTGCCCTCCCCGGCCATGGACGCCCGCCCGCCATGCGTACATCAAAAACGAAAGATGGTCGATTTTCCTTGCACACGTCCAAGCTACTCATTACATTTGCGCAGACTAACCAACAAAAGCAACGACTATGGACAAAATCAGGAAAAGATGGCTCATGCCATGGATGGTCTGCCTGCTCATCTCGTGCACGGAGGACCATCCGAACATCCGGCCCGCTTTCGTGTTCGAGGACGGGACGGAAGTCACAATCGGTCCCGACGCCGGCGACCAGGCACAATTAGCCTTCAACAGTTCCGCCACGTGGAAAGCCAGCGGACAGGCCGAATGGTATTCCCTTTCGCCCACATACGGCAAGGGAGGCGACGGCCTCATCACCGTCACGGCCACAGCGGGAAACTATACGGGGGAAGAACGCAAGGACACCTTCACGCTCCGCTCCGGCAACCTGGCCCGGGCTATCATCGTCACCCAAGCAGCAGGGAAATACGTGAAAACGGAGCAAAGCGAATACCACGTCGCGGCCGAAGGCGGATACTTGGAAGTGAACTTCTCGTCCAACCTGAATTCGCAAGACATCGTCGTCGCCTCGGAAGCCGAATGGCTGGCGCAGCCCCAGACGAAAACGGCCATGGCCGAAGCACAGGAATACTTCGTGCCCCTCTCCGTCCTGCCCAACACCGACAACACGAGCCGTACCGCGTACCTTGACTTTTATTACCAGGACACGGCCGGATACGACATCCTGCTGACGACCGTCACCATCACGCAAGACGGCAACGGGTCCGGCTACTCGTCTTCCGACTATTCCGCCGACAAGACGCTGCGCGTCATGCAGACGGCCACAGCGGGCAGCGGCATCCCGTTCGTGCTGATGGGCGACGGCTTCGTGGACACCGACATCGCCGACGGCACGTATGACAAAGTGATGGACCGGGCACTCGAGAACCTGTTCTCGGAAGAACCCATCCGCTCGCTGCGCGACTACTTCACGGTCTATGCCGTCACGGCCGTGTCGAAAAACGGAGAATTCGGAAGGGGATATGAAACGGCCTTCGGATGCCAGATGGAAGGCAACGGCAGCACAGGCATTTCGGGCAACGAGGAAACCGTGGTGGAATATGCACAATGCGTGGAAGGCATCGACATGGCCAACACCTTGGCCGTCGTGGTCCTCAACAGCACGGAGTATGCCGGGACGACCTACTTCGGATTCACCAATTCGTCCGGCTCCTCCTACAACGAGTTCGCCATCGCCTACTGCCCCGTCATCAACGGGCTGGAGGACGAGAAGTTCAGGCAGGTGCTCACCCATGAGGCCATCGGCCACGGCTTCACCAAGCTGTACGACGAATATGCCTATGAAGCATACGGAGCCATCCCGCAAACCGAGGTCCTGCAAACGCAATACCTGCAACGGCTGATGGGATGGGCGGCCAACGTGGACTTCACGAGCGACCCCGACAAAGTGCTATGGACCAAATTCCTCCACGACGACCGCTATGCCGGCGAAGGGCTGGGCGTCTTCGAAGGCGCCTGCACCTATTGGTCGGGAGCCTACCGCCCCTCGGAAGAAAGCATGATGAACAACAACACCGAGGGCTTCAACGCCCCGTCGCGACAGGCCATCTTCAACCAGGTCATGAAGTTGGGCGAGGGCCGGACGCCGGACTACGAGGAGTTCGTGACGTTCGACCGCCAGACGGTAACCGGCAGCGGCGCCAAGCGCACCGCCACGCCTAGGAGCGCCGCCAAGGCGTTCGCCCCGCCGCGCCTGACGAACAAGAAACTGTTTTAAGGAACGGGCGGCAAGGCAGCAACAGGTTTTCCGCATCATTATGCTTTTTTACGGAGCCTGCGCCTTGCCGCCTGCTTTTTTTGGCGTACCTTTGTCGCGCGGCCGGGCGGCATCCGGCCGCTTTATTCCACTCTAACTTACAACTACATCATGTTCAAAGAAAACAAAGGAGAAGTGTTGCACGGCATATTGCTTATCGTGCTGTTCTCATTTTCGGCCTTCTATATCGCCGAATTCGACTTCGTGAAGAAACTCTCGTTCAGCCCGCTGATTGTCGGCATCATCCTGGGCATGCTCTATGCCAACAGCCTGCGCAACAAGCTGCCCGAGACGTGGGTGCCGGGCATCAAGTTCTGCTCCAAGCAAATCCTGCGCACCGGCGTCGTGCTCTACGGGTTCAAGCTCACGTTCCAGCAAGTGGTGGCCATCGGCCTCCCCGCCATCACGGCCGACCTCATCATCGTGGCCGGCACGCTGCTGCTGGGCATCGCGTTCGGCCGGCTGTTCCGCGTCGACGGGCAGACGGCCCTGATGACCTCCACCGGCAGCGCCATCTGCGGGGCGGCGGCCGTGCTCGGGGCGGAGCCGGTGGTGCGGTGCGAACCGCACAAGACGGCCGTGGCCGTATCCACGGTGGTCATCTTCGGCACGCTTTCCATGTTCCTCTACCCTGTCATGTACCGCGCCGGATGGCTCGACGGATTGAGCGACCAGGCCGTCGCCGTCTACGTGGGCTCCACCCTGCACGAGGTGGCCCACGTCGTGGGGGCGGGCAACGCCATCGACGCCGCGGGCGGACAGGTGGCCGACGCCGCCACCATCACCAAGATGATCCGCGTCATGCTGCTGGCCCCCGTGCTGGTCGTCATGAGCCTCTTCCTCTCGCACCGCCGCAAGGGCAGCGCCGCCGGCCCCGTACAGAAGAGCAAAATCACCATCCCTTGGTTTGCCTTCTACTTCCTGTTGGTCATCGGCCTCAACTCGCTGTTGCAGTCGGCCACGTTCATCCCTGCGGAAACACTCCAGGCCGGCATCGGTTTCATCAACAACGTGGACACGTTCCTGCTCACCATGGCCATGACGGCCCTGGGCGCGGAAACCAGCATCGACAAGTTCAAGCAGGCCGGCGCCAAACCGTTCTATCTGGCCGGCGTGCTCTATCTCTGGCTCGTGCTGGGCGGCTATGCCATCGTGAAACTGCTATTCTAAGCCAACAGACTTTCCTGAAGCGCGCGGTGCGCGACATGCCGGATTCTCACCTTCATGAGGAAACGGCATGCCGCGCACCGCGCGCTTCTTTCACAATCAATATTTCCTTACATCATATTTTCCACCACGATGCACCGCCGCCCTAAGGGTCGCAAAGCCATCGCGCGAGAAACGGTCCCCGACCGGACGCCGCCCCATCCGCCATGCTACGGGATGCCGTCCGCAGTTCCGTCCGTTCCTCTGCGGAAAGCGGGCAAACGCCTTGCGGAGTCCGGGAAAGTACTTTCCGCAAAGTACGCGAGTACTTCCCGCAGAGTACTCGGGCAATTGCCGCAAAGTACGCCAGCCGGCTCCGCAGCCCGCATTCCGCCATCGGGCTGGTTCGGGCGCGGGCATGCCCGATGGGGGCCGGGCATAAACCGTAGACGGGCATGGCAAGAGGGCACGGTCGGAACATCGCCGCCAGACACATTCGGGGTGAGAGGCGACATCGCGTGGGGCGCCTTCATCGGACGGAAAGCATTCCTTGTTCTTTACAATTCAACCCTCCCGTCCACAAAGGCACGCCTATGCCCGGCCCCATCCCCCGGCTTCACCGCACGCGCTTGCACTTGCCGCTGGCCGACCGGACGCGCAGACGGATAATCTCCGTGCGGTGGAACGACTTCTCAGCATACTTCGCTCCCACGGCCAAATGCGCCGGACAATACTTCTCCAACAGCAATTGCAGGGCGTGCATCCGTTCGTCGGCCGACAAGCCCACCTCCGCCCGGCACGACAGCACCACGGAAGAATAGTTGGTGGTGAACTTCTCCGGCACCACGCCCGTGGCGCCCACGACGCAGAACGACACGTCGGGGCAAGCGGCAATGCAACGGAGCTTCCGGCCCTGCGGGGCACAATGGATGTAGACGCACTCCTGCCCGTCGTAGACGAAATTCACCGGGATGCCGTAGGCACCGCCTTCGGGCGACACCATCGACAGCACGCCGTATTCTCCCAGCCGCAACAGGTCCATGGCATTTTCTTCCTCCAACAGACGGTCCTGCCGCCTCACGCTGCTATTGTCATATTTCATAGCCTTATCCTCTTTTTTTAATCTTCAAAACAAACATTTTCCCTCACTCGAAAAAGGAGCGCAACAAGACGGGCACGTCCACCCCTTGCTCCCTGATGTGCCGCAGGCGGTCTTCGCCCGCTTCCGACAGGGCAAAACACATTTGGCGCTTGTCCTGCTCGCCCAGGCTGCGGACGAGCAATCCTTTGCGCTCGGCCGCGCGGATGACTTTCGAGGCGTGCGACGAAGTCAGCCCCGTGCGCTCCGCGATGGCGCCCGCCGTGACGGTTTCCCCGGCAATGCTGCAAAGCACCATCGCCTCGTTCAGCGTCAGCCCGTAGCCGGACAGCAGGCTGTTCTCCAACTGCGCCAAGGCTTGGAATAAATCGCGCATGACGCAGATACATTTGATTTTCTCCATATCCGTTTCCTTTAAATGAACAGGTTCACGTTGGCCCGGTCGGCACGCTCCATGTAGGTGGCCACTCCGCCCACCGTCACGCCGTCGAGCAACTCTTCGCGCTTCACGCCCATCACGTCCATCGACATCTGGCAGGCAATGAACTCCACCCCGTTGTCGATGGCCTGCTGGCGGAGCGACTCCAGGGAATCAATCCCCTTGCGGTCCATGATGTGGCGCATCATGCGGCTGCCCAGCCCGCCCATGTTCATCTTGGAAAGCTTCAGCTTGCGCGAGCTGGAGGGCAGCATCATGCCGAACATGCGCCCGAACAAGTCCTTCCCCACCTTCGGTTTCCGCTCCTTCTTGATGGCGTTCAGGCCCCAGAAGGTGAAGAAGATGGTCACTTTCTCGCCCGTGGCGGCTGCGCCGTTGGCCAACACGAAGGTGGCCAGCGCCTTGTCGAGGTCGTCGCTGAAGAGGATGAGCGTCTTCCCCTTGCCCGCCGGAGCGGTGCGTGCGGCTTCTGCCCCGCAGGCGGAAGCCTTCGCCACCCGCACCACGTAGGTGCCGCCCTCGCATGACTGGGAAAGGAAACGGTGGCCCGTCAGCCGGCACCACGACTCGGCATCGCGCGGGAAACCGGCGTCCGTGGCCCTGATTTCCAACTGTCCGCCGGGCTGCAACCGCTCCATCTCCTTTTTCAGCCGCAACACCGGACCGGGGCATTGCAGGCCGCAAGCGTCCACCCGCACCACACGGGCTGCTCCGTCCGCGGCTTCCGGGCGGCAACATGCGTCCGCCGACGGCCCGGCCGCGCAGGCCGAAGCGGTTTCGGGCAGGGGCACCGGCGCCAGGGCGGCTTCATAAGTCTTGAGTCCGCCCACCAGGTTGCGCACGTCGGCATAACCGTTCCCTTTCAGTATGTTGGAGGCCAGATAACCGCGCAGCCCCACGCCGCAGTAGAGAAACACGGGGCGGCCGGAGGGTATTTCGCCCAAACGGTCGCGTAACTCGTCCAACGGCACGTTCTGCGCCCCGTCGATGTGCCCCAACGCAAATTCGTCGGCCGTGCGCACGTCCACCAAGGCCACTTGTGACAAATCGGCATCGCGCAACTCGCGCCAATAGAGCGGGGTCATCTTGCCGCAGAGAATATTTCCGGCCACGTAGCCCGCCACGGCCACGGGGTCCTTGGCCGAAGAGAACGGCGGAGCGTAGGCCTGCTCCACCTGCATGAGGTCGTACACCGTCCCGCCGCGCTTGATGGTGAGGGCCAGTTCGTCGACGCGCTTGTCCACCCCGTCGTAGCCCACGACTTGTCCGCCATAGAGTTTCCCGTCGGTCGGCGAAAAGGTGACCTTCAGAGTCATCTGCGACGCGCCGGGATAGTATCCGGCGTGGGAGGAGGAATGGATGGTGGCCGAAAGGTAAGGCATGCCATACTGCTTCAGCCGCTTGGCCGGCAGACCGGTGGAGGCCACGGTCAGGTCGAATACCTTGGCCACGGACGTGCCGATGGCGCCTTCATACTTCACTTTCGGGCCAAACACCATGTTGTCCGCCACGATACGCGCCTGACGGTTGGCCGGTCCGGCCAGGAAGTTCAGCCAAGGCTTCCCGGTGAGCGGATGGGGAAACTCGATGGCGTCGCCCACGGCAAACACGTCGGGCGCCGAGGTTTGCAAGTACTCGTCCACCCAAATGCCCTTCGCCTCGCCCAGTTTCAGTCCGGCCGCCGAGGCCAGGGCCGTCTCCGGCCTCACCCCGATGGAAAGGACCACCATGCCGGTCTCAATCTCCAGTCCCGAACGGAGTTTCACCTTCAATCCCGAAGCGGTTTCCTCGAACGCCTCCACGGCTTGTCCCAGATACAGCCCCACACCTTTTTGCAGCAAATGGCGGTGCACCAAGGCGGCCATGGAGTAGTCCAACGGACCCATCACCTGATCGGCCATCTCCACCACGGCCACCTTCACCCCTGCGTGGCGCAGGTTCTCGGCCATCTCCAAGCCGATGAAACCTCCGCCCACCACCACGGCGTGCTCCACCCTGCGGTTGCGCAAATACTCCTTGATGCGGTCGGTGTCGGCCACGTTGCGCAGGGTGAAAATCCCCGCGCTGTCAATGCCTTTCAAAGGCGGCCTCACGGGAGAAGCCCCAGGGGAGAGCAACAGCTTGTCATACAGTTCCGTGTAGGTCCGCCCGCCCGCGGCCTTCACTTCCACCACTTTCCGCGCGGTGTCAATGGCCACCACTTCGGACTGCGTCCGCACGTCGATCCTGAAACGCTGTCCGAACGCCTCTGGCGTCTGAACAAACAAGCGGTCGCGCTCGCCTATCACGCCACCTATATAATAAGGTAGGCCGCAATTGGCATACGAGATATACGCCCCGCGCTCAAACAATACGATTTCCGAGCCTTCGTCTACTCTGCGAATGCGGGCTGCGGCAGTCGCTCCGCCGGCCACCCCGCCAACAATTACGTACTTCATCTTCGAGATATTTTTATTTCATGATTACTTTCCAGTGGAAAACGCTTGCAAAGTAAGGCTTTTGCGGAATGCAGAACAAATTTCCACTGGAAAACATTCGCCGTTTTAAGGTTAATTAAGTGAAACGGACCGGCATCCTCCACGCTCCGGACTACAGGCCGCCGAGGCTCTCCGCTCTTGCCCCTTCCCGCAAAAGCGGTGACATGACGCCTGCGAAATGATAACTGCCTTTGGAAAGAACGGGATTCGGCACGCCGCTTTCTGAAATCTGCCGCACATCCGACAGTCTTGCGGCGTCGTTCATGCCGACATGCAAGGCTGGCGACACCTCGAACATGAAAATAAAAGTGCGTTTCGCTTGCTTTTATTTTGCATTTCTCTTGACTTGCACTACCTTTGCACACGAACCTTATTAAAAGCAACAACGACATGACAGATACCGCACCCTCAATCTTATTGATATACACGGGAGGCACCATCGGCATGATAGAGAATCCCGAAACGGGGGCTTTGGAAAGCTTTAACTTCGATCACCTGCTGAAATTCGTACCGGAACTGAAGCGGTTCAATTACCATATCAACACTTACTCTTTTGACCCGCCCATCGATTCCTCGGACATGGAACCTTACCATTGGGCGCGACTGGTGCGCATCGTTGAGCGCAACTACGGGCAATACGACGGTTTTGTCATCCTCCACGGCACGGACACGATGGCCTATACGGCTTCGGCCATGAGCTTCATGCTGGAAAACCTCTCGAAGCCGGTCATCCTCACGGGATCGCAATTGCCCATGGGCATGCTGCGCACCGACGGAAAGGAAAACCTCATCACCGCCATAGAACTCGCCGCCGCCAAGAACGCCGACGGCAGCGCGGCGGTGCCCGAAGTGTGCATCTATTTCGAAAAAGACCTGATGCGCGGCAACCGTACCACCAAAATCAACGCGGAGAAGTTCAATGCGTTTAAGTCGTTCAACTATCCTTGCCTCGGGCACAGCGCGATAGACATACAAATCAAGCCGGAACGCATACGCCGCCCCGACCCGCTCAGGCCGCTCAAAGCGCATTACTTGTTCGACACGAACGTGGTGGTGCTCACGCTCTTCCCCGGCATTCAGGAAAGCATCATCACCTCCGTCTTCCGGCTGCAAGGGCTCAAGGCGGTGGTCATGAAGACGTTCGGTTCGGGCAACGCCCCGCAAAAACCTTGGCTCATCCGCCTCATCAAGGAAGCCACGGCAAGAGGGGTTGTCGTGGTCAACATCACGCAATGCCAGTCGGGCAGCGTGGAGATGGAACGCTACGAGACGGGAAGGCAGCTGCTGGAAGCGGGCGTCATCAGCGGATACGACAGCACGCCGGAATGCGCGCTCACCAAACTGATGTTCCTCCTGGGGCACGACCTCCCGCCCGAAGAAGTAAGGCGGCTGATGGCCACAAACCTGGCCGGAGAAATCACGATAGATGCCTGAAGGGGCAACACATCACACCTTTATAAATAGAAAATCATGAACGGAATCGTCATAGGATTGTTATTGCCATTGGCCGGCACCGCGCTGGGAGCGGCCTGCGTGTTTTTCATGAAGAAACAGATGCCCGACCTGGTGCAGAAGACGTTGCTGGGCTTTGCCTCGGGCGTCATGGTGGCCGCCTCGGTGTGGTCGCTCCTCATCCCGGCCATGGACATGAGCGGAACGGACGAGGCACGGGTGGTGCCCGCCGTGTGCGGCTTCCTGGCCGGCATCGCGTTCCTGCTGCTGATGGACCGCGTCATCCCCCACCTCCATCTGGGCAGCCCGTCGCCCGAAGGCCCGCACAGCCACCTTTCGCGCACCAGCATGCTGGCCTTGGCCGTCACGCTGCACAACCTGCCCGAAGGCATGGCCGTGGGCGTGGCGTTGGCCGCCGCCCTGGAGCAAAGTAGCCACCTCTCCATGGCCGGCGCCGTGGCGCTCTCGCTGGGCATCGCCATCCAGAACTTCCCCGAGGGGGCCATCGTCTCCATGCCGCTCCGGTCGGAGGGCAACAGCCGCAGCCGGGCGTTCGCCATCGGGGCGCTGAGCGGCGTCGTGGAACCCGCCGGGGCCGCACTGACCATCCTGCTGGCCGCCTATGTCACGCCCTTCCTGCCCTACCTGCTGGCCTTTGCCGCAGGCGCCATGATCTACGTGGTGGTGGAAGAACTCATCCCCGAGGCATCACAAGGGCGCCATTCGAATCTGGGCACCATAGGCTTCGCCGCGGGCTTCTCGCTGATGATGGTGCTCGACGTGGTGTTAGGTTGACCGCTTGGCGCGCAGTTCCTTCGGCCCCATCCCGAAATGCTTCTTCACGTATTTCCCGAAGAAGGACAACGAAGGGAAGTCCAGCTCCACCATGATTTCCTTGATGCTCTTGTTGGTGTAGAGCAGCAAGTCGGCCACGTCTTTCGTCACGGCCCTGTGTATCAACTCCGAAGCCGTCTTGCCCGAAGCATTCTTGCACACGGCGGAGAGGTATTTGGGCGTGATGTTCAGCTTGTCGGCATAAAACGACACGGCCCGCGGCTTGGGACGGGTGAGCGCCAACAAGTCCAGGAAACTCTTGAACAGGTTCTGCCCCTGCGAATAGCTGTAAGTGTCCACCGACACATAGCGCCCCACCACGCTGTGGAAATCAAAGATGAACGACTTCAACAGGCTCTGCATGGACTCTTTGTAGAAAGACTGGCCTTGATGCTCCAACTTGTGCGACATCAAGGTGTAGTACAAAGAGAAACGCGCATATTCGTCTTCATCAAGACTGATGACCGGATGGCTGGCCAGGAAGGCCAGCACGTCCCAATTGAACATGGAGAAGGATACGGAATCCTCCAGCATCTTCCCTGACACGCACAGGCAATCCATCAAGAAATCATCAGAATGGGACACCCTCGTGAGCACGGCATGCGGCAGGGCCAACACCATATCGTGCGCCTTCAGGCAATATTCCTTCCCGTCTATCGTACACACCGAAGTCCCCGACCTCAGCACGCACAATATCACCCATTCCGTCTTCACGGCCTTCATCTTGGCATCCCGGACAAAGGGCGCACGCACCACGGCGATGTTATCGTCCGAGAGGATGCCGTGGTCGCGCAGGATGCCAAAATCATTATCCAACAACCATAAATTTTCTTCCATTGAGTTCCTTTCGTTTTACGGATGCAAAGTAAGCAACTTAATCCTTATAAACTGACTTGATTCTTCGCAAAGGATAGCCAAAACCGCTTTGAAACTGTTCCGTAAAAGACATTTCTGCCCCTCTTTCCTCCTTTCCGGCACCGCCCGTGGCCTGCATTCCGCCCTCCGGGAACGCGGACGGACGCGGAATGCCGCGCGCAAAACCGCGAGGCTCCCCGCGCAGCGCGCCAGCGTACTCTGCGGAGAGTACTTGAGTACTTGCCGCAGAGTACTCGAGTATTCTCCGCAAAGTACGATTCGCCTTTGCGGCCATCCCCGACGCCCAATGCCCCCGACGCCTTCCCGCCCTGAGGGAAAATGACTCTGCCCCACGGGCATGCACTGGAGGGGAAAGGCGCGCCACGCCTGAAAAATCGCCATTCAGGATTCTTTTCTGCCGCTTTTTCGTAACTTTGCAGCCTGAAACCGCAAATGGAATATGATTTACCCTCAGAATTTTGAACAAAAGATTGGGTTCGACGAAATACGGCGCTTGCTGAAAGGACACTGCCTCAGCACGCTCGGACAAGAGAAAGTGGAACAAATGCAATTCATGACCGAACTGCAAGCCATCCGCCAACGGCAGGAACAAACCCGGGAATTCATCAAAATCATGGAAGGCGAAGAAGAATTTCCGGCCCAAGACTTCTTCGACGTGCGCCCGGCCATCCGGCGCATCCGGGTGGAAGGCACCTATCTGGATGAGAACGAACTTTTCGACCTGAAGCGCTCGCTCGCCACCCTCATTGCCATCGTCCAGTTCCTGAACAAAGGCAACGACGAAAGCGAAGAGGGGGAAACGGAAGGCTACCACGGCCCCTATCCGGCCCTGCACCGCCTGGCGGAAGGCGTCGCCGTGTTCCCGCAAATCGTGCGCCGCATCGACGGCATACTCGACCGCTACGGGAAAATCAAGGACACTGCCTCGACCGAGCTCCTGCGCATACGCCGCGAACTGGCCGCCACCGAGGGCAGCATCTCGCGCACCCTGCACAGCATCCTGCGCAGCGCGCAACAAAACGGCATTGTGGACAAGGACGTGGCGCCCACCATGCGCGACGGGCGCCTCGTCATCCCCGTGGCGCCGGCCCTGAAACGCAAGATAAAAGGCATCGTGCACGACGAATCCGCCACGGGACGCACCGTGTTCATCGAACCGGCCGAAGTGGTGGAAGCCAACAACCGCATACGCGAACTGGAAGGGGAAGAGCGCCGCGAAATCATCCGCATCCTGCAGGAATTCACCGCCGAAATCCGACCGTTCCAACGGGAACTCCTCGACTCCTACGAATTCCTGGCCGAGATAGACTTCATCCACGCCAAAGCCGGGCTGGCACGGCAGTTCGACGCCATCACGCCCGACCTCAAGGGCTCGCCGCTGATAGACTGGACGCTGGCGCGCCACCCCTTGTTGTCGCTCTCGCTCGCCCGCCACGGCAAGAAGACCGTTCCGCTCGACATCGAACTGAACAGCCGCCAGCGCATCCTCATCATCTCCGGCCCCAACGCCGGAGGCAAGTCGGTGTGCCTGAAGACCGTAGGCCTCATCCAATACATGATGCAGTGCGGACTGCCCGTCCCCATCGGCGAGAACTCGCGCACCGGCATCTTCAGCAGCATCTTCATCGACATCGGTGACGAGCAAAGCATTGAGGACGACCTCAGCACCTACTCCAGCCACCTGCTGAACATGAAGAACATGATGAAGTCGTGCAACGGCACCAGCCTGCTACTCATCGACGAGTTCGGCGGCGGCACGGAACCGCAAATCGGCGGCGCCATTGCCGAAGCCGTGCTGAAACGCTTCAACCAGAAACGGACCTTCGGCGTCATCACCACACATTACCAGAACCTGAAACACTTTGCCGAGGACCACGAGGGCGTGGTCAACGGAGCCATGCTCTACGACCGCCAACACATGCAGGCGCTCTTCCAACTGCAAATCGGAAACCCCGGCAGCTCGTTCGCCGTGGAAATCGCACGGAAAATCGGACTGCCCGAGGAAGTCATCGCCGACGCATCGGACATCGTGGGCAAGGAATACATCAACGCGGACAAATACCTGCAGGACATCGTGCGCGACAAACGCTACTGGGAAACCAAACGGCAGACCATACACCAGCGGGAAAAAGAGATGGAAAAGACCATCGCCCGCTACGAAGAGGAAATGAGCGAACTGCAACGCAGCCGGAAAGAAATCCTGGGCAAGGCCAAGGAAGAGGCCGAACAGCTGCTCAAAGCCTCGAACGCCAAAATCGAAGGCACCATCAAAGCCATACGCGAGGCACAGGCCGAAAAGGAGAAGACACGCAACGCGCGCCAGGAACTGAACAACTTCAAAAACGAAGTGGAGGAGTTCGACCAAAAGCTCGAAGACGAAAAAATCGCCCGCAAGATGCAACAACTGCAGGAGCGACGGAAAAGGCAGGCCGACCGCAAGGAGAAAAAAGCCGCCGAGACCGCACGACGGAAAAGCGCCGGCGACACCCTGGCGCAAGGGGCACGGGCCGCACAGGACGCCGAACGGCCGCTGCAACCCGGCGACACCGTGCGCATCAAAGGGCAGACCACCGTGGGCACCATCGAGGAAATCGACGGGGCGAACGCCATCGTCACCTTCGGCATGATGCACACCAACGTGAAGGCCGACCGGTTGGAAAGGGCCACGCCGGCGCCACAGAAGGAACTGAACCCGGCTGCGACCTACGTCAGCAAACAGACGCAAGACGCAGTCTACGAAAAAAAGCTGAACTTCAGGCAGGACATCGACGTGAGGGGCATGCGGGGCGACGAGGCCATACACGCCGTCACCTACTTCATTGACGACGCCATACTGCTCGGCATCCCGCGGGTGCGCATCCTCCACGGCACAGGGTCGGGCATACTGCGCACGCTCATCCGGCAATACCTGGCCACAGTGCCCGGAGTGGAGGATTTCAAGGACGAACATGTGCAATTCGGCGGGGCTGGCATCACCGTGGTGGACTTGGCCTGACCCCGCCTCCATCCGGCCAACATACATCAAAAAACAAAGCCAAAATGCTATTTTTCCGGCTCCGCCCTACCTGCATCGGACATTATTTATTACCTTTGCACATAGCAAGACATAAATTGCAACGCATTTAGACTTATATAATAAATAGACTATGTTGGAGAGATTTTTAAGCCAGACGGCTTTTACTTCACAGAACGATTTCATCCAGAACTTCCACATAAACGTGCCGGAAAACTTCAACTTCGGCTACGACGTGGTGGACGCATGGGCCCAAGAGGCACCGGACAAGATTGCCTTGTGCTGGACCAACGACCACGGCGTGCACCACGACTTCACCTTTGCCGAACTGAAAGACTACACCGACCGCACGGCATCCTACTTCCAATCCCTGGGCATCGGGCATGGCGACATGGTGATGCTCATCCTCAAACGCAGGTATGAATTCTGGTTCTCCATCATCGCCCTCCACAAAATCGGCGCCGTGGCCATCCCCGCCACTCACCTGCTCACGGGCAAAGACATCGTCTACCGCAACAACGCGGCCGACATCAAAGCCATCGTTTGCGCTGGAGAGGAGGTCATCCTGAACCATGTGAAAGACTCCCTTCCCTACTCCCCCTCCATCAAACACCTGATTTCCACGGGCCCCATCGTGCCCCACGGATTCGAGGACTTCCAGAAGGGAGTATTGGAAGCTGCGCCATTCGTGCGCCCGGAGCACCCGAACTCCAACGACGACATCTCGCTGATGTACTTCACCTCCGGCACGACGGGCGAGCCCAAGATGGTGGCCCACGACTTCACCTACCCCTTGGGGCACATCGTAACGGGGTGCTATTGGCACAACCTGCACTCCGACAGCCTCCACCTGACCGTGGCCGACACGGGCTGGGGCAAGGCCGTTTGGGGCAAACTCTACGGTCAATGGATTGCCGGCGCCACAGTGTTCGTCTACGATTTCGAGAAGTTCCACGCTGCCGACATCCTGCAAATGATTCAGGACTACCACATCACTTCGCTCTGCGCCCCGCCCACCGTGTTCCGCTTCATGATTCACGAAGACGTTTCGAAATACGACCTCTCCTCGCTGCAATACTGCACCATAGCAGGCGAAGCCCTGAACCCCTCCGTGTTCGACACATTCTACAAACTGACCGGCATCAAACTGATGGAAGGGTTCGGCCAAACGGAAACCACGCTGACCATCGCCACATTCCCGTGGATGGAACCCAAACCCGGCTCGATGGGCGTCCCCAATCCGGAATATGAAGTAGACTTGCTGAAAGCCGACGGGACAAGGGCAGGCACCAACGAGCACGGGCAAATCGTCATCCGCACGTCGAAAGGAAAACCCCTCGGACTATTCAAGGAATACTACCGCAACCCCAAACTCACGCAGGAGGTATGGCACGACGGCATCTACTACACCGGCGACGTGGCATGGCGCGACGACGACGGCTACTATTGGTTCGTGGGCCGCGTGGACGACGTCATCAAAAGTTCCGGCTACCGCATCGGGCCTTTCGAGGTGGAAAGCGCACTGATGACCCATCCGGCCGTGTTGGAATGCGCCATCACCGGCGTGCCGGACGAAATCCGCGGACAAATAGTGAAAGCCACTATCGTGCTGGCCAAAGACTACCGCGACGTGGACAAGGAAAACCTGGCCAAGACGCTGCAAAACCACGTGAAGCAGGTGACCGCCCCCTATAAATACCCGCGTGTCATTGAGTTCGTGGACGAACTGCCCAAGACCATCAGCGGAAAGATCCGCCGGGTGGAAATCCGCGACAAGGACAAGCAGAAATAAACGGCTACAATTATAACATTTAATCTTATTACCACATGAAAGTCAAACTTTTATGGGCACTATTCCTTTTTTCCTGCCTCAACTGCCTCGCGCAGCCTGTCGACTGGAACAAGAAATTGCCCGCAGACCCCCATGTCGTCATGGGAAAGCTCCCCAACGGGATTACGTATTACTTACGCCACAACGAAGAGCCCAAAGACCGCGCCAGCTTCTTCATCATCCGCAATGCCGGCGCCTTGCTTGAAGAAGACGACCAGGACGGACTGGCACACTTCCTGGAACACATGGCCTTCAACGGCAGCAAGAACTTCCCGGGCAACAGCATCATCCCCACGCTCGAACGCCACGGCATCGCGTTCGGTGCCAACCTGAATGCCTATACCAGCCTGAACGAAACGGTATACAACATCAGCGACGTGCCCACAACGAACGAGAGCCTGATAGACACCTGCCTGCTCATCCTGCACGACTGGTCGTACTACCTGACGCTCGACCCCAAGGACATTGACGAGGAGCGTGGCGTCATCACGGAAGAATGGCGCAGCAGGAACAACAGTTCGACGCGCATATACAAGCAACAGATGCCCGTGCTCTACAAAGGGTCGCAATATGCCGTGCGCGACATCATCGGCAACATGGACGTCATACGCACGTTCAAGCCCGAAACGCTGCGCGACTTCTATCATAAATGGTACCGGACCGACTTGGAGGCCATCTCCATCGTGGGCGACTTCGACGTGCAGAAGATGGAAGAGAAAATCAAGAAAATGTTCTCCTCCATCCCCACCGTGGAGAACCCCGCCCCGCGCCCGTTCTTCGACATTCCTTCGCACGAAGAGACCTACTTCTGCCTGGCCACCGACCAGGAGGCCACTTCGTCCAATGTGCAGCTCCTGCGCGTCTTCCGCGGAAAGGAATACGACGGGAAGGGCTATGCCACCTACGGGGACATCAAGAAAAGCCTGATGATGAGTTTCTACAACAGCATGATGAGAGAACGCATCGGGGAGATTGTCCAGCGCGGACAGGCTCCTTATGTGGGAGCATCCGTCGGGATGTATGGACTGGTGAGAGGATACTACGTCTATTCCATTAGCGCCACGGCGAAGCCCAACGAAGAAAAAGAAGCCCTCACCGGCGCCATGGCAGAGCATGAGCGGGTGTTCCAGCACGGATTCACGGAAGACGAGCTCAACCGCGCAAAGACCAACCTGCTCACGGCCTTGGAGTCCATGGCCAAGGACAAGGACAAAACACACAACGACTCCTACGCCCAGGAAATGCAGGCCCACTTCCTGGAAAACGAAGCCATCATCTATATTGACGACTATCTCGCGGCCGTCAAGGAAATCCTGCCCACCATCACGGCCCAGGAAGTGTCGGAACAAGTGAAAAAATGGTGGAAAGCCGACAACCGCGTCATCATCGTCAGCGGGCCGAGCGAAGGCGTGACCCACCTGAACGAAGAAGAAGCCAAAGCCATCGTCAGCGAAATGGAAGGCAAGGCGATTGAGGCATACGAGGACAACAGCGTGAAAGGCAGCCTGATGGAACAAGCGCCCGCCGGGACGTCGGTCACCAAGGTCAAGAAACTGCCACAGTTCCAAGCCGAAGAATGGACGCTGGGCAACGGCGCAAAGGTGATTTACCGCAAGGCCGACTACGAAAAAGACAACGTCATCCTGAAAGCCTACAGCCCCGGCGGCTCTTCGCTGTATGCCGACACCGAAATCCTCCCCGCCGCCGCCAATGCCGGGCAACTGGCCTCCAGCTACGGCCTGGGAGCGTTCGACGACATCGCCCTGGGCAAGCTGCTCACCGGAAAACAGGCCGCGTGCGACGTGTCCATCGACAACTTGTATGAGAACGTCGACGGCAGTTCCACCCCCAAGGACTTCGAGACGATGATGCAGATGCTCTACCTGCGCTTCACGGCCCCGCGCTTCGACTCCACGGCCCACAAGGTCATCATCGAGCGCAA
Organism: uncultured Paraprevotella sp.; assembly: GCA_944321525.1. Taxonomy (GTDB): domain Bacteria; phylum Bacteroidota; class Bacteroidia; order Bacteroidales; family Bacteroidaceae; genus Paraprevotella. The sequence continues at coordinate 26,162 of CALULQ010000016.1, forward strand.
TCATATCTACGCCAAACAAATCGAAGGCCAGCCGCAGACCATCATCCGCGACTCCCTGTCGCGCATCAGGACCAACTACAGCCCGCGCCTGCAGCTCTTCAACGACGCCTACGTGGACAAACTCACCCTGGACCGGATTGAGCAGACCTACCGCGACCGCATCTGCGACGCAAGCGACTTCACGTTCTTCATCGTGGGCAACGTGGACAAAGACACGGCCAAGGTCATGGCAGAGAAATACATCGGCTCCATCCCCTCGCTCAACCGCCGCGAAAAATGGGTGGACCGCAAAGTGCGTGTCCCGAAAGGCAAGGTGGAAAAAGTCATCGACGTGCCGATGGAAACACCGAAGTCCAGCGTGGTCGTCATGTTCAACAAAGAAATGAAATACAACCTGAAGGACAGCTACATCGTCAGTCTGCTCGGCAATATCCTCACCACACGCTACCTGAAGACCATCCGCGAAGAAGCGGGCGGCACCTACGGCGTGGGAGCCACAGGCAGCGCCACACGCGAGCCTTACAACGCCTACGGCATGTTCATGACCTTCGACTGCGACCCGGAAAAGGCGGCGGAACTGAAGCCGCTGCTCTACAAGGAAGTGGACGCCGTGGTGAACGACGGCGTCACCCAGGAAGAACTGGACAAGGTCGTGAAAAACAGCCTGAAAGAGGCAGAACAGAGCAAACTGCACAACAGCTATTGGATGTCCACACTAGTTTCCTACTACCAGACGGGCATCAACTTCAACGACCCGAAGAACCTGGAAGAGATGCTTTCGTCCATCACCCCCAAGGACATCCAGAAGTTCGCCAAGAAATTCTTCAAGAATGCCGACGTGGTAGACCTCATCTTCGCAGGAAAGAAGAAGCAATAAGGCATCCACACGTCCCAAACTCTGTAGCAGGAGGCAAACGCGGAATGAAGTCCCGCGTTTGCCTCCTGCTTTCGTACGCTCCCCCATCTCTTCCCCGAGCCCCCGGCGACCCGCCTTATGCGCGAAAAGGGAATACATGTAATGATTCCAGAAGATAGAGTTTATCCACAGAGCCTTATCCGACAACCACCCAAAAGCCTCCACGCCTGCGCCCTCCCCGTGCCCTGCGACGGGGAAAGATGGAGGAGGCGGACGCGCTCGGCCCTGCGGAAGTCGTCAGCGTACTCTCCGCAGAACACTCGAGTACTTCCCGCAGAGTACTCGAGTACTTTGCGGAAAGTACAATTCGGGACTCCGCAAGGCATTCGCCCGCCCCGCTCGAAAAAACTCCAGACTCTCCCGAAAAACATCCGCCCCAAAGCGGCCGTCTGCCCACAATGCCGTATATTTGCAGCATGCTTCAAGACGGGTTCAAATTTTTCAAGCCTTGCCGGGAACTGCGGCCTTACGTACGATATTATTGGGCATTCAAGAGTAGCGAACGACTGAATGCCCTCACCTTCCCTATCGGTTGCCCCCAAATCATCTTCCATCGCAAGGCCCCGCTCCGCATTCCCGAATTGGGCATATCCCAACCACGGCTCGCCGTCAGCGGACAAGTAAACTTCCCCGCACATCTATGCTCGAAGGGCGACTTGGAAATGGTCGTGGCCGTGTTCCAGCCCAACGCCATGAAGATATTTCTCCACCTGCCCGTCTTCTTGCTACACAACCAAGAGGTTTCCGGCCACGACCTTGGCAACAACGAGTTGGAAACCTTGGCAGAAAAAATCACGGACTGCGAAGACGCAAGCCAATGCGTTGCCATGACAGAACAATGGCTGTTGGCCCAAATGGCCAACGCAAAGACGCCCCAAATTGAATGCGACATCAAAAGAACGACCGCCGCCATGAGGCAACTGTTCGCCATGCCCGAAACTCCCGTCGCGGAACTGGCTTCCACGGCGTGCCTGGGCAAGAAGCAGTTTGAGCGCTTGTTCCGGAACATGGTCGGAACCAATCCGAAAGAATACGCAAGGATTGTACGCTTTCAGAAATCGTTGAAACACCTGCAACACTACCCCGGGAATGGCATCAACCTGGCACAACTGGCCTACCGATGCGGCTATGCCGACCAATCGCACCTCGTCCGGGAATTCAAGCAATTCAGCGGACAGACGCCTCTGTCCCTGCTGAAAACGGGCCAACCCTATTCCGACCTGTTCACCCAGCCTGTATAATGTCCCTTTTATTCTATCCGCAACCAGCCGGCAAGGCTACCTTTGCACGTATCGGACATAAAAAGCAAAACATAATATGATTGAAGTAGCCCCCAAAGAAACATCGCGTGCCTACGCCTTCGAAATGTGGATGGACGCCCCCATGCCCATGGTCACCTTTTTCCGGACAATCGACGTGAGCCGGCTCGTCCGGGCGAGCAAGCGCAACGGTTTGAAGTTCAATATGCTGATGTGCTGGTGCATCGGACGGGCAGCATGCCGAATAAAAGAGTTCTACACGCTGCCCGTCGGGAAAAAGCTGATGCGGTACGACACGCTTGCAATCTGCACCATCGTGGCCAACCGCAAAGGAGAAGTGAGTTCGTGCGACATCCCCTTCTCCGAAGACCTGCGGCAATTCAACCGCGATTACCTGCGGCTGACGAGACAGGTGGCCGGAAGTTGCCAAGACCACGACCTGACCGACAGCATGGTCATTGGCACGTCCGCCCTCGCCCAATATGAAATAGACGGAGCCGTCGGCATGTATAGCGGCAGGTTCAACAACCCCTTCCTGATTTGGGGCAAACACAAGCGGCACCTTTGGAAACGGACCCTGACTGTTTCTTTCCAATTCCACCACACGCAAATGGACGGCGCGCACGCCGCCCGCTTCCTGGAAAATTTGCAAAAAGAAATCAAAGGACTGGCGCTTTAATCGGACAAGACCAAGAACGCAACCCACCACACGCACCCACCTCAACCGTGCGTTGGTACAGTTCACCGACTGTGTGACAGACCGTACTGAAGCAATAAGCCACCGCATCCGCTCAGAGGCATCAAACGAAGATAACGCCCGACCAAATGAAGGCAATCCGCATCACGCTTTCTGGTACACACGAAGACATGACAAGAGTGCAGGACGAGGGCAGACTTGACGAATGGTGCGATGACAACCAGCAATCTTACTCGTGAAAAGATGGTCGCCTATCACGAGTGCTACGCCGCAGCGATGACGAAGTACGGTTTGCAGCGTGGCGTCCGTTTCTCGGAAACACGGCACACCATCCAATACTATCGTGAGCTGAAACGGCAGACGAGAGAGCTTGAAACCCACGTCCGGCAGTTGCGGTCCGAACAGCAACAAGCGGAATAGCGACACGACAAAGTGAAAAAGAAATTCAAGTCGGAGAAGCTGGAAGCCCACAAGACCGAAGTGAAAGTCGCGCTAAAGGTCGGTTCTCTTTTGGTCAGCAGCAGATTGAAAGCCGAAAGGGAGGAAGTACAGCAACCCATATTCGCCTTTGAAGGTCAGAACGAATAATTGGTATGATATATCAAGACAATGGAGCAAGAGCATAAGGAAGAACGCACCAAGTTCAATGAGTATATGGACAAGATACAGCGTTACTTCCCCCTATGTGGAAAAGCTATTACCGTTGATTGACTTCTTCCGGAACACTTTGACTTTTCTGAAGGACTAATCCAAAAGTTGTGCAAGTTGAAGAAAATTAGACTGAAAGGTGATTTCTATTCTCCCGAATTCAACCGAAAGTTCCGTGACGAGAGTGCGGCTTTCTCATTTGAAAAAGATAAGAACAGAAAAGGACATTATCATATATGCGTGAATGACATTCCGCTTATTCAATGGTTCAGGGAGAAAGCAATGAATGGAAAAATGGATTGGGAATTGTTTCTATAAGACAGGATAAAGGATTGAAAATGTAGGATACTACCAAGAATCACTCTAAAAACAAATAAAACTATTAAAAGATAGGGTATTATCACAAAAATCCTCTATCTTTGTATTTGGATGGAGATAACTCCGTCTAAGACATGTTAATAAAAAGAAGCGTTGTGCTTTTCTTGCGAGTGTAAAGCCTGAGAAACTGAACAATCGTATGACAAGAAGGCATAGTGGTTCTCACGCTATAGCGTGGGCTGCTATTACCATATCGTCATACATAGGTTTTCTCAGGGCCTACACTCGAAGACGTGGCATTGCAGTTCCACGCTTCGTGGTTTAATAGAAGTCCTTGTGGAAGCTGAAGGAAAAAATGGAGGATTGAATATGAAGAAACTTATGCTGCCCTTTTTGTTATTTCCCCTTTTTGCAATAGGCGGATGTACGGGCTATGCGCCTAAAACGGAACCACAAAAGGCAGAAGTGCAAGAACCACTTGTACAGACATATACCGTAGAACGGTATAAACTCTTTCCAACGCAAAACATGTGGACATTTATCAAACTTGACACACAAACAGGTCAAATGTGGCAATTGCAATATAGTGTAAATGATGATAAAGGACGGTTTGAGTATGCCCTTAACCCTAATGCACTTGTTGCTAATGACAAGAAAGTTAATGGTCGCTTTGAACTTTACCCAACTCAAAACATTTACAACTTTATCCTTCTTGACAAAATAGATGGGAAAACATGGCAGGTTCAATGGTCGTTTGACGAAGAAAACCGTGCCGTTCTTCCTATCAATAAATAAAATGCAATTTGATAATCTTTATATACGATTTGAATTATGAAAAAGGGTTTCTTTTCGCTGTTTCTCGCATTTACAATAGCTGCAACAGCATTTGCCCAAGAAGAATCAGAACATCTTACATTCAAAGGTGTACCAATTGATGGCACATTGAATGAGTATGTGGCAAAAATGAAACAAGCAGGTTTTACTCACATTGGCACACAAGATGGCACTGCAATTCTTCAAGGTGATTTTGCAGGGTTCAAAGGTTGTACGATAGGGGTTGCAACTCTAAAAGCGACCAATAAAGTTAATACTATTGGAGTGATATTTCCTGAACAAGACGATTGGGCTTCACTTGAAAACAACTATGCACACTTGAAATCTATGCTTACAGAAAAGTATGGTGAGCCATCAGATTGTGTGGAAAAATTCCAAGGTATCATTCAGCCACAAACAGACAATGACAAGCTGTATGAATTGCAAATGGATAGATGTACATGGTACACGACTTATAGTACTCCAAAAGGTGACATCCAAATATCTATGGAAAATCAGAGTACTATAAGTTGTTACGTACTTCTCCGTTATTTTGATAAGATAAATACAGATGCTGTAAGGAAACAAGCTATGAATGACCTATAATTATCGACTTATGCCGTTACTACTTGTTTTGGTATTGAGTATCGCTATTGTGATTGGTGTAGTCATAGTAGCGATACGATTGTTGCTAAAAAAGAAGTCAAATGAACTGTCAGAGCGAATAGCAACCATTACACCTTATAAAGATAGACAAGAAAGCAGAGAAAAAGAATTAAGGCAAAGCAATAAAAGTTTCTTCATTGATATTGAAACTGATTTAAGAAACAGTTTTAATGGGCATATAATATCCTCTTCGGAAAAAGAACAATTTACGAAATACTATACAGAGTTCTCCCATGAAGTCAATTCTTTGCTGAAAAGTCTTGAAGCATTCCATATAGAACCGTCCGAGACAATCTCAAAATTCACCCATGATTTCGGAAACATCCACTCAATTGTAAAAAAGCATAATGAGCAGGTTATCCAAGATACTCTTGATACCCACAAAGACTTTTTCGACCATTGCCTTAAATACCCGTTAGACAAGCAACAAAGGCGTTCGATTGTGTCCGAAGAAGACAATTGTTTGGTGGTAAGTAGTGCTGGAAGTGGAAAAACATCGTCTATCGTAGGGAAAGTAAGGTATCTGATAGACATCAAACACATCAATCCTCAAAATATTCTTCTTATCAGCTATACAAACAAAGCTGCTGGCGAATTAACGGAAAGGATGAACATTGCAGGACTAAGAGGGTACACTTTTCATAAGCTTGCCATTGACATCATCGGAAAAGCGACAGGACAGAAGCCCTCCATTTGCGATAACACAGACGCACTGTTTGTGAAAATCTATCATAAGCTATTGGAAGATGAGGATTTCAAAAAGAGCATCGTCGAATACTTTATTGACTATCAGGCGCAAGAAGCGGATTGGGAACATCGTAAAAATGAACGCAGGCAGCAACTCTCCGAATTGAAAGAAGTACGCTTGAAAGCCCAATTTCCTGACATGGACGGGAAAACCATTTATGTTCGTAGTGAGCAGGAGCAGAAAATCTGTTTTGTATTATCTTCTTTGGGTGTGAAATTCAGGTATGAGGAGCCTTATGAACATCCATTGGCAGATGAAATGCGCTCACAATACAAACCTGATTTTTCCATTTACTTTGAGCAGGATGGCAAGACAAAACGTATTTATTTAGAGCATTTTGGCGTGGATGAACATGGGCTTGTTCCCACATGGTTTGCTAAAGACAAAGGCATTACTTATGAAGAAGCAAACCAAAAATACAATGACGGAATAACATGGAAAAAAGCAGCCCATGAGAAGTTTGGAACTGTATTGCTGACAACTTCAAGTGCTGATTTCCATTATTCAGATATTCGGCATATATTAAAAGTTTTGTTGGAAAAGGTTGGTGTTCCTGTTCAAGAAAAAACAGATGCCGAATTATACGATATAGTTCTTCCTCCGAACAGCAAGCAGGAAAAGGCTTTCATTCGGCTTGTTGTGACTTTTGTGACATTGGTTAAGTCAAGCTGCAAGTCTATACAAGAAGTCTTGAAACAGGCTAAAAATGTTGGAGACGAGCGCAGTATATTCATTATAAAGAGAATATTTCAGCCTGTTTATGAACGGTATATTGAAGTATTGAAAAACAGCAATCAGATAGACTTTACCGATGCTATTCTGCAAGCCACGGAAATATGCCGTTCCTCTCATCCTGTAAAGTATGAGTATATCATCGTTGACGAGTTCCAAGATATATCAGTTGACCGCTACAATTTCCTTAAAGTACTCCGAGAAGGCAATCCTCCTGCAAAATTGTATTGCGTGGGCGATGATTGGCAATCCATATACCGCTTTTCAGGAAGTGACATGGCTCTTTTCAATCAATTCCCTGATTATTTCGGTTCCACAGAAATCAATAGAATTGAGACGACATACCGTTTTGGAGAGCCTTTGGTGAGCCTGTCCTCTCAATTCATTCAGCGGAATAAGGCACAGCTAAAAAAGAATATACAACCATTCAATCCACAAGCCAAAACCGAATTACAATTCTGCGCTTATGAACGGCGTGACTATTGTAACGCTATTGGACAATTGGCAGCGTCTATTCCTGCTGATAAATCCATTTTTTTGTTAGGGCGGTATTCCTTTGATGACTATTACTTATCGTTTCTATACAAATCATCGAAAGAGGGCAACCGCTTTTACTACTTCATTGGAAACAGAAAAATTGAATTCCTAACTGTACACAAATCCAAAGGGCTTGAAGCGGACTATGTAATAATACTCCAATGCAACAGAGATACCTATGGATTCCCTTCAATGATAAGTGATGACCCTGTCCTTGATTATGTCTTGACTAAAAGCGACCAATACCCATATGGTGAAGAACGTAGGTTGTTTTATGTGGCTATCACCAGAGCGAAAATAAAGACATACGTTCTTTATGACAGACGCTTTCCGTCCGTTTTTGTAAACGAGTTCTTACACCCAGAAAAGGTCACGGAAGGAAGTTATGACAAGCATCCCAATGCCAATAAGAAGTGGACACGCAGTGCTGACAAATTCCTGCTTACCCTTTACCATGAAGGAAAGAGCATAAAGTACATTGCAGAGAAAATGGGAAGAAGTCAAACTTCTATCGTTATGCGAATAGGAAAATTAGAAGGCAAGCAACAATAAAAAACGCTCATTATGCCTTTCATTCGATCAATTGTACTACTTTTGCGTAACAAGAGTTGTTTGACAGAAACACGCCGCATATCGCAGAATTTGTGACCGTTGCTAAGTCATTATCTCACTCTTTGAAAAGAGTTCATAAACAGTTTTATCCTAATTTGCCCCTATTCCTTTATCGGATTTATGAAAGAAGTCACAGCTCCATTGGAAACCAGACGCCTGCAGCTCCGCCCGTGGAAAGAAACCGACGCGGCAGCTTTGTACAAATATGCCAAAGACCCTGCGGTGGGCCCTATCGCGGGCTGGCCGCCCCACACGTCCGTGGAAGACAGCCTGAACGTGATTCGCACGGTATTCTCCGCACCCGAAACGTATGCCGTAATCCTGAAATCGACTGGCGAACCCGTCGGAAGCGCGGGAATCATGTTTGGCAGCGGTTCGCACAGCGCGGAAATGCAAACGAACGAAGCCGAAATAGGCTATTGGATAGGCGTGCCCTATTGGGGACAAGGACTGATTCCCGAGGCTGTGCGGCGCTTGGTGCGGCGATGCTTCGACGATTTGGGAATGGGGGCCGTCTGGTGCGGATATTATGACGGCAATACGAAATCACGCCGCGTGATGGAGAAATGCGGCTTCCGTTTCCACCATACGGAAGAAGGCAAGACGTCTCCTCTGGGGGATGTTCGCACCGAGCATTTCATGCGGATGACGAAGGAAGAATGGGAGTCTGACCAATATCGGCCCATACGCCCGCTGACGGAACAGGATATTCCAGAGATGCAGGCTTTGTTCCGCTCCACTGTGCTCCACGTCAATTCAAAAGACTATACGAAAGAAGAGGTGGAAGATTGGGCTTCGTGCGGCGACGGCGCGGAGCACTGGCGCGAGCTCCTCACAAAGCACAGCTATGTCGCAGTACTTGACCGACAAGAGCGAATCATCGGCTTCTCGTCCATGAACGCCGAAGGCTATTTGCACTCCATGTTCGTCCACAAGGACTGGCAAGGAAAGGGCGTAGCAACCTTGTTGCTTTCGGAAGTGGAAAAGATGGCTCGTGGATATGGCGTGCCTAGAATAAGCGCGGAAGTAAGCATCACTGCACGGCCTTTCTTTGAAAAGCATGGCTACGGAGTGGTGAGAGAACAGAAAGCGAAAGCCAACAGGCTATACCTGACCAACTATGCAATGGAAAAGGAATTATGAATGTCGCGAAATCCCTCATAATATGGATATGCTTCATTCCTGTGGCCATCCTCAACGGCGGACTGCGGGAATATGCATTGGTCAAGGTCATCGGAGAAAAGTGGGCTCTGCCCGTAAGCGGTCTGCTTTTAAGCTCGTGTATTTTCCTGATAACATGGGGGCTGCTCCCCCGGATAACAAAATCCCCTACCGCCAAAGTTTGTTGGGGAATTGGGCTATGCTGGCTTTTCCTGACCATCGCTTTTGAATTTGCCTCGGGATGGGCTGGCGGCAGTTCCTTCGCGGAACTCATCGCTGCCTACGACCCGTCGACCGGCAATCTCTGGCTGCTGGTCCTGGCGACGACACTATTATCGCCTGTCATCATCAACAAACTCCCGGGCCATGGCAAGCGGCATTGACATCATAACCTTTGTGGACTTTCGGATGAAGCCCCGGTCCTAATGACCGATTGGGGAATAAAGGAAGAGGAGGCATGGACGTTTGTTGGTCCATGCCTCCCCCGGAAACGAAGTAGCACAAAACTGCCTTTTTACTTTTTATTGACGTTGAGTTTGGGTTTCAGTTCGTCCGGCGAATCGTTGGTGTACATGTTAACCTTAGGCGCTTCTTTGGTGAAAAGGTCTTTGACGCATTGCAGGTCGACAGTGTACTGCGGACGGAAGTCGTCGGACGACATGTAGTCGAAGATGGCCTTCCGCATCTGGCTGACGACGGGCGACTTTTCATTGGCTTTCAAAGGCATGGTCGTCATCATCAACCGGCCGTTTCCGACACGGGCTTCGAAAAGCATGCCGATTTTCCGGCTCAGGAACCAAGTGTCAATGCTCTGCACGATGGGCTGGAACTCGGGCGGAAATTCCGTGAACTGCATCACCTGCTGGCGGTTGACCAACTCCCACCACTGGATGTCGCTGTAATATTCCGTCGGGAAATTGCGGAACACAGGATGCTGGCTTTCGATGTAAAGTCCGGTAGTGTGGGGCGGGCGCATCTTGAACCAGCTGGTGTTCCAGAACACGGGCGTGAATTGCTGCACGATGTCGCGGCCGTATGTGATTTTCCCGCCGGCCGTGATCAGCACTTTCCCGCCGGCTTGAAGGGTCTGCACGGCCTTTTCGTCCAAGGAGTCCGTGACATACAAGTCGGCAATAGTTGCCTGTGCGGCCAGTTCGTCCAGCGTCCTCGCCGGATAGACCCAGAAGTTCCAATGGTTCTTGCTTTGGACTTCTTCTTTTCCATCCGCCGTATCATACAAGCCTTTGAGCCGGACTTCGAACACCATTTGCCGAGCATCTTCTACTTTACTCATCGGGATGGTGATGCTTCCCAAGTTGATATTGCAGCCCAAAGGAACATCTTGCCGTGCCAGCGTGCCATGGGCATAAACCTTTCCGTATTTGTCCGTTACGACATAAGTGATTTCGGCATCCCGTATGGGAGCTTTTCCGAAATGTGACACTTCGACCGCTGCCGTGAAGTCCTCTTTGTTCCAATAGGTGAACTTGGGAATACGTGCCAGCAGGACCGTGGGTGAGCAGAATTCACGGAAGTCCTCGGGCGAGCAATATTCTTTCTCGTCGAAGAACACATCCGTCAAGCCCACGAGGGCCGTCCCCTGACCGGAATAGTCGTTCAAGGCCAACAACTGGAACCCGGCATAATTGGGCGTGCGCAAGGTGCGCTCGATTTCGTGCTTGTAGCAAAGGGCCTGAAGTTTTCCTGAAGCCATCATGAACTTGTGGTCCATCTGTCCCATGTGGTTGTCATTCAGGATGTCGCGGAATATTTCGAAGTTTTTAGCCTTATTGACACCCGTGTATTTGCTGATTTCGTCGAAGTTGGGGAACACGCACCATTGTCCGGTCTCGTGCGAAACGAAGGGGACGCTCACCGTGTCAATCTTAGCCCCGAAGTCGGAGAGGGTTTCCGGAGCGCGCCGGCGCCATTCGTCCAACCCGCGCACACCGGCTTTCACGTGGTACATGCTTTTGGGTTGCCAAGCCCATCCGCCGCCCACCGACGCACCGGTGTAGACATGCCGGGAGTCGGCCTGCCGCCAATAGTCCACAAATCCGCTGACCCATTCCACCCAGTTGCCGGCCGGTTCGTTGCCACAGGCCATCATGCAAAACGACGGGTGGTTGCCATAGAATTTGTTCATTCTCTGCGTTTCCTGCATCAGGTATTTGTCGATGTACATCCCGTTCCCCAACTTGACGCCATGGTTGGGCCAGCTCGGCCCTTCGGGTTGCAGGTAGAACCCTACAAGGTCGGCGGCTTCGAAAGCAGCCGCAGGTGGGCAGAAAGAATGGAAGCGCATGTGGTTCAATCCATAGCTGCGGCAAATGCGGAACACACGTTCCCACGACGCCACATCCATGGGCGCATAACCGGTGAGCGGGAAATCGCAATTCTCCACTGTACCGCGCAATTGGGTAATCCTGCCGTTCACGTAGAACATTTTACCTTCGATCTTGAACTCCCTCATGCCGAAGGTGCGGGTTTGTGTGTCGGTGCCGTCGGAAGTGGCGACGGTAGCAGTCAAACGGTAGAGCGCCGGACTGAATTCATCCCACAGTTGCATGTCGTCGCCCATGTCCAGCGTCATTTCCACCTCTGCCTGTCCCTTTTTCAGTTGCACGGTGCGTGTCACGGCAGGCACATTGTGCGTGTGTTCCGTGTTGAAACTTTGGGCGGCAAGGGTGACTTTTGCCTCGGGCCGCCCCTTGGCCTTATGCTGCTTCAGGACAAGCCGCACGGTGGCGGTTTTCTTGTGAATGTCGGGATACACTTGTATGTCGTCAGCATAAATCAAAGGAGTGCTTTGCAGTTCCATGCGGCCAACGATTCCGTTCCAGTTGCCTTGCGTCTGGTCGGTCACACTATGCGAATCCGCCCCGACGCAAACGCCATCAATCTGGTTGTTGACGCGGAGTGCCAATGTGTTCTCTCCCGGCTTGACGGCATCGGTCAGATCATAGCAGTGAGGAACGCACAGGCTGTTGTCGCTTCCTATCTTTTTCCCGTTCACCCACAGTTCGGTCTCAATATGCGGACGCTCGAGGAAGAGCACCACGCGGCGCTTCTTCCAATCGGCAGGCACGTCGACGGTCTTCTTATACCAAGCCGTTCCGACATAATGCCGGTCGGGAGTGAGGAAAAACGGCAGCTTGAAGTTCCCGGGCTGACGGTATTTCTCCATGTACGGATTATAAAAGTAGGAACTGTCGTAGAGCGAACCGGTCCATTGCGTCTCCACGGACGGCAGGTCACCCTTCAGTCGTTGGGGCATGCTTCCCGGCAGCAAGATATGGTCTTCCAGCTTACCGTTATACCATTTTTCCGCAGTGCCTGCGTCTCTGCGGTCTGTTTGGAACTCCCACGTGCCAGACAAGTCGAGCACGTCCTGCGCCATGAGGTCTGCCGTGGAAACGCAGGCAAACAGCACGAACGCGGAGGCTAAGATGTGTTGCTTTATCATAAATGAATGGTGTTTAATATAAGATTTGGTTTATTGATTTGCAAGTTTGGCCATTTCGGCACCGGCCAACAGGAAACAACCCACGCCAAAGTCGTCGAAGTCTGGTTGGCTGTCATAGCTCACGGGCTGTCCGTCCTTGGGTTCCTTGCCCGTGCCTTGCACATAAGCCAAGGTGCCGTCGGGACGCACGGCCTCCTCCGACAAGGCGCGCCATGCCTTTTGCACCGCAGGACCGAACACGTCGGACGAAAGAATGCCTTTCCGTATGCCCCATGCCATGCCGCATACGAAGAGTGAAGTACCGGTAGCCTCCGGCCCGCCATAATGATATTCGTCCATCAAGCTGCAGTTCCAGAATCCGTCTTCCCTTTGGCATTCCTTCAATGCCCATGCCATGGTGACGAAATCATGGGCCAATACATCCCTCGTATGCGTCAGTTCGGCACGCTCATGACTGGGAAATGACGATTCTGCGCGTTCGATTTCTTCCAACGTGCGGGCCAGCGCGACGAACACCCAACCGTTGCCCCGACTCCAGTAGCAATTCATTCCGTTGGGTTCCTTGTAAGGCGGTATGAAGTCGGCGTCTCGCCACCATAAGCCATCCACGGGGTTGAACAACCCGACTTGGCTTATTTCATTTTTTGTGTAATCATATAATTCCATCATGGTGTGGAAATAACGCAGGTCGTGCTTGACACTTCCCATTTTGGCATATACGGGCATGGCCATTTGCAAAGCGTCAATCCACCACCAGTCGTTGCGCTGGGTGCTGTTCACCACGTTGTTCAGCATCCGTTCCGTCTTCCCCAAAGTCAGGCTGTCGCCGTGCAGGCGGAACAAGTCGATGTAGACCTGCGCGCAACATTGGTTGTCCGCGTTGCGGGTGTGCGGCCCGCCATTAAATCCCCACAAGTTGGCCACAGCCCAGTCCATGGCATATCCCACATATTCTTCCTGGGGATAAACCTCGTTGAGGGCAAGCAAGCCTTCCATGTATACGCTGCGCGTCCAGATGTTGGAGGAACGCTTACCCTTGATACGGATGGAATCTCCCGCAATGGGCCATCGCGACATGAAGGCCTCGTTCACCAAGGCCATTTGCTTTACTATCGGTTCCGCATCCCGTTCCCGTCCTGCGGCATTTCCGGCAAAAAGGGAAAACAGGAGGATGAGCCATAAGTTTCTTTTCATTCTCAATCCAGTTTTTCCGCGCTCCATAGACGCGGTGATTCATATTGCCTCTCTCCGGTGAGCCTTTCCTTTGCCGACATTCGGCATGTTTACGGAAGGTTTCCCTTATATAAAAGAGGTATTGACGTGGCAAAGATAGTTTTTTTCTCTTTTTTGATGAAAAAAAAGTGATTTTATTTTTGAGATTAAAAAATAAGTCCTACCTTTGCACCCGAAATCAAAAGCCGACATGGCTCAGTTGGTAGAGCATTTCATTCGTAATGAAAGGGTCCGGGGTTCGAGTCCCCGTGTCGGCTCAAAAGCAAGAAACGCATAACTGCTTGATAGTAAGTGTGCGTTTTCTGCGTTTTATAAACAAAGAGGAAAAATCAGCCTTTAAAAAAACGGGATTTTGTCCGCCGTTGGACTGAAACGCGTATCCTTTCGCGTATCCCGGATTTTCTTGAACTACTGATTCTTCCACAAAAACAATCATTGGTTCTATTATAACGGTTTATCGTTATACGTCTAAAATACAAATAAATTCCTGGAATCAGTTGCATGTGTTATACATTTGTTATATCTTTGCTAACATAGACCTATAAACTTACAGTTATGAGTACTGCGACAGAGAGGAAACAGACCGCTTTCCGGCTCAGCACGGCTCTTGTGGAGCGTCTGCGTATTGAAGCCAAGCGTGAGAACCGAAGCCTTAACAACCTCGTCGAGGTTCTACTTACAGAGTCTCTTGACCGCCGTTCAAATCCGGAAACAATAGCGGCTATTGAGGAGGCACGCTCTGGCAAGTATGCAGGCGAGCTTGATGCGAGTAGCTTCAAAGCATTCATGAAATCTGTCAATGCGATAGACTGATGAGGAAGCTCCATTATTCTACCGCTGCAAAAAAGGACTTGAAACGGTATAGGAACAATCTCCGTAAGATGAGGTCCTTGTTTGAAGTCCTGCAATATCTTCTCAACGATGAACCTCTCCCGGCGAATTATCTTCGTCACCGCCTTCTCGGTCAATATGCCGGATGTTGGGAATGTCATGTTGAGAACGATTTTCTCCTCGTATGGATTGACGATGATGCAGAAATCATTGATATTGTGCGCATTGGCACACACTCCGAACTTTTTTAAACGAATTATGAATACATTGAATTATAAAGGATATATCAGTTCAGTGGCTTTCAGAGAAAAAGACAACGTGCCCCTACCGAGTCATTCGAAATTTAGCGAGGAAGCCATACAACACAACAATTCTGAACAGAAAGAACTTTTTGTCCACGACTCCATGCAAATTTGCCCTGAAGAGTTTGATTTTGGCATTGAATGATTCGGCAGCTGTGTTTGATGCTCTGTTGTTATAGCTGTTATCCACCTTGCTATACCACTTGGCCATGCTCAACCGTGGGGCATCCTTAATGGTATTCTTTGAGAATATCATCCTCAATGAGCGGGGCAAGCCATAAGCCATTTTGATGTCAGAATACTCCCCGAAGAGGATTTTAGCCCTTTCCTTTGGAAAAGCGGAACGGCGATAGGGCTTACCCGCTGAAAAAGCACAGCAAGGCTATGAGGAAACAGCATCTATACATAAGCTATATTTTGAACTGTTCAATCCCGCTCGTTTTATCAAGGTATATTTTATATTTTCCGCATTAATGCTCGTTTTTTGCCATTCGTATTTTATATCCTTGCATCAAAAATCGAACGCCCGGCTTATCTCTGCCACATCATCTCGCATTTGGGCAAAAGGATGATGATTACCCTTGTGGACCAGTGCAGGGTCGGCAAACGCTATATGTTGGTGAACCGTGGCGTGAACTGCACAAGAGCAACCATAACTTTCTAATTAGAAATGCCTAATGATTCCGAATTTTATACTACCTTTGGACCGAGAATGAACCGAACAAGAACCACAACATGAATTATCCCCAATATACACCGTCGAACAGGACCGCGCGCGAGGGCTTCAACATATTAACGGAAATCGTGGAAAGGGAATTAGGATGGATTGTCAGACCCAACCACAAAGAAAACGACTTTGGCATTGATGCCTATCTGGACATCACCGTGCATGAGTTCGTCACGGGGAAATCCATTGCCGTGCAAATCAAGTCGGGCGACAGTTATTTCAAGGAATGCGACAAGGATTTTTGGACGTTCACCGGCGAAAAGAAACACCTGAACTATTACTTGAACCATGACATCCCCGTGGTCATTATCCTCGTCGACACCCACAGCAAGACAGCATATTGGGAAGTATGCAAGGTGGAATATATCAATTTCATAAGCGACACCTCATGGGCGCTGCCCATCCCCAAGCGGCAACAAATAAACAATGCCCAGAAAGAAAAACTGATGCGGTACGTCTCAAAAAACATAGACTACGTGTCTCATTATGAATCTTATTGGCAAGGAAACGAAATTCTGTCAGACCGCGACTATATCTGCATCATCGTGGAGGAAGATGACATCAAAAGAAAAAACTACAAGCACTTGGCCGAGCTGATAAACAGAATCAGTTCCAACAAAATGCTTTTATCGCGCTATAAGGAACACATTGACATAGGCATACAAGGATACGACGACGACACCAGGGAACTATGTGAAATAGAAGAAGTGCGTGACTGGATAAGGGATGTATTTGCCCACGTGCCTGGATTAAGCTATTTCCTCGTGAACTCCGGCAAACCCCATTTCCTGAAAAATTTCTTCCTGTCGAACATTCAAGGTTCAATCACAACGGCTGCCAGAAATGGAGGACGATTTTTCATACACTACACACCGGAAGAAATAGAGAAGATCCTGACCATTTTGTTTTCCGACCTAAATTATTTCACCCGCCGGTTCGACATTGGAGAAGACGTAAACGGCAAGATTACGAGGAACATCGTAGAATGTCTTATAGGAAAAAGGCTTTGAGTATACCCGTAAACCGCGGGCAAGGAGTAATATAAAATTGGACAAAGAATGTTACTCAATACTCAAAGCCATGCACAAAAGTACGAAAAATCCATCAAAACACGTAGCCTTTCGGCACAAAATATGGCCGCAGCCGCATGTTTGTCTCCCGGCACCCACGAACACCACTCTTATCAGACGGCTCATCACACAAAAGTCTTTGCAATTCATCTTTACACGTCCATTGGTCTAGGACATTAAATAAGTTTCCACAAACTTCCTCTCACCCTTTGTCACGGAAAGAACGAGGAAGACCCACCAAAAGGTAATTGACGATATTTTTCGTAAAGAAGATTCGTAAGAATGTTCGACGCTGTATAGTATGAAGCGGCGAACACGTTGCAAAGATAACAAAAAGATTTAGTACAGAGACGTTTATAGCAAAGAATTTTCAAGATTAACATTCGTGTTTTCGTAATTAAATGCCATTTGTTCGACAGATTTCGAAAAACGCTCATTTCTACTCGTTGATTTTCAATCCGCTGCAATGTGTTGCCGCTTCATACTATCAAACGACAGTAAAACGGCAAGGCCGAAAAGGCTTAATTAGTTAAATAATAAACACTTGTGATATGGGAGCATTTCACTCTAAGACGCATGGCGTTTTGCTCTTCCCGTCACATAACAACGGTAGCCCATTGCTGCTGAGATTCGTCCAGAATACTACCGTTAGACCTGAAATAAGGTGCTCCGGAGCTCTCACGCGATTGTCGTGAGAGGAACGTGAAGAACGCGCTTTTTCTTGACAATATCTCCAAGGGACGCTTGCCCTATCAACGGTCCCCCCACCCCTTTAACTCCTTAATATATATATGTCCGACAAACTCAACCATGTGGATTTCCATTGGTACGTCATGCGTACCCGGCCTCACCGGGAAAGCAAGCTGGTGGAGCTTTTGGAACAGCAAAAGGCGAAGACCAAGAACATTCTTGAAATCTACGCGCCAACCCACACCACTGTCAATGTGCACTGCAAGGGTACCGACAAGCAGGCACCTCTCTTTGCGGGAGTCGTGTTCGTGCTCTCCACGCAGAAAACATTGATGGACTTCATCAAGGAACACCCACTGGAGGGCGACGTGCAATATGAACGTAAAAAGGAAGGGGGAGAAAAGGCATGCATGCGCGTAATCCCCGAAGACCAGATGCGCGCTTTTCGCGACTACAACGAAAACTATGCCGACAAGGTGATCATACTCGAACGTCCATACACGGACTATGCCTTCAACGCCAAAGCGGGCGAACCCAACGAAATCGTGCGCGTTGTCGACGGCCCGCTGGCAGGATGCGAGGGCTACGTCTGCCGTTTCCGGCGCGAAAAGCGTCTGGTATTCCAAGTGCGCGGCTTCGAACCGGGCAGCTGCCTCACCGTTTCCTACCCCAACGTCTGGGACTTGCACGTGGTGCGCCTGCACAACACGGAGAACGACCGGTTATCTGTCGGCACGGAGAAAGGACGCGCCGTGGATGCCCTTGCCGGCATCCTGCAAGCCTGCGGCTATGGCGAACAGACGCTTCCCATGTTTCACGGCATCATAGACCATCTGGTGGCCAAGCCCTCGCTGACCGCCCTCTGTAAAGACCTGCGCAAGAAGGGAGAAGTCGCCCTGAGCACGCGCCTGTCGCAAATGGGAGCCAACGAAGCGGAACTTGTCATCAACCTCGCACGCTACGAACACGACAACCCGGGATACGTGAAGGCCAATTGGAGAAAGCTCACGCTCCGCCCGTTCCTCACCCCGACATCGGGGGTGGAAATGGAAACGGGCAAGGACGAAACGGAGCTCCGGCACAAGGACTTCACCGAAATCATCCGAAAGGTTGACATCAAGGAAGAAGTCTATGACCCCGCCAAGGAAAAGGACGGCTCCGTTACCACCACATATTTTGCACATATAGGCATCATGCGGCACTCAGACGGCCATATCCTCTTCGCCAATTGGGACGGCTTCCTCCGCGAATACTTCCTGACGGGCGGGAAGGCCAACGAGAAGCTGGTTGGCGGAACCGTCCGAACGACTCATGACGGCGGAATGCCCCACACGGAAAAAGAAAAGCTCATCGAATCTTTCCGCAACTACGCTCCCACCCTATACAAGGTATTGACGGATGCAGAGTCGGCCGTGAAAGCCTTGCCGGATTTCGCAACAGGCGAAGACACCATGAACGTGATGGCGATAACGGCCACCGACCTTGAACGCGGAAAAGACGAATTGATAAGAACCTGCATCAATATCTGCACGGAAATCAACACCACCGCGCACCTCGCTATATGGCGAAGGTATTTGCGGACGGTATGGCTGCACGTCTGATAACGTCCAACGTCCTATTGACAACCACGTGACCATGCACACAATCGGCGGATTCAGCTCCGAATGGCAAAAACGGCACTACTTTCCAATAGACCAGAGCTGCGACACGCCTTTCTATTACGAGGTTTACACCCGCTTGCGGGACATTGCGGAAAAAAGCGCCGGACGTCCGGATGAGAGTTGCCTGTTCCACCTCCTGATGTACATCGAAAACTCCGCCTCTGTCGGCATCGACGGCTGCTACGAGCGGTTGTACCGCAGCCTGGGCGATTTGGTGAGACATTGGTGCAAGTTGATGGAAATGGACGCCAACGGCATCGCGCGCATTCAGGAAATTGCGACCCAAGCCGTGGCAGACGCTCCCGCAAGCAGCCTGCAACGATGGATAGAGGAAAGTGTGCTTTCGGGCGATTTCTTCAGACTGAAGGAAGTGGCCTTGTTCTTCTCCAGGCAAGACGCGACGCTTAGCCTGATTTATCCCAACTTGAAATATCGGGAGGAAGTTTATGCCGGACTCACCGGCCACGACAAAAAGACAGCACGGGAAATGCTCTGGACAGACCTGGCGTTCAACTGGCGGGACAAAAAAGGTCAAACCTTGTTGGAAAAGCTGGCAGAACGGTTTGACGCGATAACCGAAGAAAGCAACGTACCGGACCGCCTGAAAAGCGTTCAACCGGAACGATTGGAGGCCTATTTGGCCGGAGGTTCCGGAGTAAAAGAACGGCTGACCTTAACGGGAAAGGACGGACGTGTGTTCGAGGACGTTGTATGCCCCACCCCGCTTCCGGAGGACCGTCAACAGCTTTGCTATATTGGACAACTGGCTACATATCTCGGCACGACTTACCTGAACGGACCGGGACGGTGGGACGACATGACAATGTACGACAGCTGGGACGGCGACACCTTGTGGAAAAGCATTGAAGCGGACGAGAAGGAGGATGCGACGGCCTCTTTCTTCACCACGCCATCCGGCAAGGACGTCTGCCTCTACGACGACCTCTACGTCTACCACGACGGGACGGACGGCGGCTATCCTGACGAGTTCGGCATCTATCGGGACGAGCCCAACCTTTTTGATTTCCTGGAATGGCTGAAGCCTGTGGAAAGCGGTTCTGGGGACAGGGCACGTTGGCCGTGATTCAGAAGCCATTAGCACAAGAGCGAAGAGTGGTGAACAACGAACAAGAGAAAGTGCGAACAACAGCCATGCCATTACCCGCGGAAAACAGGAGCGATTTCATCGCCTACACCCACACCCGCATTGGGGAAATGCAGAACAAGGGACGGTTCGATGCCGCAAACAAGCTGAATATGTATCTCCGGAAATTCGTCACCTTTCTGGGCAAGAACGAGATTCCCTTCAAAGATTTCGACTCGTTGCTGATACGGAACTACCACACTTGGCTGAAAAACCAGGAATTGGGGCGGAACACCGTTTCGCTCTATATCCGCAACCTGAAGCGGGTGTATCGGTTGGCTGTTGCGGACGGCATGACCGATGAATGCCACCCGTTCCAAGGAGTCGACGTAAGCTACCATGCGAAGAAACACCGGAACAGGCTCACCCCCAAGGAAGTGGCGCAGTTGTGCCATCTGGACGTAAGCGGGCTTCACCCTTCTGTCGTTTTTGCCCGCGACCTCTTCCTTTTCGCCGTATTCGCAAAAGGCATGACAGGCGGCGACTTGTTTTATCTTACGCAAGACAACATCAAAGGCAATCGCCTGACCTACATATCGAGAGCCACCGGAAAGGAAGAATCCATCCCTTGGAATTCTTTCTTACAAGAGATAGTGGACAAACATGCCCAACCGGGCACGCCCCACCTGTTCCCGATTATAACGGCGGAGAAGCCGGAGGAACAATGGCGCCAGCATTGCGCCGCCATCCACACCATCAACCGGAACCTGAAAAAGGTTGGCCGGATGATGGGCCTGTCCTTCCCCTTGACCCTGACCGTGGCCCGCCACTCATGGAACATGCAACGACAAGAGATTAACGATGGAGCGTAAACGGGAAGCCGACGGCGGAAATTCTGTCTTGGCCCATGGATTTAGGAAGTCCGTCTTTTGTTGTGCGGCAAGCGTTTTTCGCTTGTGCGGAAGGCAACAATTTTCCTTGCGGAAAGCAAACAACGGCAGTGCGGACGGACGATTTAGGGAAGCCCATAAGCCCCCCGCCCTCCTCCACCCGCTACAGGAAGTTTTTCCAAAAAAGGGTTCGCACCCTTCATACACGTTGGCATTCAAGCAGATAAGGTGAACCCTTACCCGCACAAGGGTTCACACAGGGTTCACACAGGGTTCACACAATATGCGTTCCATTCATTGATATTCAACCCATTGCGGTGAAACCTCTATTCCACGAGCATTCTTGGATCAAGGAGAAAGCTCATGCACACCGGTGAATACCATGTTTCACCACATTCTATTGATATTCAACAAGTATGAACACTTGAATAAGAATAGGACAAACGCTCCGAATTGGAAGATATTTGCTGAAAACGACCGCTCACGCTCCGGATTCGGCCTCGTGTCCGCCACGTCCCCCGCAACGAACTGCAAAAAGGAAAGACATAAACAGCCTCCCCGCGAAGCGGTAACTTTTATCAATGCTACTTTAAATTTTGCCAGCCCCGGGGAGAGCTGTTTTCAAGGAAGACAAAACATAAATTCATGTATATGGATAAGAATATAAAAATAGCCGTAGCCGGAACAGGCTACGTGGGGCTCAGTATCGCCACGCTCCTCAGCCAACATCATCAAGTAACGGCCGTGGATGTCATCCCCGAGAAAGTAGATTTGATCAACCAGCACAAATCCCCCATACAAGATGACTACATCGAAAAGTACTTGGCGGAAAAAAACTTGAATCTGACCGCCACTTTAGATGGCGCCAAAGCCTACGCCGATGCCGACTTTGTAGTCATCGCCGCCCCGACGAACTACGATCCGGTAAAAAACTATTTCGACACCAGCCACGTGGAAGAAGTCATTGAATTGGTGAAGAGCGTCAACCCCCATGCCATCATGGTCATCAAGAGTACCATTCCCGTAGGTTATACGGAAAGCGTGCGCAAGAAAATGAATACGGAAAACGTCATCTTCTCGCCCGAATTCCTGCGCGAAAGCAAGGCGTTATATGACAATCTATATCCCAGCCGCATCATCGTGGGCCGCCCCGAAGGAGATGCCCGTTTGGACGCAGCAGCCCACACCTTTGCTGCTCTCTTGCAGGAAGGCGCGATAAAGAAGGACGTCGACACGCTGTTCATGGGCCTCACCGAAGCCGAAGCGGTGAAACTCTTTGCCAATACCTATTTGGCCTTGCGTGTCTCCTACTTTAATGAACTGGACACCTACGCCGAAATGAAGAGCTTGGACACTCAAGCCATCATCGAAGGAGTCTGCCTCGATCCGCGCATCGGCACGCACTACAACAATCCTAGCTTCGGTTACGGAGGCTATTGCTTGCCTAAAGACACCAAACAACTATTGGCCAACTATGCCGACGTGCCCGAAAACCTCATCCAAGCCATCGTGGAGAGCAACCGCACCCGCAAAGACTTCATTGCCGACCGGGTACTACACAAAGCCGGTTATTACGACTATTACCAACGTGGCGATTTCAATCCTTCGGAAGAGCGCAAGTGTATAATCGGTGTTTATCGTCTGACAATGAAATCGAACAGCGATAACTTCCGCCAGTCAAGCATCCAAGGCGTAATGAAGCGCATCAAGGCCAAAGGGGCGGAAGTGATTATTTACGAGCCTACGTTGGAAGACGGCAGCACGTTTTTTGGCAGTAAGGTGGTGAATGACTTGGGCGCATTCAAGGCGCAATGCCAGGCGATTATCGCCAACCGGTATGACGCTTGCCTGGATGATGTGGCGGAGAAGGTGTATACGCGGGATATTTTCAGGAGAGACTAATATCATTGACTCATGACAAAAGAAGAACTAAGCAATAGTTTGGATTCTGCTAAAACAGCTTTGGATATACAGCATATAATAGAATCCATGCGTGAAGACATCATTGAGGATGCAAAATCTCAGATGCGTTTCGCCGAACAATGGATTGAGCATGACACGACATTAACAGAACAGCAAAAGAAGGACTTCAAGCACCTACTGAATATTGAAGCCATAAAACTTGATGTCCAGTTTTGATCCCATGGCTCAAATTGATGCACTTGTTTGGAATTTCTATAATGCAGAAATAACCGTCTTCCTAAACAGGTATTAAACTTTACCGCCTTGGAAAGAACTGTTTTCCTTAAACCAAGCTATGTCACAAGCCTTACAAAACAATAAACGGATAGCCAAGAATACGCTACTTCTGTATTTCCGCATGATTATCCTCATGCTGGTGACTCTTTACACTAGTCGTGTGGTGCTCGATGCACTTGGGGAGTCTGATTATGGCATCTACAACGTAGTGGGCGGCATAGTGGCCATGTTCTCCGTGCTGTCCAACTCACTGTCAGGTGCTATCTCGCGCTTCATCACCTACGAGCTAGGCACGGGCAACAAGAAACGGCTAGCAAGGATTTTCAGTACATCGGTCAACATACAGATACTGATGGCACTGGCCATATTTGTATTGTGTGAAGTTGGCGGCGTATGGTTTCTCAACGTAAAGATGAACATCCCGGACGGGAGGATGGAGGCAGCCAACATCGTGCTGCAATGCTCCATTGCCACATTCATGGTCAATCTGATAAGTGTGCCCTACAACGCAACTATCATTGCCCACGAACGCATGGGGGTATTCGCTTATATCAGCATACTGGAAGCGGGATTGAAACTGCTGGTGGCTTATCTGATTTACATCTCCACTTTTGACAAGCTGATGGTTTATGCCCAGCTCATTCTGGGTATCGCTATCCTGTTGCGCCTCATTTACGGCATCTATTGCGGACGTCACTTTGCCGAAGCCCACTACCGTTTCATCCTTGACCGTCCCTTACTGAAAGAGATGACTGGCTTTGCCGGCTGGAATCTTTTTGGCAGCACAGCTTACATGCTGAACACGCAAGGCGTAAACATGCTCATCAATATCTTCTTCGGCGTAACCACCAATGCCGCCCGTGCCATTGCCGTGCAGGTGGATGCGGCAGTCACCCAGTTTGTCAACAACTTTATGACCGCAATCAATCCTCAGATTACCAAATCTTATGCAGCGGGGGACCGTGAATACCTGTTCAAATTGGTGTGTCGGGGTACCAAATACTCGTTCTTCATCATGTACCTGTTTATCGTACCTTTGGTGCTCGAAGCGGACACCATCCTGGGCATCTGGCTGAAAGAGGTACCTGCGGACACACCTGTGTTCATGCGTCTGGTGCTGTTCTCCACACTGGCTACACTGTTGGGTAACCCGATGTTGACAGCCATCCTAGCTACAGGAAAGATACGCAACTATCAGATTGCTGTGGTATCCGTAGGTTGCCTGGTCTTCCCGCTGACTTGGATTGCCTACAAACTTGGATGCCCGGCTTACACCACCTATGTTATTTATTCCGTCATCTACTTCTCATTGAATTTCATCCGATTGTCATTCCTGAAAAAGTTGATGGGCTTTCCTGTAGGGGGATTCATCCTGCCTGTATTCGGAAGGATAGGCATCTGTGCCGTACTGACGTTTGTGTTGCCTGCTGTCGTGATGTTCGTGTTGCCGCCTTCCTTCCTCCGTCTGCTAGCAGTCTGTGTGGTCAGCTTGCTGTGGTCTGTGGCCTGTGTGTATTATGTGGGGCTGGAGAAAGAGGAACGAATATTCTTTATGAATAAAGCAAAGCAGCTCTTGATAAAAAAGTTAAAGAAAATATGATATAGGAGTTGATGACATTCGACAGCTATTCATTATGACAATCCAATGCTTCTTGTGGGTAGCATCTACAAGCCTCTTATATAATTTAAATATATGTCTTATCAATATGAAGGAAAGCAAAAAGCAATCTCTGAATTGTCGTGTCTTAGTCCTTGGTGGAACAGGAGCCATGGGGACACACTTGGTCAATTTGCTCAACCGGAAAGGTTATCAAGTAACAGTTACGTCACGACGGATGCGCGACAATTTCGATAATGTCACATATGTTACAGGAAATGCTCATGAATCATCGTTTCTTAATTCATTACTTGCCTCGCATTTTGACGTTATAGTGGATTTCATGGTCTACAGCACAGGGGAATTTGCCCAACGATGCAAGACATTGCTAAAATCTTGTGGACAATACATATATCTTAGCTCATCAAGAGTCTATGCGGATTCATCCAGTCCTATTACAGAAAACAGCGCACGTTTGCTTGACGTATGCATGGACAAAGAATTTCTTGCTACTGATGAGTACGCACTAACTAAAGCACGGCAGGAAGATTTACTGAGGCAATCAGGATATAGCAATTATACGATTATCCGTCCTTATATCACATTCAGTGAGATACGCCTCCAATTAGGAGTATATGAAAAAGAAAACTGGCTTTACAGAGCTTTGCAAGGCAGAACTATTGTCTTTTCTAAAGACATTGCAGATAAATATACAACTTTGACTTATGGACTGAATGTTGCAGAAGGAATAGCTTCACTAATAGGTCAATCAGATGCTTATAGTGAAGCCTTCCATATTACAGCAAACGAATCGCATCGTTGGGATGAGATTTTACAATCATATCTTCATGTGATAGAATCGCATACGGGAAAACGTCCGAAGGTTCTCATTTTGGAAAAATGCCCTAAATTAGCTTTGCCTTTAGGCCAATATCAAGTAAAATATGACCGATACTATAACCGTCGTTTTTCCAATGAAAAAATAAATCGGTTTATTGACACGACCAAATTTCTTCCGACACTTTCCGGATTAGAGCAATGCCTTGAGACTTTTATTAAATCTCCCACGTTCCGTTATATCAATTGGAGAAATGAGGCCAAATATGATCGGTGGACAAATGAAAAGGCATCTCTTAAGGAATTAGGAAATATCAAGAAAACAACGAAATATCTACTTTACAGATATTTATTAACAAAATAAAATTAATCACTTGCACTATTATATGGAACAAAAATATTATAACGCAGAACGGGGAATTCAAATATTAATTTCCTTGTTAAAACAAACAGGTATCCGAAAGGTTATTGCCTCACCAGGAGCAACGAACGTCACCTTTGTAGGCAGCATACAAAATGACCCTTTCTTTGAAATCTATTCCTGTGTGGATGAGCGTTCGGCTGCATATATGGCTTGCGGCATGGCTGCAGAAAGCGGTGAACCCATAGTTCTTTCATGCACGGGAGCCACGTCATCACGCAATTATATGCCGGCCCTTACAGAAGCCTATTATCGCAAATTACCGGTTTTGGCGGTCACATCTACACAAGATATCCGACGCATCGGACATATGATTGCCCAAGTGACAGACAGGAGCGTGAAACCTAACGATGTTTGTGTGCATGCTGAATACATTCCTGTTTGCACAGATGAGGTGGCAGAATGGGATGCCACCATCCGCCTGAACCGTGCCCTCCTTGCCTTGCATCATCATGGAGGCGGCCCGGTACACATCAACTTGGCTACGAACTACAGCAAGGACTTTTCAGTGAAGGAACTTCCGGTAGCCCGATGCATCCACCGCTATATGCCTTATGACGAACTTCCCACCTTGCCGCAAGGACGGATAGGCATCGTGGTTGGCAATCATCTGCCATGGAAACAGCAACTTACCGAGGCTGTCAACCGTTTCTGTGCGGCCTATGGTGCAGTGGTGTTTTGTGAACATGCCAGCAACTATGCAGGTCCTTACCGGGTATATAATGCCGTGGTCAGCCAGCAGGAGGTTTACTCGAAAGACACATTTCATACAGATATACTGATACATATCGGCGAGGTGAGCGGATATGGCAACAGGCCGGTGCAAAACACTGCAGAGGTGTGGCGTGTGAACGAAGACGGGGAGCTGCGCGACCCTTACCATAAGCTAAGTAAAGTGTTCGAGATGCCTGAGGAATTCTTCTTCAATCGATATGCCGACATGGCCGGGGAACGGAAAGCGCAACAGGCGGCTGGTAAAGTCTGGTTAGAGGAATGCCACAAGGAATATGACAAGCTGCATGATGCCGTTCCCGAACTGCCTTTCTCCAACCTTTGGATAGCAGGGCAGACTGCCCATCGCCTACCAGACGGTTGCGCTTTGCACATCGGTATCCTCAACTCGCTGCGTGCCTGGGACATGTTCGAAGTGCCTCGCTCCGTGCAGGGATGCGGTTTTGTCAACACCGGTGGTTTCGGCATAGACGGGTGCATGTCGTCTGCCATAGGCGGATCATTGGCTCGTTCGCAACAGTTGCATTTCTTGGTCATTGGCGATTTAGCTTTTTTCTACGACCTCAACTCCTTGGGCAACCGTCATGTGGGCAGCAACCTGCGTATCCTGTTGGTGAACAACGGCAAGGGAACGGAATTCCGCAACTACAACCACCCCGCTGCACAATTCGGCAACGATGCAGACCGCTTTATGGCTGCCGCCGGGCACTACGGAAACAAGTCGCATCTGCTGGTGCGCCACTATGCGGAAGACTTGGGCTATGAATATCTGCAGGCTTCTACCAAAGAGGAATATCTGTCACATTTGGACCGCTTCCTAACTCCCGACATCACGGAAAAGCCCATGATGCTGGAAGTATTCACGGACAATGAAAACGAGAGCCTTGCACTGAAGACAATGAACACGCTAGTAAGCGATTCGGCCATCACGCTGAAAAATAGCATAAAGAAGGTATTACCCGACTCCATGGTAAAGGTGCTGAAGGGAGTGGTGAAAAAATGAGAAAAGTTGTATGCAAGAGGATTTAATATAAGATTAAAGGGATGAAGATAGGCCTCTTAAGCTACCATAGGAATTATAACTATGGGTGGAATTTGCAATGTTATGCACTGATGGCCGTCTTAAAATCAATGGGACATGAGGTCACCTTGATTAATAAGGCGAAGTTCTCAAAGCAATCCCGCTTGGGAAGATTTAAACGTGTTTGCATCCGTATGCTACATCTGAATAAAGAAAAGAGTTATGAAGATGTGCAAAAAGAAAAAGGCGTAAAAATGGCATCATTTTTCGATAATTATATCTTCCCACGGACACATTGCATAAAGAATCAGAAAGGTTATAGCAAGTTGCCACACTTTGATGCTTTGGTGGTTGGGTCAGACCAAGTGTGGCGGCAGAAGTTAGTGAGCCCACTTGCCGATTATTACTTCAATTTCATCGATTATCCAGCTGTTCTGATAAGCTATGCCGCTTCGTTCGGAGTTGATTATGCCGAATATTCGGATGAAGAGATGAAACGATGCGGAAAACTCATTGAAAGATTCAAAGCCGTGTCCGTAAGAGAAGCATCTGGAGTAAAACTTATCAAGGATATTTATAAATGGAATTGCAATCCGGTTGTGATGCCTGATCCCACTCTTTTGTTGTCACGTTACGATTATGAGAAAATATCAGGAGAGTCCACCGGGCAAACATCAGGACTGTTCTGCTATATACTCGACATGACGGACGATAAAGAAAAAGTAATAGAAAAAATCTCTAGCATTTGCTCCCTACAGCCAAAGATAATCAGCCTTGACGAAGAAAAGGCATATCCGTCCGTAGAAGAATGGCTGCAATCATTCCGTGACGCAGAATTTGTCTTTACCGACAGTTTCCACGGCTGTGTGTTCTCATTGATTTTCAGGAAACCTTTTATTGCGTATGGCAACGCAAAAAGAGGAATAGCGAGGTTTGTCTCCTTACTTGATTCTTTCGGTTTACGTGAAAGGTTGATAGAATCAGTTTCAGACATGGAACAGATGGATATGCAGAGCATTAAAAACATAAACAAAGAACATCTGGATGCCGTACAGGGCGAATTGCGTAAGAAGGCAATGGATTTTCTTTCAAGAGAATTGATATAAGATGAAGAATTATATAAAAAAGATTTGCCTTATTTTACACTCTGTCAGATTATTGCCTCATTATTGTGTGCTAAAATACAAATGTATGCGAAAGGATGTTGAGGCTTTGAAATACATTGATGACACGCGATATTTTGCAAAAGAAGGGGGATTTTTCGGAATACTCCACAAACGTCCGGAATACATCAGTGTGCTTTATTCTCGATTGCAGGGAGCAGGGAAAATATTATCCGTACTTGGCCCTAAATATCCTTTCAAAATGCAAACAAAAGTTATCGGGGGGGGGGGGGGATTTATATTGATCATCCCCACTACACGCATCTGAATGCAGAAAAAATAGGCAGGGATTTCAAAACAAAGCATAATGTCACAATTGGAAATAACAGGGGCGGCATTCCCACCATCGGCGATAATGTTTTTGTGGGTGTTGGTGCGGTCGTTGTTGGCAAAATAAGGATTGGAAACAATGTTCAAATAGGTGCGAATGCAGTTGTCACAAAAGATGTTCCGGACAATGCTGTTGTAGTTGGAAATCCTGCTTACATAATAAGACTTAATGGTGAAAGAGTAAATATAAAATTATAAAATGCATCTAAATAAATGGAATTATATTACATTATATTTAGTTTAGTACTACTTTCTTGTTTTTTTGAGAAGGCTCCAAATCAAATAAAAAAGCGTGTAATAATTATTTGGTGTATATTCTTTACTTTATTTGGAGGTTTAAGATGGAAAATTGGAGGAGATTGGGAACAATATTATGAACATTTCATACGTAGTTCTTGGAATAATATTTTTAATTATGACAGGTATGGTAATGGAAGTGAAACTTTGGAGCCTGGATTTGTATTCATAAATGTTTTGATAAAATCCATATTCGGCAAATTCTACATATATAACCTCATTGTTTGTGCATTTACTCAATACACATTTTACAAATTCAGCTATCGCTTTACGCCACAAAAGCCTATTCTAATGTATGTTTTTCTGATGATTATGGTAGGAAATTACTTTCCTGTCAGAGCCGGATTGGCATTAACCATAGCTTTTTGGGCATATCAATTCATAGAAGAACGTAATTTGAAGAAATTCCTTATAGTTATTGCTATTGCGGTTTCTATTCATTATCAATGTATTGTTTTACTTCCATTTTATTGGCTTAATAGAATAGAATTCAACTATGGTATATACTCTATTTTATATGCTGTTTTTATAGCATTTGGATATGTTTTCCAAAGTTATTTTATTGAATTAACTTTGTTAACAGGCGGTGATATAGCAGAAAAGGCTTATCATTATACACAGTTTGAAACTGTTGGCAAAACGGGGGCAAATTATGCAAGCTGGGGACTAAATTACATATTGACAATCATATATTTATATTTTTACAAAAAGAATAAAGACAAATTTTCTAACAAACAATGGATTAACCTTTTAATAAATATGGCTATAGCGCATAGTCTTATATATGTGGTATTTTCGGAAGGAATGGGAGATTTAACGAGATTGGCTACTTTATTGATACCTGCAAAGGCTATTTTATTTGTAATGTGTTATTTGTATTTTATGAAAAGCAAATATGGAATAATACGTATCATGACTTTTACATACGTTTTTGGATATTTGGCATATCAAGTAAGCAAAACTTGTGACTGGTATTTTTTTGAAGAGGCCAACGTGCCTTATAAAACAATTTTTGGTTATAATTTGTTATGATTAAAGTACATTATTACCCAGCATTACCCAAAAGTGGCAAGTATGCCAATCCTTATAGTTCTAATTACAGGAAGGCATTAAGCAAATATTTCAAGATTATCGATACACGCCCTTTGAAAGGATTTTTACTCCCGTTGCAATTAGCATTTGCTGCGTGGCGTGCCGATATTTATATATTCAACTGGATTGAAAACTTTCCATACAAGCATTTCAGATGTGTGCAATATCATCTGTTGATACTGTGCTTTCGCATTATAAAAATGCGGGGAAAGAAGTTAGTTTGGATGTTTCACAATATCCACCCTCATGCAGATGCGAACAAATACACAGAAAGTATAATGGCATATTTATTTAGTAATGCATCTATGATAATTGCCCATTCTAGAGAAGCAGCTGATTATGCACAACAGAAAGCGGTATGCAAGGTGATATATAGGTGTCATCCTATCGTCCCATTTTCTGACAGTAAGTCTGTAGAATTTTGCTCTAAAAAGAAATATGACGTCCTGATATGGGGAAGCATTTTGCCATATAAAGGCATTCCTGAATTTTTATCTTACCTCAATTCCATACACAGTCAATTGTCTGTACTTGTTGTTGGCAAAAGCAAAGACGAAGGATTAACCAAGTCAATACAGGCTGAATGCAATGAATTCATCTCTTACTCTGATAGACGACTTGAATTCAAAGAATTGGAGAATTTAATAAAAGGCAGTAGATATGTAGTTTTCCCATACATAGGCGGTTCGGTGTCAAGCTCAGGTGCGCTGATAGATACAATAGCAATGGGCGGCAATCCTGTAGGACCGAACAAGGGCGCATTCAAAGACATTGCAGAAGAGGGGTGTTGCCATGTTTACAATGACTATGCTGAATTAGTCTCTATTTTGGGAAATGACATAAAAATAAGCAAACAGTCTGTGTCAACATTTATACAAGAGAACAGTTGGGAGAATTTTGTAAAGTCAATAAAAAATGAACTTTGAATTAATTCATAAGTTAAATGCAAATGAAAAATCAAGAAACATTAGTAAGCATAATATTACCAGTTTATAACGTTTATCCTTATATGTCCCAATGTTTGGATAGTATAGTTGCTCAAACTTATAAAAATATAGAAGTCATAATTGTCATTGACGGAGCAACGGATGGTTCGTATGAATTAGCAAAAGAATATTGCGAACAAGATAACCGCTTCAGCGTATATTGGCAGAAAAACTCAGGATCAGGACCTGCACGAAATAATGGATTAAGTCACGCCAAAGGTGAGTTTGTTATGTTTGTAGATCCTGATGATTGGATGAAAGAAGATTATGTTGAAAAATACCTTGAAGCACAAAAGGATGGTGATTTTGACTTAGTTACTGGTACGAGTATTGATTATTATTTTACAACTGGAAAAACAATTAAGCGCAAGAAAATCCGAGAAATTGAGGATGAAGTATTTATAGGACAAGATGTGGTTCGCAACAAATACGCATATTTACTGGAAAAAAGTTTGGTTATTGGTCCAGCAAATAGGTTATACAAAATGAAAATAATTAGAGAGAACAACATTACATTTCCTGATTTGAGAAGAAGCCAAGACATCGTTTTTAATTATCGCTATTATGATTGCATATCTTCTGTCAGAACTCTAAATTATCATGGCTATTGTTATCGGATAGAATTTTCTAAATCGTTTAGTAGAAAAAAAACTGATTATTATAAGACAATTAAGCAATTATATAATGAAACAAAAGCATTGCATAAAAAATGGGGCGAAGAAAAAAACATTCCAATGATAGCTAGTCATTATATGGTTAGTTTGAGTGGAGCAATGGAATTATGTATTGCTATGAACCAGCCGATTTCTATGATGTTGAGTGATAAGGAATTACAGGAAATGGTTAGGATTTCTTTGCCTAACAATTTTGTAACAAAATGCTTTAAGTATGTTTATCTATCAGGAAACAGTCATTTTATGAAAGTGATGATGAAGATAAAACATTTCATCAAAACTTACAGATTGGAATAATGAACTATAAAATATATAAATAATAAACTGATATGTACAAAATAACAGTTGTTATTCCTATTTATAAAGTTGAAAAATACATCGAACGATGCGCTCGTTCTTTATTTAATCAAACATTAGATAACATAGAATATATTTTTATTGATGACTGTAGCCCAGATCGAAGTATAGACATTTTGCAAAGGATATTACTAGAATATCCAAATAGAAAAGATTCCGTTCGCATTATTCGCCATGCAGATAACAAAGGGGTTGCTGCAGCTCGAAATACTGGCATCAAAGCTGCGCATGGTAAGTATCTAATACATTGCGATAGTGATGATTGGGTGGAATCAAATATGTATGAGCTTATGTATAGGAAAGCTCAAGAAACAAAAGCTGATATTGTGATTTGTGATTGGTATAAGGTATATACAAACAAGATGATTGTTCACCATGCTAATCAGCCTCAATCCCCTAATGAGTGTGTTATGCAGATATTAAGTGGAAAAATGCATGGTTCTCTTTGGAACAAACTCGTTAAACGAAATCTGTATATGCAATATAATATCCAATGCATAGAGGGGGCTAATTATTGCGAAGATATGTATGTTGCTTGCAAACTGCTCTACAATGCTCAATCAGTTGCCTATATAAATATTCCATTATACTATTATTTCAAAGGTAATGATGAATCATATACTCATAACCAATTGAGTAAATCTTCACAAAAAGGATTATTAACTATTTGCAAAGCACTTCGTGCTTATTTTAAAGACGATCCGGCAATGCAAAAAGCTTTGATTGATAATATCAATGTAAAGAAAAGCAACCTGCTATTTATTGGAGATTTGAAATATGCAAAAAAATTTGAAAAGACCAGCATTAGTTCTATTATTCATCATCCAACATTACCGCTTAGTCGTAAAATAGCTCTATGCTTCTACAATTTACACTTTTTACTTGGGGTAAAGATTTTAAGATTCTTGTATACGCACAGTCACTAAATCTACAACAAATGATTCCAAATATTTTATACACCCTTCACCACGACCTTTGTACAGGTTGTGGAATATGCGAAGGGGCATGTCCACATGGCGCGATAACGACAGTTGTCAGGCAAGGACGTTTCCTGCCAACGATAGACGAAAAATTGTGTCGAAATAGCACGGGATGTCACAGATGCATGGATTCGTGTCCCGGTGTTGGCGTAGACTTAGTCAAAATGGCTGATGAGTTCTTTATGGATGATGGGACAAAGACAGACAAGTGGGTCGGCCATTATCTGAAATGTTTCACCGGACACAGCAATGACGAAGATATACGTTACCATTGTGCTAGTGGCGGTATGGTGAGTCAATTCTTGATATTCCTGCTTGAAAAAGGATATATTGACGGTGCTGTAGTAACTGCATTTGACCCGAAGAATGAATTGCTGGTTCGTTCATATATTGCCCACAACCGAGAGGAAGTGTTACAGGCTAAGAGCAGCAAATATGCGCCTGTATCTCTTCACGGTATGGCGCAGGCCATCAAGCAGGATAAAGGTACAAGATACGTCATTGTTGGGCTTCCTTGCCATATCCAGGGCTTCCGCAAGCTAGAAGCCGTTGACAGGAAGTTCAGGGAAAAGATAGCAGGATATTTTGCCATTTATTGCTCGTCTGGACGGACATTCTATTTGACTGAGCATGTTTTTAAGGAGCGTGGTATCCGCAAGGAGGACTTGACTTATTTTGCTTACCGTGACGAGGGCTGTCTCGGTTCTCTCATTGCGAAGCAAAATTGTAAGTCTCTTAATGATAAAGATGAAGTCTATAAAGAGCGGTTTCAGAGTTACTATCATTCTCTTAGAAGTTTTTTCATCCCTCGACGATGCCTGTTCTGCATCGACCATTATGGAGAATTGGGGGATGTATGTTTCGGCGACATTCACATCAAACCTTATATGGATGACAAGATTGGTGTCAATTCATTAGTGGTCAGAAAGAAGGAATGGCTGGATTTATTGGAAGAAGCCCATAAGGAAGATGTAATTACCTTGGATGAGATTCCAGTGGAGACACTGAACGCCTCACAGAAGATGGCCGGCAAGAAGAAAGGTCGCAATGAACGGTTTATCGTATTGAACAAACGCCTCGGTCGTATAATGCCGGAGTATGATGTGCAATTACCGGATAAAATCGGGCTAAAAGCGATTTTGGATTATTTTCAGAATCGTGTCCAGCAATTCTTGGGGCAACATAAAACTCTTTGGTGGCTGGTGAGCAAGCTGAAAAAGGACACTTCGCATTATGAATAACAAAGGCATACGGATAGGGCTTATTATCTTTCTATTCTCCTATCCGTTGATGTTAGTGGCTCAACCTCATTGTGCACGCAAACTGACTGAAGAGACACAATCATGGTTACAACGCCTGTATCAAGCGGCTAAAGAGAAACAGCCTTATTACAGCCAGTTTGACCAATACCCCGCACGAAAACAGCATACGCTTCAATCAGTCTACGCACAAAAGACCGGTGTGAACCTGTTTGTCTACGGGCTGGATTTCTATTACGCCTCCGGCACTTGGTTTACGCCATCCTATAAAGAAAAGTGCAGAAGCAATCTGGTAGCGATTGTCAAAGAAGCATGGCACAAACATAAAGCCATACCTTGTTTTTCATGGCATCTGGAAAACCCATACGTTCCTACCGGATTCAACAACTACATGGGATGCCGCTACCGATATGGCGTAAACGGATATCCTGAACCGCACCGATATGTCGTGAAGGAAATTCTGGAAGAGAAGGGGGATTCCTGTGGATTTGGAAGCTATGGCAAACAAAACAATCCGAAAGGTTATAAGAATCCGGCGGAATGGTTTGATGCCCGTTGTCGGGACGTAGCTGAGATCATCCGTGAATTGAAAGACGAGGAAGGCCGTCCCATTCCAATCATTTTCCGACTGTGGCATGAGTGTGAAGACAGCTGGCAATGGTGGGGGAAAAGCTATGTAAGTCAGGAAGATTATATCCGGTTCTTTCAACTGACAGTCGATAAAATAGAGAAATACACACAGACACATAATGTGCTTTATGCTTATAGTCCAGACCGCTTTTGGAAGGGTGAGCAGGATTTCATGCTTCGTTATCCAGGAGACAACTATGTGGAACTGATAGGGTTTGATGATTATTCCATAGGAAGCGATTCCGTAGCCCTACAAGCTACTATACGCCGTGCAAAAATAGTAAGCAAGCTGGCGGAACAGCATCAGAAAGTTGCAGCCCTTTTTGAAACGGCAAACTCCCAGGAAGCGACAAGCGACAGGTTCTTCAGTGATTTCCTCCAACCGATAATTGAATCTGGCAGTGTGGAATTTGGATTAGTACAACTTTGGTCAACGGGAAAGCTTAGCACACCAGAGGAAATAACAGACAGGAAACGGTTTCTGAAAAGTGGTGTAGTCAAAATAATCGATAAGTAAATAAGAAAATGGAAAATAAGAAAAAAATAGGATGTGTCATCGCCTACACAAAAGGACATAATAACTATGGCACATCCCTTCAAGGGTATGCTATGCTGAAGAAAATCCAGCAATTGGGATATGAGGTGGAAGTGATACAATACACCAAAAGACTTTCGGTATGGCAAAAAATGAAGTTTGTAGTGAATGCGCTTCGTGCGGGCGAGTGGAAGAACATCAAACATAGGCTGACGGACAAACAGATTCTGAAGAAATATCCGGCCTATGCAGCCGGTATAGCAGAACGCACCAAAGCTGTAGATGCTTACAAACAAAAAAAACTGACACCGCTTTTTCATGAGTACATAGGGTATGACGCCCTGCACAAAAGCTCGCTTAATTATGATGCGGTGGTGGTAGGCAGTGACCAAGTATGGACTCCCATGAGCTTGCCCAATAAGTTCTTCAATTTGCTGTTTGTCGATGACCGTGTACGCAAGGTAGCCTATGCAAGTAGTTTCGGTGTATCAGAGATTCCGTCTTTCCAACGCAAAGCCACAGGGGCGTATCTTGACCGTTTTTATAAAATCGGTGTACGCGAACAACGGGGTAAAGAGATTGTAGAAGAACTGTCGCATCAGAAAGCGACTATTGTGGCAGACCCTACCATGCTGCTGAGCCGTGAAGAATGGGAGCAGGAAATTGCTGATGCACACACTACAACTAACGAGCCTTATATTTTCTGTTATTTCCTCGGTACAAATCAAGAAGCCCGCAAAGCCGCAAATGAATTAAAAGCCAAAACAGGCTATAAAATAATCACCATCAGACATATGGATGAATATGTTCCTGAAGATGAACAGTTCGGTGATGAAGCTCCTTATTCGATTGATCCAAACGACTTCGTGAAATATATCAGTCGAGCTGCATACATATGCACAGATTCTTTCCATTGTACTGTGTTCTCCATTTTGTTTCATCGGCAGTTTATGACTTTCTATCGGTTTGCGGCAACGAATAAGACCGGAAGGAATTCAAGAATTGATAGTCTGTTTAACATTCTGGGATTGCAAAACAGGTTATATGCAGGAAATGTATTCGCTATTGATCATTTGATAACTTACGACAAGGTGGACGAAAAGCTGAAGAAACTAAGAGAGAATTCGCTTGCTTTTCTTAAAAGCAGTTTGAGTTAATCGCATATTTCTAATCACACTATTTTCATACAATGATTCGCGTCCTTATGTGCGCCTCCTCACTGAAAGTGAAAGGAGGCATGGTCTCCGTTGTGAAGAACTATTTAGGTTATCGGGATTGGGAAAATGTGAAAATCACGTTCATTCCGACCCACATAGAGGCAAACAAGTATTTGTTGATGACTTATTTTTCCATGGCCTATATCCGTATCCTTTGCTTAGCATTATTTGGGAAAATAGACATTGCCCATCTGCATGTAGCTGAACGAGGCAGCTTTTACCGCAAGGCATTTATTTTGCAAACGCTGAAGTGTTTTGGCGTAAAAGTCATACTGCATCATCATGGTGCCGAGTTCGACTTGTTCTATAATGGGCTTTCAGACAAACGAAAAAAATATGTGAAGAAGATATTGCGCATGGCAGACTTGAACATTGTTCTGAGTCAACGCCTGGTGCAAATGATAAAGGAGAAATCGCCTGAAGCGAAAGTGAAAGTATTATACAATGCAGTAAATGTACCTCAAACGAATCCATACAATGTGCTATCACATAATGTTCTTTTTTTAGGTAGATTGGGGAAACGTAAAGGCACGTATGTTCTGCTTGAGGCAATAAGAAAATTGAATGAGACTTTGCCTGTTGATGTGAAATTTTATCTCTGTGGTGATGGTGAAGTGGAAGAAGTGAAAAAGAAAGTGAAGGAAATGGGAATCACACAGCGAATAGCACATATAGGTTGGATAGACGGCCAACAGAAGAAAAATTTTATGGCACAGAGCATGATGAACGTGTTGCCTTCATACAATGAAGGATTACCTATGACTATTCTTGAAACAATGGCACATGGTATTCCCAATATCAGTACAAACATTGCTTCCATACCTGAAGTATTGCATGATGGAGAAAACGGCTTTTTGATTACTCCAGGAGATACAGCCACTCTCTATGACCGTATCTTATGCTTGAGTACCAATACAGAACTACGGATGGAACTCAGCAGGAAATCTTATGAACTCATAAAGAATTCCTTTTCTTTAGACGTGAATATAAGGAAACTAAAAGGAATATACGCAAGAATTTTAAGTCATTCAAACCAATGAAGAAACTGGATTAATAAACTTCCTGCGCGGCTACTCCATCTTCACCATTGTGCTAATGCACTTGGTACAAAGCTATTCGTTACCTTCTTGGGCAATGAAAGCCACATCATTCAGTGGTGCGGGCGTACATGTGTTTATCTTGTGCAGTGGTTTTGGCCTGTATCTCTCTTACCTGAACAGACCTTTAGGTTATAAGGATTTCCTGCGGAAACGATTTGGTCGGATTTATTGGCCGATGGCGATTGTCTGTATGGTGACAGCGGCATGGATGCTGTATCAAGGGAAAGAAATCCTGATGCCGCTGTTTGGCAACCTTTTCCTCTTCAAGATGTTTGTG
The DNA here is from genome assembly GCA_944321525.1 of uncultured Paraprevotella sp. Taxonomy (GTDB): domain Bacteria; phylum Bacteroidota; class Bacteroidia; order Bacteroidales; family Bacteroidaceae; genus Paraprevotella. Next base: position 64,927 of record CALULQ010000016.1, read on the forward strand.
CCGGAGCTGGAGAGTTCCATGGGCGGACAGATGTGGTTCATATCCACCATCATCCAATTCTACATTGCTTGGCCTCTGATTGTAAGGTTAATAAATATTAACGGAGGGGGGTGCTGGATTGCTCTCTTCATCAGCCTGTCATGGGCAACAATCGTAGGCATCATGGGATTGAGTGAGGAACGGGTGTGGAACAGTTTCTTCTTACAATATCTGTGGGAGTTTTGTTTGGGCATGAAATTAGCCGAAATCTATAGGAAACGTCCGACAGCTTTAAGCATTCCGAAATGGAGATGTTTGCTTCCTGTTTGCCTCATTGCCATGGCATTGACCGGCGTAATGGGATGGGCTGGTTTTCCGTGGAGACTTTACAATGACATTCCTTCCCTTATCGGATATACGACCTTGGCTCTGATGGTTTATAAAGCAGGGGTAGGTTTTATAAACCATTTTTTCAGTTACACAAACAGGTTCTCTTACGAATGGTATCTGGTGCATATATTGGTCTTTCAAGTGGTGATGTCGTTAACGAAAAACAAAATGTCACCCTCCTCGGAAATCGTATTGTGCTTACTGCTTTCTTATGTGATAGCCATAGGCTATGCCCGATTTTTTGTTAAGAAAAGAATATAATGATTATATCGCATGAAAAATAATAAATCAAAAATCTGCCTTGTCAGTTCCTGTGGAGGTCATTTCATGGAATTGATGCAACTGCTTCCATCGGTGCAGGGTAAGAAATATTACATTATTACTGAAAAGAATGTCGCATCAACCGGAGCGGTAAAGAAGCATCCACATCATTACTTGGTGCAGCAAGAACGTGGAGGAATTAGTTTCATTTTTAAGTTCGGATGGAACATTCTCCTTTCATTCATCTATTTTGTAATGGAAAGGCCGACTACAGTAATCACTACGGGCGCAGGTGCGTCATATCCTACCTGCCTGTTCGCACGGCTGTTCAAGCGACGGATTATTTATGTGGAGAGTTTTGCCAAGCTGGACAGTGAATCAGTTACGGGCAAGATGGTCTATCCTTTTGCCGATTATTTCTTCGTGCAATGGCCGGAGATGAAGGATGTCTATCCGAAAGCTATTTATAGCGGAAGCGTTTATTGAATCATAGGAGTGGCGATAGTCTCCAAACACGTTCTTTGACTTATTGGAATCATGGACAAGATTAAACTTTTTGCCCCATTGGGCACTCAGAAGTTCCCTTTCGGGCGTATCATCACCGCTTTGAATGGATTGGTGGAACGAGGCACATACAAGCCAGATGAAATCGTTATGCAATCTGCACTATACCCCGTGAAACCGGAATTCTCACATTTCGGATTAATTCCCCAAGAGGATTTCAACCGCTATATGCAAGAAGCAGAAGTAGTGGTTACTCATAGCGGCGTAAACTCCATTATATCATGTATGGAAATGGGCAAGCCGTTAGTAGTCTGCCCCCGCCTGCATGAATACAATGAGCATGTGGACAATCACCAAATGGAAATCGCCACGCTTATGCATGACAAATATGACGTGCTGATGTGCACAGATATGAAAGAGTTGCCGGAACTGATCGAGAAGGCCAAGACACACAAATACAAGCCGTGGGTCAGTCATAGGATAGAGTTGTTGAATGCAATACGAGGATTGATAATTTAGCATAACATAACTTGTAACATAATGGAAAGGATAGAGTTAATAAGAGATTTAAACAATAAAGTGCTACGTTGTTTAAATCAATGGTCATCCGAGACTCTTGATGGAACATATTTTAATTTTAGTGAATACTCTGATTTTTGTTGTCTGGCAAATAAAAGAGGGCAACAGATTAATATGAATCAAAAGGAAATGCAGGAAGTCTTCGATTTCTTCACCAAGCACTTTTCTCAATATAAAATTGGTATTGCCATAACAGAATCAGAAATCTATTTAGGTACAGCGCATCTATCAACTAACACGTTGGAAGACCTTTACAAGACTCCTATTTTATAAATCGGCAGGAGTTATTTGATTCAGGCATTTTATTTATGTTGCGTAATTACCAACATAAGATCAAAGATATTATCGCTTCCAAGTGGAAACAGCACCATAGCATCATGGTCCAGATGCCCACCGGAACCGGCAAGACTCATTTGCTGGCATCGGTCATTCTGGATTGGCTGAGGGGGGCGAAGGAGAAAAGCGTGTGGATTGTAGCGCATCGGCGGGAGCTGGTGGAACAGATTGAGGAGACGGTGGTGCGATATGGCATGAAGCCAACGGGCGGGAGTGTCAAGGTGTTGTCTATCCAATGGATTTCCAAGCATTGGGAGGACCTGAAGGATGAGCATCCGGGGCTGATAGTGATCGACGAAGCGCATCACGCGCTGGCGGAAACTTACAAGGAACTGTGGGCGCGCTATCCCGAAGCCCGCAAGTTGGGCATGACGGCCACGCCTTGCCGGCTGAACCGGCGGGGATTCACGGATTTGTTTGAGGTGCTGATAACCGCGGACAGCATTGCGGACTTTATCCGGCAGGGATGGCTCTCTCCTTTTGATTATGTGTCCATCCGGCCTGACAGCAAAGACCAACAGTTGGTGGACAGCCTCTCGAAACGGGGTGCGGACGGGGATTTCCAGGTGAAGGAGATGAACGCGGTGCTGAACTGCCGGCCGAGCATCGGGCGGCTGTATGAAAGTGTGCGGCTATATGCCAACGGCAAGAAAGGCATCGTGTATGCCATCAGCATCAGCCATGCGCGGAACATTGCCGAACACTACAAGGAAAACGGGCTGAATGCCGTTGCCATTGACAGCAAGACTCCGGCCAAGCTGCGCAAACAATTCGTGGAAGATTTCAGGCGGGGCAAGATTCAGGTGCTGGTGAACGTGGATGTGTTCAGCGAGGGCTTCGACTGTCCGGATGTGGAGTTCGTGCAGATGGCACGCCCCACCCTTTCGCTGGCCAAATATTTGCAACAGGTGGGACGCGGGCTGCGCCGGACGGATGGGAAAGAAGCGTGCATGCTGATAGACAATGTGGGGCTGTACCGCCTGTTCGGGTTGCCCACGGCCTACCGGGATTGGCCAGCCATGTTCGAGGGACGGCTGGCGGGGAAAGGTTATCCCGCGGCCAATGGAAAGGCCACTTATATGGCTGCATCGTCGCTCTGGCCCCAGGCAGCGGAGGGAAACGAGTTTCTGGAAACCATCATTTCCCACGAACGGTTGATGGATTACCTGCAAAACGACACTCCCCTACCCGACGTTTCCCCAACCGGGGAACTGAAGCCATTTAAAGACCGCCAAAGCGGGCTTTGGGGATTGAAGCAAGGCCAAACCATCACCGCACCGCCACAATTCCGCAGGGTCTTCGACGTGAAAAACAATTGGGCAGCCGTGAAGTTTGAGGACTACCGGGTCGGCATCGTGGAAGGGAACGGAAACATACGGATGAAGCTCGACCGATACCGCCGCATGAGATTCATGCCGGACGACCTTATGGCCGTAACGGACAATGGTAACCATGTTTTCTACATTGACTTAAAGAGCCATCACCTGTACAACGAAAAGCCGAAAGTATTGAATTTCGGACGAATAGGAATGCTGAAGGCCGCAGGGGCATACTACAGCCGCACGAAGCATGTCTACAAGAGCCGTCCCGGAACGACCGACCTTGACATTGTCTCGCGGAGCTTCTATCTTCGAATCTACGACAACTTCCCCGGCAACTCCCGGTTCAAGCACGTTGACGGCATCGACACTTTTCTCCATCGGGATTGCGTGTGCATCCTGGCTGACGACGAGGAGGAATATTATTGGTTCTGCAGCGAGCTGGCAGACGGGAGCATCGTGATTGCGGACGAAAAGGGGAATTACTACCACGCAATGGAAGGCCGCGAAAAGTTATACATCGCTTGCGAGCATCCCAAGACGGCGGAAGAGGATTTCGATGTGGCGGCATCGCGCCTGAAAGCGGAAGCCGAAACGAGAGCCGTCAAAATGCAGGCCAACTTCCGACAAGAGAAAGAGCGGAAACAACAAGAGCGATTGGCCAGCATGCAGAAGGCGGTGCCTTTCCGCTCCGGTTTGAGATGGGGACTGAAGCTGGGCGACCGGATAATTGTTCCGCCGGTCTATCGCAACATCCAGATGCCGGTCGGCAATTATTGCGCCGTTGAAGCCCATCCCCGACAATGGGGCATCATCATGCTGGACGGGAAGGTCGTGATAGAGGCACGCTACACGAATGTAAAGATAAACAACAACGGCACCGCACAGCTGACCATCTTCCCGGGAATGACCAAAACGGTAGATTTAAGCCATGACGCAGAAAGGCTGAAATAGCCGCGTCCCTCAGGCCTCCCGGCGGACGAGAGCAGGCAGTGTGGCGAATCGTACTTTGCGGAGAATACTCGAGTACTCTGCGGGAAGTACTCGCGTACTGTGCGGAAAGTACTCTTCGCTCCCGCGCACCATCTTTCGCGCCCGTCCGGCAAGGCCGCCGCCGCGGGGCGCCCGCTTTCCGCCTCAACAAGGGAGGGCGGGAAGCAAGTTTCCGAACCGCAAAAAAACATCCGGGGGAAACATGGAATGAAACAGACATCCATGTTTCCCCCGGATTGTGTTATGGGTTTTCCTTCGGCAAAGCCCTACAACTGCTGGTCGCCCAGCACCCGGCAATCTTCCTCCGCAAGCCACTTCAGGCATTCAGCCAAGTCGCTCGGACGGATGACGATGTTGGCTTGGTCGCCTTGGGCAAAGGCGTACATGTATTCAATGAAAATCTGATGCGCGGCCAGCTTGTCCAAAATCTTGGCCAATGCCCCGGCCACGTTGGGACAGCAGATGCACACCACGTCGGTGAGCACCACGGCGAAATTCTTTGCGCGCAACACCTCCACCGCCTTGTCCACGTCGGACACAATCAGGCGCAGTATGCCGAAATCTGTTGTCTCCGCCATGCTGAAGGCGTGCATGTTAATCCCATTTTCTCCCAGCACTTTGGTCACTTCATTGATTCTCCCGCTTTTGTTCTCCAAGAACACGGACAACTGTTTGATGGTCATAGTATTTCTCCTTTTTTAGGGTTAAGCCAAAACTCGTTTATCTATCACACGGGTGCTCTTTCCCTCGCTACGCGGCAGGCTGTTCGGTTCCACGAGTTTCACCTCCGCGCTGATGGAAAGCACGCTCTTCAGGCGGTCGGACAACTTGCGTTTCAGGGCCAGCATGCTTCCCATGTCGTCCGAGAAACTGTCCGGCCTGAGTTCCACCTGCACCTCCAGCGTGTCCAGGTTGTTCTTCCGGTCCACCACCAACATGTAGCGTGGGGCAATCTCCGGGATTTCCAGGATGACGGCTTCCACTTGCGACGGGAATACGTTGATGCCCCGGATGATCAGCATGTCGTCGCTCCGGCCCAGGATGCGGGTGAAGCGCACGCTGGTGCGCCCGCAGTCGCAAGTGCCCGGCATCAGTGTGGTCAGGTCTTTCGTCCGGTAGCGGAGCAGCGGCATGCCCGTCTTGGTCAGGGTGGTCAGCACCAGCTCTCCCTCCTGCCCCAGCGGCAACACTTCCCCGGTTTCCGGATTGATGATTTCGGGATAGAAATGGTCTTCGGCGATATGCGACCCGTTCTTGCAGCCGCACTCGTAGGCCACGCCCGGCCCCATGATTTCACTCAGGCCGTAGATGTTGTAGGCCTGGATGCCCAACCGTTCCTCGATTTCGCGACGCATGTTCTCGGTCCATGGTTCCGCGCCGAAAGCCCCGATGCGGAGCTTCAGGTCGGCCCCCGTCAATCCCTGCTTGTTCAGCGCCTCGGCCAGATACAAGGCATACGAAGGCGTGCAGGCCAGTCCCGTGACGCCCAAGTCCCTCAACAGCCGGATGTGCTTCTCCGTGTTTCCCGTCGAAGTGGGCAGCACCGTGGCTCCCAAATGCTCCACGCCGTAATGCGCTCCCAGTCCGCCGGTGAACAGGCCGTAACCGTAGCCCACCGACACGATGTCGCCGCGCGTCACCCCGTAAGCCGTCAGTGCGCGGGCTGTCACCTCTTTCCATATCTCCAGGTCGCGGTACGTATAGCCCACGATGGTGGGATTTCCCGTCGTGCCCGACGAAGCGTGTATGCGCACAATCTCCGTCATGGGGGCCGCCACCAGCCCCATCGGATAATTGTCGCGCAAATCCGCCTTTGTCGTGAAAGGCAGTTTCACGATGTCGTCAATCGTGCGGATGTCGTCGGGCAACAAATCCATCTCCTGCATCTTCTCACGATAAAACGGCGTGTTGTGGTACACCAAATCCACCAGCTTGTGCAGGCGTTTACCTTGCAAGTCGCGCAACTCGTCGCGGCTCATGCACTCTTTGTTCTTGTTCCAAATCATGTTTTTCTTTTTGCATCGGGGCGCGGCATGCGCGCCCCGAATGTTTTATTAAATGGTATTATTCACTGTCCTAAGGGATGGTCCAGATAGAAGGCTTTCATCCGCTCCTCCATCACGGGATACAGTTCATCGCGCATGCGGGACGTGCAGGCCCTCACGCCGCCTTGCTCGCTGCCTGTGGTGCCGAGCGAGATGCTGCTCACGCCATAGTAGAGCAATTCGCGGAGTAGTTCGCCGCCCCCCATGTTCCCGTAACCGATGGTGAAGAAAAAGCCGTCGCCCACGGGGCGCGTCACATCGTAATCATACACGATGTGGAACCCATTGTCCGTGAAGATTTTCTTCATCCGCTCAGCCCGCCTTGCGTACTCACGCATGTCGGCGGCAAAATCCAGTTCGCCGTCCGTGGCCGCACGCAACATCTCGGCGTAGCCATACTGCGTGGAAGCCGTACAACCGGAAGTGATCATATACAGCACGGAGGCCACGAACGTCTGCCCGAACACGCCGGAATCGCCATACCGTTCTGCCAAGGCAGGATAATAGCGGTCGAACAGCGTGTCGGAAACGCAGGCCACGGCCATGCGCTGTCCCGCATAGCTGAAAATCTTGGAAGAAGACAGCATGAGGATATAGTTGTCCGTATATTTGCCCACCGTGGGCGGATAGGGAGCTTGCCAGGGTTTGCCCAAGTCCTGACGAAAATCCATGCAGAAGTAGGCCATGTCTTCCAGCACGATGACGTCGTAGCGGGTGGCCAGCTCGCCGATAATCTTCAGTTCACTGTCTTCCAAGCAGATCCACGCCGGATTGTTCGGGTTGGAGTAGACAATGGCTGCGATGTCGCCTCGTTTCAGATAACTTTCCAGCTTGTCCCGCAAGGCCTCGCCCCGATAATGGTAAATGTCGAACTGCTCCCACCGGGCGCCGATGATGCGCAACTGGGATTTCTGAATGGGGAATCCGGGGTCGATGAACAAGACCTTGTCCTTTCCCGGACGGCACTGCGTGCAAATCACGAACGAACCGAAGGAAGCCGCCACGGAGCCGGTGGTCGGAATGCAGGCGCGCGGCGAAATGTCGAGATCCACGAAAGCCTTCACGAAACGGGACGCCTCGCGCTTCAGTTCGGGCACACCGTCGGCCGCCGGATACTGCGAACCGACACCGCGGTCGAGCGCGGCCTTCTCGGCCTCCACGCCCACCCGGTTGGCCGGCAAGCCCGGCGAGCCCTGGTCCATGCGGATGAAAGGAATCCCCGTCAGTTGTTCCAGCCGCGAAGCCACAAGGAGCACTTCCCCGATGGTGGCACGCGACAAGTCGGCAATCTTCAGTTCCTCGACGACCGATGCCACCAGTTCTTCACTAAAAACCTGATGTTTCATCTTTCTCCTCTCCTTAAATCTCCGACGCGGCATAGCCCAAATCAAAGGCCCTCTGGTTCATCTCCACCACGGCCTCCCCTTTCGAGCCGAACACCCGGGCGATGCTCGCCCTCAGCTGTTCCACAGAAAGGATGTTCAGATAGCGGGCCGCCGCGCCCAACAGAATCACATTGGCGCATTTCGGCATGGAATGCTCTTTGGCCATCGCCTCCACGTCCACCGTCACCACGTGGGGCAACGTGCGGAAGTCGGCTTTCAACGCCTCGTCATCGGGATAGTTCGGGATGTTCTTGAACGGCGAGGAAGAAGTAATCACCCAGCCGTCCTTATTTAAATAAGGCAGATAACGCAAGGCTTCCATCGGCTCCAGCGACAGAATCATGTCCGCCGTGCCTGCCGTAATCAGGTCGGACGCGATTTCCCCGTCCGAAAGGCGCAGGTTGGACTGCACGTCTCCTCCGCGCTGGCTCATCCCGTGCACCTCCGCCTGCTTCAGTGTCAGTCCGGCCTGCGTGGCCGCTTCGCCGATCATGGTGGCGATGGAGAGGATACCTTGTCCTCCCACGCCCGAAAGTATGATGTCCTGTTTCATGATTTCTTTTCAGCTTTCTTTTGTTTCAGTTTTCTGTTCAAGGTCTGGATGCATTCCCTGCGCGGGATAATCACCGACACGCCTTTATACTCTATCTCCTCGCGAAGGATGCGGGTGATTTCTTCCATATTCTTCGGCAGCGGCACTACCACACGCACGTGTTCCGGCTCCACGCCGAGTCCCAGGCAGATGGCCTCGAACTTGTTCGTTCCGGCCGAATCCTGTCCGCCGGTCATGGCCGTGGTCAGATTGTCCGAAATGACGACCGTAATCTGAGCCTTGTCGTTCACCGCATCCAGCAATCCCGTCATGCCGGAATGCGTGAAGGTGGAGTCGCCAATGACTGCAATGGCCGGGAACACGCCCGCGTCGGCCGCACCCTTGGCCATCGTGATGGACGCGCCCATGTCGAGACAGGTGTCAATGGCACGGAACGGCGGCAAAGCCCCAAGGGTATAGCACCCGATATCGGCAAACACGCGGGCATTCGGATACTCCTTCACCACCTCGTTCAAAGCGGTGTAGACGTCGCGGTGGCCGCATCCCTGGCACAAGGCAGGCGGGCGGGACACCACCTCTTTCGGCAAGTCGAAATAGCGCTCGGGGCGGAATCCCATGGCCGTGGCCACACTGTCGGGCGTCAACTCGCCGGTGCGGGGCAGGTCGCCCGTCAGCCGGCCCTTCACCGGATAGTCGGCCGACAGCATGCCCGAAATGATTTCCTCGGCGAAGGGCTGTCCGTCCTCCACCACCAGTATCTCGCGACTCTCGGCGGCCAAGCGGCGCACCAATTCTGTCGGCAACGGATATTGGGTCACCTTCAGTATGTTGAACTTCCCTTCGGCTTCTTTGGCTTCCTTCACATAATTATAACCGATGCCGCAAGCCAGGATGCCCACCGGTTTCTCTTCTTCCGACGGTTCGTAGCGCGTGTAAGGCGCATGGAGCGCCAACTCTTCCAGACGTGGCTGCTGCTCCACCAACGCCGCATATTTCCGGCGCGAATTGGCCGGAAGGAGCACCCACCCGGCCGCGTCTTTGGCACAAGGCAAGGCCTGCAGCTCGCGCGCCGTCTCCTTCACTTCCACGGCGGCACGAGAATGTGCCAGCCTCATCACGATGCGCATCAGCACCGGCAGTTTCTCCCGCTCGGAAAGTTCGAAACCATATTCCATCATGTCGTAAGCCTCCTGCTGCGTGGACGGCTCCAACACGGGCATCAGCGAAAATTTGCCATAGAAACGAGAGTCCTGCTCGTTCTGCGAAGAGTGCATGGAGGGGTCGTCCGCCACAATGACAATCATACCGCCGTTCACGCCCGTGATGGCGGAGTTCACGAAGGCGTCCGCCGCCACATTCAGTCCCACGTGCTTCATGCAGGCAATCACACGCCCGCCGGCATACGAGACGCCCAATGCGGCCTCCACGGCCGTCTTCTCGTTCGTGCACCAAGTGCTGTGCAGGCCGCGCTCTCGGGCCAAGGGGTGCCGCTGGATATATTCGGTTATTTCCGTGCTCGGCGTTCCGGGATAGGCATACACGCCCCGGATGCCGGCATGGATAGCCCCCAAGGCTATCGCCTCGTCACCCAACAAAAGTTTCTTTTCCATAATATTTGTCTATTCCTTATATTTAAATGTTCAACGTAAAATCGTCCGCATCGTCCAGGACGGGGAACTTGCGCCGGAAGCTCTCCAGATGCTCCATGTCCACCTCGGCCGTCACGGCGCACACCTGCTCCCTCTCGCACTCGGCCAACGTCTGCCCGTAGGGGTCTATCATCAGCGTCCCCCCGCAATACTCGCATGCCGGATCGGTCCCCACGCGGTTCACGCCCGCCACGTAGCATTGGTTCTCGATGGCCCGCGCCCTCAGCAGGGCCAGCCACGCCTCCACACGCGGAGTGGGCCAGCTGGCCACATACAGTATCATGTCGTAGTCCTTACGGTTGCGCGCCCACACGGGAAAGCGCAAATCGTAGCACACCTGAAGTAAGATGCGCACGCCGCGGAACTCCACCACCACGCGTTCGCGGCCTGCCGTGAAGCGCCGGTCCTCGCCGCCATAAGTGAAAAGATGCTTCTTGTCGTATGAACAGACCTCACCGTCTGGTTTCACAAAATAGAAACGGTTATAGTAACGGCCGTCTTCCTGCACGGCCACGCTGCCAGCCACGGCGCAGTCGTGCGCTCGGGCATAAGCGCGCATCCAGCGCAGCGTATCGCTGTCCGCCGGTTCGGCCAGTCCCTCCGGCTCCGTACAGAAACCGGTCGAGAACATTTCGGGCAACACGTAAAGGTCGGCTCCCGGGCGGGCGTCCATGGCACGCTCTGCCTCCCGCACGTTATCTTCCGGCTTTCCCCACGCAATGTCCTGCTGCAAAAGCGTTATTTTCATATTCATTTGAACTTAAATTGTGACAAAGTTAACAAAATAAAAGGTAAAATCGCCCTTTTCTGTCAAAGTATTCAAGAAAAAGGCGCAAAAAAAGCAAATCCACGGGAAAATTCACCAAGAAGCTCCCCGCAGCAGCGAAAGGCGGGAAGCTGGCGAAAATGTTGCGGAGCGCGTCAGCGTACTTTCCGCAAAGTACTCGAGTACTTGCCGCAGAGTACGCTGGCGCCTTCCGCACGGGACCGCAATCCATCGGGCAATCAGAAAAAGCGGCTGTCCCACCGAAATGTGACAGCCGCCCTCTATCCTTGTCCGCCGCCCCGCGCCCTGCCGCCGGAACGGGCGACGCGAAGCAGCCCCTCCTCCGCCGCCTCAAGCTTCCGATGGAGGAAGAGGCTTACAGAACAATCCGATAACGCTTACCTGGCTTGGTGGAGAATGTCACCATGCCATCGGCATCCTGCGAAAAATCCACCTTGCGCCCCCGGGCGTTCTCCACTCTGGCGGGTTTCCGTCCCGGCAAATAGACCTTGCATTCGCCGCCCGCGGCGGAAGTGACGGTGGCAACCGCCAAGCGGCCGTCGGCCCACTCCGCGTCCACCACAAAGCCTCCGTGGGCCCGCAAGCCCGTGAAATGCCCGTCGGCCCAGGCGGCCGGAAGGGCCGGCAACACGTAAATCCCTTTCGGCGTGTTCTGGATCAGCATTTCGGCAATGCCGGCCGTAGCCCCGAAATTGCCGTCAATCTGGAACGAAGGATGCGCACAGAAAAGGTTCTCATACACGCCACCGGCGTTGTCGTCCATGCTGATGTAAGTCACGTCCGTCAGGTGCTGCGCCTGCTTCAGCAAGCGATAGGCGCGCTCGCCGTCCCACAACCGGGCCCAGCAAGCCACCTTCCAGGCGCGGCTCCAGCCCGTGGCGCCGTCGCCCCTCGAGTTGAGCGACACCTTGGCCGCCTCGGCATACCGTTTGTCGTTCAAATAAGAAATCTCATGGCAAGGGAACAAGGCCATCAGGTGCGACAAGTGGCGATGATTGTCGCCCTTCACGTCCTTCTCTTTCGTCCACTCACGGATTTGCCCCCATTCGCCGATGTGAAGGCCGTTGTCCAGCTTCGCGAACTTGTCCTTCAGTTCGGCCACGAAGCTGTCGCTGATTTGCAACACGTCGGCCGCCGCCAGGGTCTCCTTGAACAAGGCGTAGATCAATTGCTGCGCATAGGCCACCCCGTTTTCCCAAGGACCGTGCTCGGGCGACCATTCCCCGGGAGCCACGAGCCGTCCGTCGGCATTCTCCGTCAGGCGGTCGAACCAATATTCGCACGTCAGCTTCATCACCGGATAAGCCGTGCCGCGCAAATAGTCCTCGTCGAGCGTATAGGCATAATGCTGCCACAGGTGGGTGCAATACCACGCATTGGCCGGACGGTTGATGTTCCAGTCCGTATAACCGAAGATGTTGTTCTGCGTGTGCACGGCCCAGCCGCGGCAATTCTCCTTCCGTGCCACTTGCTGCCACGGCCCGTCGGCCTTCATGGCCTCGGCCGTCACATAGGTGATGAACGGCGCGTAGCATTCCGACAGGTTAGCCACCTCCGTCGGCCAATAGTTCATCTGCACGTTGATGTTGCTATGGTAGTCGCATTCCCATGCCGGATTGTTCACATTGTTCCACAATCCCTGCAGGTTGCTGGGCAATTGTCCGCCGCGCGAAGAAGCCAGCGTCAGATAACGGCCAAACTGGAAGTAGAGCATGTCCAGGTAGGGATTGTCGGAATGCTCGCGCACAAGTACGTCCGTGGTATAACCGGGCTGTCCGGCCTCGAAATCCACCTCCACGCGGGAAAACAACGGGCAATAGTCTGCCAGATGGGTTTTCTTCAGTTTCTCATACGATTTCTTCTCCAGCCTCTCCAAGCGGGCTGCCACACGCTCGCCCACTTGCCGGGCATCTCCAGTCACATAAGTGGGCGACGTCAGGTCGTAGTTGGTAGCTCCAGTCAGGATCACCGTGGCGGCATCCGCGCCACGGACCTCCAGCCGGTCGGGGAAAGACTCCACGCTGCCCCCCTCGGCACGCAGGACGGCCCGGGCCTCGTAAGACAACAAGTCCAACGTCCCGCCGATGGTCATCGTGTTTCCCACCACGCGGGTCGCTCCCTCGTGGGCGTCTTGCATCCGCAATGAGAAGTTCAACCGCCCCTTGTTCCCGGGAGTGGCCAACCGCACCACGATCACGCTGTCGGGATTGCTGGCAAAATACTCGCGCACGTAGTCCACACCGTCGATGGTATACGACACCGTACCCACGGCATTGTCCAACGACAATTCGCGGCGGTAGTCCGTGCACTCCCCCGTCGTGCCAAAATCAAAGAACAGGTCACCCATGTTCTGGTATGCCCCGCGCTGTGTGGTGCTCCCCGCCCACAGCGTCTTGTCGTTGAATTGCACTTGCTCGCGCTCCACGCCTCCAAAAAACATGGCGCCAATCCCGCCGTTGCCCACCGGGAGGGCGGAAGTCATCCACACCGTAGCCGGCTCATCGTACCACAACGTCATCGGCACGCGCTCCGCTCCCATCCCTGTTCCGCAGGCGCAACAGGCCAGTCCGAAAATCAATGCTCTCGTTTCTAATTTCATTTTGCTTACTCTTTTAGTTTTAGTTTAACACGCTACAAAAATACGAAATTTTCGCTTTCCGACGGAGAATGGACAGACATTTTATGACCCATGCGACTTCAGCCTCGGGGCTCCGGAGGGAAATGCAGGGGACGGGCCGAAGCAAAAGAAGAACGGAGACGGAAAAAGCGGGGATGCCCACGGCATGAAAGCCGAAGGCATCCCCGCTTAAATCTTCCCGGGAATCGCCGGCCGCTCCCCGGGCGGAATCAGCCCGCTGCGGCACGAGGCCCCGTCACGGCGCTGGTCATTTCAGTTCCAGCGCCACAATGCTCATGGGCGGCATCTTCACCACCAGTTTCCCTTTGGACAGTTTTGCTCCCTTGAACGCCACGGGTTTCACCACGTCGGGCTGCTCGAACGTGTTCTTGTCGGCGATGTCCTTGACGGTCAGCATTTGTCCTGTGACGGTCTTCAGCTCCAGTCCGGCCAAATCGACGGTCACCTCATTGGACTCTTTCAGGTCCACGTTGGACAGGGAAATGTGCACCGCCCCGTCCTTGGCCTTCGAAGCCGTAGCGGCCAGCATCGGCAAGTCGCGCTGCTCGCCGTCGCGGCCCATCTGCGCCCTCACCATCTTGTGCTCGCACTGCACCTCGGCGGGCAGGTAGGTGGCGTCCTGATGCACGTTGTACATCTGGAACACGTAATAGGACGGGGTCAGCACCATCTTGTCTTCCTTCGTCAGGATCATGCTCTGCAGCACGTTGGCAATCTGCGCGATGTTGGCCATCTTGATGCGGTCGGTGTATTTGTGGAACACGTTCAGCGAGAGGGCGGCCACAAACGCGTCGCGCATGGTGTTCTGCTGGTACAGGTGTCCGCGGACGGTGCCCGGTTCCTCGTCCCACCAAGTGCCCCACTCGTCCACCATCAGTGCCACTCGCTTCTTGGGGTCATACTTGTCCATGATTTTTGAATGCTCGCGGATGCAGTTCTCGATGTCGAGGCATTTGCCCATTGTCCAATAATAATCCTCGTCGGTGAAATCGGTGGCAGAACCCTTGCTGCCGCTCCATCCAGCCACGGTGTAATAATGCAGCGAGAGCCCGTCCATCTGGTTGCGCGCCCTGTCCATCATCACCTCCGTCCAGTGCAGGTCGTATTCGCCCGACCCGCTGGCAATCTTGAACAGGCGGTTGCCGTTGTAGCTGCGGCAGTAAGTCTGGTAACGGCGATACAGGTCGGCATAATATTCCGGGCGCATGTTGCCTCCGCACCCCCAGCTCTCGTTGCCCACTCCGATATATTTCACGCGCCAGGGTTTCTCGCGTCCGTTCTGCTTGCGGAGCTTGGCCATGGGGCCGTCTTCGGCCGTCATGTACTCCACCCACTGGGCTGTCTCCTGCACGGTGCCGCTACCCACGTTCATCGACACGTAAGGCTCGCAGCCCAGCAGTTCGCACAGGTTGAGAAACTCGTGCGTGCCGAAGCTGTTGTCCTCCACCGTTCCGCCCCAGTTGTTGTTCACCATGCGCGGACGGTCCTCGCGCGGCCCGATGCCGTCGCGCCAATGGTATTCGTCGGCAAAGCAGCCGCCCGGCCAGCGGAGCACGGGCACCTTCAGGTCCTTCAGCGCCTGCAACACGTCGTTGCGGTATCCGTCCGTGTTGGGTATCGCGGACTCCTCGCCCACCCAAAGGCCACCATAGATGCACGTACCGAGGTGCTCGGCAAACTGGCCGTAAATTTCTTTCGGAATGATTTGGCTCGCCTGTTCCGGGAGCAATCTGACTTGCGATTCTTTCTGTGCCGCAAGTGGCAAGACGGCCACAACAGCCGCCCCAAACATCAGTCTTCTTACGTTCATGATATTCAAAAGGATTTAAATGATTGCAAATATACGCATTTATTTGAACAGCTTCCCTTTCTGAATGGAAAATCCTTCGAAAACTTTCAGTCTCTCTCTTGTCTTTGCAACGGCGACCGTCCGCAATTATCCTTGACAGATGACGCGGGCGGGCGGCCTCACGGCAGCGCTCCGCCCGTAGGTACTCATGCCCCCTATCGCCCCAGGCATGGACGTGCATGGACTTGCCCGACGGCATGCGGCGCCTTGCGGAGACCGCCAGCGTACTCTGCGGCAAGTACTCGAGTACTCTCCGCAAAGTACAAATCAAGACTCCGCAAGGCGGTGGCCCGCCGGCCGCAGCGGAACGACCGGAAACAAGGAGATGTTTTCAGCGAAAAGAGGAAGCACAAGAAGACGGGCCAGCGGAAGCCCACATGCAACAAAAATAAGGACAGGCTGCACTTTTTCTTATCCCACCGGCATATAAATCGCGATTTATATCTAAATTTGCCCCGTTGAAACAAAGCATCCATCATGACGGAAAAAAAAGAAAAGCTCAAGAAATGGGGCATCCCCGCAGGAGCCGCCCTGGCGCTCTTGCTGTGCATCTGGGGGTATCGGGCCTTTTTCGGCTCCACGTTCCACATCCAAGACACGGTGTACCTCTACATCGACGAAGACGACACGGCCGACTCCGTAAAGGCCAAAATCAAGGCGACGGCCCGGCCGGGCATCTCCGCCGGTTTCTCCATCCTGTCCGCCCTTGGCGGCTACACGGTGGAGAGCGGCCGCTACGGCGTCGGTCCGGACGACAACATGTTCGGCCTGTTCCGCCGCTTGAAACAAGGGCGGCAGACGCCCGTCAAGCTGACCCTCCCCAGCGTGCGCACCATGGACCGGCTGGCCGGCACATTGGGCAAAAAACTCATGATGGACTCCGCCGCCGTGGCGCAAAGCCTGGCCGACTCTGCCTTCTGCCGCCGCTT
>CALULQ010000017.1 GCA_944321525.1 uncultured Paraprevotella sp.
TATGCCAAAAGGAACGGGCTGCGACACTACGACCCCACCAAGCCCGCCATAGTGGTGGATGCCTACGAGGCCTACAACATGATTGCCGATGCTGGTATCGACGGGGGAGACAGACCGTTCTACCATTTGGTAACCAAAGATACAGGCGGAGTCATCTCACCCGACATGGGAGAAGCCGGTTGGAATAACGTAACCATGGCGTTAAGCCAATTATTCATAGGCGACATGGGAGTGGACCGGAACGGTTACCAACAAACCAGATTGGGCGGAAAAGCTTTAGTGGACAGGGCACAAGCCCTCATAGCCAATGCCAATCAGAGCAATACTGATTATGACTTACGCAACGCTGCCCTCCAGCATCTACCTCAAATTGACATCGGATTAGTAAAAGTAACGCCTCCCTCCCAAAACATCGGAGGCTACCAAGCATTAATGAAATATCAAAACATCAGCAACCTGGACAAGTTCTATATCTACACCGACTATGCCCCCCGCGAACGGGGCAGCTGGAAATACAAGCAGGACAACCAGCCGGAAGTCATCGTGGACTTCCGCCTCAGGCCCAACGGGGAATACACTCCCGCCTGCCGCGACCGACGCTACCTGATGCGCGGCTACGCCGTCTGCGACGACTTCTACAGCCCTGACTACAGCCGACGGCCCCTGCCCGACACCAAGGACTACCGCCGCACCCTGCTCTGGATGCCCGACGTGAAGTTCGACAAAGAAGGAAAAGCCACCGTACGCCTCTACAACAACAGCAAACCAACCGCCATCAGCATCGAGGCCGAAGGCATCACGCGGAGCGGAAAGCCCATAGTGTACCAATGAGAACAACGGATACGGAAACAACGAACAGCAGCAGCGAACAAGACATATAGGATACAAAAAAAGGAGAGAACCGTTTTGGCCTCTCCTCTTCGCTGCTGTCGGGATGACTGGATTCGAACCAGCGACCACTCGCCCCCCAGACGAGTACTCTAACCGGACTGAGCTACATCCCGTTTGCGGGTGCAAAAGTAGAAATAGTTTTTGAAATCTCCAAATAATTTTCTACTTTTGTGCTGCTTTAATTCATATTTCGAGCAAAAAATGCAGATTCTACTCCACGCACCCCAACTCCTGCGGCACGAAACCGCACTGCCGGCCAGCAAAAGCATCAGCAACCGCGCGCTCATCATCCATGCCTTGGCCGGAGGGGAAAACCAACCCCGGAACATCTCCGATTGTGACGACACTGCGGTCATGGTCAAGGCCTTGGCACAGCCAACTCCCGAACCCATCGACATCATGGCGGCCGGAACGGCCATGCGCTTCCTGACCGCCTATTGGGCCGTGCAACCGGGCACGCACACCCTCACCGGCACGGAACGGATGAAGCAACGCCCCATCGGCATACTGGTGGACGCCTTGCGCGCGCTGGGCGCACATATAGAATATGTGGAGAACGAGGGATTCCCGCCCCTGCGCATCAGCGGAGGAGCGCACGAAGGCGGACGGCTGGAGCTGCCGGGAAACGTCAGTTCGCAATACATCTCCGCCCTGCTGATGATCGGTCCGGCCCTGAACCAAGGATTGGAACTCGGCCTGACGGGCGACATCATCTCCCGCCCCTACATCGACCTGACGCTGAAACTGATGAAGGACTTCGGCGCAAAGGCGGAATGGACCGACGAACGGCATATCAACGTGGCTCCCGTGCCCTACCGCCCTATACCTTATTATATAGAGAACGATTGGAGCGCGGCGTCTTATTGGTATGAGATGGTGGCCCTGACAAAAGACGCGGAAGCGGAAGTGGTGCTCACCGGCCTGCACGAAGACAGCGCACAAGGCGACTCGGCCGTGCGGACGATGTTCGAACCGCTGGGCGTGCGGACGGAATTCTTCCGCCGGGGCGAAGTGCCCTGCGTGCGCCTCACCCGGCACGATGCAGCCACGCGCCATTTGGAATACGACTTCACCAACCAACCGGACTTGGCGCAGACGCTCGTGGTGGCCTGCGCCATGCGGGGCGTCAGCTTCCACTTCACGGGGCTGCAAAGCCTGAAAATCAAGGAAACCGACCGCATCGACGCGCTTATCCGCGAACTGGGCAAGCTGGGCTACCCCCTGCAGGAAGCCTGCGGAGCGGAACTGAGCTGGAACGGGGAACGCACCGCCGCAGAAGACACCCCGGCCATAGACACTTACGAAGACCACCGCATGGCCATGGCATTCGCGCCATGTTGCCTCGTGCGGCCCGAGATACGCATCAACCACCCGCAAGTGGTCAGCAAGTCGTACCCCAACTATTGGAGACACTTGCAGGCGGCGGGATTTGAAATCACCGAGCCATGACGTTCATCCTTTACATCCTTGTCGCATTGGGCGCAGCCGCCATCATCGCGTTCGCGGCAGGCTACCTGCACAACCGTTCGCTGGAAAAGAAAATGGAACGGGGCGAAATCAGCGAAATGCCGACCGTGAAGCAACCGCCGCAAGAATGCTGCGGGCAACACGAGGTGTGCGAGAAAGAAAGCCTGCTGGCCGCCGTGAGCAAGGGAATAGAATACTATAACGACGAGGAACTCGACCGCTTCAGGGGCAAAGACCCGGCAGACTACACAGAGACGGAGGCGGACGAATTCCGCGATGTGCTCTACACCATGCGCGACGACGAGGTGGCCGGGTGGGTCAGAAGCCTGCAGCTGCGCGGCGTCCCCCTGCCCGACGCTGTGAAGGACGAAGTTTTCCTGATTGTGGGAGAAAGGAGATTCGACCGCTCATGACAAGCATCTTCTCCTACGCCTTCTTCCAGAACGCATTGCTGGGCAGCCTGTTGGCCAGCCTGTTGTGCGGACTGGTGGGCACGTACATCGTCACCCGCCGCCTCGTGTTCATCAGCGGCGGCGTCACCCATGCGTCTTTCGGCGGCATTGGAATCGGTGTCTACCTGGGAATCTCGCCCATCCTCTCAGCTGCCGTGTTCGCCGTGCTTTCAGCCTGCGGCATCCAGTGGTTCAGCCATCGGCGCGACATGCGCGAAGACTCGGCCATCGCCATTTTCTGGACTCTGGGCATGAGCGTGGGCATCATCTGCAGTTTCCTTGCGCCCGGTTTCACCCCCGAACTCCCGTCGTACCTCTTCGGGAACATCCTGACCGTCACGCCAGCCGACCTCTGGCTGCTGGGCATCCTGGCAGCCATGGCCGTAGCAGGGTTCACGGTATTCCTCCGCCCGCTGGTGTCTGTGGCTTTCGACGCGGAGTTTGCCCGTTCGCAGAGGCTGCCCGTGACCGCCATCGAATACGTGATGATGGCTTTCATCGCGCTGACCATCGTGGCCTGCCTGCGCATGGTGGGCATTGTGCTGGTCATCTCGCTGCTCACAATTCCCCAGGTGACGGCCAACCTGTTCACGCGCCAGTTCAAGCACATGGCGCTCCTCTCCGTGCCCATCGGTTAC
Organism: uncultured Paraprevotella sp.; assembly: GCA_944321525.1. Lineage (GTDB taxonomy): Bacteria > Bacteroidota > Bacteroidia > Bacteroidales > Bacteroidaceae > Paraprevotella. The sequence goes on from CALULQ010000017.1 coordinate 3,449, forward strand.
GCGGGCTGTCTCGGCGGATTGTACCTTTCTTTCCGCTACAACATCCCTTCGGGCGCCTCCATCATCTTTGTCTCCATTCTTATTTATTTGGCGTGCAAAGGCATTTCTTCCTGGAATATTCACCGCGGAAGGCAATAAAACGCATGTTTTTCAGTTATCTAACTGTCTAAAGACAATTTGGAAAGAAGAATTCTACATATCATAGTCTGCATGGCCGCCCTCGCGTGCGTCCTGGCGGCGTGTTCCACGAAGAAGAACACGTCGGGAACGCGCTTTTACCACTCCATGACCGCACGGTTCAACACCTACTTCAACGGCAGCGAGGCATTCAAGGAAGGCATACTGGCACAACAGAACGGACACAAGGACAACTACACCGAGTTGTTGCCCATGTACAACGTGCGCAACAAATCCACCGCCGCACTCGGCAAGTCCGAATTCGAGACGGCCATCGAGAAATGCGAAAAGGCCATCAAACTTCACTCCATCAAGGCACGCCCGAAAACCAACACGAACAGACGGAAATCGGCCAAGGACAAGGCCTACCTGGCACGCAAAGAGTTCAACCCCTTCCTGCGCCATGCCTGGTTGCTCATGGGGAAAGCGCAGTTCCAGCAAGGCAATTTCATCGAAGCCGCCTCGCTCTTCAACTATATCAACACGCTGTATGCCACGCAACCGGAAATCTCCTCCGTGGCCCGTGCCTGGCTGGCCCGCTGCTACGTGGAAATGGAATGGCCTTACGACGCAGAAGACGTGTTCCAGAAGATCCGCCGCGACAGCATCGGCAGCGAAGGAGAACGCGAATTCAACGCCTCGTATGCGGATTATCTCATCTTCGTGAAGCAATACGAAGACGCTATCCCCTACCTCCAAAAGACCATCAGGAAAGAGCGGAACAAACTGCAGAAAGCGCGCCTGAACTTCTTGTTGGGCCAACTGTGCCATGAGACCGGCAAGAAAGCGGAAGCCTACAAAGCACTGAAGCGGGTGATACGCAGCAATCCGCCCTATGAGCTTTCCTTCAACGCACAAATCCTGCAAACCGAAGCCATGGCCGCAGGAAACCACAGCAAAATGGTGAAAAAGCTGCGGCGCATGGCGCGAAACAAGAAAAACAAAGACTACCAAGACCAGATTTATTACGCCATCGGCAACATCTACCTGGCCAACAACGACACGGCGCATTGTATCGGAGCCTACGAAAAGGGGGCCAAAGAAAGCACGCAAAACGGCATCGCCAAGGCCATGCTACTGTTACGCCTCGGCGGAATCTACTGGGACAAGAAAGACTACATCAACGCACAAAGATGCTATGCCGAGCTGGTGGGCATACTCGACAAGGAACACGAAGACTACAAAGAGGTGGAGCGGAGGTCGGCGGCACTGACCGAAGTGGAACCGCACTTGTCGGCCATCAAACTGCAAGACAGCTTGCAGTGGCTCGCCAAACTGCCCGAGGCCGAACGCAACAAGGCCATCGACTACGTCATCGAGGAACTGAAAAAGAAAGAGAAAGAGGAAGCACGCAAAATCACGGACGCCGAAATGGCAGCGCGAATGCCCACGGGCACCACGCCCACGGCCGTCAACCCGGCAGGCAACCGGGCCACCGCGGGAGGACAACAGGGGCAATCGGGCGTGTGGTACTTCTACAACCCGTCCGTCGTGGCGCAAGGCAAACGGCAGTTCGCCCGCACCTGGGGCCGCCGCCCGCTGGAAGACAACTGGCGCAGAAGCCACAAGAACGAAGACCGCACCAACGGATTCGAAGAATACGACTACAGCGAAGCGGGCGACAGCCTGATGGCCGCGCAAGCCGACAGCATCGCGCGGGCCGACAGCATTGCCGAAGTGGAGGCACGCATGGCCGACTCACTGGCCAGCGACCCACACCAACGCGAATACTACCTGCAACAAATCCCCTTCACCGAAGAGCAACTGCAAGCGTCGAACGACATCCTGCGCAACGCACTCTACCAGGCCGGCATCCTGGAAATGGAACGGCTGGAAGATTTCGTACTGGCCCGCCAAACCCTGCTGCGCCTCATCGACTCCTTCCCCGACGTGGCCGACAAGGACAACGTCTATTACCACCTATTCCTCATTTGCGGACGGCTGGGCGACCTGGCCGGAGCTGACTTGTACAAACAAAAGCTACTTGAAGAATTCCCCGACAGCCCGTATGCCATCATGCTGGCCAACCCGAGATACGAACTCTATGCGCGCCAAGGCAAGCATATAGAAGACTCGCTCTATGCCGCCACATACAAGGCCTACGGACGGGACGACTACGAGGAAGTCTTCCGCAACTACGCCACTTCCACCACCGATTTCCCCGAAGGGGCCCACCGCGCCAAATTCATGTTCGTGCAAGCCATGAGCCAGCTGTACAGCGGGCAACGCGACAGTTTCCTGGTCACGCTGAAACAGGTCATCGAGAAATATCCGAAGGACGAAGTGACGGAAATGGCGCAAAGCATCGTGAAAGGCATCGAAGAGGGACGCTCGCTGAGCGACGGCAAGTATGCCGCCAGCGACATTTGGAGCCGGCGGACAGCAGCCGCCCAGCAGGACTCCACCGCCGAGGCGCAGCAACTCAGCGATGAGCGGCTCTGCAACTTCGTATTCCTGCTGGCCTATCCCGAAAACAGCCTGGACGAAGACCAGTTGCTCTACGAGATGGCGCTCTACAACTTCACCAGCTTCATGGTGCGCAACTTCGACATTCAAATCGAAAAGGCCGGCGGCATCGCCCAGATGCGCGTGAGCGGCTTCCTCAACTTCGACGAGGTGCACGCCTATGCGCAGAAGCTCTATGCCGACCCGCACATGAGCGTATTGCTCAAGAACATACGCTCCGTCATCATCTCGGAAGACAACCTGAAACTGCTGGGCACTCTCTTTAGCTTCGACGACTACAAGAAGTTCTACGACGAGAAGTTCGCACCACTGAAAGTGCCAGAGGACTTCAGGCTGGACGAGCCCACTTCCATCGAAATCCGCGACCCGGACGACATGCCGCCCGCCGACGACGAGGAATACGAAGAAGAAGACGACGGATACAACGACACGGACAGCGGCATCATCTTCTGACAAAAGGACAAAAACGACAAATATGAGCAACGGTTTATTACTTTGGGTGGACGACGAGATAGAGCTGCTGAAGGCACACATCCTGTTCCTGGAGAAGAAAGGGTACGAAGTGGAAACCGTATCCAACGGGCAGGACGCACTGGACATGTGCGCCGAAAAGACGTTCGACCTCATCCTGCTGGACGAAAACATGCCGGGACTGAGCGGACTGGAGACGCTGTCGCGCATCAAGGAAATCTCGCCCGTCACGCCCGTGGTCATGGTGACCAAAAGCGAGGAAGAAAACATCATGGACCAGGCCATCGGTTCCAAGATAGCCGACTACCTCATCAAACCGGTCAACCCCACGCAAATCCTCCTCACGCTGAAGAAGAACATCCACAAGAAGGAAATAGTCACCGAAGTGGCACAAAACGCCTACCAGCAGAACTTCGGCAAAATCGGAATGCAAATCAACGACTCGCTCACCTTCGAGGATTGGAAGGAGGTGTACAAGCGGCTCGTTTACTGGGAGCTGGAGCTGTCGGAGACAGACAGCAACATGGACGAGATGCTCCACATGCAGAAAAGCGAAGCCAACCAAGCCTTCGCCAAGTTTGTGCGCAAACACTACGAGGAGTGGATAACACACCCCGAAGACCGGCCCCTGATGAGCCCCGACATCTTCAAGACCAAGATTTTCCCCCTGCTCAACCAAGGCGAGAAGGTGTTCCTCATCGTGCTGGACAACTTCCGCTACGACCAGTGGCGCACGCTCGGCACGGAACTGGCCGACTCCTTCTTCATCGACGAGGACATCTATTGCAGCATCCTGCCCACAGCCACGCAATACGCCCGCAACGCCATCTTTTCGGGGCTCATGCCCGACAAAATCGCGCAGATGTATCCCGAACTGTGGGTAGACGAGGACGAAGAAGAGGGCAAGAACCTGAACGAAGGGCCGCTCATTCAGACGCAGCTGGACCGCTACCGTCGCAAAAACACTTTCAGCTACCACAAAATCAACGACTCGCAAACGGCCGACAAGCTTCTGGGGCAACTCAAGCAACTGGAACGCTACGACCTGAACGTGGTGGTGTTCAACTTCATCGACATGCTCTCCCACGCCCGCACGGAATCGAAAATGGTGCGCGAACTGGCTTCCAACGAGGCCGCCTACCGCAGCATCACCCAAAGCTGGTTCCGCCACTCCGCCGCCGGGGAACTTTTCAAGGCGCTGGCCGCCAGTTCATATAAAATCATCGTCACCACCGACCACGGGAGCATACGCGTGAAAAACCCCATCAAGGTGGTGGGCGACAAGAACACCAACACCAACCTGCGCTACAAACTGGGCAAAAACCTGAAGTACAACGTCAAGGAGGTGTTCGAAATCAAAGAGCCGCGCAAGGCGCTGCTCCCCTCGCCCAACCTGAGCACGGCCTACATCTTCGCCACGGGAGAAAATTTCTTCGCCTATCCGAACAACTACAACTACTACGTGTCGTACTACCGCGACACGTTCCAGCACGGAGGCATCTCCATGGAGGAGATGCTCATCCCGCTCATCACCCTGCAAAGCAAAAAGAGGAACTAAAACGACACAAAAAGATGGAAATCAAAATCACTTCTTTGGAACAGATCCACGATGCCGCCCGCCAATTCATCGAGGCCATGGGCGACAACACCGTGTTTGCCTTCTACGGCAAAATGGGAGCCGGAAAAACCACTTTCATCAAGGCCGTCTGCGAATGCCTCGGAGTGGAGGACGTCATCAACTCGCCGACTTTCGCCATCGTCAACGAATACCGCTCCGGGAGCGGAGAACTCATCTACCACTTCGACTTCTACCGCATCAAGAAGCTGGAAGAGGTCTACGACATGGGCTACGAAGATTACTTCTACAGCGGCGCGCTCTGCTTCATCGAGTGGCCCGAGCTGGTGGAAGACCTTCTCCCGGCCGATGCCGTGAAAGTGAGCATTGAAGAGGACGAAGACGGAACGCGCTGCGTGAAGTCCTGACCACCAAAAGCACAAGCCTGCCAACACGCCGGTTTCCCGCAGGACGGCGGACGGCGGGAAAGCAGAGAAACGGACAAACCGGAACGGAAGAACGGAAAGCGGGAAAAAACCGTGCGCAGAACGGGAAGGTACTTTGCGGAAAGTACACGAGTACTTGCCGCAGAGTACTCGAGTGCTTCCCGCAAGACGCTCCGCCTTCCGGTGGCCACCCGCTCCGGGCTTGGCGCACCCCGCCCATGCCTTTCCGGCAAAAAAGAGGACGCATGCGGGCCAGCGGCCGCCCTCGAACGATAGAAAAGATAAAACGGATGCCACAAATTCCGCCTCTCCGGCGGCCTTTGTGGCATCCGTTCGTTTATTAGTCTTGACTGCGTTGCCCGAACATGACGGGAAAAACGCCGCGGGACAAGGACGGCCCGACGCACACACCCGTGCGCCCCGCCCCCTTACTCGTCCTCGGCAAAGGTTTCCCCGTATTCCATTTCTCCCTGGACGACCCACAAGATATCCTCGGGATCGAAGTCGCCCATCTTGTCTTTCCGCGCCTGGCTGACCACATAGTCCACCACCTTGTCTTGGTCGATGTCAATGTAACCGTCGGCATCCGGCTCGGCGTCGAGCACTCCGCTGTTGGCGTAATATTCCACGATGACGTCCAAGAAGTAGTAAAGCTCCTCGTCGGTGAACTTGTCCTTCACCTCCTGTGGCAGGTAGTTCTTGATGAACTCCACCGTGCGGGCGTCGTCCTCCGCATCCTGCAAAAGTTCTTGTTCAAAGCTGTCCATGGTTGTTTCTGCTTAAAGTATGGCTTTCAGTTTCTCTTCAAAAGTGCTTCTGGGGGCCGCGCCGACTTGCTTGTCCACCACTTCGCCGTTCTTGATGAATATCACGGTGGGCACGTTACGCACCCCGAAGCGCATGGCCAGGCCGTCGTTCTCTTCCACGTCGCACTTGCCTATCACGGCCACCTCCTTGTACTCTTCGGCCAGCGCCTCGATGTCCGGCCCGATTTTCTTGCAAGGGCCGCACCACGTTGCCCAGAAATCCACTACCACAGGCTTGCCAGAAGCCAACAATTCCTCGAAATTGGAATCCGTAATTGCTAATGCCATTGTCTTATTCTTTTTAAGGTTTATTACTGCGGGCAAATTTACTAATTTATTTTGTACGACAAGACGGGTTTGCTCTGAATATAGGAAATTAAATCCTTTTTAACTGACACTTTCGCCGCCTTGGACTGCAAGGTCAGGTTCATCTGGCCCAGCGGGTCAAGGATGTGGAAATAGAGTTCCGTGTTGCCGGGATTCTCCTTCACGATGTCCGAGAGCGAAAGCACGATGTCCTCGTCCAGCGCGTCCAGGGGCACGGTGATGGTGATCCGCTCCACCAGCGAGTCTTTCACGTCGGCCAGGAAGTCGATGCGCCCGATGCGGAATTCCAGTTTGCTGGGATCCCACTGCCGTGGCTGGCACTTGGCCGTGATGTACAAGGTGTTGCCCACGTCCATGTAGGAGCCCCACGTGGGCCAGTCCTGCCCGAAGAGGGGCAGCTCATAGGCGCCCGTGTAGTCTTCGAGCGTCACGATGCCGTATGGTTTTCCCGACTTCGACACGCCCTTCCTCACTGCCGTGACCATTCCTCCCAGCGTGAGGTCCTTGCCGGCAAACTGGTCCAGGTCTTTCAGGTCGGCCATGTGGGCGTTGCAGACGTCGCGGAGGATGACGGCATAATCGTCGAGCGGATGGGCCGAGAGGTAGATGCCCACCAGGTCGCGCTCCTTGTTCAGCTTCTCCAGCGCGCTCCACGGTTCGGCCTGCGGCACCTCCGGCGTGGCGATTTCCACCATGTCCATGTCGCCGAAGAGCGAGTTCTGCACGGCGTCCTTGTCTGCCTGGTAGCGCGCCCCGTAGCGCGCCAGTTGGTCGATGAAGTTTTCGCCCTTGGCGTTCACTCCGAAATATTGTTCGCGCGTGATGCCCTCGAAACAATCGAAGGCGCCCGAGAGCACAAGGCTCTCCAGGTTGTTCTTCTTCACAGCGCCGTTGGGCACGCGCTGCACAAAGTCGAACACGTCCTTGTAGGGGCCGTTCGCCTCGCGTTCCTTCACGATGGCGTCCACAGCCGAGTCGCCCAAGCCCTTGACGGCTCCCAGTCCGAAGCGAATGTTCCCGTCGGCGTCCACGCTGAACTTGCGGCGGCTCACGTTGACATTGGGCCCCAGGGTGTTGATGCCGATGCTCTTGCACTCGCTCATCAGTTTGGTGATGTCGGTGATGTTGGCCAAGCTTCGGCTCATGACGGCGGCCATGTACTGCGCCGGGAAATTGGCCTTGAGGTAAGCCGTCTGGTAGGCCACCCACGAGTAGCACGTGGCGTGGCTCTTATTGAAGGCGTATGACGCAAACTTCTTCCAGTCCGCCCAGATTTTCTCCAGCACCTTCGGGTCGTGCCCGTTTTTCTTTCCCCCTTCGATGAACTTGGGATACATGTGGTTCAGCTTGTCGATGAGTTTCTTTCCCATCGCCTTGCGCAGTGTGTCGCTCTCGCCGCGGGTGAAGTTGGCCAGCTGGCGTGAGAGCAACATCACCTGCTCCTGGTAGACCGTGATGCCGTAAGTGTCTTTCAGGTATTTCTCCATGCAGGGGATGTCATACTCCACCGGCTTTCGACCCTGCTTGCGGTCGATGAAGTCGGGGATGTAGTCCATGGGGCCCGGGCGGTAGAGGGCGTTCATGGCAATCAGGTCTTCGAACGTGGAGGGCTGCAGTTCGCGCAAATACTTCTGCATTCCGGGCGACTCGAACTGGAACGTGCCAATGGTGCGCCCGTCGCAATACAGTTGGTAAGTTGCGGGGTCGTTGATGTCCAGCAGGTCCACGTCTATCTCCAGCCCGAGGCTGTCATAAATGTTGGCTTGGCATTCCTTGATGATGGACAGCGTTTTCAAGCCCAGGAAGTCCATCTTGATGAGTCCCGTGTCCTCGATGACGGAACCTTCATACTGCGTGCAGCGCAGTTTCTCGCCCGTTTCCTTGTCTTCGGCCGTACTGATGGGCACCCAGTCGGAAACGTCGTCGCGGCAAATGATGACACCGCAGGCGTGCACGCCCGTGTTCCGCACGTTCCCCTCGAGCATCCGGGCGTAGCGGATGGTGTCGCGCAACAAGGGGTTGGGCGAAGCCTCGGCCTGCTGCAACTCGGGGATGCAGGCGATGGCGTTGGGCAGGTTCATCTTGCGCGCCTTCCCGTTCTCGTCGTCGGGCAACTTGTCGGGAATGAGCTTGCACAAGCCGTTCGAGATGTCCAAGGGCAGCTTTTCCACACGGGCCACATCCTTGATGGCCAACTTCGTGGCCATGGTGCCGTAGGTGATGATGTGGGCCACCTTCTCCTCGCCATACTTTTGCGTCACCCAGCTCAGCACCTTTCCGCGCCCGTCGTCGTCGAAGTCCACATCGATATCGGGCAACGAGATGCGGTCGGGATTGAGGAAACGCTCAAACAGCAAGTCATATTCTATAGGGTCTATCTTCGTGATGCCCAGGCAATAGGCCACGGCCGAACCGGCGGCCGAGCCACGGCCCGGCCCCACGGAGACATTCAGCTCATGGCGCGCCGCGTTGATGTAGTCCTGCACGATGAGGAAGTAGCCCGGGAAACCCATGGTCTTCATCACGTGCAACTCGAAATTGAGACGCTCGTGCACATGTTCGGGCAAGGGGTCGCCATAAAACTTGGCCGCCCCCTCGTAGGTCAGCTTGGCCAGATAGTCGGCCTCCAGTTTCAGGCGGTAGAGTTTCCCGCATCCGCCCAGTTTCTTCACCTTCTGCTCGGCGTCCTCGCGGCTGAGTACCACGTTGCCGTTCTCGTCGCGCGTGAACTCCTCGAACAGGTCTTCGTCCGTGAACTTCTGCCGGTATCCTTCTTCCGTGCCGAATTCCTCGGGGATTTCAAAGTTCGGCATGATGGGCGCATGGTCGATGCTGTAGAACTCCACCTGGTCGCAGATGTCGCACGTGTTGGCCATCGCCTCCGGCACGTCTGCAAAGATGTCGTTCATTTCCGCGCGCGTCTTGAACCATTCCTGCTTGGAATAGAGCATGCGTTTGGGGTCGTCGAGGTCGCGGTTCGTGCTCAGGCAGATCAGGCGGTCGTGCGCCTCGGCGTCCTCCTCGTTGACAAAGTGGCAGTCGTTGGTGCACACCAGCTTCACGCCATATTTCCGCGCCAGTTCAATCATCTTCGCATTGGCGCGTTGCTGCAAGGGATAGGTCTCGCGGTTGGCCCTCTGGTTGGGGTCCTTCACCTCATGCCGCTGCAGCTCCAGGTAGTAATTGTCGCCAAACACGCGTTTGTACCATTGCACCGCTTCCTCTGCCCCTTCCAAATCGCCGGACAGGATTTTGCGGGGCACCTCGCCGGCGATGCAGGCCGAACAAACGATCAGCCCTTCGCTGTGCGCCTCCAGCTCCACACGGTCGGTGCGCGGGCGCATGTAGAATCCGTCGGTCCAGGCTTTCGACACCAGCTTGACCAAGTTGTGATAGCCCTTCTCATTCTTGGCCAGGACAATCAGGTGGTATCGCCGCCCGTCCTTCTCCTTGTCCATCTGCTCCATCCGCCTGGGGGCCACGTACATTTCGCAGCCGAAGATGGGTTTGAACAAGCGTTTTTGTGCCGCGTCCAGCTCCTTGCGTGCCGTGTCCAGCTGTTCGTCCACCGGGGGAAATGCCGGTTGCTCCTCGGGCACGAAATTCGCCTCCGGCGGCACGGGCTCGCCGTTGCTTTCGGCCCGTTTCCTCAGCGTTTCCGCCTCCTTGCGCTTTTTTTCCTGCCCATCCTGCCATTCCTTCAAGGCGGCGTCGCCGCCGCCCTCCAGAATGGAGATGCGCTTTTTCCACATCTTGATGTCGGCCTGCGTGCCGCTGTTCTTTTTGTTTACATAATTAAAAAACTCCTTGATGCCCATCATGTTGCCATGATCGGTGACGGCCATGCCGCGCATGCCGTCCTTCATGGCTTTGTCGACCAGCCGCGGAATGCTGGCCTGACCGTCGAGAATGGAATATTGGGTGTGTACGTGAAGGTGTACGAAGTCTTGCATAAGCCCGATGGTTTGATGACGAAAATTAGGGGTAAAGTTACGCCACATCGGGGAAACGGACAAGCAAAAACTGCTATTTTTAGCAAAAAGGCAGCATAAACCGTCAAACTGTTAAAAAAGGTAGTACAGAATTTTGCGCTTAAACAGAATATAGCTACCTTTGCTCACTAATACAAACAACATGCCACCATGGGGCGCAAATTAAACAAGCTAAAACAAATCAGAATACACCGGGAAGGAACGCATACGCTTGTCGCAGGCGCGATAGCATTGGTGCTGTTCAACGCTTTTCTTTTCTATGCGTTCGAGTGCAAAATCCCGTTTTACATTTCCTCTGTCATCTGCACGTTTATTTACCTGATCGTGGTCAATTTCTTCCGCTGTCCCATCCGGCGGTTCGAGGGTGACACCGAGAACGTCGTGGTCGCCCCGGCCGATGGTAAAGTGGTGGTAGTGGAAGAAGTGGAGGAAAACGAGTATTTCCACGACCGCCGCATGATGGTCTCCATCTTCATGAGCCTGACCAACGTACACGCCAACTGGATACCCGTGGACGGGACGGTGCGTCTCGTGGAGCACCAGAACGGCAACTTCCACCGCGCATGGCTCCCGAAAGCCAGCATGGAGAACGAACGCTCCACCATCGTCATCGAGACGCCGGACGGCGTGCTCGTCATGGCACGGCAGATTGCAGGCGCAATGGCGCGGCGCATCGTGACTTACGCCAAAGCCGAAGAAGACTGCTACATCGACGAGCACATGGGATTCATCAAGTTCGGCTCCAGAGTGGACCTGTTCCTGCCGGCCGGCACGAAGGTGAACGTCAAACTGGGGCAGAAGACCGTGGGCAACGAGACGGTCATCGCCAAACTATAAAAAGAACGAAATGGCTAACATCATCATCCGCCAGATTCCCAACAGCATCACTTGCTGCAACCTGATTTCGGGCTGCATGGCCACGGGCGCCGCCTTCGACGGGCGCTACGGGGAGGCTTTCCTGCTCATCATCATCGGAGCCGTGTTCGACTTCTTCGACGGCATGTCCGCCCGCTTGCTGAAAGTGTCGTCGCCCATTGGGAAGGAATTGGATTCGCTGGCGGACGTAGTGACCTTTGGTGTGGCCCCTTCGGCCATGCTGTTCCAGTTGTTCCACGAAGTGCACTACCCCGGCTTCATGGCTTCGCTGCGCGACATCATGCCCTACACGGCTTTCCTCATGGCGGCCTTTTCGGCCTTGCGGCTCGCCAAGTTCAACCTCGACACGCGCCAGACCACTTCGTTCATCGGCGTTCCCACTCCGGCCAACACGCTGTTCTGGGCTTCGCTCGTGGTGGGCAGCCACGGCTTTCTGGTGTCGGACAGCTTCAATGCCCTGCTCTTGTTTGCCGCCATCTTGGTCTCCAGCCTCCTTCTGGTGGCCGAAATCCCCTTGTTCGCCCTCAAGTTCAAGAACTTCTCCTGGCACGACAACCGCATTAAATATGTGTTCCTCCTGACGTGCATCCCGCTCATCATTTTCTTGGGCATGAGCTGTTTTGCCGCCATCATAGCATGGTATGTTCTTCTCTCTTTTGCCGCATCCCGTTGGAAAATCCACTGACTTTGGCACGGTTCTTGTGAGTAACTTCCATAACTAACCATTAAGAAAATTACAGATATGGCCAGTCCCTTTGGATGTTTGTTGGGTTTGCTGCTCTCGCTCGTAGTATTTTGCCTTTTCCTGGTCCTCACCATCGTGAGGAAAGCCAAGGACATATTCTCTCCGTTCTTCCCCCATGGGAAGAAGAGCCAATCCTCCGGCACGGACGCCGGACAGCGCGGAGAGCAGTCCCGCCCCCACTCCTCGTCGCATCCCTCGCAGAAGATTTTCGACGACGACGAGGGAGAATACGTCGACTTTGAAGAAATAAAGTAAACCTCCGGCAGCTTTTCCTTCCGGAGAGAAGCAGTGCATGCCGAAGCCGTGCGCGCAAGGGAACCATGTCCGCCCTGCTTCTTTCCGGCTTATGCCCCCTGCGTCATTCCACCCCCGTCACGTTCTTGACAACCCACCACAAGCAAGGAGTACGTCGCGCATCCGCAAAACAGGACGGCGGACGCGGCTTGGCGCAATCCCGCCGGCCGCTCAAACAAACCGTACTCTGCGGAGAGTACTCGAGTACTTGCCGCAAAGTACGCTGACGGACTCCGCCTGACGCGACACCGCGAAACGCTTCCCCGCTCCGTCATCGGCCGAAGGGCAGGCCCGTCTGGCCGGGGCACGCAGGGCAGAACCACTCCGGCGGCACGCCCGCCGGCTATCTTTTCGCCCGGAAAAAGGCCGTCATCAGCTCCGCGGCCTCTTCTTCCATCACGCCGCCAACCAGTTCCGTGCGCGGATGCAAGGCCTGGGGGGCGAATCGCCGGAATCCCCGTTTCTCGTCCGCCGCCCCATAGACCAGCCGCCCCAGATGTGCCCAGCCTATGGCCCCGGCGCACATCACGCAGGGTTCCACCGTGACGTAAAGCGTGCATTCATTCAAATACTTGCCACCCAATGCGTTGGCCGCCGCCGTGATGGCCTGCATCTCCGCATGCGCCGTCACGTCGGTGAGCGTCTCCGTCAGGTTGTGCGCCCGTGCCAGGATTCGGCCTCCGCACACCACCACTGCGCCCACCGGAATCTCGTCTTCCTCGAAAGCGCGCCGGGCTTCCTCGAGCGCTTTCTTCATGTAATAAGCATCGTCTGCCATGTCTTGCGTTTCCTATTTCTTGCAAAAGTAAGATTTCCGACCGGATTTTCACCGCTTTTCCCCACATTTCTTCGGCCCGGAGGGCGACATATCGCGGATTTTTGTGTATGTTTGCAAGACAAAAGCAACAAACCAGATGGCCATACACAACGAATTAGGCATGGAAGGCGAAGACCGGGCCGCCGCCCACTTGCTCGCGGAAGGATATGCCATCCGCCACCGCAACTGGCGATTCGGGCACAAGGAACTGGACATCGTGGCGGAAAAAGACCGCACCCTCGTGGTGGTGGAGGTGAAAACGCGCCGGGACACACAGTTCGGTGCGCCGGAAGAGGCCCTCACGGAAGAGAAAATCTTCCGCATCATCGCCTCCGCCGAAGCCTACGTCCGGCGCTATGCGCTCGACCTGCCAGTGCGTTTCGACCTGATTACCGTGGTGGCCGACGGCTCGGGCAAGGCCGACCTGAAGCACATCGAGAACGCCTTCCGCCCCACATTGCCGTGGACGGCCATCGACTAAAAAAGAAAGACAAAGATGATGAACGCGCTTTACATACTGGACGACTCCCCTTGGTTTGAGTGGATACGCCTCCGCTCGACCGATTCCACCAATCATTTCCTGCGCCACTACCGCCCCGTCTCGCCCAAAGACATGGTGCTCGCCACGGCCGACTACCAGACGGCGGGCCGAGGGCAAGCCGGCAACTCCTGGGAGGCGGAAGAGGGCAAGAACCTGCTCTTCAGCCTGCTCCTGCATCCGCGCTGGGTGGACGCCTCACGGCAGTTCGTCCTGTCGCAGGCCATGGCCTTGGCCGTGTGCGAAACCCTCACGGGCTACACCGGAGGGGGAATCAGCATCAAATGGCCGAACGACATCTATTGGAACGACATGAAAATCTGCGGCATGCTCATCGAGAACACGCTCTCCGGCCGGCAGATTGAGGACTGCATCATCGGCGTGGGCCTCAACGTGAACCAGCAAGAATTCCGGAGCGATGCCCCCAACCCCGTGTCGCTCTGCCAGGCCACGGGCCAAATGCACGAGACGGTCTTCATCCTGGCCGAAATCATCAAACGCTTCAAAGACCGGCTGCGACAAATTCAGGACGACGACACGGCGGAAATAGCGCAAGCCTATGCCGCCCGCCTCTATCGCCGCGAAGGTTTCCACCCCTACGAAGACGCGCAAGGACGCTTCGAGGCGGAAATCCGCGAGGTGGAGCCCACCGGGCATCTGGTGCTGGCCGGACGCGACGGCGCAACGCGACGCTATGCCTTCAAGGAGGTGCGCTTCCTCATCCCGGCCGGCGGGCAAACAAACGAACCACTCAGACTCTAACCCTCAAACATAACTCAATCATGGCTAAATTCAACAGAATTCTCCTCAAACTGAGCGGCGAAAGCCTCATGGGAGAACAGCGCTACGGCATCGACGAAAAACGGCTGGCCGAATACGCGCAACAAATCAAGGAAGTGCACGACATGGGCGTGCAGATCGGCATCGTCATCGGCGGCGGCAACATCTTCCGCGGACTCAGCGGCGCGGGCAAGGGCTTCGACCGCGTAAAAGGCGACCAGATGGGCATGTGCGCCACCGTCATCAACTCGCTCGCACTGAGCAGCGCGCTGGGCGCCATCGGCGTGAAGAGCCGCGTGCTGACGGCCATACGCATGGAACCCATCGGCGAGTTCTACAGCAAATGGAAGGCCATCGAACACATGGAAGCCGGCGAAGTGGTCATCATGAGCGCCGGGACGGGCAACCCTTACTTCACCACCGACACGGGCTCTTCGCTGCGCGGCATAGAGATCGAAGCCGACGTGATGCTCAAAGGCACGCGCGTGGACGGCGTCTACACCGCCGATCCGGAAAAGGACCCCACGGCCACGAAATTCAAGGAAATCACCTACGACGAGATTTACACCCGCGGCCTGAAGGTGATGGACCTCACGGCCACCACCATGTGCAAGGAAAACGGGCTGCCCATCTACGTCTTCAACATGGACGTCTACGGCAACCTGAAGAAGGTGATGGAAGGCGAGGACATCGGCACACTGGTGCACAACTGACCTCTACCTTATTAATAACAGGCAAAGGCCGGGCCGACGGGAAGTCATTCCCCGTCCGCCCGGCCCTTGTTGTCATCGCCCGCCCGTCAGCCCATCCAGCCCCCGGCGTCCGGGAAGGGACGGCACGACTTGCGCGAAGCATGGCGCCCGGAACATGACACCCAAGAACAGCCCTGCGGCCGGCCGGTGAAAAGTGCCCGCACCACGAAAAACGAAACCGACTTATCCATCATGGCGAAAGGGGGAAAGGACGACGGCACTCAACGGCGAGCCTCCCAGAAAGAAGCATGCGCCAAGACAGCCGGCAGGAGAGAGGGAAGCACCGGAATGCAAAAAAGCCGCCAAGCGGAATTTACTTCCCGTTTTTATTGCAGGTGAATGAAAAATCGACTATTTTTGTTTCCCAAACAATTACAATACCTAAGTACACAATTAACAACAAGAAGAAAATGGCAGATTCAAAGACAATCCTTGGCGAAGCACAAGAGAAAATGGATATGGCAGTGATGTACCTGGACGACGCTTTGGCGCACATCCGGGCCGGGAAGGCCGACATCCGGCTGCTCGACGGCATACGGGTGGACTCCTACGGGATGATGGTGCCCATCAACAACGTGGCCGCCGTGAACACGCCGGACGCACGCACCATCGCCATCAAGCCGTGGGACAAAAACATGTTCCGCCCCATCGAGAAGGCAATCATCGACTCCGAACTGGGCATCATGCCGGAAAACAACGGCGAAATCATACGCATCGGCATCCCGCCCTTGACAGAGGAACGCCGCAAACAACTGGCCAAGCAATGCAAGGGTGAGTGCGAGAACGCCAAGGTGAGCGTGCGCAACACGCGGCGCGACGCCATCGACGCGCTCAAGAAAGCCGTGAAAGACGGCATGGCCGAAGACGAACAGAAGGACGCCGAAGCCAAACTGCAGAAAGTGCACGACAAGTTCATCAAGCAGATCGACGACTTGTACGCAGCCAAAGACAAAGAAATCATGACCGTCTGATGCGAGGCCTGGTCATCCGCAATACAGGAAGTTGGTACGTCGTCCGCACGGACGACGGCCAACTTGTACAATGCAAAATCAAAGGCAACTTCCGCCTCAAAGGCATACGGAGCACCAACCCGGTGGCCGTGGGCGACTATGTGCAAATCGCGCCCAACGCGGAAGGCACGGCCTTCATCACCGACATCGAAGACCGTCGGAACTACATCATCCGCAAGTCGTCCAACCTTTCCAAGCAAAGCCACATCCTGGCAGCCAACGTAGACCAGGTCTGCCTCATCGTCACCGTGGCCCATCCCGAAACTTCCACCACCTTCATCGACCGCTTCTTGGCTTCGGCCGAGGCCTACCGCGTGCCGGTCGTCCTCGTGTTCAACAAAACCGACTGCTACACGCCGGACGAGACACGCTACATGGAAGGCATGATGTACCTCTACGACACCATCGGCTACACCTGCCTGGCCTGCTCCGCACTGGAGGACACGGGCATCGACGCCCTGCGCGCCGCACTGAAAGACCAGACCACCCTCTTCTCGGGCCACTCCGGCGTGGGAAAGTCCACCTTGCTCAACGCCCTGATTCCCGGCCTCGAGGCCAAGACGGCCGACATCTCGGCCGCACACGACACGGGCATGCACACCACGACCTTCAGCGAAATGTTCGACCTGCCCGGCGGCGGACAGGTCATCGACACGCCGGGCATCAAGGGCTTCGGCACGTTCGACTTCAAGAAGGAAGAAGTGGCTCACTATTTCCGCGAAATCTTTGCCGAATCGGCCAACTGCAAATACGGCGACTGCACCCACACGCACGAGCCGGGCTGCGCCGTGCGCCGCGCCGTGGAGGAACACCTCATCAGCGAGAGCCGCTACGCCTCCTACCTCAACATGCTGAAAGACCCCGACGAAACAAAATACCGACAAGCCTATTAACCCCTTAACCCACCGACTCCCACATGGACATTCTCCTCATCACCCTTCTGTTCCTGTTCTGCGCCCTCCTGCTGGCCATCGAACTGTTCATCCTGCCCGGCACGAGCATCGCCGGCATAGCCGCGGGCTGCTGCCTCGTGGGCGCCAACTACCTCGTCTTCGACCGCTTCGGCATCATGGTCGGCTTGTGGGTGCTGGCCGCCTCGCTGGTGTGCTGCTGCCTCATCGGCTGGTGGATGCTGCGCTCCAAGACGCTGGAGAAGTATTCGCTCCACAAAAGCATCGACTCCACCGCCGCCACGCCTGAACAGCTCTCGGTGAAGCCGGGCGACGAAGGAGTGGCCACCACCCGGCTGGCCCTCATCGGCAACGCCGACATCCACGGCAAGACCGTGGAAGTGAAGTCGGCCGACGGATTCCTGGACGAAGGCACCCCCATCGTGGTGGTGCGCGTGGACGAGGCACAGGTGTTGGTCAAAAGACGCTAACCAGTATTCACCCTAAATTCTTTCAACTTTATGGAAACAACATTTCTTTTCCCCGCCCTGCTCGTCGTAGTGGTGGTGGTCTGCCTGGGCATTTTCTTCCACTTCGTGCCCTTCTTCCTCTGGCTCAACGCCAAGGTTTCGGGCGTGCACATCTCGCTCATCCAGCTATTCCTGATGCGCCTGCGCAACGTGCCGCCCACCATCATCGTGGAAAGCCTCATCGAGGCGCACAAGGCCGGCCTGAAGACCATCACCCGCGACAACTTGGAAGCCCACTACATGACGGGCGGCCACGTGCAGCGCGTGGTGCATGCCCTCGTTTCGGCCGCCAAGGCCAACATCGACCTGTCGTTCGAGAAGGCCACGGCCATCGACCTGGCCGGACGCGACGTGTTCGAGGCCGTGCAGACCTCCGTGAACCCCAAGGTGATAGACACCCCGCCCGTGGCCGCTGTGGCCAAGAACGGCATCCAACTGATCACGAAGGCGCGCGTCACCGTGCGGGCCAACATCCACCAACTGGTGGGCGGCGCCGGCGAGGACACCATCCTGGCCCGCGTGGGCGAAGGCATCGTCTCGTCCATCGGTTCGGCCGAGAGCCACGAGCAGGTGCTCGAAAACCCCGACTCCATCTCCAAACTGGTGCTCCGCAAGGGACTGGACGCCGGAACGGCCTTTGAAATCCTCTCCATCGACATCGCCGACATCGACGTGGGCAAGAACATCGGCGCCACGCTCCAGATGGACCAGGCCAACGCCGACAAGAACATCGCGCAGGCCAAGGCCGAGGAGCGCCGCGCCATGGCCATCGCCGCCGAACAGGAAATGAAAGCCAAGGCGCAGGAAGCACGCGCCGAGGTGATACAGGCCGAGGCCGAAGTGCCCAAGGCGCTCGCACAGGCCCTGCGCGACGGCCACATGGGATTCATGGACTACTACCGCCTGGAGAACCTGAAGGGCGACACGAACATGAGGGAGAACATCGGCAACCTGACCAAAGGGGACATCAAGGATGTCCTGAAATAAGACAAAGACGCACAAGCCGCAGGGCGGCATTCCCCGCAAAGGGATGCCGTTCCGGCGACTTGGGGAACGATAGAAAATGGAAGCGCACCGCGGCATGTCCGCGGTGCGCTTCCATTTTTGTTGCCTCACGAAATCTTTCCACCCTCCACCGCGGGACACCGCACCGCGCTCCGCGAAAAGGGAGGGCGACAGGCGCTCCGCCCGGAAAAGACGTGCGGAAGGCGGAAGCGTACTCTGCGGTCAGTACTCGAGTACTTGCCGCAGAGTACTCGAGTGCCGACCGCAAAGTACTGCACGGGGCCGCGCGCAGGCGGCCGCGCCGGACTGCCGCAGGGAGCAGCGCGCCCGGCGAACGCCTAATCGCCGTCCAGCGAACGGACCAGCCGTTCGTTGGCCTTGCGCACCGCCTCAGCGTCCACCTTCAGCCGCTTGCGGTCGTAGGTCAGCAGACCGTTCACCTCCACCTCCACGTCCGTGGTCTGGGTGTAGACGGAAGCCGAGAAGCCGCGCCCGACCAAGTCGAGCAACTGCCCGGAATATTTCACGTATTCGGCGGTCACCTCCTCGGGCGACTTGAACTGCACGTAACCCCAGTTGCGCTCGGGTTCCCACAGATGCCCCTCCAAGGCCAGGCCTATGCCGCCATACTCGCCAAGGACGGTGGCCCGCTGGGCGTCGTAGAGGTAAAGCTCGGGCTGCGGATAGTTGTGCAGGTCCAGCATGTCGCCGCAGGTGTAGTGGTTGCCCCCGCTGGCCGGATTCACCAGCCGGGTGGGGTCGTGCTTCTTGGTCCAGGCAGCGATTTCCGGGGTCTTGAACTGCCCCCAGGCCTCGTTGAAAGGCACCCACGTGCCGATGCACGGATAGTTGTAGAGGGCGTCCATGATTTCCCGCCACTCCTTGCGGTAGGTGGCTTCGGAGAAGTCCGAGCGCCGCAGGTCCGTGCCCGTGAAATACTGGCGGTTCTGCCATTCGGGGTTTCGGTCACCGCTGGGCATGTCCTGCCACACGATGATGCCCAGTTGGTCGCAATACGTGTACCAGCGTGCGGGTTCCACCTTGATGTGCTTGCGAATCATGTTGAAGCCCAGCTCCTTTGTCTTCTGTATGTCGAACAGCAGGGCCTCGTCGGTGGGGGCCGTGTAGAGCCCGTCGGGCCACCAGCCTTGGTCGAGCGTGCCGGCCTGGAAGAGCGGTTTGTTGTTCAGGGCCAGGCGCACGATGCCGTCCTTTCCGCGCAGGGTGGAGAATTTCCTCATCGCGGCGTAGCTCTCCACTTGGTCGTACACCTTCCCGTCGCCGTCGGAAAGCGTCACCTCCAGTTTGTAGAGGAAAGGACTGTCGGGCGACCAGAGCTTCACGCCCTGCGGCATGTGGAGCTCCACGGGCTGCCGGCGTATGCTTTTCCCCTGCGCCACCACGTCGTCGCCGTCGCAGACCTTCACCTCCACCAGCGAGGCCTCACCGCCGCTCAGCGCCGGCACCACCGTCAGCGTGTTCCGGTCGATGTCGGGCGTGATTTTCAGCCCTTCGATGTGGCACGGCTCCACCGGCTCCATCCACACCGTCTGCCAGATGCCGGTGACGGGCGTGTACCAGATGCCGCCCGGCCGCTCCACCTGCTTCCCGCGGGGCTGCGGCCCTTGGTCGGTGGGGTCCCACACCTTGACGGCCACTTCGTTGCTGCCCCGCATGTCCAGCGCCTCCGTGACGTCGAACGAGAAAGGCGTGAAACCGCCGGTGTGCGTGCCCACCTTGATGCCGTTGACCCAGACATCCGCCTGCCAGTCCACCGCCCCGAAGTGGAGCATCACCTGCTTGCCCCGCCACGCCGAGGGCAGCTTAAAACTGCGGGCGTACCATAACTCATTCTCCGCGCCCACCCGCCGGGCCACGCCGGACAAAGAGGATTCCGCCGCAAAGGGCACCAGGATTTTTCCCTCGAACCGCTCCGGGCGTGCCTGTCCGCGCGGCACGATGGCATAGTCCCACAAGCCGTTCAGCGACTGCCAGTCGTCCCGCTGCAGGATGGGGCGGGGATACTCCGGCAAGACATTTTCCGGATTCACCTGCTCCGCCCATGGCGTGCGAATCTTGTCGCCCGCAGGTTTCCACTGCGCGAAGCCTTGCAGGAACATGCACGCCGCGCACAACAAAATGCAACTTCTTCTCACATTCATCATAACTATCTGCTATTTTAAAATACACAATCTCCTTATTCCACAAACAACACCGTCAGCGAATGGGGCGGCAAGGCCACCTTCCCGTCCTTCACCGCAAAGTCGCGCTCACGGGGCACCACGCGGTCTTCGGCCCCCACCTCGTTGAAGTCGTCGGGCGAACTGCCGCTCAGCACCATGCCGCGGAGCTTGCGCTTGGGTTTGATGCCCATCCCGTCGAAGTCCAGCGACACCAGACGCTCCGCCGCCGGGTCTTTGTTCACGATGGCGCAAGCGTAGCGCGTGCGCTCCTTGTCGGCCGTCAGCACCACGTCGAGCACGCCCACCGAGCGGTCGCCCAGCGCCAGGCGCTCGGCTGCGACGGACACCGGCACCATGCAGTCCTCCAACAAATTGGTGTACATCCAGAACACATGATAGGTGGTACGCTTCACGATGCCGTCGGGATGCACGAAAATGGGGCCACGCGTGTTGACCACCGGGGCGAAACAAGCAATGTCCACCACGTCGGAATGGCGCAGGCAGGCGTTCAGGAAGCAGGCCGAGAAGAGGGCGTCGGCCATGGTGTAGGTCTTCGCAATGTCATTCTTGCGACGGGCCTCGAGGTCGAAGCCGCGGCGCAAGTCGCCATGCCAGGGATGATGCCAGTTGCGCAGGTTCCATTCGTCGTAGGCTATCTTGATTCTCCCGCCACCGAAACCGGCTTCGTCGAGAATGCCAATCGTGCGGCGGATGTCCAGCTCGGGCGCCTCGGTCTTCATCATGCACTCCAGATAAGGCGCGGGATTGTTGACGTGGAAGAGCGGGTCCCAGTAGCCATGTATGGCCACGTAGTCCAGATAAGGGCCGGCCGCCTGCAACAGGGGCATCGTCCAGTTCTTGTCGGACGTGGCGGCCGCGAAAAGTTTGGCGTCCTTGGTCACGCTGCGCATCAGTTTGGCCGACTCCCTCACCAGCGGCCCCCACTCCTGCACCGTGCGTGCGCCCAACTCGTGTGCGCCCCAGTTTTCGTTGCCCACGCTCCAATACTTCACGTTGTGCGGCTCGGGATAACCGTTCGCCATGCGCATGCGGCCATACTTCCCCACCGTCAGGTTGCAATATTCCACCCAGTCGCTCATCTCCTCGGGCGTTCCCGTACCGGCGTTGGTGCAGATGTAGGGCTCGCACCCCACCTTGCGGCACCACTTGACGAACTCGTCCGTACCGAACGTGTTGGGGTCCTCCACCTGCCACGTCTTGTCATACGCCGGCGTGCGCTCCTTTCCCACTCCGTCCAGCCAGTGGTAGGTGGAAGCGAAGCACCCTCCGGGCCAGCGCACGATGGACGTCTTGATGTCCTTCAACGCCTCAATCACGTCGGTGCGGAACCCGTCCTCGTCGGCAAACTTCGAGCCGGGGTCATAAATGCCTCCATACACCTGATTGTCGAAATGCTCCACGAACTGTCCGAAAATCATCTTGCTGTATTCCACTTCCGGTGCACCGGGCACCAGCGTGACAGAACTTTGTGCCTGTCCCAACGCCGCCAGATGCCCTGTTGCCAACATGGCGCAGAAGCCCGCCACTCTCACATACTTTCTACTTCTCATCATATTGATACTTTTTTTCAGGTTTACCGATTAAAATTATATGGCAAAGTTAATGCAATCCACCATAAACCAGGTGGACATTTGTCTTTTTTAAGTGGACAAACATACTGTTTCCAAAAGGGAAACGGCCTTTTCACAAAGACCGTTCCCCCTCATTGATTGCTTTGAATAAGGAACATGCTATCTAATCAATATTTTCGTCACGCTCCGTCTTCCGTCGCTCCATCGTTCCACCTTAATATAGAATCCCGGGCGCGAAGGTTCATCCACGCGCATGCCATTCAGCCCATACCATGCAATGTCCACCAAAGAAGCCGTCCCGTCCTCCGGAGACCTTATGCCGTCCGGCATGTCTTCCGGTCTGTTTTCCTCGCCGTCACCATAATAGTGAAGCCTGAAGTCGTCGAAACAAGCCCAGTCGCCAGCTATCAGCGCACTCTTTCTGACGCCCACGCGCACCGTCTCACCTTCTTTCACTTGGAAATAGAAACCATCTTCATACTCCCCATCCTCGAAGGCCAAATGCCCGGCAAGCATGCTGTTGACCACGCAATGGTAGTTATTGGGCGAACCAGGGAACAAAGAATCAGGCATCACAAAGTCTGCAGCCTCATATTTGTCTGGCTTTTCCACCTCGCAAATGGACATCAAAGGTTTCGCGAAGACCGTGCTTTCCGTGCGGACATAGGCTTCCGCATTCAAGGCCTCCGTCCCGTCGCGATGCGCCAAAGCCGCCAAGAACATGTCACCGGCACGGTAATATCCATTGTAGTCCAACCGGTAATACCCCGGATTCAGGCCATACAACGTCTGACTGATGTCGAAACTTGCATTGTTGTAGAACTCATACACCAGTTCGTTGGCCATAGTAGTTCCTCCATTGAACACAATATTCCATCCATCATTGGAACTCACATATTCACCGTCTTCGTCCTGTTTCTGGAAGTCGGGATTGCCCAGCAAACCCGTCACCTCAACCGGTGTCTCAACAGAAGCAAAAGATACGTCCATGGCATTCTGCACCATCCGCCCGTAAGCCAGACTGATTTCCGCGATGTACCTGCGAACCTCATCAGCCACAGGCGGCACATCCATGTCCAACAAGTTCAACACCCCTACGACCAGTTCTTCCAACTCATCATATTCGTCCATTCCGCCATATTGGTCGTATGCCCCGGAAGTCAGTCCGCCTTCATGGCAAGAAAGCAGCGAGTCCAAGCTTAAGACCAGACGGCAAGAAGCATCGTAGGCTCCTATCGCTTCCTGCAAGTTCTCCACCGCGACCATGCACGCCTCTTTCTCCAATGCAGACACGTTGGCAATGGACTCCACCGCGTCCGTTATGGCTTCGGCCAAACCGGCCTCGGCTTCGGCCGTAGCCAGCCGACCGTCGTTCCATACTCCCTCGGCTTGGGATATATAAGTTTCCACCATGGACGCCAGTCCGCTCAGGTCATCCGCACCCAAATATTTGATGCTAAAATTGTCAAAGCATGTCCAATAGCCAAACAACGCGCTGTTGGCCGGCATCTTCACCCCGACACGCAACACCCCATCGGCATTCACGTAACAAACCAGCGTATCCCTGAAAAGCCCGTCGGCGAAAGCCGCCGCGGCACTGGCACGACTGTCAACGGCCCATTTCCCGACATACTCCGGCATATTGGGCGTGTCCAGCTGTACATAAACCATGCCGCTCCCCGTCTGGGGCTCGTCGAACACATGGGTATAGACGTGCTGCAATTTCTTCAATGCGTCATTCCCGTACAAATAAGACAAAACATTATTCGTTCCATCGCCCTCCAGACCATACGCATTCATGCACGTGGCATTGTCAGCTGGCCGATAGAGCGCATTGGCCGACACCTCGTAGGTGCCTTCCGGGAGTCCCGTCAATACTTGGTAAACATCGGTGGGACTGTTGTACACCTCACAAACGCCGTCAAGCACCAGCACATTGGCACCCTGCCATCCGCCGACATTTGCATCGTCCGAACAATCATGATTCCCCAACAGTCCGGCAAACTCGTCGGTCTCACCGTTCTCCAACGCCTTCATCACCTCTTCGCGGAAAATCCTGTCCGCCCAAATCCGCACACTATCTATGTCTGCAGGGTCAAACGTGCGGTCATCATAACTGTCCATCAGCTCCGAAATGAAATCGTCCAGCCCGACCAAGTCCAGATTCTCATAAGGCGGATTCCAGTAAGCATTCGCTTCATCGTAGGCGAATTGCCACAAGCGCTCATACACTTCCATGTCGCCCTCCAGTTTGCCCATGGCATCATTCAAGCCATGGAAAGCCGCCAGCAGCGAATCTTCCGGAATCGACAGGTCGGCCACCGCGCCTTGCAATGCGTCTATGGCCCGGACAATCTCCAACTTGATATTCTGACTGAAGGCCCGGTTTTCGGCTTCGTATGCATCCAGTTCCGCTTGTGCGTCCATGGCACGTTCCTGCAACATCTCGCGAATGCCTTCCGCATCGCCGCCATTCCCCAAATACTCCAGACTGAAATTATCCACTCCCGACCAGTTTGAATTGGCACCAATCACGCGCATCCCTATAGTCGCTTCCCCGCCGGCCACGGAAAATTCCAGGCTGTATGGGGCGGCATAAGCGGCACCATCCGGCGAAGGGACATCAGCCTCCACCCGAACTTCCTCTCCCAAGCTCTTGGCCACAAGGAAACGGCCTTCCGGGCCACTCACACCGGCCTCTGCGTCCGCCATCACGTTCGTCAAGATATAAGCCGTCAACCGATATTTCCCGTCGGGGATTCCATGCAGCTCTTGCGTGATGGACCAATCCGGCTGGTTGCCCGAGGGAACCCACCGTTCAAAGAACCCGACAAAGGGCGTACCGTCCGACGAAGGTTGCGACGCACCTTGGTATTGAAAGTTATCCTGCCCTTCCACTGGGTCACGGCTCATTGTCCATCCGTCCGCATTCCCATTAAAAGACGGATTATAGATCAAATGCGTTACGTCCATGGGATTTTGTTCTGAAGCCATAGCATATTTGAAGCCGGAAATATCGTCCGCCAAGTCTTGTACGGCCTGCTCCACCGCTGCGGGAGAAACGTCATGGCTTTCATACAATGTTTGATAAGAGGCATAATCGGTAAAACCAACCGCATCGGCTTCTTCCAATTGTACCTTTAGGGCTTTCTTCGCACGATAAACTTCATAATCTTTAGAAGCCACGAACTTCCAATCAATACTCAAATCCTCATAACCGGCCGTCCACGGATTCACACAAGGAAGCACGATGGTCGACTCTTCCCCATTCACCCCCATATATCCGCCTACGACTTCCTGGTTCCCGCTATTCTCACCATAGACAGGATCCTCGTCAATCACCTTTATCCAATAAGCCCCATCCTCTTGTGGAAGGATACGCCACAACATGTGCCCTTGCAGATTGCAATCCACATAGGCCACGTGCGTGCTTTCCATGAACACTTCATGGAATCCTGAATTCGACGGTGCATCCAACATGTTCAAGACCCAGCCTCTATACGTATAAGCCGTGTCTTCCCTGATTAGTCCCCGGTCTGTCCCATAATAAAGCGTGATTTCCTGCCCCTCGTCCCCAACACTCAACTGGGTATTCCAAGTGTTGCCGTTCGTCATGAACTTTTGCGTGCCCGGATGATAAATGTAATAAGCCCCGCCGCCTGTACCATCCGTACTCAAATCAGGCGTCACGAACTCCAGCACCGGGTCGTCCCACTCCATGGCATCGGACGGGCTTGCCAAGAATGCCGCGCCGCACATCGCCACAAAACATAATAATACATTGTTCTTCATAACCAATTAAATTAAGAAATAAAACGAAGGCAAAGAAACGGCAAAAGGGAGTCCGGCAGGTGGACTATTCTCTTTTTAAGGTGGACGGACGTACCGCAGCCTCACAAAAGCCCCGAATCCGTTTCCGCGTTCCCCACGAAACCGCTAACTTTGCCTTATTAAAATACATAATGGAAATGAAACCCACGATTCTCTTCCTGCTCTTGCTGCTCAGCTCCACACTCGCGGCCTCCCTGCCTGCACGGTGGGCCGACCAGCATGCTTTTGCCACAATCGATATGGAAAACGGTATGCCACACAACTTCGTGGAGGATATCATGAAAGACAGCCGGGGATTCGTCTGGATAGCCACAAACGGCGGAGGGATATGCAGATACGACAGCCATCAGTTCGTCGTGTTTAACCAGAGTTCGGACAGCCATCCCATCAGAAGCAATTTCGTCAAGGCTATCTGCGAAGACGCGCTTCACCGGCTTTGGCTCATCGGCGAAGGTGGCATAGAATGTATCAGCATCCAAACCTTACACCCCCAAAAGACACAAAGCCATGCACCCGAATGGGAACAATTACGCTCACAAGAATTCCATGCCATCCATTGCGACAAGAAGGGACAGCTATGGCTCAGCGGAAAGACAGGACTATACCGGATAATGTTCGACGCCCAAGGAGATATCGTGGACATTCAAAAGACTTTGGAATATGAAGTTCCAACGACAAGCGCCGCATTCCACGAAGACCAGGAGGGCATGCTGTTCGGCGTGTCCAACCAGATTTATTCCAGCAAGGACGGAGAGAGTCCTCGTCTTCTTGCCGACATTCATTTGCCACACTATGCGTGGATTCAAGCACTACACCGGCAAAGAAACCTTTTATGGATCGGCATGAGCAACGGACTATACCGCTACGACACGACAGGAAAACAGTTGCGCGCCTATCATACCTCACCATCGCCCCATTCTCTCACCCAAGATTTTATCACCGACATCATAGAAACCGATGACCACCGGCTCCTGATTTCCACACTAAAGGGATTCAACGTCTACCGGGAAGAAACGGACGATTTCGAACGGATTCACAGTGAAAACCTGCCGAAAGGAGCCAATCGGGGCACGTTCTGCGACTTCATTAACTGCATGTTGACGGACCAGCAAGCCATTTGGGCGGGCACTGAGGCTGGAGGACTCATGAAAATCACCCCCAAACGATTGTTCGTCAGAAACTACTTTCATATCACCGAGAAGGCGACCAGCGTTTCACCGCACGCGGTCAATGCCATTTATGAAGACGCGGAAGGCTATGTCTGGGTGGGAACCATTGAGGGCGGACTGAACCGTCTGGATACTCAAAACGACACGTTCTCGCACTTCACAGAAGAAGACGGGCTGTCGCACAACGCGGTCAGCTGCCTGGCGAGCGACGGACACACGTTATGGGCCGGGACATGGGGCGGAGGCGTCTGCGAAATCCGCACTCCAACGGCCCGTCGTCCCGACATACGCCACCTGTCGTTCCACGGAAAGGAAGAAACAAACAATGGGTTTGTCTGTGCCATGCAATGGGATAGCCTCAACCAGAAGCTTTGGATCGTGACAAGCCAAAACATCTACACCTACGCCCCTCACGAGCACCAACTCGACGAACCATTCAAAGGGAAGGGCCTGGGAGGCATGGTTAACGGGAATGCCGGTGCCTGCATCGACAACCACCACTACTTGTGGCTGGGACTGACGGCAGGCTTATGCCGCATCGACCTTGAGCAAGTACGACAGGGAAATACGGCCTACCGGCTGTGGCCCGGCAAGCTGGACGCATCCGGTTCTCCGCTCAAAGCCCGAGTCTGTTTCGTTTCCAACGCCACAAAAGACCGGATTCTGGTGGGCACAAACGGGAACGGCTTCTACATAGGCACGCGCCAAAGCAACGGGGAATACAAATTCGAGCATTACTCCGCACGGGACGGACTCGCCAACAACAGCGTCAGGGGCATCATAGAAGACCAGCACGGCAACATCTGGATTTCCACCTTGTACGGATTGTCTTGCTTCGACCCCAAAGGAAAGATTTTCCATAATTTCACGCAGCAAGACGGACTCGCCAACGCATATTTCTATTGGAACGCCGCCCACAAGGGGCGAAACGGGCATCTTTATTTCGGTAGCATCAACGGACTCTCCGTCGTTTCTCCCATCTCTCCGTCGACACAACATCACGACGCCCCCATTGTCTTCACCTCCTGCCGAACCCCTCAAGGCGAACATCCCTTCGAAAACGAACACAGGATAAGTCTCCACGAAAGGGACAGATTCGTCTTCATCGAATTTACCGCACTGGACTACAACGCCACGCCACAGGCCACCTATGCCTATCGGCTGAAGGGCATCGACAACCAATGGACACCGACCCCATCCGAAAACCGCACTATCTCCTTTGCCAACCTGCCGGCCGGGAACTATACGTTAGAAGTAAGATATGCGCCAGACGGCATACACTTCGACAACCATACGGCAGGACAGCTTGAGCTATGCGTCCAGCCCTATTTCTACAAGACTATCTGGTTCAAAGCCTTGGCTGGTTGCTGTATCCTGATGGCCATATACCTTTTATATAAATGGCGCATCCACACCCTCAAACAACAGAAAATTCGGTTGCGCTGCCAAGTGGAGGAACGCACGCACGAGTTGGAACAGCAGAAGCAACTCCTCATGAACCGTACCGAAACACTGGAACAACAGAATGCCCTGCTAAGCCGGCAAAAGACGGAAATGCTCTCCATGTCGCAGGAAATACAACAACTTACAGCAGACAAACTGGCCTTCTTCACAAACATCACCCATGAGTTCCGCACGCCACTGACACTCATCATCGGCCCCATACAGCATCTCCTGCGCCAAGGAACAGACCCGGAAACCGGCAAACAACTGGAAATTGCCCACCGCAATGCCGACTACCTGCTCACATTGGTCAACCAACTGCTGGACTTCCGCAAGGTGGAAAGCGGACATATAGCCATCCATCCGCACGACTGCTTCCTACGCCCCTTCTTCCAGGACATGGAAATGCAGTTCAAAGCCTATGCCGCCGACAAAGGACTGTCCCTGCAAACCTACCTCCATCTGCCCGCCTCCGCCGTATGCCTTGATGAAGACGCCCTTCGCAAAATCCTCATCAACCTCATGTCCAACGCCATCAAGTTCACGCCGCAAAAGGGCGTCATCAAACTCTTCGCCGCCACCATCTCCGAAGCTTCAGCGCATTCTCTTTTCGTCAGCGTGCGCGACTCCGGTCCGGGCATCGCCGAAACAGACCATTCCCGCGTGTTCGACCGTTTCTACCAATCGCACAACCAACTGCACTTGTCGGCATCCGGCCAAAGCGGCACCGGCATCGGACTATACCTTTGCCGACAGCTGGTGGAACTGCAGGGCGGGAAGATCTGGGTGAAGAACAACCGTACGGCCGGCTGCACCTTCCGTTTCCGCCTCCCGTTGGCCGCAGCCCACGCTCTGCCTCCGCAAGGACTGCGAACAGCAAGAGAAGGCACACAGGCGGAAACACCCGCGCCAAACCTCCCGGCAGACAAAGACATCAACCTCCTTATCGTGGAAGACAACAAAGACATGCGTGAATACTTGCGTTCCATTCTCGCCCCACACTATCATTGCATAGAAGCATCACAAGGAGAAGAGGCGCTCGCCATCTTGCAATCGCACACCATAGATTTCATCCTGAGCGACCTGATGATGCCTGTCATGGATGGCATGGAACTCTCCCGCCGCGTCAAGTCCGACTTTTCCATCTCGCATATCCCGTTCCTGATCCTTACGGCCAAGAATTCCGAGACAGCTCATGCGCAAAGCTTTGAGTTCGGAGCCGACGCATTCCTCACCAAGCCCTTCGACGAGCATCTGCTCCTGACCTGCATCCAAGGCCTTATGAAGAACCGCAAGATGCTTCAAGAAAAGTTCGCCTACCACATGATCAGCGACGAGTTACGCATCCGGCCGGAATCACAAGACAAGGCTTTCATGGACAAAGTGCTCGACACCATGAAAAGGAACTACTCCAACGCCGAATACGGCATCGAAGACTTCACCGCGGACATAGGCATCAGCAGAAGCCCGCTCTACAAGAAAATCCAAAGCCTGACGGGCACATCCGTCGGCGAACTGCTGCGAAACTATCGCCTGAACATGGCCAAGGAAATCCTCACAAGCAACTCCGGGCGCACGCTCACCATCGCCGAAGTGGCTTATAAGGTGGGGTTCAACGACCCGAAATACTTCACACGCTGCTTCACCAAGCACTTCAACGTGCCGCCCAGCAAGTTCGCGGGAGAATAAACGGCCGGAGTCCGTGGAAGCGGGAACGCCTCCATCGCCCTCCACGGAAGGCCTGCGGAACATTACCACCCATCCCAGGAAACGAAAAGCGGGAAAAGACTAACGGGAATCCCCCGGCCCCTTCCACGCCCTCCACCGTGACACCACGGATGGGAAGGGAGCGGAAAAGACCGGGGGATTCCCGTCTGGCGGAAAGACCGGCGCCGCTATGGCCATCCGGCATTCCAGTTCATGCTATTTCTTGCACACGTTCCAAGGCTTGATTTGCTTGAAGAAATCGTTGCCCTTGTTGTCCACGAGGATGAAGGCGGGGAAGTCTTCCACTTCGATTTTCCAGATGGCCTCCATGCCCAGTTCCGGATATTCCACGCATTCGATGCTCTTGATGTTGTTCTGCGCAAGGATGGCCGCCGGGCCGCCGATAGAACCAAGATAGAAGCCACCGTGCTTCTTGCAGGCGTCGGTCACCACCTGGCTGCGGTTGCCCTTGGCCAGCATGATCATCGAACCGCCGTGGCTCTGGAACAGGTCCACGTAGGGGTCCATGCGGTTGGCCGTGGTCGGGCCCATGGAGCCGCAGGCCATGCCCGCCGGGGTCTTGGCCGGTCCGGCATAATAAATAGGATGGTCTTTGATATACTGCGGCAGGTCTTCGCCACGGTCGAGGCGCTCTTTCAGTTTGGCATGGGCGATGTCGCGGCCCACGATGATGGTGCCGTTCAACGACAGGCGGGTAGCCACGGGATACTTGTCGAGCTGGGCGAGGATTTCGCTCATCGGGCGGTTCAGGTCCACGCGAACCACTTCGCCCTCGCCGGCCTGACGGAGTTCTTCCGGAATCAGTTCGCCCGGGTTGCTGTCGAGTTTCTCAATCCAGATGCCGTCCTTGTTGATCTTGCACTTGATGTTGCGGTCGGCCGAGCACGACACGCCCAAGCCTACGGGGCAGGAAGCGCCGTGGCGCGGCAAACGGATGATGCGCACGTCGTGGGCGAAGTACTTGCCGCCGAACTGTGCGCCAAGCCCAATCTTGTGCGCCTCTTCGAGCACTTGCTTCTCCAGCTCCACGTCGCGGAACGCACGGCCTGTGGCGTCGCCCGTGGTGGGCAGGTTGTCGTAGTAGTGCGTCGAGGCGAGCTTCACCGTCAGCAGGTTCTTCTCGGCCGAAGTGCCGCCGATGACGAAAGCGATGTGGTAAGGCGGGCAGGCAGCCGTGCCGAGGCTCTTCATCTTCTCGATCATGAAGGGCACCAGCGTCGCAGGATTCAGGATGGCCTTCGTCTCCTGATAAAGGTAAGTCTTGTTGGCCGACCCGCCTCCCTTGGTGACGCAGAGGAAGCGGTATTCCATGCCTTCGGTGGCCTCGATGTCGATCTGTGCGGGCAGGTTGCACTTGGTGTTCACCTCCTCATACATGCTCAGCGGGGCGTTCTGGCTGTAGCGCAGGTTCTCTTCCGTGTACGTCTTGTAGACGCCCTTCGAGAGTGCCTCTTCGTCGCAGTATCCGGTCCATACCTGCTGCCCTTTCTCGCCGTGGATGATGGCCGTGCCGGTGTCCTGGCAGAAGGGGAGCACGCCCTTGCAGGCCACTTCGGCATTGCGCAGGAACGTGAGCGCCACATACTTGTCGTTATCGCTGGCCTCGGGGTCATGCAGGACCTTGGCCACCTGCTCGTTGTGCGAGCGGCGCAACATGAACGACACGTCGCGGAAGGCCGCGTTCGCCATTGCCGTCAATCCCTCGGGAGCCACCTTGAGGATGGGGTGTCCTTCAAACTCGCCGACCGAAACATAGTCCTTGGTCAGCAAATAATATTCAGTATCGTCCGTGCCCATCTGGAACATCGGTGCATACTTGAATTCAGGTGCGTTTGCCATAATCGTTTTAATTTAAATTGAGACTTTATTTCAATGTTTATTGCGATAATAGATGTTTGTCTTTCTGCCTTTCAAAGCTCTTCCTCATCGTATTTCTCGAACAGGAAGTCATTATAAGGATACTTCTGCACGTGCAGTTCGCGCACCCGCGCATAGAGCACCTTCTTCAGCTCCTCGATGTTGGTCTTCTGGCGGGCGGAGATGAAGATGCAGTTCTCGTCGCGGCGGGCCATCCACGTCTTCATCAGGTCGTCCAGCGAGACATTCTCCTTCGTGGCGGGCGTGAGGTCGTCGTCGTCCTTCTCCACCCAATGGTAAGCGTCAATCTTGTTGAACACAATCATCGAGGGTTTGCCGCTGCATCCCAGGTCGGCCAGCGTTTTCTCCACCACTTGGATTTGCTCTTCGAAGTCGGGATGGGCGATGTCCACCACGTGGAGGAGCAGGTCGGCCTCGCGCACCTCGTCGAGCGTGCTCTTGAACGAATCGACCAGGTCGGTGGGCAACTTGCGGATGAATCCCACCGTGTCGGACAAAAGGAAGGGCAGGTTGTCGATGATGACCTTGCGCACGGTGGTGTCGAGCGTGGCGAAGAGCTTGTTCTCGGCGAACACCTCGCTCTTGGCCAGCAGGTTCATCAGTGTGCTTTTGCCCACATTGGTGTAGCCCACCAGCGCCACGCGGATCATCCGTCCCCGGTTGCTCCGCTGCGTGGTCTTCTGCCGGTCGATTTCGGCCAGCCGCTGCTTCAGGAGCGACATGCGGTTGAGGATGATGCGGCGGTCCATCTCCAGCTGCGTCTCGCCCGGACCGCGCAGTCCCACGGACCCCTTTCCGCCGCCCGAACCCGAACCGCCGCCCTGACGCTCCAAGTGGGTCCAGAGGCGTTGCAGCCGGGGCAGCATGTAGCGGTATTGCGCCAGCTCCACCTGCGTCTTGGCATTGGCCGTCTGCGCCCGCATGGCGAAGATGTCGAGGATGAGCGACGTGCGGTCGAGGATTTTCACCTTGAGTTCCTTCTCTATGTTGCGCAACTGCTTGGCCGACAGTTCATCGTCGAAGATTACCATTCCGATTTCGCGCTCGGCCTCTTCCTCGGCCTCGATGTAGGCGCGTATCTCTTCCAACTTTCCTTTCCCCACGTAGGTCACGGAGTTGGGGGCTGCGACTTTCTGCGTGAAGCGCTTCACCGTGACGGCCCCGGCCGTGTGGGCCAGGAATTCCAGTTCGTCCAAATATTCATTCGTCTTCCGCTCGTCCTGGGTTTGAGTAATCAATCCCACCAAGACAGCCGTCTCGGCCTGAGCCTCGGAAATCACAAATTCTTTCATTCCAGCATTGACATTCTTGATTCAAAAGGCAAAAATACACAAATCCCTGCGGCAAAACAAGCAGAGACTTCCTGAATTTGCAAGAAATCCAGCAGATTCACTCTCCGAGGGAAGCAAAAGCGGCACAATCCTTGCGCTTGCCGCCGCATTTATGCGGGCAGCCCGGCGCCGGACGCCCCTGCCCCATGCCCGGCGCCGTCGGGCGGAAGCCGCCAGCGTACTTTGCGGAGAGTACTTGAGTACTCTGCGGCAAGTACTCGCGTACTCTCCGCAAAGTACAATCCGGGCCCCCGCATGCCGTCCGTCCGCCGACCGCCAGGCGACGACCGCCGGAGCGGACGGAAATCCGGCCCAGCGGAGCATGACCGCGCCCCATTCCTGCCGGATTATAATTTGACACCCGGCGGCAGGAATACCCCATGCCGGAAAGTTTGGGTCGGAGTCGACTTTTTTCTTGCCTTACAGACCTAAAAGTCATGCTTTTTGCGTATATTTGCAGGAGAGCAAAAAGCATTATAAACGGCAGACGCCATAAACATACCATTCTTATGAAAACATTCTTCACTACGTTGCTGGCTTCCCTGCTCTGTTGCACCGTGCTCCATGCCCAGCAGGCGCAGGAGGAAGAGCGCACCCCCATCCCCTACGAATATCCCGCGTTCAAGGACGCCACCGTCACCATGATGTTCGGCACCCAAAAGCACGTGAAGGGCAACATCTACCTGGACGGCAGCAAATTCTACTTCATGCAGGAGGGCAAGAACATCGAGGCGGACCTGGGCAACATCCGACAGGTGAGCTTCGGCGACACGCTCTACGTCGTCATGAACCAGATGATGGCGCGCGTGGTGGCACGGGACAGCAGCAAAATGCTCGTGTGCGTCAAGACCATCGACACCTACGAGATGGAAGGACGGAAAGACGGCTTCGGCGGGCGCGACCAAAGCGGGGAAGGACTGCCCTACTTCCAGGTGGACATCAACGGCGTGCTCGGCATGATTGAGCTCAACAACGCCCCCGACAGGGAAAAGGCCCGCCAGTTTCCCCTGAAGCGCGACTACTACTTCATCCTCGACGGCGACATCGTGCCGGCAAAGGAACAACCCGTGCTGGGACGCTACGACGAGTTCAGGCAGCAAGTGCTGAAAGGCTTGACCGAGAACCGCTTCTGGAGCTGGAAGGACGAACGCTCGCTGGCCCAGCTGCTCCAACTCCTCTGACCCGCAAGCAGGGGAACGCGCAGCGCCGTCCGGCCTCGCGCCGGGGCAGCGCATGCCCGCGTGCCGGGCCGGCACAGGAATGCGCGCGGCACGGCATAATAAAAATATGTAAAAAGCATCGTTTTTAGGGAAACAAAGACGCCTCTCTCTCCGAAAATTCGTAACTTTGCAGTTTCAAAACCATTATTTCGTATTTGCACTATGGCTGAGACAAAAGAAATCAAGACAGCGTTGGTATCCGTGTTCCACAAGGACGGACTGGACGCATTGCTGAAGAAACTGCACGAAGAAGGCGTGAAATTCCTCTCCACCGGAGGCACCCAGGCGTTCATCGAAAGCTTGGGCTACCCCTGCCAGGCGGTGGAAGAAGTAACCACATACCCGTCCATCCTGGGCGGCCGGGTGAAGACACTCCACCCGAAAATATTCGGCGGCATATTGGGACGCCGCGGGCTCGCGGAAGACGAGGCCCAGATGCGCCAATATGACATCCCCGCCATCGACCTCGTCATTGTCGACCTCTATCCGTTCGAGGACACGGTGGCCAGCGGAGCCTGCGAGGCCGACATCATCGAAAAGATAGACATAGGCGGCATCTCGCTCATCCGCGCCGGAGCCAAGAACTTCAAGGACGTGGTCATCGTGCCCAGCAAGGCCGAATACGCCCCGCTCCTGGAACTGCTGCAGCAGAAGGGCGCCCGCACGGACATCGAAGACCGCCGCTGGTTCGCCACACGCGCCTTCGGCGTGAGCAGCCACTACGACACGGCCATCCATGCCTATTTCGAGAAAAGCGGCAAACAGGACTGAGCCCCGCAGGCACTGCAAACCAACCAACCGAACCGGAAGTGTAACTCAAAACTGAAAGGAGCAACAGCCTGATGGGATTCTTTTCTTTTACGCAAGAAATTGCAATGGACCTGGGAACGGCCAACACCATCATCACCTGCGACGGGAAGATCGTGGTGGACGAACCCTCGGTAGTGGCCTTGGACCGCCGCACGGACAAAATGATAGCCGTGGGCGAAAAGGCAAAAATGATGTATGAAAAGACGCACGACAACATCCGCACCGTGCGTCCGCTGCGCGAAGGGGTCATCGCCGACTTCTACGCCTGCGAACAACTCATGCGCGGACTCATCAAAATGGTGCACACCGGGAGCCGGCTCTTCTCGCCCTCGCTGCGCATGGTCATCGGCGTGCCCTCCGGCTCCACCGAAGTGGAACTGCGCGCCGTGCGCGACTCGGCAGAGCATGCCGGAGGGCGTGACGTGTACCTGATCTACGAGCCCATGGCTGCCGCCATCGGCATCGGCATCGACGTGGTGGCCCCCGAAGGCAACATGATTGTCGACATCGGCGGCGGCTCCACCGAAATCGCCGTCATCTCGC
Source organism: uncultured Paraprevotella sp. (assembly GCA_944321525.1). Lineage (GTDB taxonomy): Bacteria > Bacteroidota > Bacteroidia > Bacteroidales > Bacteroidaceae > Paraprevotella. Next base: position 39,654 of record CALULQ010000017.1, read on the forward strand.
TCGGCGGCATCGTGTCGAACAACTCCATCCGCATCGCGGGCGACGACCTCACGGCCGACATCCAGGAATACATGAGCCGGCAGCACAACGTGAAAGTGAGCGAACGCATGGCGGAACGCATCAAGATTCACGTGGGCGCCGCGCTCACCGAACTGGGCGAGGACGCCCCGGAGGACTATGTGGTCTACGGCCCGAACCGCATCACCGCGCTGCCCATGGAAGTGCCCGTATGCTACCAGGAAGTGGCACACTGCATGGAGAAGTCCATCGCACGCATCGAAACGGCCGTGCTGAGCGCCTTGGAGAACACGCCGCCCGAGCTCTATGCCGACATCGTGCACAATGGCATCTACCTCACCGGCGGCGGGGCCTTGCTCCGCGGACTGGACAAGCGCCTGACGGACAAGATCAACATCCCGTTCCACATAGCCGAAGACCCGCTCCACAGCGTGGCCAAGGGCACGGGCATCGCCCTGAAGAACGTGAACAACTTCTCATTCCTGATGTAAGGGGGCGGTTCCGGCGTGCAAGGACTGTTGGACTTTCTGAAGCGATACAGCCACCTCTTCCTCTTCGCTTTGCTGGAGGGGATGGGGCTGTTGTTGCTCTTCCGTTTCAACTTCTACCAAGGGAGCGTATGGTTCACGTCGGCCAACGCTCTCTCCGGTGCAATAATGGAATGGGAGGCCGACATCTTGTCCTATGCCTCGTTGGGGGAAAGGAACAAGGCGCTGATGGAGCGCAACATCGTCTTGGAAAAGCGGGTGGCCGCGCTTTCGCATCTGTTGGAAGACGCCGGGCACGACTCCACGGCAACTGAAATCCGGCAGGCGGGACTGCTCGCGGGCTTCGACATGATTCCGGCCGAAGTGGTGGACAACTCCATCACGAGGCACGACAACTACCTGACCATCAACAAGGGACTGGCCGACGGGGTGCGCCCCGAAATGGGCGTGGTATGCGGCACGGGCGCCGTGGGCATCGTCTATCAGGCGTCGGCTCACTACGCCATCGTCATGCCCCTGCTCAACAGCAAGTCGAACGTCAGCTGCCGCCTGCGCGGCACGGGCTACTTCGGCTACCTGCGCTGGGAGGGAGGGCATCCCTTGTATGCCACCTTGGGCGACATCCCCCGCCATGCCCGCATCCGGAAAGGCATGGCCGTGGAAACCAGCGGCTTCTCCGCCGTGTTTCCCGCGGGACTGTTCGTGGGCAATGTGGCCGGAGTGGAAAATTCGGAGGACGGATTGTCATACGAGGTGCGGGTGAACCTGGGCACGGACTTTGCCCGCTTGCGGGACGTGTGCGTCCTGCCGTCGGGCGGAAAAGCAGAAATAGACAGCTTGCAAAGGGCAGCAACGGCCCGCTAAAGCCGCCTGCCACAAAATAATGATACGACATCATGGCGCAAAGTTTCCTCAGCAGACTGGCATGGGCCTTGGCCCTATGGCTCTCACAAGGATTGGTGTTCAACCAAATCCACTTGGGAGGCTATGCCACTCCCGTGGCCTACGTCTACGTGCTTTGCCTCCAACCCCTGAACGCCTCGCGCAGCGAATGGTTGCTGTGGGGCTTTGCCATGGGGCTTGCCGCCGACTTCTTCACCGCAACGCCGGGCCTGGGCGCCGCATCCATGACCTTGGCCGCGCTGGCCGCCCCGCGCCTGCTGGGCCTCTTCGCCCCCAAGGACTGCGTGGAAGACTTGGTGCCGGGGTTCAGGGTGCTACGATGGAAATACGTCTGGTACGTGTCCCTGCTCGTGCTGCTGCAGCAAGGCGCGGCCCTGGCTCTGGAGTTCTTCTCTTTTTCCAACGCTCCGGACATGCTTTACACCTATTTGGGCAGCAGCGCGCTCACCGTAGCGCTCATCTTGGCAATGGACAAGATGCGCGGCGGGAAATAACCGGCGAGGAACACGGACATGGCCAATTACGATTGGGAGAAACGCAAATATGTAATCGGCGCGGTGGCCACGGCCATCGTGCTGCTTTATATCGTCCGCCTCTTCACCCTGCAGATCATGAGCGACGACTATAAGAAGAATGCCGACTCGAACGCTTTCCTGAAGAAAGTGCAGTACCCCTCGCGCGGAGTCATCACCGACCGCCACGGCAAACTTCTGGTCTACAACCAACCGTCGTACGACATCATGGTCGTCATGAACGAGCAAAAAGGCGTCGACACGCTCGACCTCTGCGCCAGCCTGGGCATCACGAAGGAAGACTACGTGCGGCGCATGGAGGAAATCAAAGACCGACGCCGCAATCCCGGCTACTCCAACTACACCCAGCAACTCTTCATGAGCCAGCTCTCTTCCGAGGAGTTCTGCGTTTTCCAAGAGAAACTTTTCCGCTTTCCCGGCTTCTACGTGCAGCGGCGCTCCATACGCCAATATGAAGTGCCCTGCGCCGCATTGGTGCTGGGCGACCTCGGCGAAGTGTCGCCCGCCGACATCGAGGAAGACGACTACTACCAGAACGGCGACTTCATCGGCAAGTCGGGTGTGGAGCGCGCTTACGAAAAACAGCTCAGAGGAGAGAAAGGAACGCAAATACTGCTGCGCGACGCCCGCGGACGCATCAAGGGACGCTACATGGAGGGCAAGCTGGACACGCGGCCCGTGCCCGGCAAAAACCTGACGCTGGGGCTCGACCGCGACCTGCAGGCCTTGGGCGAACGGCTGATGGAAGGCAAACTGGGAAGCATCGTGGCCATCGAACCGGCCACGGGGGAAATACTCTGCATGGTGTCGGCACCAAGCTATGACCCGCGTATCCTCGCGGGGCGCAACCGCGGCAAGCACCATGTGCGCATGTCGGCCGACCCCATGAAACCGCTGCTGAACCGCGCCATCATGGGACAGTATCCCCCCGGCTCCACCTTCAAGACCACGCAAGCCCTGACGTTCCTGCAGGAAGGCATCATCACGCCCGAGACGGCCTTCCCCTGCCACCACGGATTCATCTACCGCGGACTGAAAGTGGGCTGCCACGGACATCCGTCGCCCGCCAAGCTGGTGCCTGCCATCGGCACTTCGTGCAACGCTTATTTCTGCTGGGGATTGTACTACATGTTCGGCAACCGGACCAAATATAAAGACGTGCAAGAAGCCATGACACGGTGGAAAGACTACATGGTGTCGATGGGATTCGGCTACAAGCTGGGCGTGGACTTGCCGGGAGAGCGCCGGGGACTCATCCCCAACGCGCCTTTCTATGACAAGGCCTACCGCGGCTCGTGGAACGGACTGACGGTCATCAGCATCTCCATCGGGCAGGGCGAAGTGAACGCCACGCCCCTGCAAATCGCCAACCTCGGCGCCACCATCGCCAACCGGGGCTACTTCGTCACGCCCCACGTGGTGAAACAAATACAGGGCGAGGCGCTCGACACGCTCTACACCCGGCGCAGATATACGATGGTGGAACCGCGCCACTACGAGACGGTGGTGGAAGGCATGCGGCGCGCCGTGCTCTCCGGCACTTGCCGCAAGGCCAACCTCCCCGGCATCGAAGTGTGCGGCAAGACGGGCACGGCCCAGAACCGCGGGCACGACCACTCCGTGTTCATGGGATTCGCCCCGATGAACAACCCGAAAATCGCCATCGCCGTGTATGTGGAAAACGGCGGCTGGGGAGCAGACTACGGAGTGCCCCTCGGCGCACTGATGATGGAACAATATTTGAATGGAAAACTCTCCCCCGAAAGCGAGAAAAAAGCGGAGGAGTTCCAAAAAAGACATATCAACTATGGAACGGAGGCTCGATGATAACAAGAAAAAAGGGGTGTGGCGCTCACTGGACTGGTGGACCATCCTCATCTATCTCGCCCTGCTGGCTTTCGGCTGGATCAGTATATGCGGGGCGAGCTACGACTTCGACATGGGCGGCAACATTTTCGACTTCGATTCCCGTTCGGGAATGCAAATCGTCTGGATCGGCACCTCGCTGGCGCTGGGCTTCATCCTGCTGATGCTCGACGACAAGCTGTACGACACGTTCGCCTACGTATTCTACATCATCCTGCTGGTGGCGCTTTTCATCACGCCTTTCCTGGCCCACGACATCAAGGGTTCCCACTCGTGGATCAAGATAGGCCCCTTCAGTTTCCAGTCCGCCGAGTTCGCCAAGTGCGCCACGGCCTTGGCGCTGGCCAAGTTCATGTCCACCTACGGCTACAACATCGGCCGGGCGAAGGATTTCCTCATCACCTTGGGCATCATCGTCGTGCCCATCGTGCTCATCATTCTCCAGCGCGAGACGGGTTCCGCGTTGGTCTACCTGGCCTTTTTCCTCGTGCTCTACCGTGAAGGCATGCCCGGCTGCGTGCTTTTCGCCGGCGTGTCCGCCGTGATCTACTTCGTCGTGGGCATACGCTACGAACAGACCATGCTGGGCTACATCCCCACGAGCGTGGGCGAGTTTCTGGTGTTGCTGATGGTGATTCTGTTCACGGCCGGGATGGTGCGTGCCTATTGCGGCAAGACGCCGGTGACCCGCCACATCCTGCTCTACGGCTTGGGCATCGTCACCATTGCGCTGGGCTTTTCCGCCCTGGTCATCCCGTTCGACATCAAGTGGGTGTTGGTGAGCGTGTGTGCCGCCATGATACTGTATTTGTGCTACGTAGCGCTTCGCGAGCGCATCATGCGCTATTTCTACATTTCCCTGTTCGCCCTCGGCTCCATCGGCTTCTTCTATTCGACCGACTACGTGCTGAACCACACGTTGGAGCCGCACCAGCGCATTCGCATCTACGTGCTCCTGGGCCTGACCGACGACCCGTCGGGAGCCGGCTATAACGTCAACCAAGCCAAGATTGCTATCGGGTCGGGCGGACTGTTGGGGAAAGGTTTCCTCAACGGTACACAAACCAAACTGAAATATGTCCCGGAACAAGACACCGACTTCATCTTCTGCACCGTGGGCGAAGAGGAAGGCTTCTGGGGCGCAGCCGGTGTCCTGGTGTTGTTTCTCATACTGATCCTGCGCCTCATCCATCTGGCCGAACGCCAGCCTTTCGCATTCGGCCGCATCTACGGCTATTGCGTGATGAGCGTTTTCCTGTTCCACGTGTTCATCAACGTGGGCATGGTGCTGGGCCTGACCCCCGTCATCGGCATCCCCCTGCCTTTCTTCAGCTACGGGGGCTCCTCGCTATGGGGCTTCACCATCCTGCTGTTCATCTTCCTTTGCATCGACGCACGCCGCAACCTGGCCCGCAAGGACTAATCGCAACGGGCAACGCGGATGCCCACGTCGTGCACGCCGGGAAGCGACTCACGGCTCATGAGATGCACCACACGGATTTGTCCGGCCTGCCCGCGCTGCAACTGCATGGACGGAAGCGGCACGACGCATTGATACAAATGTATGCCTCCGTCCATACGAAGGGTGGAGTCGACCAACAGGCACTCCACCGTGTCGCGACGGAGAACGGCCGGAGGCGAGAAATCACGTTCCACCCCCAGCCAGATGCTCTTATACGGATAATCCACCGTGACGCGCAGTCCTATTTCGAACCGGCACACGGCATTGTCGCGCAACGTGTCGACATCGAAGACCAGCGTGTCGCGGCTCCGCCATCCTTCTGCGGGCACAAGCCGCCCGGAATGACAGAGCACGCCCTCGTCGCAGCCCGCAAAGCAACACAATGCCACTGCGGCCACGACCAAGCTCCGGACTTGCCGCCCCATCGCGCCCGCCATCATTCCGCCTTGCCCTCAGGCGCGGGGGCAGCCTTGGCGGCCTTCTTTTGTGCGCCTCCTTTGTCGCGGCGGCGCTTCTCCCCGCCGTTGTTCCTGTTTTCGGCCTTGTTTCCCGGCTCACGCCCTTCCTTGGCCGCGCGCGGGCGGTTCCGTTCCTGGCGCTCCTTGCCTTCTCCGTCGGCCTTTTTTCCACCCTGTGCCGCCTTGGCGGGCGCGCCGTCGCGCTTGCCCCCGCCTTCCTTGCGCTTGCCTTTGTTCTTGCGCCGTTTGTCGAATCGGGTCAAGCTCTCCTGCTCCACCAGGTCGGAGGGTTTTGTCGGAACGGCCTCACCGTTTCCGTCCAGTCTCTCGGGCTTCTCGCCCCGGCGGTTCATCTCGATGATTTCGAAAGCACGCGCGGCAGGAAGTGTCACAAGGTTGGCTGCCAGATGCTTGTCGGTGGAATAAGTGACCAGTCCGGCCAAGATGTCGGCCTTGAAGAAGTAATACTCCCCAGCCTGCGAGTGAAGCGTGATTTCCTTGCTCGGCAACCGCTTCACAGCCTCCACGTAGGTGTCCACCTCGTAGTTCATGCAGCACTTCAGCTTAGCGCACTGCCCCGCCAGTTTCTGCGGATTGAGCGAGATGTCCTGGTAGCGGGCTGCACTGGTGGACACGGAGACGAAGTTTTTCATCCACGTGGCGCAGCACAGCTCGCGGCCGCACGGCCCGATGCCGCCGATGCGTCCGGCCTCCTGCCGCGCACCAATCTGCTTCATCTCGATGCGCACGCGGAACGCCTCGGCCAGCACTTTGATGAGCTGCCGGAAGTCCACACGCCCGTCGGCAATGTAGTAGAAGATGGCCTTCCCGCCGTCGCCTTGATACTCCACGTCGCCGATTTTCATCTGCAACCCCAAGTCCTTGGCAATCTGTCGGGAACGTATCATAGTGTCGTGCTCCCGCTTTTTGGCCTCCTCATACTTCTCCATGTCGGCCGGCTTGGCCTTGCGATACACCCTTTTGATTTCCTGGTCGGGCTTGAGCGCCGCCTTCTTCATCTGCAGGGGCACGAGACGCCCCGTGAGGGTGACGGTGCCGATGTCGTGCCCCGGACTGGCCTCGACGGCCACGATGTCGCCCTTCTCCAGCGGAAGCCGGTTGCTGTTATGGTAATACCCCTTGCGGGTATTCTTGAACTGCACCTCCACCAAGTCCGTGGTATCGGCATCGGCCGGGATGTCGGCCAGATAGTCGTAGGTGTTCAGTTGTTTATCCTGGCGGCCGCAGCCTTTGGCACAAAGCCCCCGGCACGGCCCGCCGAGTTTGAATCCCTTATCGTCCATTCGTTTATCGTTTATCGGTTGTTATTGAATGAGCAGCACGATCATCTTCAGTGCCAGGTCGAAGAACACGAACCTGGGGTTCACGTTTTGCCCGATGTCGCGCTGCGCGTGTTCCAGTTCCTCCATGATGCGGATGACGTTGCGCTCGCCCACGAAGCGCGCGAAGTTGCGCGAAAAAGCCTCCTCCTGCTCCGTCATGTGATTCAGCTCAGGCTGGCGGAAATTGTACATGAAATTTTCCCTCACCATCCGTTGGCAATAGTCCAGGAAGTCGGCCTGCCGCGCCCGCCCCATGTCGGCCATCTGCTCGCTCCATTTGCGCATCTCCCTGATTTTCCGCTGGTAGGCCAGCCGCATCAGCATGATGAAAAGGTCGAGGAAAAGGGCTTTGTCGCGATCGGCGTCCAAGCTGGCCAAGGCCGCCGTGAAGCTGCCCCCGGCCACCCGCGCGGCCCCCTCGGCATCTTGCCCGGGATGGATGCGGCGCAGCGCCTCCACCATGGCCTCGCGCCCCACGCCTTTCACGTCCACGCGCTGCGCACGGCTCAGGATGGTGGGCAACACCCCTCCCGGCTCGTCGCTGGCGAGCAGGAAGTGGGTTCCGGCCGGCGGTTCCTCCATGAGTTTGAGCAACTTGTTGGCACACTCGGCATTCATCCGTTCCGGCAGCCACACCACCATCACCTTGCGCCCTCCCATGGCGGGCTTCAAAGCCAGTTTCCGACTGATTTGCGCCGCCTCGGCCGCATAGATGAGAGGCTGCTGGCCCGTGCCTTTCATGTCGGCCGTCCAGTCTTCCAAGCTGAAGTAAAGCCCCTTCTGCAGCCGTTCGCGCCACGCATCGAGGTAAACGTCGCACACCGAACTTTCGGCGTTCTTGTAACGCACGATGGGGAATACGAAATGCAGGTCGGGATGGGCAAAGCCCAAGGAGAGCCTGCACGAGGGACAGGTGCCACAGGCATCGTCCGCCCCCGGCTGGCGGCACAAGAGGTACTGCGCCAGCGACACGGCCAGCGCCAACTTGCCGCAGCCCGCCGGCCCCGCAAGGAGCAGGGCATGCGGCAGGCGCCCTTCGCGCGCCTCATCGAGGAGGCGCGCCCGTATGTCCTCTTGTCCTACGACTTGGCTAAACATGGCTTTCGGTGTCTTTGCCGGATGGGGTTAATAAATTCGTGAGGCTATCTGCCGTATGCTGTCCACGGCCGACACGGTGTAGAAATGCAAGCTGGGCACGCCCCGCGCCATCAGTTCGCGGCACTGCTCCACGGCCCATTCCACGCCCACTTGCTTCACCTCGTCGTCCGTATGGCACTTGCGCAGTTCCAGCGCGAGCGCCTGAGGCAGGTCGCAGTGGAACGTCTTGGGCACGATAGTGAGCTGCGAAAGTTTGGAAAGGGGCTTGATGCCCGGTATGATGGGAATCTGTATGCCCGCCTGCCGGGCGCGCTCCACGAAGCTGAAGTATTTGCTGTTGTCATAGAACAGCTGCGTCACGGCATACTGCGCACCCAGTTCGGCCTTCTGGCGCAACACGTCCAGGTCGGCCTCCGGATTGGGGGCCTCCTCGTGCTTCTCGGGATAGCAGGCCACGCCGTAGGAAAACGGTGTGCCGGGAGACTTGATAGGCGAACCGTCGACAAAGAAACCTTCATTGAAACGGTTGATGTGCTCAATGAGTTCCGTGGCGTGTGAATAACCGTCGCCCGTAGGACGGAATGCCGGGTCTTCCTTGGCCTTGTCGCCGCGCAACACCAACAAGTCGCTGATGCCCAAAAACTGCAAGTCGAGCAGCATGTATTCCGTATCCTCGCGAGTATAACCGCTGCACAGGACGTGCGGCACGACGTGTATGTCGTAATGCCGTTGGATGGCAGCAGCCACGGCTATGGTGCCGGGACGACGGCGGATGCGGAGGCGTTGCATGATGCCTCCTCCCAAGTCCTTGTACACATACTCGCTGCGGTGGTTGGTAATGTTGATGTATGCCGGGTTGAATTCCCGGAGCGTATCTATGGTATGGAACAACCGATCTATGCCCGCTCCCTTTAGTGGAGGCAGCACTTCAAAAGAAAAAGCCGTTCCTTTATGGTTCTGAATCAAATCAATGACGTTCATCCTTTCTTCGTTTGTACAAAGATACGCAAAGAATCTTAATATACAGGTAAAAAGGGGAAAGGAATGATATGTTTTTTTTCAAAAGCCGATATGGAGCCGGCACGAAGGTAGGAAAAAATGTGCCTTCCCCATATCGGCTTGCAAGTTAACGGGCAGTCTGCACTTCCCCGTACAAGGCGTTCACGGTGGCACCTTTCTCTGCATCGAGTTTTCCGTACCGGTTGAGGTGTATGCCACCGTTGTTTTTAATATTCAGCGTACCTCCGGATTTCACCAACACATCGGCATTTTGGATGGCGCCGCCGTCCACTTCCAGCGTTCCGCCTTCGAGCACATAAATCCGGCATCCGTCGCGCATCTGCAAGGTCTTGCCCGACGGGATTTTGAACGTGCCGGAGCGTACGATGATGTCATTGGTGAATGCGCCACCGCCCCATTCAGAGGATGCCCGTGATGTCCGTGCCGCCATTGTGCAGGGCATAAATCAGGTTGTCTTGGTGGAACACGATGGGGGGCCTGCAACAACGCTCGTGTCGGATTGTCAGCCAAGCACGGAATTTCCCGTCAGGAAGAAAGGTTTTCCTTTTGCTTCCGTGTTTCAATGACAAGACGGCCGGCTGCAAACAGGAGCCGGATTGTTAAAAAACGGGTGGAGGAACTGTTTGTATGGAGCATTTCTCCGTCCCGGCGGGTGTTTTTTCGAGATAAAAACAGAATCGCTTTCCGCAAAGAAATGAACCGCCTTCCGCAAAGACGAAACTTTTTTGCCTCAAGGCAGTTCCTGCGGGTGCAGGAAGAAGGGAAAAACAGGGCTTCGGAGGACTTTTCCCGCTCTGGATGGAGTCCGCCCGCGTGCAAACCCCGTTTGTCCTTTTGCCAGCCATTCCCCTCACGGGGCTGACGCGGGGAGCGGGTTCCGGCCGCACGGCGTTCCGTGGCGGACGGCAAAATGTCGCGGAAACCGGCTTTCGGCTTTCATCCTGCATTTCCATGGGCGCACGAGGTTCGCGCATTTCCGTCCCGTTCCCATCCCACGCCCGTTTGCGCGGTTCTCGCAGGGGCTGTCTTGACATTTTGTCAAAATGTCATTGGAGAACTTGTTGCTGTCCGCCGGTCTTTTGGTGCCTTTGCGACAGGAGGCGGCCGGCGCCATCGAAATATGCAAGGGAGTTCCCGAGGGCCGTCTTTCTTTCCTTCCCGGAATCGCTGAAATATACGGTTGCCCCTGTTGAATTTCTACTAAGCCTTCATGGTTTTATTGGGCACCAATATATTCATTTCATAATCATTACGGTATTAGTTTGACGGCTTGGGTCGTACCATCTGCAAAGTCAATGGACGCGATGCCATAAGGTGATGGGAGGGTGAATTTGTTTATTCTTCCTTCTTTGGCATGCACGGGCATGGAAAATAACAGTTGTCCGGATACGCTATACAGTTTTATCTGCTCCATGTCAATGGGAGTGGTGAATATGTAACAATCATCTATGTCTTTTACCGAAGATCCTGTGTTAAGAGAAGTCAAGTTCACGGAATTGGGGTTGAATTCACTGAGTCCTCTTATCTTTTTGAACCGTTTCCAACCTTCAGCCTTTCTATAAGTGTCCACACTTTCGTCCGGAACATAAAGTGTTGCCTCATTGACATAAAACAAGCCGAGATAAGGATTCTCCATCGTATAAAAAACTTCTTGTCCCAAGCGTGGTGGAGTAACTGCTTCACAGGTTATCCGGAAATACTCGGAATTTACGGGCATGTCCGGAATTGATATTTGGAAGCTTGCAAAAGCCCTGTCGCCAATGGAGTCGACGGAGGCCGGAATGGTAAAGTTCCATCTGTATTCCCAGGCCCTATTTTCATAAGCATTTGCAGAGATTATTTTAGTGCCTTCGATGATTTGCCCGCCGTAAATAGGTTCTTTCCAGTCGTAATTGGGATAATGCAAAATGGTGCGGTCTGACGAGTATATTGCATTTTCTATCATCATGCAATATTCATTGTCTGGTGATGCTTCCATTCTGGGTTCTGCATAAATAAAGTCTTTCGTGAAGATGTCTTTTCCTAAAGTGGGATATTTGCCTGTTAGTTCAAATACGCACCTATGTGTATTGCAACAGAATGCCTTATCCTTTACATGCTTTAATTTCGAAGGAAGTATGATTCTGATTGCTTTTGAACCGTAACAATTGAATTCTTCAAATGCATGGGCTGGTATGGTGTCAATCTCCGCTTCCCGCAAGTCCAATGTGTCGAGCTGTTCCAGCAGGCCGCCGCGCAGGAAGGCATAATCCTCATCCCGCAATGTTCCCGTGACCGTCAGGTGAGTCACGGACTTTTTCTGTTTTTCCGTGAGCAGCGTCTCCAAAGCCGTTTCGCCGGCATGAACCGTCACATGGGTCTCTATGTCCTGGGCTTGCAGTCCGCATGGCAAGAGCATGACGAATAGGATTGCCCATACTATCTTATCCGTATTCATGACTGTTTGTCTTGAAGTTATGTTTTGTTTCATCATCGTTATGGTATGAGTTTTACGGTTTCAGTGGCTTGGTTGGCAAAATATACACGTACAATAGTATAAGGGGAAGCCAGTCTTTTCCGTTCAATATACAAAAAGGATGAGGTGGTTGTCTGTTTGGTGAGCAACATCCCACTTGTACTATATGTTTCTATATATAGTGGTTTCTGGCTGAAGTTCAATTCGTAATAATCCGTCATGGGCGTAATGGAAACTTTACTTTCGCATGTTTGTGTGGAAATACGACTTGGAGGGAGGTCTCCATGTGTTTCTATGGTGCGAATTTCTGGAGCCTGGTTCCAGCCTTCGGTGTTCTTGTATTTTTCGATACTAACCTGAGGTACATATAAAAGGGATTGTTCCAATACACTTCTTTTGAAAACATCCTGTCCTAATTTGGGCGGTTCGGTAGCGTAACACACTATTTCCGCTCCAATGTCATAATAACCTGTAGAAACCGGACACTGAGTTCTTTCAAACGCGTAATCTCCAATGGAATCCAGACTTTCCGGGAGTATAAGCGTAAATGTCGGAAGGCTAAGGTTTCTGAATGCGGTTTCATGGATGATTCTCGTACCCTCTTTTATGGCATATTCTCCGTCTGCATCCATATTCATGTAATAGAAGATGCCTCCGTCTGAAGAATATATAGAAGAATAATAGCTTTCTGTCATCCAATTGGGCCTTTTATATAGTATTGTTTCATAAGAAAAGTTGTCATCACTCAATGCGACTTTAGTTCTATTGGAAGGTTGAGGTGAATCTGTGCATTCCCCGAATGTTGGGAACTTCCCTGTCACTTCCAGGCTATAATAGCTTGAAAACTGAGATAAAAAATTTGTTCCTATATGTTCAATGCTCATTGGTAAAATGAGGTGAATCTTGTTATAGTTCGGTTCTCTTAAGACTTCCGAACTAATGTCGGGCAGAGAGTCTATGTCTGCTGCCCGTAAGTTTAGTGTATCTAACAGAGGGTATAGCTTGTTCCGCAGGAAGGCATAATCCTCCTCCCGCAATGTTCCCGTAACCGTCAGGTGAGTCACGGACTGCTTCTGCTCTTCCGTGAGCAGCGTTTCCAAAGCCGTTTCGCCGGCATGCACCGTCACATGGGTCTCTATGTCTTGGGCTTGCAGTCCGCATGGCATGAGCAGTACGGACAGGCCTGCCCATATTATCTTCTTCATATTCATGGCTGTTTGTCTTGAAGTTATGTTTTGTTTCATCATCGTTATGGTATGAGTTTGATGGTTTCGTTCGTTCCGTCCGCAAAACGGACGCAGACTATGGTCAATGCTTTTTTCAGCTTTGTTTTAGGTAGTGTAACTTCCATGGAGGAAAGCTTTTGGGATGAGATCAAGCTTCCGTCTGTCGAAAAATAATCCATCTGCAAAGGTGCTTTTGAGAAATTCAAGATATAGGTTTCATCTGTCGATGTGATAGAAACAGATGTGCCTCCCTCTCCTCGGGCGGATGGTATGCCTTGCCATTTTTTCATAAGGTTCTCTATCGTATCTATTTTCCGTGCAAGTTTCCATCCCGGAGCGGTTTTGTAAGCCTCAAGGCTGGCTTCGGGGACATACACATAGGAGTGAGATACCCAAAAAGACTTTCCCGGTCTCCCAATTTTTGGAGGATTTTGGGCTTCACAGACTATACTCCCATCTCCATAGGATTCTCCGCCATTGGGATAACGATTCTTTTTACTATAGCCGGTTATAAAATTCGGCCTGATGTCAAGAGCATAATCCCCAATAGAGTCCATACTTTCCGGTAAAACTAAATTTGTATTTTCTATTGGAATATCCATATCTCTTATAGCTGTTGGCGCGATAACCCGTGTACCTGGCCGTATTTCCACATCTTCACGCTCATAAACAAATTCGTTCGGTTTTAGATAATAAAGTGTATCTCCATTTTGGGAATAAACCGCAAAGTAGCAGAGTTCTTCCACATTAACGAGCCAGGGATGGTCTTTACTTGCCAGCATTAAAGGTTTGTGTCTGGGGCTATTTTTATATTCGCTCATATAGGGGAAACTTCCTGTAACTTCGCATTCCCCCGTAAAGGCATAGTCCCCGATGCATTTTATCACTTCCGGCAAAATCAAATAGAGGTTCATCTCGCCCAAAGCTCCTGCCGGTATGGTGTCAATCTCCGCTTCCCGCAAGTCCAGCGTGTCGAGCTGTTCCAGCAGGCCGCCGCGCAGGAAGGCATAATCCTCATCCCGCAATGTTCCCGTGACCGTCAGGTGGGTCACGGACTGTTTCTGTTCTTCAGTGAGCAGCGTCTCCAACTCCGCTTCGCCGGCATGAACCGTCACGTGGGTCTCTGTGTTCTGGGCTTGCAGTCCGCATGGCATGAGCAGTACGGACAGGACTGCCAATAATATCTTCTTCATGGTTTCTCCTCCTTAGTTTGTGATAATCATCCGCTTGGTGTCGAACACTTTGCTGGGGGCGAGGCTTCCGGCTTCGAGTGTCACGGAAGATTTGCCCCAGTCCTGCAGCGTCTTCTGGTCTATCTGCGTGCCGTTCAAGTCATAGATGTACAAGAATGCGGACTTCACGCTTTCCGGCAGCGTGTAGCGCACCACGGTCGTTTGCGTGAACGGGTTCGGGTCGTTCTGCTCCAATGCAGGAACATCCAATGCGTTGCCGTCAATTTTTGCAACGATAGAAGAACTTAAACGGACATCGTATGCGTCTATAGGTATTGCATATGATTTTATCACGGATGGGATACTGGGATAACCGACACGGTCTGTGTAAATACTATTACCGCATTCTACTTTGCTGTAATTTCCTATGGCTCTAATTTTAATAGAATTATCAGGCATACTCACAGTCTCTGTTATCTGTGATGATAAGGTCATACTCATGAAGCATAAGCATAATGTGAATATTATTTTTTTTCATAACTGTCTTTTTAAGGTTTTAACTTGATTGTTTCCATTTCTCCATTTGACAAATCAATCCGAATTACACTATAGGTATTCCAAGAAGATGTTTTGTTGATTTTTAATCTTTTTGAATTTGCCTTTTCCGCATGCAAGCATCGCCCGTTAATGTCATAAACATACACTTCTGTTATCGGTATGGGCGATATGATAAGGTAACTGTCCCTTTGATTGTCAATTGTGATTTTATCTTTTTGAGTCTCGTCTATAGAAGGCAATATTTCATACCCCTCGCCATTGATTTTTGCAGCTCTGCTCCATATGGGTTCCTTTCTATATAAGTTTTCACTTCCTTTGGGTACAATGAGGCAGCCACAGTCATGGAAGGCTGCACCTTCTATTACTTGATCTTTTTCACATTTGGGCGGGGTTATGGCTTGGCACACAATGGTAAAGCAGTCCATTCCGCCTCCATAAAATGCATTATGACCGATAGAGTCTAAACTTTCAGGAAGAATATATTTGTTACATCCTATCACTCCGTCAAAAGCCCCTCCTGCTATAACACGTGTTCCCGGTTTAATAGACAGTTCCGTATCAAACCAATTCATCCAAGCCAAATAAGAATAATAAAAAACGCTACCATCTAAAGAGTAGACAGAATTCAAATCAGTTTCAGTAATATAAATTCCGTTATTGACACTTACCCTAAAATGGTCATCCTCTTTACAATATAAATTATCCGATGATACGGCTAATCGGTTATTGCAGTTGTTTTCAAAAGCGAGAACTGTATGCTCCGGGAATGGACCTGTTAAGATGATGTGCACAAAGTTTTGCGTATCAAAAGCCTTATCTTCCACATATTTCAGTTTTCTGGGAAGGATAATTTTTCCTGTTTCCGTATTTCCCCCTATATATCCTTGGAATGCTTTTGAGGGAAGAACGTCAATATCTGCTTCGCTCAAATCTATCTCATCCCAGCAATTTTCTCTTAAAAATATATAATCCTCGGGGAGCAATGTTCCTCTGATGGATAAACTGAGGACATTTTGCATGTTATCCAGAATATCCTTTAACGGTTTCTTTCCTGCATCAATCGTTACATGCGTATCGTCATTTCCCGAATTTTGTGCCATGCACAGTCCTGTGCACAAGCACATCCATATTATCAATAACGCTCTCATGGCTTCTCCTCCTTAGTTTGTGATAATCATCCGCTTGGTGTCGATCACTTTGCCGTCGGCCACCAAGGCATAAAGGTACATTCCGGGGGCGAGGCTTCCGGCTTCGAGTGTCACGGAAGATTTGCCCCTGTCCTGCAGCGTCTTCTGGTCTATCTGCGTGCCGTTCAGGTCATAGATATATAGGAATGCGGACTTCACGCTTTCCGGCAGCGTGTAGCGCACCACGGTCGTTTGCGTGAACGGGTTCGGGTCGTTCTGCTCCAATGCAGGAACGTCCAGTGCATGGCTGTCGATGCCCGTTTCGTTTCCACCTCGGGCACGCACATTATAGGTCTGCCTTCCTTGCAATGCTACCACCTGTGCGCGGAGTTCATTGACGGACTGCACCAAAAGCGGAATCATCTCCGTATAGTTGATGCAAAGGTCTCCTTCCTGACTTTCATAGACCAAGTCCGGATAGACTTCCTTCAGCACTTCGGCATCCAGGCCGTAATGTGTCTTCTCCAATGCCTGCACGTCTGTCACGGAGCGCGGTGTGGTGGTCGCCGTATCGCCTGCTGCCGCAAATGCCTGTGCCGCCTGCGGTTCGGAAAGGTTATATTGCACGGCGGTCAGCCGGGAGAGTTTCTCGGTGACTGACATGCCGTTCGCGGCGTCGCTTTCAACCGACAAGGGCATTAGCGCCGAGCGTCCCGTCAAGGCGGAACCGGAAGCCGATGGGGTCAGCACCGTGCCGTAGATGCTCCCCGTGACCCGTACGTCGCCCAGGAAATAGCCGGTATAGCGTCCGGGTACATAGATGTCCACATTTTCCAATGTCCCCAGTATGGCCGCTCCTCTCTGGCTGCCTCTTAAATTGCCGTGTACGGCATAATTGTATCCGTTGGTGGAGTTCCCGGCTTCGCCTTTGACTCCCCAGACCCGGCCATTGCCCAAAGGGGTGGAAGGCATGGCAATTCCCTTTACCCCAATATAAAAGTCATCTCCATCCACCAAATTGTTACCCTCGCTGGCCACAAGCCATGGCGAAGCACTCCCCCACGCTCCTTCGCGTCTTACATTCAACACATAACCGTTGGATTGGATGTAGGTCTTAAATCCCGTCCCTTTATTACTTGCATTTCCTCCCACGACCAATGCAGCCTCCGGTACCGCCGAGGATTGGATACCCACATTGCCATTGGAATACATCTTGATTTGCGCCTGCAACCCGGAAAATACAAAACACGCACCGATTAATGTAACTGGCTTTTTCATATTCACAAGGGCTTAAAAGGTTATACAATTATTTTTTTGAAAGTTAATTTGATTCTATCAGGTATACAAATGTTTTATATTAAACTAAGTTAATTAGCAGGGTGGATGCAAGGCTTTCCGCCATTGTTCTTATAGCGCAGGGTAAAAATTTGCGGGTACTTCCTTCGTGGAAAGGAAGCACCCGCAAAATACGTTTATAGAGGTCGTGTCCGAGACTTTATTTCTTCACCTTGAACACCACGAAGTTCTTGCCGTCGATGGTCGTCTTGATGGTGTTGCCTTCCACCTTCGTCCAGCCCTCTTGCGGCACGATGGCGTCGGGGTTCTCCAGCGTGTTGTCCAGCGTGTAGTCACTGCAGTCCAAAGTCAGCGTCGCGGCGTTGCCCTTCACCTGCTTCAGTCCGTCGAGCACGATGTCCACGGTCTTGGGCTGTTCGGTGGTGTTGATCACCTTCACGATATATTCCTCCGTGTTCTTGTCGTACACCGCGCTGGTGAACAAGCCGTCCTCTCCCTTGGGAGTTGGAGTGGCGAGCGTGGCCGGCACGACGTTCGTGCCCATGTTGCGGGCATACATCTGCTGCACGTAGTAGCTGACGGACTTCACGCTGTTCAGGTTGTCGAACCAGATGAGGTCGGGACGCCATTGCCAGCCTTCCACGTGGGCGAAAAGCGGAGCGTATGTGGCCATGTGCACGATGTCGGCGTTGCGCTCCAATGTGGTCATGAAAGCGGCTTCGTAGATAGAAGCGCCTGCGTGGTTCCACTTCATGCGGTTGCCATGGTCGTGGCAGGCATATTCGCCGGCGAACACCTTCGGGCCGTTGCGGTCGTAGTCGTCGTAGCGGTTCATGCTGTTCTTGAACCAGTCCACGGGACGGTAGAAGTGCTCGTCCACGAGGTCCACCTTCTGCTTCTTCATGTCCTCCCAGCCCAGGTCGAACATTTCGCCTTCGGAATCCGGACCGGACGAACCGATGATGAGGATTTCAGGATGCGCCTTGCGGACAGCCTCGACGAAGAACTTCAGACGGTCGAAATAGAACTTGTCCCACTGCTCGTTGCCGATGGCCAGGTATTTCATTCCGAACGGCTCGGGATGGCCCATCTCTGCGCGCACCTTGCCCCACTCCGAATCAGCGGGCCCGTTGGCGAACTCGATGAGGTCGAGGGCGTCGTCAATATATTCTTTCAAGCCTTCGGCGGAGCACTCCGCGTGGGCCTTCTCGTTGTTCCAGTTCTGATACTGGCAGGCCATGCCCACGTTGAGGACGGGAAGCGGCTCCGCGCCTATTTCCTCGCTCAGGAGGAAATATTCATAGAATCCCAACCCGTAGCTCTGGAAATAGTCGGGATAGTAGCGGTTGATGAAAGTCGACTCCCAACGGTTCTTGTTGAGCGGCCGGTTTTCCACCGGTCCCACGGTGTTCTTCCACTGGTAGCGTGTTTCCAGGTTGGAACCTTCCACGATGCAACCGCCGGGGAAGCGGAACACGCCGGGACGCATGTCGTAGAGCGCCTGCACCAAATCCTTGCGCATGCCGTTCTCATGCCCCATCCACGTGTCCACGGGGAAGAGCGACACGTGCTCCAGGTCCACCGTGCCCGTGCCCGAACGGTGCTGCGGGTTGGAGAGGAAGATGCGCAAGTTGGCCTTGGCAATCGTGCGGTTGGACTTCATCACCATCGTGTATTTCTTCCATTCCTTGGAGTCGATGACCAAATCCTGGCTGACAAACTGCTGGTTGTCGTCCATCGTGTTTTGGTCGATGAACTGCACCATCAGCGTCACAGCGTTGCCGTCCGGCACGCGGGCCCATACGGAGAAGCGGTATTCGGCGTCCTTCTTCAGCCCGATACCGAAGAAGCCCTCGTTCTGGATGCCCGTCCACATATCGCCATGGCCGGCACACGAAAGGCGCACGTAGTGGGGATTCTTCTCGAAGGGCCCGTCGTTGCGGAGTTCCACCTTGCCGAACATGTCCCAACCCATGTAGTGGTCGGGCGAGAATTCAAACGAGCGGTTCTTGACTAACTCGGCATAGAGGCCGCCGTCCGCGCCGAAGTTGATGTCCTCGAAGAAGATGCCATACATGGTCGGCTGGATTTCTGCCCCGATTTTCTTGGTCTGCACCGTGACGGTGTTGTCTTGCGCATAAGCCGCCAGGGAAGTGGCCATGAACGCAACACCTGCAAGCAGAGAATTAATTTTCATGATACAATAGAGCGTTTTTTTAATTATTAAATCGTTTATCGCTGCTAAAATACTTATATTCTTTTAAAGCCGCAACATATTTTAAATGTTTTCCGTATTTTTGTCGCCTTCTTGCATAAAAAAGTAAAAAAGGACTTGCAGAACAGCTTGCCATGAAGCAAAAAATGAAAAAACGGATATGGAAAGCCGCCGTAGCGGCAGCCGCCATCATCGGGGGCGCACTGCTCTTCTGGCCCAACACGGAACGGAAGTGCCGCGAAGGGGTTTTCGAAGCCTGCACTACGTCGTGGTACGCCATGGAGGCCCCAGGCGGAGACACGCTCTACTTCACCGCCCTGCGCGCCGATTCCGTGCTCGAGGGAGTGGCCTCAGCACCGGAAGCGGCGCAACGCGAATTCCGGGCCACGGCCTTCTTCGTCTCCTTCGCCGGACGGCTGCTCACGGCGGCCGACTCGGCCCGGCGCCCGGAGCGGTTGCCGCGCCAAACGATGCGGACGGCACTGGAAAAGACGGCAAGCCTCATCGGCACGCGGGCCAAGGCCTGCCGGAAGATGATGGACGAAATGGCTTACTACGCCCGGACACACTCCGTGGCCGACGAGGGGTTTCACGAGGTGATGGCCCACTACGAATGGACGAAAAGCCGCTTCCGTGAACTGGAGAGATGCCGGGCTCTGCTGGACACCCTGCTGGCCGCACACGGGGCGGAAGCCACCCTGCACGAGCGGCACGAAATCATGCTCCCCGGCACGGACGGAAACGGGGCGGGACGTGACACGCTCGCCTGCCGCCTGCTCGCCCGGGACGGGAGCGGCGCCGAGGCGTGGCAAACACTCTCCGGCCGGTTGCCCGACGGACGCGGACGCTTCCGCCTGAACCCTTTCCCCTACGAATGGCTGCATCCGGGCACGGCGCGCTACACCTTGTGGGCGCGGTGGGGACGGCATGGCCGCAAGTTCCGGCCCGAAGGCGCGCCGCCCTCCCCCGTCGGCGTCGGCATGACAAAGGGCCTGCCGCGGATTCCCTTGGTGGACGGGGCCGAAGGGGCTCCCGCCTTCGGACGCGGGGGCAACCTGAACGGGATGTGGGCCGGAGGCCGGTTCCTGCCCGCCACTCGCCTCTACCGCCTGTCGCTCTCCCATTCCTCTTGGGCGGCATGCCGGTGGGAAGACTTGAAAGCTTGGATTGCCGCATGGCACAACCCGTTCAGCGACAGCCCGGAAAACCCGGCGGAGACTGACACGCAGCCCACCGACTACATCTCGTTTGTCCGCAACGACTCCGCCTACTACGGCCAAGCCCGCGGCGGACGCCCCGACGGAGAAGGCGTCATGCACTATCCCGACAGCGGGACTTACGCCGGGCATTGGAAAAACGGGCTGCGCGACGGATTCGGCCGCCACACTTCCCCCGAAGGGCGCACCTGCTCGGGCTACTGGCGGGGCGACACCCTGCGCCGCGGCTCGGCCAGCGACGGCAAAAGCCTGTACTTGGGTTTCTTCAACCGCGCACTCCAGGCGCACGGCGAAGGGGAATACACAGCCAGCGACGGGGCATACTACGTGGGGAAATGGAAAAACGGACTGCGCGACGGCTTCGGCTTCGCCCTGGAGCCGCACGAGGTCGTGAAATGCGGCGTCTGGGCGAAAGGACGGTTCAAGGGCGAACAGATGCTCTACCACTCGGAGCGCGTCTATGGCATCGACATCTCAAAATACCAGCACTTCCACCGGCACAAGCGGTATGGCATCGACTGGAAGCGGCTGCGCATCACCCATCTGGGCCACATCAGCAAGAAGCTCGTGCAGGGCAGCGTGGACTACCCCGTGTCGTTCGTCTACGTCAAATGCACGGAAGGACAAACGGTGACCAACCCGTACTATGCGCAGGACGTACGCGAGGCGCGCCGCCACGGCTACCCCGTGGGAGCCTACCATTTCTTCTCCACGCGCCCCGCCGCCCGCCAGGCTGCCTTCTTCCTGAAAAAGGCACGCCTGCGGCGGGGCGACCTGCCGCCCATGCTCGACATGGAACTGGACGACCGGAAAATAGCAGCCATGGGCGGGCGCGACGCGCTGTTCCGCGAAATGCTGGTATGGCTGGAGGCGGTGGAACGGCACTGCGGCACCACTCCTATCATATATGTCAACCAAAACTTCGTCAACCGCCACATGCCCTTCGCGCCCGAACGGCTGAAGGATTACCCCGTGTGGGTTGCGCGCTATGGGGAATACAAGCCCTACGTGCACCTGCTCTATTGGCAGCTTTCGCCCGACGGCACGGTGGAGGGCATCAGAAGCCGCGTGGACATCAACGTCTTCAACGGCTCCGAGGAATCCTTCAAAGACTACCTGCGGAAAGAGTGCGTGAAATGACCTCACCGACATGAACCGGCATCCGCCCGCGTTCCCGCCCTCTCCATGGAGGCGCACCGCAGCGCGGCGACGCCGGCCGCGGCAGGAAACGCAGCGGCAAGAGGAAGAAAACGAAGAAAAAACGTGAAAGATTTCCCGCCGATTCAGTAACTTTGCACTTCTGAAAAAGGATGAACGACCAACACAAATGTATCGACACAAAAAGATGACAATGACAATCCTGGCCGTGCTCGGCGTGTTCGCCGTCTTGGCCATCGCTGCCGCATGGTTTCTCCACACCCCGGCCTTCGGGCGCCTGCCGCAAGGCGAACGGCAGGAAAGGATAAAGCGCTCACCGAACTTCCGCAACGGCGAGTTCCGCAACCTGTCGCCCACCACACTGATGACCTCGGAGAAAGGGCGGTGGGAAGCCATGCTGGACTTCCTTTTCAAAAAAGCCCCCGCGGGCCTGCGCCCCGACCGGCCCATAAAGGCCGTGAAGACCGACCTGCGGTCGCTCAACCCTCAAGATGAGTTGTGGGTGTGGTTCGGCCATTCTTCCTATTTGTTGCAGACCGGCGGCCGCCGCATCCTGGTCGACCCCGTGTTCTGCCAGGCGTCGCCCGTGTCGTTCGTCAACCGCCCCTTTCCCGGAACAGACATCTACCGCCCTGAAGACATGCCCGACATCGACTACCTCATCATCACGCACGACCATTGGGACCACCTGGACTACCAGACCGTCGTGCGGCTGAAAGAGCGGATACGCAAAGTGGTATGCCCCTTGGGCGTGGGCGAACACTTCGAATACTGGGGATTCAGTCCGTCGCAACTCGTGGAGCTGGACTGGAACGAGTCCGCGGCATTGGACACGGGATTCCGGGTGCACTGCCTGCCGGCCCGCCACTTTTCGGGCCGGGGACTGACGGCAAACCGCACCTTGTGGGCCTCTTTCCTCATCGAATCGCCCCGGCGGAAGGTGTTCATCGGCGGCGACAGCGGCTACGGCGCCCACTTCAGCGACATCGGGCGCCGCTTCCCGGACATCGACCTGGCCATCCTCGAGAACGGGCAATACAACACGGACTGGCGCTACATCCACACCATGCCCAAATACCTGAACGCGGAAGTCGAGGCCCTGGCCCCGCGACGGGTGGCCACGGTGCACCACTCCAAATATGCGCTGGCGCGCCACCGGTGGGACGAGCCGCTCGAAAACGCACGCCGGCTGGCCGAAGAAGACTCGGTGGACGTGCTCCGGCCGCTCATCGGCGAAGTGGTGCGCCTCGACGGGCAATAAGCTTCCCAAGCGCCCCAAAGCAACAGGCCGGACAATGGTTGCGCCCCCCGCGACGTCCGCGCCCGCCCCGGCCCCGAAACCGTGCAATGGCATGCGGAGCGCGTCAGCGTCCCTTGCGGGAAGTACTCGAGTACTCTGCGGCAAGTACTCGAGTACTCTCCGCAAAGTACAATCCGATGCCCCGCACGCCGCCAGTCCGCCAACCGCCCCGCTCCGCGCCCTTGTCCGCCCTAAAACAAAAAAATCCCCAAGGATAGTTTTAAAATTGAAATACCTACAAATCGGTATCGACATATCCACTATTTATCCTTAACTTTGCAATCCGAAAGGGCCAACACAGCCCGCGGATATGTCTTACTACTATAAATAATGAAAGATGGAATGTAACAACGAAAGCTGGGCCGGCTTCAAAGGCGAACTGTGGCGGAAGGAAATCAACGTGCGCGATTTCATCCAAAACAACTATACTCCCTACGAGGGAGACGACTCGTTCTTGAAACCCTCTTCAGAAAAGACCCGGAAAGTGTGGAACAAGCTGACGGAGATGTTCAAGGTGGAGCGCGAAAAGGGCATCTACGACACCGAGACAAAACTCCCGCAAAGCATCACGACCTACGGCCCGGGCTACATCGACAAGGATAACGAAGTCATCGTCGGACTGCAGACCGACGCGCCGCTCAAGCGGGGCATCTTCCCCAAAGGCGGCATCCGCATGGTGGAGAACAGCCTCGAGGCTTACGGCTACCACCTCGACCCCATGACCAAGGAGATTTTCACAAAATATCGCAAGACGCACAACGAAGGCGTATTCTCCGCCTACACGGAGGAGATGCTGGCGGCCCGCCGGTCGGCCATCATCACGGGCCTGCCCGACGCCTACGGCCGCGGGCGCATCATCGGCGACTACCGCCGCGTGGCCCTCTATGGCACGGCACGCCTGATTGCCGACAAGAAGAAGTTCCAGAAGCGCCTCGACATACAGGAACTGAATGACGAAATCATCCGCAACCGCGAAGAGGTGACGGAACAGATCCGTGCGTTGCAGGACTTCGAGAAGATGTGCGCCTCGTATGGCTTCGACGTCACCCGTCCGGCCAAGGACGCGCGCGAGGCCGTGCAGTTCGTCTACCTGGCCTACCTGGCCGCCGTGAAGGACCAGGACGGCGCCGCGATGTCCATCGGCCGCACCTCAACCTTCCTCGACATTTATATTGAGAAGGACATCCGCGAGGGCAAGCTCACGGAAGAGGAAGCACAGGAACTGGTGGACCAGATGATCATCAAGCTCCGCATCGTGCGCTTCCTGCGCACGCCGGAATACAACGACCTCTTCTCGGGCGACCCCGTGTGGGTGACGGAATCGCTCGGCGGAATGGGCGTGGACGGCCGCACGCTGGTGACGAAGACCTGCTTCCGCTACCTGCACACGTTGTACAACCTCGGCCCGGCGCCCGAACCGAACCTGACGGTGCTGTGGGCGGAGAAGCTGCCGGAGAACTGGAAGAAGTTCTGCGCCAAGGTGTCCATCGACACGTCGGCCATCCAATACGAGAACGACGACCTGATGCGCGTGGACTACGGCGACGACTATGGCATCGCCTGCTGCGTCTCCCCAATGAAAATCGGCAAGCAGATGCAGTTCTTCGGCGCGCGCGCCAACCTGGCCAAGTGCCTCCTCTATGCCATCAACGGCGGACGCGACGAGCGCACGGGCGTGCAGGTGGCGCCCAAGTTCGAGCCCATCACAAGCGAATACCTGGACTACGACGAAGTGATGGAGAAATATGAGCAGATGATGCGCTGGCTGGCCAAAGTGTATGTCAACGCCTTGAAGATCATCCACTACATGCACGACAAGTACGACTATGAGGCCTACGAGATGGCGCTCCACGACGGCGACGTGCAGCGCATCCGCGCCACGGGCATCGCCGGCCTTTCCATCGTGGCCGACTCTCTGGCCGCCATTCGCGACTGCCGCGTGAAGGTCATCCGCGACGAGCGCGGACTGGCCGTGGACTTCGTGCGCGAAGAGGGCGACTACGTGCCCTACGGCAACAACGACGACCGCACGGACGCCATCGCGGTGGAGATTACCGAAAAGTTCATGGACTACCTACGCCAGCACGAGACCTACCGCAACGCCATCCCCACGCAGTCCATCCTGACCATCACGAGCAACGTGGTGTATGGCAAGAAGACCGGTACTACGCCGGACGGCCGTCAGGGCGGCACGCCGTTCGCCCCGGGTGCCAACCCGATGAACGGACGCGACGTGAAGGGCGCCGTGGCAGCCTTGGCATCGGTGGCCAAGCTCCCGTTCCACCACGCGCACGACGGCATCTCCTACACCTTCGCCATCTCGCCCGCCACGCTGGGCAAGGAGCGCGGCATCCAGGTGGACAACCTCGTGAGCCTGCTGGACGGCTACTTCACGCCCGACGGCGGACAGCATCTGAATGTGAACGTGTTCGACCGCGAGTTGCTGGTCGACGCCATGGAGCATCCGGAAAAGTATCCGCAGCTGACCATCCGCGTGTCCGGCTATGCCGTGAACTTCGTGAAGCTGACGCGCGAACAGCAGCTGGACGTGCTTTCGCGCACCATCAACCATTCTTTATAAGCATGCAATGGACAAGGCATTGACCGGACGCATACATTCACTGGAGAGTTTCGGGACCGTAGACGGTCCCGGAATTCGTTTTGTGACGTTCCTGCAAGGCTGCCCGCTCCGCTGCCAATATTGCCACAATCCCGACACGTGGCGGGCGGACGCTCCGGTGAAGTATGAGTTGACACCCCGGCAGTTGCTGGACGAAGTGTCGCGCTACAAAAGCTTCATCGCCAAAGGGGGCGTGACGCTCACGGGCGGGGAACCGCTGATGCAGCCGGACTTCTGCCGCGAGTTTTTCCGCCTGTGCCGCGAGGCCGGCATCCATACCGCGCTGGACACGGCCGGGTCTGTCTATAACGAACGGACGCTCTCCGTGTTGGATTTCACGGACCTGGTCCTGCTGGATATTAAAGCGCTGAGCCCGGACTTGTGCCGAAAAGTGTGCGGCGCGGACGGACGGAACACCTTGCGCTTCCTCGACGAACTGGAGCGACGCGGCATCGACGTGTGGATCCGCCACGTGGTGGTGCCGGGCCTGACGGACGACGACGCATTGCTGTCCGGACTGACCGAATACCTGAAGCCCTACAACTGCGTGCGAAAGATAGAATGGCTGCCCTACCACACCATGGGCGTGTTCAAGTACAAGGACTTGGGGCTGGCCTATCCGCTGGAAGGCGTGCCGCCGCTGTCGGCGGAGCGCATCAAGGCCATCCGCGAGCGCTTCCCCTGGCCGCAAGGCTAAACGCCCCCAAAATCCCCTCCGCCACCCGCCAACGGGCTGCCGGAGGGGATTTTTTTGCCGGGACGGGCACACATGGGATAAGCTTCATGCCATACAGAACACTTTTCATCTCCCTCGGACTGGGCCAACCGGGGCAAAATGCCTAACTTTGGGCATCAAACGGGAAAGAAGAAATGAAGAAACAGAACACTGCAATAATATGTGCGGCCGTATGCCTGCTGGCGGGATGCGAGGTGATAGAATATCATCCCTACGACACCCGGATAGAGGGCGAGACGGGGCTGACGGAGAAGAACGTCCGGCTGATTGAGGAGAAGACGAGAGGAAAGCGGGAGTTCCGCTTCGCCATGATCAGCGACACCCAACGGCGTTACGACGAGACGGAGAAGGTAGTGGAGCTGCTGAACCGCCGCGGAGACATTGACTTCGTGCTGCACGGCGGCGACGTGGCCGACTTCGGGGAAACGAAAGAATTCCTTTGGGCGCGCGACTTCCTGAACAAGTTGCAGATGCCTTATGTGTGCCTGCTGGGCAACCACGACTGCCTGGGGACGGGCTTCGACGTGTACCAGAAGGTGTTCGGCGAGGACAACTTCGCCTTCACGGCCGGCAACGTGCGCTTCGTATGCCTGAACACCAATGCGTTGGAATATGACTACAGCCACCCCGTGCCCAACTTCGACTTCATGGAGAACGAACTGGCCAACTGGCCGGCAGAGGCAGAGAAGACCATCGTGGCCATGCACGTGCCGCCCGGCGACGACGAGTTCAACAACAACGTGCGGCGGGCCTTCGAGAGCTATGTCACCAGTTTCCCCGGCTTGCAGTTCTGCCTCTTCGGACACGTGCACAGTTGGCAGGAGAGGGAGTTCTTCGACGACGGCGTGGTCTACTACGGCTGCACGACGATAGGGAAGCGAGGATATTACATCATCACGATAAAAGAAAACGGCTATGAGGTTGAACGCTGTGATTTTTAGCCTGCTCCTGGCATGCCTCTCACCGGCAGCACGGGCACAGGGTGCGGAAACGGCGCGACGGGATTCCGCCTCCACACGCTACGAGAAAATGGCGGAGCGCCGCATGGCCACGTGGCAGAAGCTCATCCCCGACCACTATAAGACACAGTTCGCGGGCAGCATCGGGATGGTGTCGCTCGGACCGGGATGGACTTACGGCTGCAAGCAGCAATGGGAGACGGACTTGATGTTCGGCTTCCTGCCGAAGTTCGAGAGCGAGCGCCACAAACTGGTGTTCACCGTGAAGCAGTCCTACGTGCCTTGGCGGCTGCGCATCGGGCAAAGCCCATGGGTGGTGCAGCCCCTTTCGTGCAGCCTTTTCCTCTCGTCGGTGCTGAACGAGAAGTTCTGGACGCGCGAGCCCGACCGCTATCCCAAGGGATACTATGGCTTCTCCACCCGCATCAGGGCCAACCTATCGCTGGGGCAGCGCATCATGTTCGACATCCCCGACGTGTCGCACTGGCTGGTGCAGGACATCTCGCTCTACTACGAGCTGGGGGCATGTGACACGGACTTCTGCACCTTCTTCGGCGACCGCAGCATCAAGTTCAAGCAAATCCTGAGCCTGGCCATCGGCGTCAAGGTGCACATCTGACGCGCAGGGCGCGCGGCATACCCAGAATCAGGTATCGCGAGGATGCAGAATACCTTGTTTCAGGTATTGCGCAACCGCTTTGAAATGATGAAATTTGTAGGTGGGAAAGAGGTTTAACCAAAAACAAGAAAAGAATATGAGAATAGAATCAATCAAAGGCCGCGAAATCCTGGATTCACGCGGCAACCCGACAGTGGAAGTGGAAGTGGAACTGGAATGCGGCGTCACGGGCCGCGCCTCCGTGCCCTCGGGGGCTTCCACCGGTGAGCACGAGGCCTTGGAACTGCGCGACGGCGACAAGGCCCGCTACGGCGGCAAGGGCGTGCTGAAGGCCGTGGACAACATCAACCGCGTCATCGCCCCGGCCCTGAAGGGGTGGAGCGCGCTGGAGCAACGCGCCATTGACAAGAAGATGCTGGAACTGGACGGCACGAAGACCAAGTCCAACCTGGGCGCCAATGCCATCCTCGGCGTGTCGCTGGCCGTGGCCAAGGCTGCCGCCAACTATCTTGAAATCCCCCTCTACCGCTACATCGGCGGGGTGAACACCTACGTGATGCCCGTACCGATGATGAACATCATCAACGGCGGCTCGCACAGCGACGCCCCCATCGCCTTCCAGGAGTTCATGATACGCCCGGTGGGCGCGCCCACCTTCCGCGAAGGCCTGCGCATGGGAGCCGAAGTGTTCCACGCGCTGAAGAAGGTGCTCCACGACCGAGGGCTGAGCACGGCCGTGGGCGACGAAGGAGGATTCGCCCCCTCGCTCGACGGAACGGAAGACGCGCTGGAGAGCATCATCGCCGCCATCAAGGCTGCCGGATACGAGCCGGGCAAGGACGTGATGATCGGCATGGACTGCGCCTCGTCGGAATTCTACAAGGACGGGGTGTACGACTACACCATCTTCGAGGGCGAGAAGGGCAAGAAGCGCACGTCGGACGAACAAATCGCCTACCTGGAAGAGCTGATCGACAAATACCCCATCGACTCCATCGAGGACGGCATGAGCGAAAACGACTGGGACGGATGGAAGAAGCTGACCGAACGCATCGGCGGACGCTGCCAGCTGGTGGGCGACGACCTGTTCGTCACCAACGTGGACTTCCTCTCGAAGGGCATCGCCTTGGGGTGCGCCAACTCCATCCTCATCAAAGTGAACCAAATCGGGTCGCTCAGCGAGACGCTGGACGCCATAGAGATGGCACACCGCCACGGATACACCACCGTCACGTCGCACCGCTCGGGCGAGACCGAGGACGCCACGATTGCCGACATAGCCGTGGCCACCAACAGCGGGCAAATCAAGACCGGCTCGTTGAGCCGCTCCGACCGCATGGCCAAATACAACCAGCTGCTCCGCATCGAAGAGGAACTGGGCGACCTGGCCGTGTATGGCTACAAGCGCATCAAGTAGAAAAACTGACAGAGTCAGGACACCAACAAAGGGCTGTACGGGCCGCACGACGCGCCGGTGCGGCCCTTTTTGCGTCCCCGCACAAGGAACAGAGCGGATACGGGATGGAGGAAAAACGCAAACGCCCGACGCACCGACGCGCTGCGGAAAAACGGAAACGGCGGGGCGCGATTCCGGATTGTACTCTGCGGAGAGTACTCGAATACTTGCCGCAAAGTACGCCGACGGCCTCCGCATGGCGCGACGCCGCGAAGCGCACGGGCGGCACGGCCATCCACGCGAAACGGAGCACGGACTGGCGTGCCCACGACGGGCATGGGCACAAAACAAAGTTGCCCGCAAAGGAAACGAATCCCTTGCAGGCAACTTTGTTTTACATTTCATGCCGGCAGGACACCGGCCGACGGCCCGGCGCTCATTCCACGCCTTCCTCCGCCGGGAAGTGCATGCCCGTCATGCCCATGTCGTTGTCGGAGGCATATTGCATGATGCGCTTCCGCGAAGCGATGGCGGCCGCCTTGTCCATGTCATAAGTGGCGCAGATTTCGGGATGGTCCTTCTGCAGGGCCAGGCCGTGCATCAGGTCGCCCACGATGAGCAGCTTGCCGAGCTGGTAGACGGTGTGCCCCGGCGTGTGCCCGACGGCTTCCAAGGCCACGACTCCGCCCGGCAAGGTGTCGCCGAACTCAAACAGGTGCAGGTGGGCCTTGTAGGCCTCCATGGTCTTTTCCACCTGTGCCTTCCGCTCCGCCGGCATCTGCATCCAGTCCTCGTATTCCGCCCGCGAGGCATAGACCTCAGCCCGCGGGAACACCACGGTGTCGCCCCGCAGCATGCCGCCGATGTGGTCGCCGTGGAGGTGCGTCAGATAGAGGTACTCCACGTCGGAAGGCGCCACTCCTTCGGCTTCCAGCCCCTTGAGCAAGCGGCTGTCGGGAGCGCCCAGCCCCGTGTCGAACAAGATGCCGGAACCGTCCGGCGCCTCCACCCAGAAGGCACTGACCGAGGAGGGCACGCCATCCTGCAGCGAAAGGCTGTCGATGAGGGCATCCGAGGCGTCGGGGAAAAGCGCGCGGGGCATCAGCTTGTCCCCGGCATTGTCCTTGATCTGTTCCACGTCCCACGTGGCCACGCTGTCCTCCGCTTCGGCAGCCTCGAAAGCGTCGCTTTTCTTGGCCTGGCCCCCGCAACCGCACAGCATGGCGAAAGCCAAAGCCGCGGCCATCCATCGGCCGCCCGTCGCATGGTTCCTTATGTTCATGGCTCAGGAATCGTTTTTATCTCACTTGAATCACCAGATACTTGCTCACGCTCCAGAACGTGTCGGGGTCGGTGATGTGCAGCACGTATTTCCCCTCCTTGTCCTTCTCCAGCTTGTAGGAGCCGGCGGGATGGTTGGTCAGCAGCTTGGCACTCTTGGAGTAGAGCTTGATTTCCTTGTCATACCGGATGTCCACCTTCGTGAAGTAGTCCTGGTTGAAGTCGTCGCTCTTCAGCACGTCGCCTTTCTGCAGGATTTTCTGCTCCTTCAGTTCCGACTTCGTGCCGAACACGTACCATGCCGTGTGGATTTGCTTGTCCTGGTCGGCCACGGTCTGGCTCTTGGCCTTGTTCTCCTCCGAAAGCGCGTTGACGTTCTCGTTGAGCGCCGTGATGGCCTCGCCCTGCTGCGCGATCACGATGTCCTTCTCCGCCAGCTTGGCCTCCAGTTCCTGCACCTTGAGCTTCTGCTCTTCCAACTGCGCCGTGAGGTCGTCCACCATCTTCTTCAGCTTCTCGCCGCCCACGCTGCTCGTGCGCAGTTTTTCCTGCAGCTGCTTGATTTTCTCGCGGTTCTGCGCCATGGCATCTTGTATGAACTGCATGTTCTCGCGGATGGACTGCTTGGCAGCCTCCGACTCCACGCCGGCATCGGTAACGGTGATGCGCCCCTCGGCCTCGTTGATGCGTCGGAATCCCTCCTGCACCTCGTTCACCGTGCCCATGATTTCGTTCAGCTCGGTGTCTTTGTCGCTGATGACCTGCATCAGCGAGTCGCGCTCCTCCGTCAAGGCCTGCTCTTTCTTACTCGGTCCGTTGGTGCACGCCGCCAGAGCCGCCGCGCACATTGCACATAAAAATACCTTTTTCATAGCTTCTATCCTTTTATTCGTTCGTATTGTCCTTCTTGCTCTCCTTCGCGTCGCGCCCGGCCACCACGATGACGAACTCTCCCCGCGGCTCCGTCTCCGTGAAATGGGCGGCCAGTTCCTCGAGCGTGCCGCGCAGGCACTCCTCGTGCACCTTGGAAATCTCGCGGCACACGGCCGCCTGGCGCCCCGCGCCGAAGGTCTCGGCCAGCTGCGCCAGCGTCTTGACCACGCGGTGGGGGGATTCGTAGAACACGAGGGTCCGCTCCTCTGCCGCCAAGGCGGCCAGGCGGGTGGCACGGCCTTTCTTGACCGGCAAAAAGCCCTCGAAGCAGAAACGGTCGCAGGGAATGCCCGAGGCCACCAAGGCCGGCACAAAGGCCGTCGGGCCGGGAAGGCAAACCACCTCGACGCCCGCCTTCACGGCTTCGCGCGCCACGAGGAAACCGGGGTCGGAAATGCCCGGGGTGCCCGCGTCGGACACCACCGCCACCGTCTCGCCCGCCAAAAGGCGGGAAACGATGTGGGAAACCGTCTGATGCTCGTTGAACTTGTGATAAGACAACATGGCATTCTTAATCTCAAAATGCTTCAGCAAGATGCCCGTGGTACGGGTATCTTCCGCCAAAATCAAATCGGCTTCCTTCAAGACGCGCAAAGCACGGCACGTCATGTCTTCCAAGTTGCCCACGGGAGTAGGCACCAAATACAAGATTCCCATGTTTTCACTTTACAATCTGGGCAAAAATAAGAATAAAACGCTATCCGAAGCACAGCCGGCTTCATTATTTAACAGATGTTTGCGAAAATGTTTCTTTTTTCATCTTCTTATCCGGCGTTAATGATTACTTTTGCGGTAACGATTCAGACAACAGACACCAGATGAGCTCAATCACCGAACAAAACGGAGAACGGATGCGCCGGGGGCGCATCGAAGTCATTTGCGGCTCCATGTTCTCCGGCAAGACAGAAGAACTGATACGGCGGCTGAAGCGCGCCGAGTTCGCCCGCCAGAGCGTGGAAATATTCAAGCCCTCCATCGACACGCGGTATGCCGAACAGGACGTCGTGTCGCACGAAGGGAACGCCATACCGTCCACCCCCGTGGAGTCGTCGGCCAGCATCCTACTGCTCGGCTCGAACACCGACGTGGTGGGCATCGACGAGGCACAGTTTTTCGACGACAACCTGGTGGGCGTGTGCAACGAACTGGCCAACCGCGGCACGCGCGTCATCGTGGCCGGGCTCGACCTGGACTTCAAGGGCGTGCCCTTCGGCCCCATGCCGGCGCTGTGCGCCGTGGCCGACGAAGTGACCAAGGTGCATGCCATCTGCGTGCGCTGCGGCGCGCTGGCCTACGTGTCCCACCGCATCGTGGACAACGAGAAGCGGGTGCTGCTGGGCGAGCAAAGCGTCTACGAACCGCTCTGCCGCACCTGCTACCGCAAGGCCGTGGAAGAAGACAAACAGAAACACCCATCTTAACCCCATTCGCCCCATGTTTGAAAAAGAAATCACTTTCGACCGCTTCATCCGCGGCCTGATGGCCGTGGCAGGACTGGCATTCGCCGTCTACATCCTCAACCTGCTCAGCGCCGTGCTGCTGCCGTTCTTCATCGCCTGGTTCCTGGCCTACATGATCTACCCCACGGTGAAGTTCTTCCAATACAAGCTCCACCTGCGCAACCGCATCCTGTGCATCTTCATCACCTTATTATTAATATTGGCGGCGCTGGCCGGCTTCTTCTACCTCATCATCCCGCCCGCCATCGACGAGTTCGTGCGCTTCCGCACCGTGTTGGCCGACCTGATAAAAAGCATGGGCAACTCTGCCCTCGCGCACAACGTGGAAGCCTTCCTGCAACACAACTTCGACCAGAACGTCGTGGTGCAGCTCATCCACGAGAACAACGTGATGGAGGCACTGAAGGTGACCGTCAACCAACTGTGGAGCCTGCTGACGCAGACTTTCGACCTGCTCCTCACCGTGATAGGCCTGTGCATCATGGCCCTCTACCTCTTCTTCATCCTGAAAGACTATGAGAAAATCTCGGAAGGCTGGCTCAAGCTCATCCCCAAGCGCAGCCGCCGCTTCGCCGCCGCATTGGCCAGCGACGTGCAGCACGGAATGGACTCCTACTTCCGGGGACAGGCGCTGGTGGCCTTCATCGTGGGCATACTGTTCAGCATCGGGTTCCTCATCATCGACTTCCCCTTGGCCATCGCCTTGGGACTGTTCATCGGGTTCCTCAACCTGATTCCCTACATGCAGGCCATCGGCTTCATCCCCACCATCCTGCTCGCGCTGCTGAAAGCCAACGAAACGGGCGAGAGCTTCTGGCTCATCATGCTGGGGGCCTGCATCGTGTTCATCGTGGTGCAAAGCATAGAAGACGCCTTCCTCGTGCCCAAAATCATGGGCAAGCTCATGGGCCTGAACCCCGCCGTCATCCTGCTGGCGCTCTCCGTGTGGGGCTACCTGCTGGGATTCATCGGCCTCATCATCGCCCTGCCGCTCACCACGCTCCTGCTCTCCTACTACCGCCGCTTCATAGAACAAGACGAGCGAAGGCTGGCACTGACAGAAAGGCGCATGCGCAAACGGCATAAGGAAGAGGCAAAAGAAGAAGCCATCGCAACAACAACGGCCGCAAAACAGCATCCCGCAAACGAAGCCCCCGCGGAAAACCCGACGGAACAACCCGCAGCACACGACGGGAAAACGCCGCCAACGGAAAACGGACCGGCATAAACAGCCCCCATTTCCTTAAAAAAACACACGGAGAAAGAAAAAAAACGGCAAGAAAGTTGCCCAATTCCGCAAAAAGCCGTACCTTTGCACTCGCAATCAGAAATGATGCATTTTTTCAAGGTCGATTCGTTAGCTCAGCTGGTAGAGCACAACACTTTTAATGTTGGGGTCTTGGGTTCGAGCCCCAAACGAATCACCAAAGAGAGGTCTTCAGCAATGAAGACCTTTTCTTTTTAATTTGCACAAAGCTGCTGGCATTCAATTCTTTGCATTCTCTTTTTGAGCAGCATACAAGGTGGTAACACCATCAAAAAAAACGAGAAAAAGCGACACACTTGGACGTAAAAATCCCCTTTTGGACGGGTTTTGTGTTACCATAGCTGTGTTACCAATCTCACAAATGTGTTACCATTATGAGTAAGTACGTAAGACTGTTCTTCAACCGGAAGAAGAAAGCCACGGCAACAGTGGCAGGAGCTATCGAAATCGTGGTTTGTTTACAGCGTGAACGCTGTTATTTCCATTCAGGACATAGCGTTACCATTGCCCAATGGGAGAATGGAACTGTGGTAAATCATCCTCGTGCTGTTGTCATCAACGAGGACATCCAAAAGAAAGTAACCGAATTTGAGCATATCCTTATCGCCATGCAGGTGAATAAGGACGACATGACCATCTCTCAATTCAAAACTTATTTGAGTGCGGACGGCGGCAACCGACGTAACTTCATGGCTTGGCTTAGGGAGCGTATCAATAACCGTCCGCTTCGTGAAGGTACTCGTAAAGGGCATTTCACCACCTATAAGGCTCTTGAACGGTTCGGTAAGTTTAAGACCTTTGACGATGTAACCCTGCAACATATCTATCAGTTTGATCTTTTCATAAGGGAAGAACAGACCTACACAACCAAAGGGAAACCAATCATCAGAAGTCAGGCTGCCATCCACAATTACCACAAGCGGTTCAAGTCGTATGTGTCCGAAGCATTCCGCCTTGGTCTTATCAAGGAAAACCCATACGAGCGTTTTCAAGACAAGCGTGGTGAGAAAAGCGACCGCCCTCATCTCACAGAAACACAACTGAAAAAGCTAATCCGTATGCGAGAGGAGAGCACGGATGCAGTAATGAACAAGTATCTTGATTTCTTCCTCTTCCAGACTTTTACAGGCATGGCATACAGCGATGCCAAATCATTTGACTACGACCAGCACGTTGTTTCCATTGACGGTAAGGACTACATTGACGGTCACCGCATAAAGACAGGAAATGAGTTTGTCACACCTATCCTGCCCATCACACGGAAAATCTTGGAGCGTAACAACTTCAATATGGAGATAACCTCCAATCAGAAGTACAACCAATTTCTTAAAGGCATAGGCTTGGCTCTCGGCTGTCCTTTTCCTTTAACCACACATATTGCCCGCCATACATTCGCCTGTACGGTGGCTCTTGGGCAAGGCATTTCCAAAGAAGTTCTACAAATTATGATGGGGCACACTTCCATAAGGACGACTGAAATTTATGCAAAGCTGCCCATGCAATATGTTTCGCAGAACATTGGGGATAAGATGTTCAGGGCATGGAAATAAAGATGACCATTCCACATAAAAGTCTAAAGTGCTGATATTGATAGGGGGTCGTTGAAATGACGCCCCCTTCTTGTAATTCTCCATTCGCATTTTAATAGATGATTCTTATTTTCTAATAGGGGGTGACCAAAATGGACACCCCCTTGGATATCAATCACTTTGATTGAATCTGGGATAACAAAGATTTTGAGGAATTATTGGCTGACTATAAAAACAAGTGAATTGTGAATATGAGGTGAAATGAGTAGTAAAATCCCACTGTGTGATAAAATAAGGCTTAAATAGTTGATTTTTCCCAGAATAAAATGGTTTATCTTAGAATTTTACTACCTTTGTATTTGGTTAGAGGCAACTCTTTCCAAGACATACGAGAAGAAGAAGCGTTATGTTTATCTTGTACTTGAAAACGTAGGAAATTTTCAAATTGGATACAAGGATAGCATAGTGGTTCTCACGCTATAGCGTGGGCTGCTATTGTTACATCTGTATCCAAGGTTTCCTACGACCTTCAAGTAAAGAGTGTGGCATACAGTTCCACGCTTCTGTATTTTAATTGTATTATAAACTAACAAAATATTGCACAAATGAAGATTAATAAGTACATCTATCTATTTGCCGCAATCGTTGCCGTTTCGCTCACGTCGTGTAGTGAAGACAACGACTTGGAGAAAGTGTATGAGCCAACGACATTCAACGTTTCAGGCAAAGTCGAAAAAGGCCCCTTTGTCAGTGGCTCAACTATTACAATCCAGCCAATGGATGAGAACTTGCAGGTTTTGGGAAGCCTTTATTCGTCTACTATTCAAGACAATCTGGGTAATTTCTCATTTGGGTCAAAGCTGTTTGAAGCACCATACGCGGAGTTAATGGCCAATGGTTATTTCTTCAATGAGGTAGAGGGAACGTTATCAACAGGTACATTAAATTTACGCGCTTTAGTTGATTTGTCTGATGCATCAACGGTCAATGTAAACCTACTTACACATCTGAAGTATCAGAGAATACAGAATCTCGTTGCAGGTGGAATGGACTTTGGGAAAGCAAATAAACAAGCGCAAAATGAATTGTTCGCTGCTTTTGGACTTCAAAAGTATGCAGATAATGATGCTGCCACGTTTTCCATCGCAGGAGGAACAGACGAATCTGCAGCACTAATTGCAATTTCTTCACTTATGCTCGTGGATAGAAGTGAAGCTGCCCTGACAGAGTATTTGGCAAAGTTGTGTAGGGAGTTTGGTCAAAAGGGAACGTTTGATAATAGTACATTGCAACAAATGCGCGAAGACAAAAAGTCGTTGGGCAATAAACTACAAGACATAAGAGAAAACATCATTGAACGCTATGAAGAATTAGGGTTGGAAATTCAAGTAAAAGAGCTAGGACGCTTTATTGACTGGGATGAAGATGGCATAGCTGGAAATGAAACGTTGCAAGATGGACAGGAAATCAGCATTGAAACGACCGAACTAAATGTGCCAAATGAAGGAGGGGTTTATACAATCAGTATATCCTCACCAATCCCAGTATATCTGACACCGATAATTGATTCCACAGACGAAGACCCTATATGGAGCGTAACGGAAGAGTCATTCTTAAACCTATATGAGGACATAGAAGACGATGATATTTCTATGGAAAAGACTATTGATGAAAATGTACTGACTGTCAAAGTTTCTCCGTTGAACTCAAGGTTTACAAAATCAACGAACATAGAAATATATGACTGCTTAGGGAATGTACTTGGCGAAATAAAAATACACCAATCTGGAAATGGGGACAACTCGATGCTTCTATTGGGGGAAACAGGAGAATCCGTAGTTTCAGGTTTTGCTCAATCACTTTCTAAAGGATTGTCACAACTTTGCCTCTTCGAACAATATTATCACTATAACAAAGACGCTGGCCTTGTTGGTCAATATATTTATCCGAGTTGCAGTCAGGTAGGAGATGCGTGGGACGCTTTTTATAAAGCCAACGACCTGATTATGAGATTTAGGGATGCAGATGCAAGTCAACTTGTGATGTATCAGGATTATCTCAACGTATTCAGCGCATTGCAGTATTATTATATGGTTGTATTTTGGGGTGATGTCCCCTACATGAACTATGTACCTGATGCGAATAACATGTATATTAGTAGAACTGCTCAAACTACTATTTTTGCTGATTTGAAGACTAACTTGGAGAAAGCGATAGACAATTTGGATGAGAAAGAGAACGAATCGCTTGATAATATAAATGATTTCTTTTTCATCTCGAAGGATGTAGCCCGAATTTTACTCGCTAATATCTGTATGTACCAACACGAATACGGACAGGCTGAGTTGCTGTTGGGGGATGTCGTCAAAAACGGTTTCTATACCTTGAATGCAGACAATTATAACAATCGAGAGACAATCACCAACTTATATGACAATGGTAGGAGTAGCTCGGAAGTCATTTTTGCCACAAAAGGCGATATCATAACGAGAACTCGTAGTCAAAATATTGTGATTGGCACCCCGTTGCTTGTCCCCGTAATGACTTATACCGATGTACTTCTTTCCCAAGCTGAGTGTCTTTATAAAAACGGAAAAGCTAATGAAGCAGAACAGCAGCTAAACAAAGTGATGGCTGCTAAAAACATCAGTGTGTCTGGAAGCAATGTTTTGGAGAAGATCAAAGACGCAAGATTGCAATTGACACTTTACACCAATACCAATTTCGCTTTCATGAAAAGAAACAATTTTGCCACAGATATTTACGGAATTGAGGACTATAGGCAACTTCTTCCTATACCACAGTCAGATATGTACAATAACCCCTCAATGACGCAAAATCCTGGATACTGATTTAGAGCCTAATAGAACAGGCAATATTACGGATTTTCCCGTCATATAATCCTTCTGCAACATCGCCAACCTCTTTAAGTGTATGGCGATGTTTTGCGTTGTCAAATGGCTGTCGGCTCTCCGCATAGTCACAGAGCCATGCGCCGACCATATTCTGCTGTTCGGTTGTTTCTCCGTACTCCTGCATCACGCTCTTGATGTCGGCGGCTTCGGACGGGGCGAAGAACGACTTGTGCCGCTCCATGCCGAAACGGATAACCGCATCGACTGCCCGTCTGAATATCTCGCTTGCCTTGTAGAGAATGCCGGCAAGCAAGTTAAGAATATCCCGGCTCGTTTTCAGCGCATCCTGCAACAGGCGGATGG
Organism: uncultured Paraprevotella sp.; assembly: GCA_944321525.1. GTDB lineage: Bacteria > Bacteroidota > Bacteroidia > Bacteroidales > Bacteroidaceae > Paraprevotella. Next base: position 78,585 of record CALULQ010000017.1, read on the forward strand.
TCTTGTCTTTCTCCGCCGTGGCACGGCTTACGGCAAAGTCGATGCGCTGCCGCTCGCCGTCCTTTTGCTCCTGAAGCTGCCATACCGCCTTGTCCCTTTCAACAGCAAGTGAACGGC
>CALULQ010000018.1 GCA_944321525.1 uncultured Paraprevotella sp.
TCTCCCAAAACGAAGGCGCCCGGCCTGGGCGAAGCCCTCGAGAAACTGAAGTATTATTCGATGAGCGACAAGGAACGTCACGCCTACGACGAGCACCTGAATGCCGTCATGATTCAAAACGACGTGTTGAATACGGCGAAAATGGAAGGCCTTGAAGAGGGGCGTGCGGAGGGGCGTGCGGAAGGACGTGTGGAAGGACGTGCGGAAGGGCAACAGGAAGAACGAATGAAGAATGCCCGCAATTTTAAAAAGTTGGGCGTGTCGCCCGACGTCATAGCCCAAGCCACGGGGCTCAGTTTGGAGGAAATTGCCAAACTTTGATGTAGCCCGCAGTATCGTACACCGATTTGCGGATAAGACATAAAAAGAGGGTGCGTCTGCGATGAGACGCATCCTCTTTTATTATTCGTGGGGGCGCAGCAGTGTGTTATCCGAGGAAGGAAATCAGCACCCCGGCTGCCACGGCGGAGCCGATGACGCCGGAGATGTTGGATGCCATGCAATAGTTCAGCACATGGTTCTTCACGTCGTATCTTGTGGCAATCTCGTTGCACACGCGGCTGGCCATCGGCACGGCGCTGAGGCCGGTTGCACCGATGAGCGGGTTGATCTTCTTTTTGCAGAAGAGGTTGAATATCTTCACCATGCAGATGCCGGAGGCAATGGACAAGGCGAAGGCGAGAAAGCCGCCAACTACGATGCCGATGGTCTGCAGGTTGAGGAATGCGTCGACGGTCATGGTGCCGCCCACGCAAAGCCCCAGGAAGATGGTGGCCGTGTTCATGATGGAGTTCGAGGCCGCGTCGAACAGGCGGGAGGTGTCGGGGCCGATTTCCTTCAGCAGGTTGCCGAACATGAGCATGCCGATGAGGGGGACTGCCGTGGGGACAAACAAGGCGACTACGGTGGTGACTGCGATGGGGAAGATGATCTTCAGCACCCGCAGGTTCTTGATTTCCGTGTGGGAGGGATGGAGACGCTCTTGTTCCTTCATGTTGATCATCAGTTCTTTTTTCGTGCACGTCAGTTTGACCACCAGCGGGATGATGACAGGCACCAGTGCCATGTAGGAATAAGCCGCTATGGCGATGGGGCCGAGCAGATGGGGAGCCAGTTTGATGGTGGTGAAGATGGCCGTCGGGCCGTCCGCGCCGCCGATGATGCCGAGCGAGGCTGCTTCCTGTGGGGTGAAGCCCATCAGGATGGCCGCCAAGAGGACGGCAAAAATGCCGAACTGGGCCGCCGCGCCGAAGATGGACAGCCGCAGGTTGCGCAACATGGGGCCGAAGTCGGTCAGTGCCCCCACGCCCATGAAGATGATGGGCGGGAGGAAGCCCGTCTTGATGAGCATGTAGTACAAGAAGGTCATGAGACCGAATTCATGGGCAATGTCGTGCAAGGGCATTTCCCAGATGTTGGCTTTCGTCACGCCGTCGGACAAGGTGACGAAGCCTTGCGGGTCGGCTTGGACCACGCCCATCTCTCCTCCCGGGAAGTTGGCCAGCAGCACGCCGAACGCGATGGGCACGAGTAGCAGTGGTTCGTATTTCTTCACTATGCCCAAGTAGAGCAGGACGAAAGCCAGCGCATACATGATGAGGAACGACGGGTCGGCGATGATGTTGCTGAACGCCGTCATCTGGTAGAGCTTGTTTAGGATATCTGTGAGCTGTTCCATGACTTACTTTTTGGCTATTTTCATGATTATGTCGTCTTCCTCCACCGCGTCGCCCGAGTTGACGAGGATGGCCGTGATGATTCCGTCGAACTCCGCGCGGATGGCATTGTAGGTCTTCATGGCTTCGATGTAGCCGATGATGTCTCCGGCCTTCACGGTGTCGCCCGGCTTCTTGGGAGTTTCTTCCGCGTTCTTTACGCGATAGAACTTGCCTTCCAGCGGGGCCGGTATGGCTTCCCCTTCGCCGGTGGCGGCGGGCTGTGCGGTGGCTGGCGTTGCGGTTGCCTCTGCGGTGGCGCTTGGTTCGCCATAGGCGATGTCCACCTTGTAGGATTGTCCGTTGACGGTCACGGTCAGGGTGGAAGGCTGCGCGGTCGTGTTGCTTGTGTTGGCAGGTGTGGCGGCAGCTTCGCGGCGTTTTTGCAGGTCGGCTTCGAAGTCCTTTTTCGCCTTGCCGCTTTTGTAAGCTTCATATTGCGACGGATGCATGGCATATTCGAAGAGTTCCTCGTCGTCCTTGCCCGTATCCCATCCTTTTTCTTCCATCAGTTGCCTGTACTTGTCCAGTTCGTCCGGATAATTGGCTTGCGGGTCGGAGTCGGAGAACTGTCGTCCCTGTGCTTGGGCCAGTTCTTTCAGTTCCGGCGCCACTTCGCCCGGCAGTCGTCCGGCTTTGCCCAGGAGCATGTCCCAGATGTCATCGGCAATCATGCTCCAGCGCTCTTTGCCTTTCTCCATTTGTATGACGTTCATCAGGGCCAGGTTCTTGACGTATTGGCTGAAGGGCGTCACCAGGCAGGGATAACCCACTTTGGGCCAGATGTAAGCCACTTCGTCGAACAGTTTGATGAGCAGTTCGTCTTGCGTGAGGGGCTGTTGCCCATGCTTGGCTTTCCATTTGTTGAGCGATTCCAGGTTGGTTTCCAAGTCGGCCATGAGGGAGCCCATCATGCCGCCCGGCAGTCCCGGCGCAATAAGCAGCGAGTTGTTGATGCGGTTGAGCGGGTTGCAGTAGAGGCCGAGGAAGTCATCCAGCATCTCTTGAATCTGCGAGCGGACTTCCATGTAGGCCGCCATGTTGACTTCCTTCACCTTGAAGCCGGCGTCTTTCAGCATGGCTTGCACGGCCAGGATGTCGGCGTGCCCCGTGCCCCAAGCCAGTGGTGCCACGGCGGTGTCCACGTAGTCGCAGCCGTTTTTGCAGACTTCGAGGATGGAAGCCATGTTGAATCCCGGTCCGGCGTGGGAATGATACTGCACGATGATGTCCTTCTTGTAGGCTTTGATGCCGGCGCAGATCTTGCCGAGCGTTTCGGGGCGGCCGATGCCCGCCATGTCTTTCAGGCAGATTTCGTCGCACCCCAGGTCGATGAGTTGCTTGGCCATGCCGACGTAGTAGTCCACGGTGTGGATGGGGGAGTGGGTGATGCAGAGACTGCATTGCGAAATCATGCCGGCTTCGTGGGCATAGCGGATGCTGGGCGCGATGTTGCGGATGTCGTTCAGACCGCAGAATGTGCGGGTGATGTCTGTTCCTTGTGCCTTCTTCACCTTGTAGAAGAGGCGGCGCACATCGGCAGGCACGGGACTCATGCGCAGGCCGTTGAGCGCGCGGTCGAGCATGTGGGTCTGTATGCCGGCTTCGTGGAACGGTCGGGTCCACTGGCGCACTGCGTTGTTTGGGTTCTCGCCGAAGAGCAGGTTGACTTGTTCAAATCCTCCGCCGTTAGTTTCCACGCGGTCGAAACATCCCATTCGGATGATGGCGGGAGCCACTTTCACTAATTGGTCTACCCGCGGCACGTATTTGCCGGCGCTCTGCCACATGTCGCGGAACACCAGACTGAATTTTACTTCTTTCTTTTCCATTCTATTATGATTCCATTATAATCTTTCTACCTTCTTTACCTGGCCTTTTCCGCCAGTCACCTGCTTGACTGCCTCTTGTATGACGGCCAGCGTCTGCGGGTCCAAGGTGGCGGAGGGGGCTTGTCGCTTGTGCGATGCTGCTTCCTCGGGTGCCAGTTTGTTGACAAGCAGGATCAGCCATTTGCTCAATTGGATGACAATCATCAGGATGATGAAGACGGTGATCATGCCCACCGCCATCAGTTGTAGTGCTAAACCTATATTTCCCATTGTTTGTGTGATAAATTGAATAAAACAGACCGGAATATCTGTCGGATTGATGATTCTATCCGCTAAATTACGAAAACTATTTGTTTTCTGGAGAGCGGGGATGGATAATAGTTTTAAAAGGAATATAATATAATGAAAAAAGGAACAAGGCGTGTCGCCAGTGTTGCAGCGATGCACTTTGTTCCTTTATATAAGGCTTATCTTTCCGCTTCCACTTCCACGCCCGCCTCACGGCAGTCGGCGCCCATGGGCGGGTTCTCTTTTGTCAAGGTCAGACGGATGCGGGCCACGGAGGGGAAATCATGGAACACCCGTTCCAAGATGCGGCCTGCGGCGTGCTCCACCAGTCGGGACGGGAAGGCCATCTCCTCTTTGACGCAACGGAACAAGTCGGCATAGCTCACCGTTCCGGTCAAATCATCAGTGCGCAAGGCCGTACTGAAATCCGCGTCCACGGCCATGTCAACGTAGAAATAAGCGCCCGTAAGTTGTTCTTGCGCATCTACGCCGTGGCGGGCATAGACCCGCACACGGCGTAGAAGTATGGTTTGCCTTGTCAGTTTCATGGCTCTGCTATCCGCAACGTGAGGCTCCGCAATGTTTGCAGATGAGGCATCCTTCCTGATAGACCAACGATTCGTGTCCGCAGTTCGGGCATTTCATGCCTTTGGCTTCCGTGCCGTCGGTGATGTATTTCTTCAGAGCGCGCTCCACGCCGTTTTTCCACGTGTTGATGCTTTCGCTTTCGAGCTGCAAGGAGCTGACGAGTTTGATGACGTGATCCAACGGCATGCGGTAGCGCAACACTCCGGATATCAGCTTGGCGTAGTTCCAATATTCCTTATTGAACTTCTCGGAGAGTCCCTCGACGGTGGTTTTGTATCCCTTCTTGTTCTCGAACTGGAAGTCGTAGCGCTTGTTGCCTTCCTCGTCCACGTTCTTGATGATGCGTCCTTTCATGACGCTCTTGGGGAGCATGATGCCTTCGTCGTCGTCCTGGATACCGGTGAAGATTTCGTAGGGATATCCGTCGAGCAATCCCACGAAGGCCACCCACTTCTCCTTGTTGTTCTGGAAGCGCACCACGTCGCAATCAAGCACGCGCGGGCGCTTTTCTACCACTTCGGGCCGTTTGCACGGCACTTCCTGCGGCTTCTTCTCGTTCTTCATGGAAATCATCACTCCGGCGCGTGAACCGTCGCGATAGATGGTGCAGCCTTTGCACCCCGAGCGCCATGCCTCCACGTAGAGTTGGTTCACCAGTTCCTCGTCCACGTTGTTGGGCAGGTTGACGGTCACGCTGATGCTGTGGTCCACCCATTTCTGTATGGCGCCCTGCATCTTCACCTTCATGAGCCAGTCCACGTCGTTGGCCGTGGCCTTGTAGTAGGGCGACTTGGCCACCAGTTCGTCGATTTCCTCTTGGGAGTACTTCTTGGTCGTGTCGTATCCGTTGACCTTCATCCAAGTGAGGAACTTGTGGTGATAGACGATGTATTCTTCGAACGCGTCGCCCGTCTCGTCCACGAAGTCGATGTGCACGGCCGGGTCGTTGGGGTTCACCTTGCGGCGGCGCTTGTAGACCGGCATGAACACCGGTTCGATGCCCGACGTGGTTTGGGTCATCAGGCTGGTGGTGCCCGTGGGGGCGATGGTCAGGCAGGCGATGTTGCGCCGGCCATATTTTGCCATGAGTTCGTAGAGTTCGGGGTCGGCTTCGCGCAGGCGGTTGATGAAGGGGTTGTCCTTTTCGCGCTCCGTGTCGTAGATTTCAAAGGCTCCGCGCTCCTTGGCCATCTGCACCGACGAGCGGTAGGCCTGCAGGGCCACGGTCTTGTGCACTTCCACGGCAAAGTCGGTGGCTTCTTGCGTGCCATATCGCAGTCCGAGCGCGGCCAGCATGTCGCCTTCGGCCGTGATGCCCACGCCGGTGCGGCGTCCTTGTCCGCTCTTTTTGTAGATCTTCTCCCAAAGGTGGCGTTCTGCGCCTTTCACTTCTTCCGATTCCGGGTCGGAGTCGACTTTCTCCATGATCAGTTCGATTTTCTCCAGTTCCAGGTCGATGATGTCGTCCATCAGGCGCTGGGCCAGTTGCACGTGTTTCTTGAAGAGGTCGAAGTCGAAGTAGGCTTCGGGTGTGAACGGGTTGACCACATAGGAATAGAGGTTGATGGCCAACAGGCGGCAGCTGTCGTAGGGGCAGAGTGGGATTTCGCCGCAGGGGTTCGTGCTGACGGTGCGGAAGCCAAGGTCGGCATAGCAGTCGGGCACGGACTCGCGCAGGATGGTGTCCCAGAACAATACGCCGGGCTCGGCGCTCTTCCAGGCATTGTGCACGATTTTGCGCCACAACTCGCGGGCGCTGATGGTTTTCGACACCCAAGGCGACGTGCTGTCGATGGGGTATTGCTGCACGTAGGGCTTGTCCTCGATGGCGTCCTGCATGAACTCGTCGTCAATCTTGACCGACACGTTGGCGCCCGTCACCTTGCCCTCGGTCATTTTGGCGTCGATGAACGATTCCGCGTCGGGGTGCTTGATGCTTACAGAGAGCATGAGCGCGCCGCGCCGTCCGTCCTGCGCCACTTCGCGGGTGGAGTTGCTGTAACGCTCCATGAAGGGCACGAGGCCCGTGGAGGTCAGGGCCGAGTTTTTCACCGGCGAGCCTTTGGGGCGGATGTGCGAGAGGTCGTGTCCCACGCCGCCGCGCCGCTTCATGAGCTGCACCTGTTCCTCGTCGATGCGGATGATGCCGCCGTAGGAGTCGGCTTGTCCGTCCAGTCCGATGACGAAGCAGTTGGAGAGCGAGGCAATCTGGTGGTTGTTGCCGATGCCCGTCATGGGGCTGCCGGCCGGGATGATGTACTTGAAATGGTCCAGAAGTCCGAAAATTTCTTCGGCCGAAACAGGATTCTCATACTTGTTTTCGATGCGGGCGATTTCGTTTGCTATGCGCCAGTGCATGTCCTCCGGTGATTTCTCGTAGATGTGTCCGTAGGAGTCCTTCATGGAGTATTTGTTTACCCAGACTCTTGCGGCCAGCTCATCCCCCTTGAAATACTTGAGGGAGGCTTCAAATGCTTCTTCGTAACTGTAAGCGTTCTGTTCCACAGCGGTTCTCTTTCTAAGGTTTATAACTGATTTTATCGCTAAATTTTGTAGAAGTAATAGCGGTCGGCTCTGTGCGACGATGCAAAACTACGCATGTTTTCCGACATGGCCAAGAGAAAGACTTAAAATCTTTCCTCTCGCGACAAAGTTTTCCGATTTTTATGTTTAACCAACTGTCGATTAACGGCTTGTATTTTTCTTACGAGCGGAAAGTTGCCCGAAAATGATATTTCTTCCGTATAAAAAGCTTTGGGATATAGTAGATTATGGCGCATTTTGTGTATCTTTGCATCAAGTAAAAATGCAAGTAAAATGATAGAGACAGTAAAAAACCGGAGAAGCATCCGGAAGTATGCCGACAAGCCTGTGGAAGAGGATTTGCTGCGCAGGCTGTTGGAAGTGTCCGAACGGACGCAAACCATGGGGAACATGCAGCTCTACAGCGTGGTGGTGACCCGTGACGGGGAAATGAAGCGCCGGCTGGCTCCGGCGCATTTCAACCAGCCGATGGTGACGCAGGCGCCGGTGGTGCTGACGGTTTGCGCCGATTTCAACCGCACGGTGCGGTGGGCGGAGCAGCGCAAGGCAGTGCCCGGATATGACAATTTTCTTTCATTCATGAACGCCGCCACCGATGCCTTGCTGTATGCGCAGACGTTTTGCAATCTGGCCGAGGCGGAAGGACTTGGGGTGTGCTACCTGGGGACGACGCTTTACATGCCGTCGCAAATCATCGACATCCTGAAGTTGCCGCGCCTGGTGATGCCCGTGGCCACGCTGACCGTGGGATGGCCGGACGAATGCCCCGCGCAGACCGACCGCCTGCCGCTGGAATCGGTCGTTCATCAGGAGACGTACGGCGACTATACACCTGCCGACATCGACCGCTTTTACAAGGAGAAGGAGGAACTGCCCGAGAACCGCCATTTCGTGGAAATCAACCACAAGGAGACGTTGGCGCAGATTTTCACCGACATCCGTTACACGAAGAAGGACAACGAGGCCATGAGCGAAGGCATGCTCCGGGCCTTGCGGCAACAAGGTTTCCTAGATTGACGGAGAGGTATCATAGCTATAAACTTTACTGTTAAATAAATCTAAGGGAGAGGAAAAGGTCACTCTCCCTTTTTTCGTGCGAGCGGAATTTTCCTATTTTTGTTATGTCGTTTATTAACCTTTAAAAAAACATGCTTATGAGAAAAGTTTTATTCCTTTTGTGTGCGCTATGCGCGGTCGCGCTCCAAGCGCAGGAAGAGGCGCGGACGCTTCCCACGGTCATCGAGGTGGTTCCGTCTGCTTCCGAGCGTTTTGACGTGTCCCAGTTGGAAATGACGCTGGATGGGGTGGGGATGCCCGACAATGGCTTCACGTGGGATGCCGCTACCCTCACGTTCCGGGGTGAGGTGACCTATTCTTACGAGAGAGAAAATTATCTTTCGATTAAAATGCCGGACGGTTCAATCTCTTTCGAAGGTCCGCTGGGAGTCGTGGCTTATGACAACCCCTATATCACATCGGTGAACCTGAAGGCGGACTTCTCGCCTTACCATTATGTTAGCTTCGTGTCGGCCAGTCCTTCGGAGTATGAGGTGACATTGCAGGATTTGTCCTTGAATAGTGGGGATGCGATTGGTGTGGGCCCTTTGAGTGTCCATGCTGCCATGATGCCGGACGGGATGTACAAGCGGGCTGATGAATATGTATATACCGTGACCGGAGAGACAACGGACGGGATTGCCGTGGCTTTTGACGGCGGCACGGTGACGGTGGATGACCGGGATGTGGCCGTGACGGTGGGGAAGCCGTTGGCCGAGATGTCCCTGACCACTTTTACGATAGAGGATGCCGAGGGGCGTCCCGCCGAAGGGGCGGACATTTACCTGCATCCCACGGACGCGGACTTTTATACGGACGCGGACGGCAAGCTGCAAGTCTATCTGAATCCCGGGTCTTATATCTATTCCTTATATATAGGGGATGACTATATCAACATGTGGGACGTGGAGGAGGCTTTCGCGTTCGTGGCTTCAGGAAAGGAGACGAGCGTGGATTTCTCCTACAAGGACAACGGATGGAAGAAGGTGGTTTTCTCCGCCGAGATGGAGAACCCGTCGAGTGCACGGTTGGAACTGAACTGCATCGGGGTGGAGTATGACGAATATTACGGGAATGCCGACCAGCCTTATTTCGAGGTCTATATGCCGGAAGGCGAGTTCAAGTACCGTTTCGAGGTGGATAGCTATGACTTCTCCTGGCTGCCGGCCGAAGGGATTGTGAACACGGCGGAGACGCAGGAAGTGAAGCTGTCCTTTGACCGTGCGGACTATGCGGCGCTGGACTTTGAGTTGGAGAATGTGCCGGAGGAGGTTGGGAATCTTTCTGTGGTGATTTACCGGGACAATGAGGATGTGGCGGAATGTAGTGTGGCTTATCCGGTAAATCCGGAGGTTCCGGATGGGGGGATTCCCGAAGGCGGAGGAGGCACCCGTTCCATCGAGCCGTTGGAATGCGGCACGCATCTGCTTCCCGGGACGTATGTGTATGTGGTGGAGGATGCGTCGGAATGGAACAACCGTTATGATTATTATGCCATCGACACCTTGGTGGTCGGGGAGGAAGACCGGCGGATCACGGTGGATTTCGACCGTCTCTCCGTGACGGAAGTGACGCTGGCCGCACAGAATGTGCCGGAGGTGCTTTCAAACTATGACCTTTATTGTGATATAAGATATAAGCAAACATTGTCCTTGATGGACTTGAATGTGTCTGCAAACTATTCGGGCAATCCTCTGGTGGTCCGCTTGCCGGAAGGGGGCTATTCGTTTGAATGGGGGATTGAGCCTTCTTATTATTATGACGCACCGGTGGCTTTTGCCTATCAGGAGAAGCCGGATGTGTCCGGCGCGTCCATGACCTTAGGCCCGGACTTCGCGGAGATGGGCATCGCCAAGGTCCAGGCTTCCGCCATCGAGGGGCAGACGGTGGATTACCTTACGGTATTGCAAGATGGCCGTCAGTTTGCCGACGGTGATTTCTCTTCCGATGGCGAGGCTTATCTTGTGGCGCTTCCCGGTACTTACACCTTGGTGGCTGAGGCATCAGATTATGAGGGCTTCAACATCCATCTCTCGGAGAAAGACGTGACGCTCGTGGCCGGACAGACAGTGGATGTGAATCTGACGGCAGACCAGGCGCTTGAAGGTGTCTTGTTTGAGGTGGATGTAGAGAACATGGCCGGCCGGGAAATCGGGAATGCGAAGATTACGGTGAACGGTACGGTGTATGAGACGGACGCATACGGTTATGCTGTCATTTATAATATTCAAGACGATGAGGTAACCCTGCGGGTGGAGGCTCCGGGGTATCTGCCGTATGAGAAGGTGTTCCGGTTGAACAAGGTGCTGGAACTGGCCGGCGGGGCATACATGAGAATCGTGCTTCGTGCGGATGACAATCCGAGCGGCGTTGAATCGGTGGAGAGCGGTGCGTTGACGGTGGAGCGCACGGTGGTGGACCGTCAGATTGTCATTTGCAACGAGACGGACAAGGTATGGAATGTGGCTCTTGTCAGCTTGGGCGGCGAGATGCTGGAGCGCGTGGAAGCCGGTCAGGGTACGACGGTGATTCCGGTGGACGGCTTGCGTAAAGGTTTGTATCTGTTGACGATGAGTGACGGCGTGAGCCGTAAGACCGTCAAGATTATCAAGAAGTAAGGAAAACGGGGCATTATTTGTAGTAACAGAGAGGGCCTCGTCCGCACACGGACGAGGCCCTCTCTCTAGTTCGTTCCTTTTTCATTATATTACCGTGCTTTCAGCAGCTTTTCTATTTCGTCCATCTTCGATTTGAAGTTCTTGTCCACGTGCAGGCGGTCTTCCACCACGTTGCAGGAGTGGAGCACGGTGGCATGGGTCCGCTTGCCGATGAGGGCGCCGATGCGGGCCAGTGAGAGGTTCGTGTGCTTCTGTGCCAGATACATGGCGATTTGCCGCACCTGCGCCACGGGCTGTTTGCGGCATTTGGTGAACACGTCCTCCTGCTTCACGTTGAAGTAGTTGCACACCTTGTCCAGAATCATGTCTATCGTGATGGGCTTGTTCTCCGTCTTGACGGCCCGTTTCAGTATTTGTTCGGCCAGCGGCAGGTCTATGTCGCGGTTCCACACCACGGAGTAGGCCATGAGCGAGTTGACCACGCCTTCGAGCTCGCGCACGCTGTCGTTCACGTTTTCCGACACGAAGTCCACCACGTCCTCGGGTATCTTCAGTCCTTCCCGCCGGATTTTGCTTTCCAGTATGTCGTGGCGCAGCTGCTGGTTGGGCTTCTCCAGCTCTGCCAGCAGGCCCCATTTGAAGCGGGTCAGCAGGCGGTCTTCCATGCCTTGCAGGGCTGTGGGCGGCCGGTCGGAGGTCAGGATGAGCTGTTTGCCGTTCTGGTGCAAGTGGTTGAATATGTGAAAGAATGTGTTCTGCGTCTTGGTCAGGCTGGCAAATTCTTGTACGTCGTCGATGATGAGCACGTCGATGGTCTGGTAGAAGTTGATGAAGTCGTTCACCGTGTTTTTGCGCACGGAGTCGGTGTATTGCACTTGGAAGAGGTGGGCGGAGACGTAGAGCACGCGCTTCATCGGGTACAGCTCTTTGATGCGCGTACCGATGGCGTTCACCAGGTGGGTCTTGCCCACGCCAGAGGGGCCGTAGATGAAGAGGGGGTTGAAGGTGGTCTGCTTGGGGTGCTCCGCGATGGCCTGCCCCACGGAGCGCGGCAGTTTGTTGCTCATCCCCTCGATGAAGTTCTCGAAATTGTAGTTCCGGTTCAGTTGCGGGTCAAGGTCCTGCGGCATGGGGGCCTGCAGGGGCGAGGGGGCTTTGTTGCCGTCGGCGGCCTGCCGCGCCCTGGCGGGCATGACTTGCGAGCTGACCGGCTCGATGTCCACGGTCAGGTGGTGGGTTTGGTCCACCATCAGGCTGTATTTCAGTTGGGTGTCTTCTCCGAAGACTCTTCTGACAACGGAGAAAATGAGTCGTCCGAAGTGTTCCGACAAGAACTCATAGAAGTACTGGCTCGGCAAGCCGAACGTCAGCACTTGCTGCTCGAACGAGATGATGCGGATGGGGTCGAACCACGTCCTGAATTGTTTCTCGTCTACGTTGTTGCGGATGATGGGCAGACATTGGTCTGTCCATAGCGATTGCGCTAGGCCTTCCATTGATAATTGTGTTTATCCGATGACTTTACTATAACTTCTACACTGCAAATTTCGCAATATTCCATGATAAAAACAAATGGGATTTGGCGTGCCGGGCGTTGCCGAAGATTTAAAATCCTTGCAGTCAGAACGATAAAAAATAAAAAAATAATATTGGCTTTTTTGCTTGCTTTTTTATAAGTGTTTGGGCTAATGTGAGATAGGTTTTTGGCGTGTTCCGGCGCGCTTTCGGGCCTTGGGGAGCCGGCTTCGGGGAGGCCGCCGTGGCCCCGCCTTGCCCGATGCGGCGCCGTGCCGGGCGGAGCTCGTCAGCGTACCCTGCGGCAAGTACTCGCGTACTCTCCGCAAAGTACTCGCGTACTCTCCGCAAAGTACTCGCGTACTTGCCGCAGAGTACAACTCGGTATTCCGCATGGCGTACGCCCGTTTTCCGCAGCGGGGCGTCCGGAGGCGGGGGCGATGCCCGTCGGACTGGCGCTTGGCAGCCCTGCTTCCGGGGCGGGCTATGAGAGTGAGGCCCCGGTGGGGGATGGATGTTCCGCAGGGAATGGAAACGCGATGAACCGCGTCTCTACATTCATCGCCGGCAGTGTGGTGCCGCCAAGGGCTTCCGGTTTCGTCCCCTTTTGTAGAGGCGCGGTTCATCGCGTCTTGTCTGTTTGTTGTGTGTCCCTTATTCCTTGCGTCCGAAGAGCGAGAAGTGGACGTAGCGTTTCGGGTGCTCTTTCAGGTCGATGAGCAGGTTGTTGGCGCTGCCGGCCGTGTTGCTCAGGTTGTTGTAGAGCGTGCTGTCGTTGAGCAGCAGTCCCAGCGTGTTGTCCTTCCGGTTCATCTTTTCGGTCATGAGCTGCACGTAGTTCAGCGTGGTGTCCACTTTGGCAAGCGTGCCTTGCAGGTCGAGCTGGTTCAGGTTGTCGGTCAGCGTGACGACGTTGTCTCCAATCCGGTTCATCTTGCCCGTCAGTTGCGGCATGTCGTTGCGCAGCAATGCGTTGAGTTGCCGGCTGCTGGCGCTCAGGTTGGCCGTGATTTCATTTGCGTTGCTCATGATGGCCGCCAGGTTGGGGTTGGCCGCCAAGGTGTTGAGCGTGGAGATGAGCGTGTCCACCTTGCTCACGATTTGTTCCACTTGCGGGAGCATGGCTTCCGCCTTGTCCATCAGCCCGTCCGAGTCGGTGCCCTTGAGCGTGTCGCCCGGCGCGTAGCTCTCTTGTGCTTGTGTGGGCAGGGTCAGGTGCAGGTCGCATCCTCCCAGCATGGCGGTCACCAGTTTGGCCTCGGTGCCTTTGGGGAGGCGCATGTTGTCGTCCACGCTGATTTCCACCACCACGTGTCCCGGGTTCTGGTAGTTGTACTCGATGTTGTGCACCACGCCAATCCTGTATCCGTTGGCGAATACCGGTCCGGATTTGGCCAGTCCCTTGATGTCGGCGAACTCTATATAATAGGAATTACTGGACTTGAACAGGTTGATGCCCTTCAGGAAGTTAAGCCCGACGAAGAGCGCTGCGAGCGCGATGATGCCGGTAAGTCCGATTTTGACCTCTTTCGTAAGGAATTTCATGACAGTCTTTTCGTTTATTGGTTCTTTTTATATTCGTTGATGGCCTTTTGCAGTTCCATCTTTTGTCCGTTCTTGAAGGCCACGATGAAGGCCCCTTCGAAGTTTTCTTTCACCTTGTTGCGTATCTTCACCGCTTCGCGGTAGTCGGTGGTTGCCCCGTAGGTGTACTTGTAATAGTTGCCTTCCTTGTAGGAGTCCACGGGCAAGAGCGCCTTGAAGCGGGCGCTTCCGGCCGGGATTTGCCGGGTGGAAGCCAGCAGTTGCACTTTGAACACCGGGCGGCTGTCGGCCGCGGCCTGCGGAGCCGTTTCCCGCTGCGCGGTTGCCGCTTCCGGTGCGGCGTCCTGGCTTTGCGTGAGTTGCCCGATGTCGGTGGCCGGCATGTCTTCGGCCGCGCTTTCCGTGGCTTGTGTGTCGGGCGTTTCTGTGCCGGCGTCCGTGCTGTCCGTTGCGTTGGTTGCGGCCTTGGTCTGGGCTTTCTTGTAGTCCAGGAAGGCGTTATAGATGCTTTGGCTCATTTTCCGGATGCCATTTTGCGAGTTGAGGAACGTCTCCTCGTCGTGGGTGGAGATATATCCCAGTTCGATGAGCACGCTGGGCATGCTGGTTTCCCGCAGCACGAGGAAGCCCGCCTGGTGCACGCCTTTGTCCTGCCGCCCGCCGGTGGTCCTGAATTCTTTTTGCACCATCCGGGCGAATTCCACGCTTTGGGCCATGTGCTGGTCCTGCATCAGTTCGAATATGATGTAGCTTTCGGCGGATTTCGGGTCGAATCCTTCATAGCGTTCCTGATAGTCGTCCTCCACCAGGATGACGGAGTTTTCCCGTTTGGCCACTTCCAGGTTCTCTTCGGCGCGGGCCATACCCAGCGTGTAGGTTTCGGCCCCGCGGCTGATGGCCTTTCCGGGCAAGGCGTTGGTGTGGATGGATACGAAGAGGTCGGCTTTGGCCTCGTTGGCGATTTCCGCCCGGCGGGCCAGGGGGATGAAGACGTCGGTCTTGCGGGTGTAGACCACTTTCACGTCCGGGCAATTCCGCTCCACCAGCTGGCCGAAGGCTTTGGCCACGGAGAGGTTGATGTTCTTTTCGCGCGAGAAGCGGCCGATGGCGCCCGGGTCTTTCCCGCCATGCCCCGCGTCGATGACCAGCGTGAACCGGTCGGAACCGGCCGTCATGGCCACGGCGCGCAGGGGCAACGTGCTTCCGGCAAAAGCCAGGAGAAGCAGGGCGCAAGTGCGCAGGGTCTTTATGATATGGTATGTTCTCATGTTCTCAGTCTCGTGCATGCCGTTCCTGTCTCTTTTGGGAGGGACGGTGGCGGTGGCCGGCCGTTTCCCCTTGTCCCAAAAAGGTGCGGGCGGGCCGAAAGCGGGCAGGCTTGCCGTTGTCCGCATGCAGATTATCTTTTGCAAATATAATGGATTTTCGGGTAAGGTTCCCTTTGTTTTTATGGATTTCTGCGGGCAAACCTAAATATTTTAATAGATTTTATCAGTCTGCTCCCCCTCTTCCTTGTTTGTTTTTTCTTAATTTTGCAACATCATTAACTGGAACGGACATGAAAAATAACTTCAATAAGATTTTGGGTTGCATGTTGGCCTTGGGGCTGGGGTGCGCGGTGGAGCCTGCGGGGGCGTATGCCGCCGACGATGGTTCCCGTCAGGCAGGAGTGGAGCGTCTGGGACGCGGGGCGGTGGCGGTGCGCACGTCGCCCGACACGGTGATGGTGGGCTGGCGCTATTTGTCGTCCGACCCGTTGCGGGTGGCGTTCAATGTTTATCGCGACGGTGAGCGGCTCACGCCCGAACCGGTGGCTGTGTCCACCCAGTTTTTCGACCCGAACGCTTCGACGCGGGCTGCCCGCTATGAGGTGCGGCCCGTGGTGGACGGGCGCGAATTGCCCGACGGGCGGGGAGCGTGTGTGCTGCCGGCCGATGCCCCGTGCGGTTATCTGGAGATTCCCTTGCTGCAACCCGAGAGCCAGCTCATGCCCGACGGCTCGTCTTGCTCCTATGTGGCCAATGACGCTTCGGCGGGCGACGTGGACGGCGACGGGGAGATGGAAATCGTGCTGAAGTGGGACCCAACAAATTCCAAGGACAATTCGCATAGCGGTTTTACCGGGACGGTGTTCCTGGATGCTTACAAGATGGACGGGCGGCGTCTGTGGCGCATCGACTTGGGACGAAACATCCGCGCCGGGGCCCACTACACGCAGTTCATGGTTTACGACCTGGACGGCGACGGCTGTGCCGAGGTGGTGGCCAAGACGGCCGACGGGACCGTCGACGGACAGGGGAAAATGATTGGCGACCCCGAGGCCGATTACCGCGTGGGAGTGGGCGACACCCTGCCGGGCCGCAAGGGCTACATCGCTTCCGGACCGGAATTCCTGACGGTGTTCAGCGGCCGGACGGGCGAAGCCTTGCAGACGATTGACTACATTCCGCCCCGCGGCCGGCTGGACGACTGGGGCGACAATTATGCCAACCGCAGTGAGCGCTATCTGGCCGCCGTGGCCTATCTCGACGGACGGCATCCGAGCGTGGTGATGTGCCGCGGTTATTACACCCGCAGCGTGCTGGCGGCCTTCGACTGGGACGGCCGGCAACTGAAGTCGCGCTGGGTGTTCGACACCGATTCCGCCCGCTGGGCTTCCTATGCCGGGCAGGGCAACCATAACCTTCGCGTGGCCGACGTGGACGGCGACGGGTGCGACGAGATAACTTACGGTTCTTGTGCCATCGACCACGACGGCACGGGGCTTTACAACACGGGCATGGGGCATGGTGACGCCCTTCACCTGACGGCCTTCGACCCTTCGTCGGACCGCCTGCAGGTGTGGGACTGCCACGAAAACCGGCGCGACGGGAGCGACTTCCGCGACGCCGCCACCGGGAAAGTCATCTTCCAGTTGCCTTCGGGCAAGGACGTGGGGCGCTGCATGGCGGCGGACATCGACCCGACGAACTACGGCGTGGAGATGTGGTCGTCGGCTTCAGGAGGCATACGTAATATAAAAGGTGAAGTGGTGTGCGATTCGCCTAAGGGATTGCCCATGAATATGGCTGTGTGGTGGGACGGCGACCTGCTCCGCGAGATGCTGGACCACGAGACGGTGAGCAAATACGACTGGACGGCCCGGGAGTGTCGCCCGTTGGCGAAGTTCGACGGGTGCAGTTTCAACAACGGCACGAAGAGCAACCCCTGCCTGCAAGGCGACATCGTGGGCGACTGGCGCGAGGAGGTGGTGGTGCGCACGGCGGACAGCAAGGCCCTGCGGGTGTATGTGTCCCCGTTGCCTACGGCTTACCGTTTCCACACGTTTCTGGAAGACCGTCCCTACCGCCTGAGCATCGTGACGGAAAACGTGGCCTACAACCAGCCCACCCAGCCCGGATTCTATTTCGGGGCCGACCTGGAGGGGAGCGGCAAGCTCTTCCGCGGCTACCAGTTCGGGAAGTGAGAGGGGCGGCCGGAAGTGCGTTTGGTTAATTTTGACTATTGCGCGTCCGATAACCAAGCCGTAACTTTGCACGTTTTCCCGGAGCTATCCGCCATTCCCGGCATGAAGGACTTGAATTTTCGACAATAATCAAAGATACAATTCACTAAAAAACAAAAAGAACGATGAAGAAAAACTTTTTTGCGGCTATCATCTTAGCCGGAATGATGTCTGCGGCGGGCACTACGGCATTGCTGGCCATGCCGGCTTGCGGGCCCTTGCCCGCGGCCATGGCAGCCGTTCTGCAGGACGAGAAGACAGTGGTCAGCCCCGACGGGAAGACGTTCCTGAAAGTGGGGTTGAAAGGCGACGGGCAACCTTATTATAAGGTGGGCTATTACGCCGAAGACAAGGACGGAAAGAAGGAAGTCATGATGGTGGAGGATTCTCCGCTGGGACTGGTGACGAACTACGGCGACTTCAGCCGCGGACTGACGTGGGTGAAGGACCAGGCGGGAGAGCGCGACATTCGCTACGACCTGGAGCGCAGCAAGGCGAGCCGCGTGGACAAGAAGGCCACGACCTTCACCGTGAGGCTGGCCAACGCCAAGAAGCAGGAAATGGAAGTGGAATTCGTGGTGGAAGACCACAACGTGGCTTTCCGCTACCATCTGCTCAAGCCCGGCGAGACGGGCAGCGTGAGAGTGATGTCGGAAGCCACAGGTTTCCAGTTCCCCGGCAAGACCACCACTTTCCTCACCCCGCAGAGCGACGCCATGATTGGCTGGAAGCGCACGAAGCCCAGCTATGAGGAAGTCTACAAGGCCGACGCGGCGATGAGCGAGCGTTCGCAATACGGGCACGGCTACACCTTCCCCTGCCTCTTCCACGTGGGCGAAGACGGTTGGGTGCTGGTGGGCGAGACCGGCGTGGACAGCCGCTACTGTGCTTCCCGCTTGGGCGATGCGCAGGACGGGCTCTACAAACTGGAGTTCCCCATGCCCGAGGAGAACAACGGCAATGGCACGGTGGAACCGGCTTTCGCACTGCCGGGCTACACGCCTTGGCGCACGCTGACCGTGGCGAAAGACTTGGCGCCCATCGTGGAGACCACCATCACGTGGGACGTGGTGGAACCGCGCTTCACCACCCAAAACAAGTATAAGTATGGCCGGGGCACATGGAGCTGGATCGTTTGGCAGGACGGCAGCATCAACTACGACGACCAGGTGCGCTTCATCGACTTGGCCGCAGCCATGGGCTTTGAATACACGCTGGTGGACAACTGGTGGGACACGAACATCGGCCACGAGCGCATGGAGGAACTCATCCGCTATGCCCGCAGCAAGGGTGTGGAGCTTTTCCTCTGGTACAGTTCCAGCGGTTATTGGAACGACATCCAGCAGGGCCCCATCAACATCATGTGCGACCCCATCACCCGCAAGAAGGAGATGCGCTGGCTCAAGGAGCAGGGCGTGAAAGGCGTGAAGGTTGACTTCTTCGGCGGCGACAAGCAGGAAACCATGCGCCTCTACGAGGCCATCCTGAGCGATGCCGACGACTTCGGCCTGATGGTCATCTTCCACGGGTGCACCATGCCGCGAGGCTGGGAACGCATGTATCCCAACTACGTGGGCAGCGAGGCCGTGCTGGCTTCTGAGAACATGGTGTTCAACCAGAGTTTCTGCGACAACGAGGCCTTCAACGCCTGCCTGCATCCCTTCATCCGCAATTCGTTGGGCTGCATGGAGTATGGCGGCACATTCCTCAACAAACGCCTGAACAAGGGGAACGACGGCGGCACAACCCGCGTCACCACCGACATCTTCCAGCTGGCAGCAGCCGTGGTATACCAGAATCCCATCCAGAACTTCGCCATCACGCCGAACAATCTGACGGACGTGCCGGCCTTTGAGCTTGACTTCCTGAAGGCCGTGCCCACCACATGGGACGAGGTGCGCTTCATCGACGGCTATCCCGGACGCTACGTCGTGCTGGCCCGCCGCCATGGGCAGGACTGGTACGTGGCCGCCATGAACGCCGGGAAGGAAACGCTGAAACTCACCGTGGAACTCCCGATGCTGGCCGGCAGCGAAGTGGATTACTATCACGACGGCAAGGACGGGAAGACGCCGACCATGGAAGACGCCAAGGTGGGCAAGAACGGCAAGTTCAAGCTCACGTTGCCGACCAACGGCGCAGCCGTGCTGAAAGGCCAGGCCGTGAACCAGTAACTCTCCCGACGCGGAAAAACAATCTCCCCCGGCGGGCCGCCATGGATGGCAGCTTGCCGGGGGAGATTGTTTTTATGTGAGCCCCGTCGTTCCGGTGCTCTTGCGGATATCCAAGAAGAATGTAATGATTTATAATCGATGTGGAAGACCGATTCGCTGGTCGCAACGTGCCGGCGTCTGCCGGCCGGCCGACTGGGCGGAATCTTTCTTGCCGCTCCGGAGCGCCGTATGTCCGGCGGCGGCGTGTGGCAAAGCCGCGGACGCGGAAGCGGGAAACGGCGGTCGCGGACGGTGAAGGCGGACGGGCGGCGTGCGGAGTCCCGAATCGTACTTTGCGGAGAGTACTCGAGTACTTGCCGCAGAGTACTCGAGTCTTCTCCGCAAAGCACGCCGGCGCGTTCCGCTCGACGTCGCGGCGGGGCGCGCCAGTGTTGTCCGTGTGGTGGTGGGATTGTATGGTGAGGATGGTGAGCCCAGAGGTTTTTGAACGGCCGTTGGAGAAGGGCGGGGCTTTCATTCCGCATCAGGTTGCCGCTTGGTGGGCCATAGGTGTTGGTAGTCGCGGTTGAATGAGAGCACTGTAAAATTTGTTTTATCTTCGGATGCTTGTGCCCGGCGCCTGTCGCTTCCGCCCCTGACAGGACGGGCAGGGGAACGGCAAAGGGTGGGGACGGGGAAACGGAGGAGGGGGAAGACTGTTGGCCGGAAGAGGGGCGCGGGCAGAAAAAGGGTCACGCCCCCTTCGGTGCGGAAGGGGGCGCAGGCGTGGGTTCGCAGGGGGTGCGTAGAAGGCGGGCGGTGCTCTGGTTACTTCCCGCCGAGGCTGATGTCATCCAAATCCATGTCGATGTGCAAGTCCTGCGGCGCGGCTTCTTCGTCCTCATGGGCGGGCTGTGCCGGGCGCGGCGCGATGCCGGGCTGTTCCTTCTTGATGTAGTCGATGGCTTCGCCGAGGCTGGCCATGAACTTGTCGAAGTCCTCGTGGTAGAGGAATATTTTGTGCTTCTCGAAATTGACGGACGGCGATTCCTCATCGTTCGAGACGATTTTCTTGCTTTCCGTGATAGCGAGGAAAAGTTCTCCTTTCTTATTCCTCTTGACGTCGACATAATAAATGCGCTTCCCGGCCTTCACGGTTTTGGAAAAAACGATCTCCTTCTCATTCTCTTGGCTCTTCTTGAAATCTTCCATATTCTGCGTTTTAGAGTAATTTGCTTCAAAATTGAGAATATTTTTTAAAACATCCAAAAAAAAAGACGAAAAGATAGTCCTTTTCCCTATAAAATACGTACTTTTGCATCGCAATTATTATATTACGATGATAAATAGGGAGATTATACGTTTAAAGGTTGTCCAGATCACTTATGCTTATTACCAGAACGGGGGGAAAAACATCGACACAGCGGAGAAAGAATTGTTTTTCAGCCTGGGCAAGGCATACGATTTATACAATTATCTCTTGACCTTGATGGTGGAGATCAACCGGATAGCCGAACGCGCCGTAGAGACGGCCCAAAACAGGTATAACCGCATCAAGGTGGGCGAGCCACCGAGCCGGAAGTTTGTGGACAACCGCTTCATCCTGCAGTTGGAGGTGAACAAGCAGTTGCTGGACTTCCGCGAGAACCAGAAGAAGAATTGGGCCAATGAGGAAAGCTTTGTGCGGTCGCTCTACAAGCAAATCCAAGAGACGGATTATTATAAGGAGTATATGGCCTCTCCCGAGTCGTCGTATGCACAGGACCGGGAGTTGTGGCGCAAAATATATAAGAACATCATCAGCAACAACGAGGAGCTGGATTCGTTGCTGGAGGACATGAGCCTGTATTGGAACGATGACAAGTTCATCGTGGACACGTTCGTGCTGAAGACTATCAAGCGCTTCGACGAGGCCAACGGGGCCGACCAGGAACTGTTGCCGGAATTCAAGGACGAGGAAGACCGCGAGTTCGCCCATAAGTTGTTTCGCAACACCTTGCTCAACGCGGACTACTATCGCAAGCTGGTGAGCGACAACACGAAGAACTGGGAGTTCAACCGCATTGCCCTGATGGACTTGGTGATCATGCAGATTGCCTTGGCGGAAATCCTCACGTTCCCCAACATCCCGCTCAGCGTGACGCTCAACGAATACGTGGACATCGCCAAGGTGTACAGCACGCCCAAGAGCGGAGCTTACGTGAACGGCCTGCTGGACGTCATCGCGAAGAAGCTGATGGCAGAGAAGGTTCTGACGAAAACAATTAATTAAGTAATACAGTTATGAATTTTACGACAGTTTTATTGCAGCAGCAAAGCGGCGGAGGCATGTCCATGATTATCATGATGGTGGTGATTTTCGCCATCATGTACTTCTTTATGATTCGCCCGCAGAACAAGAAGCAGAAGGAAATACAGAAGTTCAGGAACAGCATCGTCCCGGGAACGGACATCGTGACGGCCGGAGGCATCTACGGGAAGGTGAAGGAAGTGAACGAGATGGACAACACGCTGATGGTGGAAATCGCTTCGGGCGTGAAAATCAAGATAGCGAAGAATTCCGTGTATGCCAATGCGCAGGCCGATACGGCCTCGGGTAAGTAACCGAACATGGATTCCGTCCGGAGAAAGAAACTTTATACGACAGTCAAGAACTTCTTGTTGGGGCCCAAAAACAAGGAGTTCTTGATTTTTTTGTTGTTCTTCTTCGTCTCGGCCGCCTTTTGGCTCCTGCAATCGCTCAACGAAGAGTTTGAAGTGAGGCTCAAGGTGCCCTTGAAGCTCGAGCATGTGCCTTCGGACGTGGTCATCACTTCCGAACTGCCGCAAGAACTCAGCGTGGCGGTGAAGGATAAGGGCACGGTGCTGGTGCGCTACCTGTATGGCACGGAGCTGGCGCCGGTGAGGGTCGATTACGGCGATTACGACAGGGGAGAACCGGGCGGGCGCGTGTCCGTGCAGTTGGCCGACGTGCTGAAAAAGGTGCAGGCGCAAGTGCTCTCTTCCACGCAGATTGTCTCCGTGAAGCCCGACACGTTGGAATATTTCTTCAGCAAGGGGGCGAGGAAGAAGGTGCCCGTCAGGCTTTCGGGCTCGGTGTCCACCTCGCCCGAATATTACCTGCAGCGCATCGGCTTCGTGCCCGACTCTGTGGAAGTGCTCGCCCCCGAAGCCATCTTGGACACCATTACCGAGGCCCCGACGGTGCCGGTATACCTTGAGGGGTTGGAAGCGGACAAGAAAGTCGTGTTGGGGCTCCACAGGGCACGGGGGGCCAAGTTCATCCCCGACCGCGTGGAAATGAACGCCAAGGTGGACTTGTACACGGAAAAGACGGTGGCGGTGCCTGTCATCGGCATCAACTTCCCCGGAAGCAAGGACCTCAGGACATTCCCCTCGAAGGTGAACGTCACTTTCCGCGTGGGAATGAGCCGGTTCAAGGACATCACGGAAGACGACTTCGTGCTGGCCGTCACTTATGAGGAACTCCTGAAAGTGGACAGCACCAAGCTCAAGCTTCACCTGAAATCCATGCCGGCCGGGGTGTCGAACGTGCGCATTGAACCGCCCGAGGTGGACTATCTGATAGAACAAGTGCAGGAGGAGAATGAATAAGCCGCCATTAAAGATAGGTATAACGGGAGGCATCGGTAGCGGAAAGAGCCATGTGGCCGGAGTGTTGCGCCGATGGGGCATTCCCGTGTATGACACCGACCGCGAGGCCAAGCGCCTCATGCAAGAGTCGGCCGACATCCGCCGGGGGCTGACGGCTTTGCTGGGCCCCGGAGCCTATGGGGCGGACGGGAAGCCCGACAAGGCAAGGGTGGCCGCCTATCTGTTCGGTTCGCCCGAACACGCGCGGCGCATCAACGGACTGGTGCATCCCGCCGTGCAGGACGACTTCCTGCGGTGGGCGGCGGGCCAGGACGCTCCCTTGGTGGCCATGGAGTGTGCCATTCTCTATGAGTCGGGATTCGACCGGCTAGTGGACGAAGTGCTGTTGGTCGTGGCGCCCGAGGACGTGTGCCTGGAGCGGGCCATGAAGCGCGACGGCGCGACGGAGTGCCAGGTGAAGGCGCGCATGGCCGCCCAGATGCCGGACGCGGAGCGGCGGGCAAGGGCGCGCTACGTGGTGGACAACGGCAGCGGGGCAGACGTGGAGCCTGCGTTGAAAGAGTTGCTCGCGAGGATGGCGCGTGAACGCCAGCCACGGGATTAAGCTTTTTTAGAAGGAAGATTTTGAATAAAAGAAGCCGAACGGCTATCTTTGCAACCGTTTTGGAATATAAATAATGTAGACACAGATATGTTAGAAACGATTTTAGCCATTTCAGGCAAACCTGGATTGTATAGGTTGGTTTCCAGAGGAAACCGCAGTTTGATTGTGGAGACGTTGGACGAGGCCAAGAAGCGCATGCCCGCATTCTCGGCCGACAAGGTGATTTCGCTGGCGGACATCGCCATGTATACGGAAAACGGCGAAGTGCCCTTGCGGAAGGTGTTGAACAAGGTGAAGGAAAAAGAGAACGGGCAGCCCGCCGCTTTCGACTATAAGAAAGCTTCGCGTGAGGAATTGGCGGCTTATTTCGAGGAAGTGTTGCCTAACTTCGACCGCGACCGCGTGTATCCTACTGACATCAAGAAACTGCTCAGCTGGTACAACCTGCTGGTCAAGGCCGGTTTGACGGATTTCGACGAGGCGCTCGCTCCCACGGAAGGAGACAACATCGCCGACCGGAAAGCGCAGGCGGAATGACGACGAAGCTTGCCTGGGCTGATGTCCGGGCGCTTGTCCGCAACCAGCGGGCAAAAAGAATCCCCGGCAACCTTTCGGGCTGCCGGGGATTCTTTTTGCTCATTTAATCCTGTATCTTCTTGTTCATGATGATGTGGACGATGATTCCTGCAATGATGACCAGCAAGGCCAAGCCGTTCGGCCAATTGTAGTCAAGCCAGTTGCACACAAAACTCAGTACCAACACCACGGTTCCCAAGACGATCATGAGAATACCCAGATTTTTCAATAATAAACTGTTCATCGTATGTTTCTTTTTATATGTTTCCCTTGATTCGGCCTACAAATTAACACATAATTATTTAAACACCGAAACTTTTCATAAAAAAAAAACAAGGAAGGCGGCATTTTAGTCCTTTGTGTTCATAAACACCTTCCTCAGCACTTCCTGGCTGACGCTTAATTCTTCCAGCGTAAGCCCTTGGAGGGCCTCTTTCAGCGTCTTGTTGGCCACGAAACGCGACTTGTCTTCCAAATCCCGTCCTTTCTTGGTAAGGTGTATCAGGTTGATGCGCCTGTCGGCTTTCCCGGCAATCCGGACCACGAGGTTCAGCCGCTCCATGTTGTCGATGAGCCGCGTCATGCTCGGCTTGTCTTTGAACGTGGCGTTGCATAGTTCTTGCTGCGTGACGCCGTCTTTTTCCCATAAGTAGAGCAACACGGTCCACTGCTCCGGGGTGATGTCCACGTTGTATTGCCTGAAATTTCGGTAGAGTTTGCGGTTGATGGCAGCCGACACCTTCCCGTTCAGGATGGCAAATATGAGTTTGATGTCGAAATTGAATTGCTCGATCATGTTTCCATATAATTCTTGTAATACAAAGATATGACATTTCTTACAGACCGAGGCCGTGTTCGGGCATTAAAATTCATTAAAACCGCGGCCCGGGAGCGATGCCGACAGCGGAAGGCAATCGGAAAATGCGGAATTAAGCGCAAAAAAATTTGCATAATCGGGGATAAAAGTGTACTTTTGCACCGCATTTGCAATAACAATATTAATTTATTTATTTAACGTATTATGAATCAATACGAAACCGTTTTCATTTTAACTCCCGTTTTATCTGATGATCAGATGAAGGAAGCGGTCGCCAAGTTCAGGGGAATCCTCACCGACAATGGGGCAGAGATTCTCAACGAAGAGAATTGGGGCCTGAAAAAGTTGGCTTACGCCATTGAAAAGAAATCCACCGGCTTCTATGTCCTCATGGAGTTCAAGGCGCAGCCCGAAGTGATCAAGACGCTGGAAATCAATTTCCGTCGTGACGAAAGAGTGCTTCGCTTCCTGACCGTAAAGATGGAGAAGTACGCAGCAGAGTATGCTGAGAAGAGAAGAAACAACAAAGTTAAAAAGGAGGATTAACAATCATGGCACAGCAATCAGAAATCAGATATTTGACTCCGCCGACTGTCGACGTGAAGAAGAAAAAATATTGCCGTTTCAAGAAGAGCGGCATCAAGTACATCGATTACAAGGATCCTGAATTCCTGAAGAAGTTCTTGAACGAGCAGGGTAAAATCCTGCCCCGCCGCATCACGGGCACTTCCTTGAAGTATCAGCGTCGTGTGGCGCAGGCCATCAAGAGAGCCCGCCATTTGGCTCTTCTTCCCTTTGTAACGGATTTGATGAAATAATTAAAGGAGGAAGCTAGCATGGAAATTATATTGAAAGAAGACATTGTAGGCTTGGGCTACAAGAACGACATCGTGAATGTGAAGCCGGGTTACGGCCGTAACTATCTTATCCCTACTGGTAAGGCTGTCATCGCCTCTCCGTCGGCTCGTAAGATGCTTGCTGAGGAACTGAAACAACGCGCCCACAAGCTGGAGAAAATCAAGAACGAAGCGCAGGCTGTGGCCGACAAGTTGGCTGGCGTGTCGCTGACCATCCCCACGAAGGTGAGCGCCACGGGTTCTATCTATGGCTCAGTGAACAGTTTGCAGATTTCCGACGAACTGAAGAAGCTCGGCTTCGAAATCGACCGCAAGATGATTGTAGTGAAGGATGTGAAAGAGGTTGGCTCTTATCAGGCTACAATCAAACTGCACAAGGAGGTTTCCGTAGAGGTGCCCTTTGAAGTAGTGGCCGAGGAAGCTTGATTGAGAAGATAATCAATTGTGTGTTATTATCATAATGGGAATGCTCGTTTGAGGCGGGTATTCCCTTTTTTTATGCCTTTTCGGATTGTTCCTCTTGCGGCATGCAGAGTGTATAGGACTGTTTAAGGATAAAAAAATGGAGGCCATACTCGCGTATGACCTCCTTTTCTCTTTTTAAGTTCGTGCTGAGCTGAACTTGAATTTATTCAGCAGCAGGAGCTTCAGCAGCAGCGCTGTCGGCAACAGCCTCGGCAGCAGTAGTATCAACAGCAGCGCTGTCAACAACTTCTTCAACTACTTCCTCTACGGCAACAGTGTCGGTGTCAACGGCAGTTTCAGCCTGAGAAGTTTTGTTACCGCAAGAAGCGAAAGAAATAGCTGCGAAAGCTACGAACATAAATGCTAACTTTTTCATTTTTTTGCTTTTTTAAATCTGTAAAACAATCAATTGCTTATTAAAACAGTGCAAAGGTATACACTTTTTCGATACGTTGTACTCTTAACACCATTTTTTTTTGATGAGTTTTTTATCTTTTTATATAAAAGGCAATAAATCAACAGCTTGCGCACTGTTAATTTTTTGAGTGAGCCGCGCGACATTCCATATTATTATGTAACTTTGCGGTTGAATTGAGATTTGAAGGACCAATAAACCTATAGTTGTGTATGACAGGAGCATCCGTTTTTGAGGGGAAGAAAGCCGCTTATTTCACGTTGGGCTGTAAACTCAACTTTGCCGAGACCTCCACGGTGGGGCAGTTGTTGCAACAGGCGGGCGTGCGGACGGTGAAGGATGGCGAGTGTGCCGATATTTGTGTGGTGAACACATGTTCTGTGACCGAAGTGGCCGATCACAAATGCCGTCAGGCCATCCATAAGTTGGTGAGGCTGCATCCGGGAGCCTTTGTGGTGGTGACGGGATGTTATGCCCAATTGAAGCCAGACGTCGTGTCGGCCATCGACGGGGTGGATTTGGTGTTGGGGGCGGAGCAGAAAGGCGATATCCTGAGTTATTTGGAAGCGCGTTTGCCTTTGCTGCCTGCCGAAGGGCGGCAGTTGTCTGATGCCGGGCACGAAGCCCATACCGTGCCCACGAAAGACATCCGTACGTTTGTGCCCTCGTGCTCGTGCGGCGATCGCACCCGTTATTTTCTGAAGGTACAGGACGGTTGCGACTACTATTGCACTTATTGTACGATACCATACGCCCGTGGGCGAAGCCGTAACGGGAGCATTGCCTCCCTGGTGCGTCAGGCTGAGCAAGCGGCAGCCGGCGGCGGTCGCGAGATTGTGCTGACCGGTGTGAATATCGGAGATTTCGGCAAGACCACGGGAGAGAGTTTCCTGGATTTGGTGGAGGCTCTCGACCAAGTGGAAGGTATAGCCCGTTACCGCATCTCTTCCATCGAACCAAACCTGCTGACGGACGAGGTGTTGGCTTATTGCGCTTCGTCGCGTGCCTTCATGCCCCATTTCCACATTCCGCTGCAGAGCGGGAGCGATGCGGTGCTGAAGCTGATGCGCCGCCGCTATACAACGGCCTTCTTTGCCGACAAGATTGCGAAGGTCAAGGAACTGATGCCCGATGCGTTTATCGGCGTGGATGTGATTGTGGGTACTCGTGGTGAAACCGCGGAATACTTCGATGAAGCGTACGACTTTATCCGTTCGTTGGATGTCAGCCAGTTGCATGTGTTCAGCTATTCGGAACGTCCGGGCACCATGGCCTTGAAGATAGAGCATGCCGTGCCGCCCGAAGAGAAGCATCGTCGTAGCCAGCGCCTGTTGGAGCTTTCCGACCAGAAGTTGGAGGCTTTCTATGGTCGCCATGTGGGAACTGAGGCCGAGGTCTTGCTGGAGAAATCCAAGGTGCCGGGCGTGATGCACGGCTTCACGGCGAATTATATCCGGGTGGAACTACCGGTGGATGAGTCGTTGGACAATCAAATCGTGCGCGTGCGGTTGGGCGGTTTCAATGGCGACCGGACAGCCTTGCGCGCTACCTTATTATAATATAGGAGAAGAGGGCGATGGACAAAGTTGCTGTGGTGATATTGAATTGGAACGGGAAGGAGATGCTCCGGCGCTTCCTGCCGGGAGTGCTGGCCCATACGCGGGGCGAGGTCTACGTGGCCGACAATGCTTCTTCCGACGGTTCGCTGGCTTTTCTTGCCGAGGAGTTTCCTGCGGTGAAGACCATTCCGTTGGAGCAGAACTACGGTTTTGCCGAGGGCTACAATCAAGCCCTTTCGCGGATAGAGGCCGAATATTTCATCTTGTTGAATTCGGACGTGGAGGTCAGGAACGATTGGGTTTCCCCTATGCTGGATTATTTGGAGGCTCATCCCGGAGTGGCAGCTTGCCAACCCAAGATATTGAGTTGGCATGCTCCACAGATGTTTGAATATGCCGGTGCGGCAGGCGGCTACTTGGATGCTTTGGGCTATCCTTATTGTCGGGGCCGCATTTTGGGCACGGTGGAGTGCGACGAGGGCCAGTATGATGAGGCGGCATCCGTGTTTTGGGCCACGGGAGCGGCTTTGATGGTGCGTTCGTCCGTCTATCGCGAGGTCGGCGGGCTGGACGCCCGCTTTTTCGCCCACATGGAAGAGATTGATTTCTGCTGGCGGTTGCGCAGCCGCGGGTATGGCATCGTGTGTGTCCCTTCGGCTGTGGTTTACCACGTGGGGGGCGGCACGTTGCCCAAGGAGAATCCCCGCAAGACCTACCTGAACTTCCGCAACAATCTGTATATGCTCTACAAGAATCTGCCGGACGCCCGCTTGAAGCCCGTGATGCGCTGGCGCCACGGGTTGGACGTGGTGGCGGCCTTGCAGTTCCTGCTGAAGGGCGAGTGGGGCTCGGCACGTGCCGTGTTCCGCGCGCGGGCCGATTTCAAGAAGGCGAAGAAAGACTTCCTGCCTTCCCGTCGCGAGAATCTGTCGCGCATGGTGATAGATCCCATACCGGAGCAGGCGGGGTTCAGCATCTTGTGGGCTTATTATGTGCGACGGAAGCAGAAATATTCCCAACTGCCTGTTACGGGGAAGCTTCCGGAATAGGGAGGTATTGAAGAGAACAAAAAACGCTGGCGCACCATGAGATGCGCCAGCGTTTTTTGTAGTTATTGCTTTTTCAGGAGTGCCACGTGGAAGATTCTCCCGGTGCGGTTGCCTTCTTTGGGTTGGAACTTGATTTCAATGTTGTCCTTCCCTTCGAGGAGTGCAGCCGGGATTTGGTATTCCTTGTCGACGAACGACTGCTTCCCGTCGTTGTGGCCACCGTCTTCTGTGGCAATCTGCTGTCCGTCTGCCAAGATGTCGAATTGGCGTGGCCCCTTCTCGTCGCCCCAGTAGCGCACGCGCAGCGTGAGTTCCTTTTCGCCTCCGGTCGACAGGCGGTAGCTGAAGAAGCCGCCCTCGCCTGCGTCGCGCCAGCTCTCATCGTTGAAATATCCCTGTGCCGATGCTGCCACTTTCATTTGGTGGTCGGTTTCCGGTTGTTGTTCGCCCGGTTTCACGCGGTCCACGGTGCGGCGGTCCAGTTCCAGCGCCTCTTTCTCCTGTTGTGCCAGTTTGTCTTGTTCGCTTTGGTATTCAGCGGCCGACATGCGGTGGAAATACACGGAATAGCGGCTGTCGTGTATACCGGCGAAAGGTTCGAGCACGAGCCGGTCATACTGTTCGGGATGGAACACGTCCGTGCAGGTGAAGTGCAGCGGTCCGCCTTCGGCCGGCTGCATCCGGTTCAGCTTGTCTTCCAGTTCCTCGGTTTCGCCCACCATGACAGGCGCGTTGCTGAGCGGGAGCAGTGTGCCGCTGGCGATGTGTCCCCATCGGCTGTCGTCGGCCACGAGCCCTTTCAAGTCCTCCGTTCCGGTACGTGTGCCCAGGAGCACCGGTCCGTACAGGATGGACAAGTAGTCCGGAACATTAGGCATTTGCTCAAGCGAAGCGTGCATGGGCAGGTGGATTTCCACTTCGTCCCCGTTCTTCCATTTCCGTTCAATGGCGACGTAAGACGACGGCTTGCCTTGGATGGGATAGTCTTCCCCGTTCACCTTTACGGAAAGTTCCCCTTCGGCCACCCACGACGGATAGCGGAGGTGCAGGGTGAACTTGGAGGAGCGTTTCAGTTTGAACGTCAGTTTAGACGTCTCTTCGGCCGGGAAGTCGGTTTCCTGCGTCAGTTGCAGCTTGCGTTCTTCCCAGTTGAGTTGTGAGGCCACGAAGAGGTTGACGTACAAGTCCTTGTCCGCATGGCTGTAGATGAACTTCCCGTATTTCACATGGTTTTCCATGCCCGTGCCCACGCAGCACCACATGGCCTGGTTGGGGGCGGAATAGACGCGGTAGTGCTGCGGCCGCACCGGAGTGAAATAGACAAATCCCCCGTGTTCCGGGTGCTGGCTGGAGAGGATATGGTTGAACATGGCGCGCTCGTAATAGTCGGCATAGCGTGCTTCGGGGTGCATGCGGAACAGCCCTTCGGTGAGCTTCAGCATGTTGTAGGTGTTGCACGTTTCAGGCCCTTCGCGGTCTTCCACATACTCCTTGCAGTTGGCGGCCGAGGGGAAGTGTTCTCTCCGGCTGTTTCCTCCGAAGGCCAGCGAGCGGTTGCCCGTCACGGTCTCCCAGAAGAAGTTGGCGGCGGTGAAGAAGGTGGAGTCGCCCGTCACTTCTGCCACGCGCTGGTAGCCCACGGCTTTGGGCACTTGGGTGTTGGCGTGCATGTTGTCCAGGTTGTCCACGTGTTTGGCCATGCTGTCGAACAGCCGCTTGTGCGAGAAGCGGCGCGCGGCGTCCAGGTATTTCTGTTCGTGGGTCATTTCGTAGGCATCCACGTACACCTCGTTCATGCCGCCGAACTCGGTGTCGAGCATTTGCTCCATCCTTTCGTCGTCCAGCGGGGTAATGATGCCCAAGCCCCAGTCGCAGAATTTGAGGAACATGTCCCGTGCGGTTTCATTTCCGGTATAGAACCATGCGTCCCTCAGTCCGGCATACATTTTATGCAGGTTATACCATGGTGCCCACAACTGCCCCACGGCCCGTCCGTCTCCGGCTTTCACCTTGTCCCACACGGCTTTCCCGTTGGGCATGCCGCCCAGATATCCGTCGCCGTTCTTGTCCTGGCAGATTTTCAGTTCGTCCACGATGTAGTCGGCGCGCTCCTTGCATGCCTCGTTGCCGGTGGAGGCGTAGGCCATGGCCAGGGCGCTAAGGTAGTGTCCGGCCACGTGCCCGTCCAGTCCGGCCCAGTTGGGGAAGAGTTCCGCCTTCAGGGGCAGTCCCGCTTCCTTGAAGAAGGGGGCCAGCAACCGGTCGGTGTCGTATTGCAGCAGGACGTCGATGTCCACGTCGCAGGCGTGTTTGAACGGTCCGTCGAGCAGGCGCACTTCCTGCAGCGGAAATTCTTCAACCCGTCCTTCCTCCTGTGCGAAAGAGGCGGGGAGGCACGTGCCCAAGAAGACAAGTGCGGAGAAATAAGCTTTGTAATTCATTATGTTTTAGTGTTAGTTTTGCAGAAGACAAGCTGCGTTCAGGGATGGGAGGACATCTCCTCCTACCGCGTGTTTACTTTAACTTTTGCGAAGTTATAAAATTTGAGGTCAAGGAGCGCATGAATCCATACGTATTAACATTTTTTATGTGCGCGTGGGATGCTTGCCAGATAGGCCTTCCTATCCTCAATTATGAGGAAAAAGTGGCTGATTTTTGCTTTTTTTAAAGAAATGTTTGTTAGAGAAGGGATAAGTTTGTATATTTGTATGCGGATTTAACAAAAGATAAGTTTTGAGACGGTTTTTGTTCTTTTTGATGGCCCTGACTATGATGTTTTCTTCTTGCCAGTGGAACTTCTCCCGATGGGATGAGGAAGGTTCGGCAGGCAAAAAGGAGAAGATTTTCCGCTACGACCGTTTGGTGGACGAGTTTGTTTCGTTGAACAGTTTTTCTTCACTTCAACGGATGAACACGGAATACCCCGTTCCCACCCGCTTGCTCATCGAAGACGTGCTCTCCATTGGGAGTGTGCAGGAGCCCCGCATCGAGCAGTGCCTGCGCGACTTCTACCTGGACTCCACGATGCAGATGTTGCTTGAGGACGTGCATAATGAGTTTGCCGACCTGGATGGCGAAGAGCAGGAGATTTCGTCGGTGTTCTACCAAATCAAAAAGGCCGATCCTGCTTTCAAGATTCCTTTTATATATGCCCAGATTTCCGGACTGAACCAGAGCATCGTGGTAGGCGACAGCCTGCTGGGGATTAGTCTGGACAAATACCTTGGGCCCGACTATCCGTTGTATTTACGGTATTACCACGACTATCAGCGCCGCGTGATGGGCCGCGAATGGCTCGTTCCGGATGCCTTGTTCTTCTATCTTTCCCATGTCTATCCTCCCCGGAGCAGCGAAGTGCACACTCTGCTCGACTGCATTGCCGATTATGGGAAAATCCATTGGGTGATAGCACATTGCCGGAACATCCCGTTGGAGCAGGAGATGGGCTTCGACGCCGAGCGGGTGCGCTGGTTCCGTGAACACGAAGGCGAGGTGTGGGAGTGGATGGAGCGCCACGACGCGCTGGCCTCTTCCGATTCCGCGCTCCTCCATTGGTTTGTGGAGCCGCGCGGCGGCCGGTTGTATGGCGGCAAGGAAAGCCCCGACCAGATAGGCTTATGGCTGGGCGGGCAGATGGTGGACCACTACATGAAGTCCCATCCGCAGGTCACCATAGGCGAATTGCTCCGAATGTCTGACTACAAGAAGATGCTCCGCGAGTCGGGGTATCATCCCACCGTAAAAAAGAAATAAGTGGAACCAGCTCTGTATTTGATACCCGTCACGTTGGGCGATACGCCCCTTTCCCAAGTACTTCCCGAATACAATGCCGGCGTGGTGCGCGGCATCAGGCACTTCATCGTGGAGGACGTGCGCTCAGCCCGCCGTTTCCTGAAGAAGGTGGACCGCGACATCGACATCGACGGTCTGACTTTTTATGCCATGGGAAAGCA
This sequence comes from uncultured Paraprevotella sp., assembly GCA_944321525.1. Taxonomy (GTDB): domain Bacteria; phylum Bacteroidota; class Bacteroidia; order Bacteroidales; family Bacteroidaceae; genus Paraprevotella. Next base: position 33,270 of record CALULQ010000018.1, read on the forward strand.
TGCTTCGCCACAGGACTTCGCTTCCTACCTGCGTCCCTTGGAGCAGGGCTTGCCGGTCGGTGTGATTTCCGAGGCCGGATGCCCGGCCGTGGCCGACCCGGGGGCCGACGTGGTGGCCATTGCCCAGCGCAAGGGCTTGCGGGTGGTGCCGCTGGTGGGGCCTTCGTCCATGATTCTGGCCGTGATGGCTTCCGGCTTCAACGGGCAGAGCTTTGCGTTCAACGGCTACCTGCCCATCGACCCGGCCGAGCGCAGCCGCCGGCTCAAGGCGCTGGAGCAGCGGGCAGCCGCCGAACACCAGACCCAATTGTTCATCGAGACACCCTACCGGAACGCTAAAATGTTCGAAGAAATTCTTCGTACATGTCGCCCGCAGACACGCTTGTGCGTGGCGGCCGGCATCACCTGCGCGGAGGAGTTCATCAAGACCCGCACCGTGCAGGAATGGAAGAAACATCCCTTGCCCGATTTGTCCAAGGTTCCTGCTATTTTCTTGATATACGCTTAGTTATTTGCTGACCTTAGTCCCGCAGGGGCATGTCGTGCCGTTTCCGCTGACGTCTGTTGCGCGAAAACGGCGAATGCCGTGCGGACAAACGCAGCGTACTTTCCGCAAAGTACTCGAGTACTCTGCGGAAAGTACTGCGCCGTATTGCGCGTTTTTTTCCTCCGATTTCAGCTTGCGTTGAGAACGTCGTGCGGGCGTCCTGAAAAATGTATCCCTTTTTGATTCATCTTTGTGGCCGTGCCGGATGGACGGGCGGTGTGCAAGCCGGAGGGATATTCCGGAAAAGCCCCGTTGGCTTGGGCGGAAGGACGAAAAAAGCATGCCGCAGTGCGCACTTTCGCACCGCGGCATGCTTTTTTCGTTGTAGCGGACTGTGGGAAGCCGCGTGTCAGAGGAACAATTCCGGTGTGCGGCGGGCGCTGCAGCGCTCGTGCAGCATGGCCGTGTAGGGCGTGTCGAACGTGCGGGCGCCCACAGGGCAGAACTTGACGCAGGCGCAGCACTTGGTGCAGAGCGCGACGTCGGTCGTGGAGCGGCCGTCGTGCAGACTGATGGCACCGGTGGGGCAGAGGTCTACGCATTCGCCGCAACCGTAGCACAGGTCGCCCACTACGGGGGCTTGCGGGGTTGCGGGGCCGAGTGTCTTGTAAGGCACGTTCCCCTTCATCGGCGGCGTGGCGACGAGCTGTTCCAAAGGCGTGTCGTACGCCAGGCTGAAGTCGCGGGCTGCCGGGTCGGGCGTTTCCGCGATGTTCAATTGCCGCGTCAGGCTGGCAAAGGCCTGCCGTCCGAAGGCTTCGGCCTCGCGCAGGTCCTGTGCGTCCGGACGGCCTTCGGCGATGGGCATGCCCGGGCGGCTGTAGCTGTGTTCGCCGACGAAGGCCGCGCCGCAAAGCACGGTGAAGCCCTGGCCGTGCAGCAGGTCGCGCAGCTGCACGAGGGCATCCTCGTAGTCCCGGTTGCCGTAGACCACGACGGGTACGGCCACGCTGTTCTCCGCCCGCAGGCGGGCGATGCGGCGTGCGGCCACGGGGGCGATGAGTCCGCCGTAGACCGGTGCGGCCACGATGCAGATGCTGTCCTTCACCGCGACGGGGCAGTCGCTCCGGTCGGTGGTCAGGTCGCGTTCCGTGCGGCGGGCGATGCCGAAGCCGTCTCCCACGGCGCGGGCGATGGCGCGGGAAGTGTGCGTGGGCGAATAGTAGGCCACGCAAAGCTGGTCCAGTTTCATGCTGATGCCTCCTTCTTTTATGCTTCAGTGATTTTGTAGCCTTCCTCGGTCAGGACGGCCTGCAGTTCCTCCACGGGCTTTGCCTCTCCGTCGAACTCGATGACGGCGGCGGGCGGGTCGAGCGTCACGGTGGCGTGTACGCCCTCGATGCTGTTCAATGCTTTCTCTACGTGCATGCGGCAATGGTTGCACATCATGCCTTCCACTTTATATTCCTTCTTCATATCTGTATTGGGTTTTGAAATGTGTTGTCCTTCCGTGTGCAGCCGGGCGTTTTTCAGGCGCAGGCTGTTCGTCACCACGCTCACGCTGCTCAGGGCCATGGCCGCCCCCGCAATCATCGGGTTGAGCAGGAACCCGCAGAGGGGGTAGAGGACCCCGGCGGCCACCGGCACGCCGATGGAGTTGTAGATGAACGCCCAGAACAGGTTCTGGCGGATGGTGCGCACCGTGCGGACGGAGAGCCGGATGGCTTCCGGAATCTTGCGGAGGTCCGACGAGATGAGGGTCATCTGGGCCACGTCCATGGCGATGTTGCTGCCCCGTCCCATGGCGATGCTGAGGTTGGCGCGGGCCAGCGCCGCGCTGTCGTTGATGCCGTCGCCGGCCATGGCCACTTTGTGTCCTTCGCGTTGCAAGGATGCGATGAAGTCGGCCTTGTCACTTGGCGACACCTCGGCGCGGTAGTGGCGGATGCCCGTCTCGGCGGCGATGCGCGCGGCGGTGGCGGCGTTGTCGCCCGTGAGCATGTACACCTCGATGCCCATGTCCTGCAACTCCTTCACGGCCTGGCGCGAGGTCTCCTTCACGCGGTCGGTGATGGCGGCCACGGCCAGCACCCGTTCTTCGTCGGCGAAGAACACGACGGTCTGCCCGGCTTCGGCCATCCGCCGGGCGGCGGCTTCCATTCCGTGTCCTAAGGCGATATGGCGTTCTTCCGCCAGTTTGCGGTTGCCCGCGTAATATACCTTATTATTATAGCGGCATTGCGCTCCCTTCCCCGTCAGGCTTTCAAAATCGGTGATGGGGAGCGGGCGGCCTTGCAGGTGCCGGACCACGGCTTCGGCCAGCGGATGCTCGGACGCCTTTTCCAGGCTGAAGAACACATCGGCAGCTTCGGCGGGCGCGTCCTCAGCCCATGCCATCTCCGTCACCACTGGCCGGCCTTCCGTCAGCGTGCCCGTCTTGTCCACCACGAGGGTGTCCGTCCGTCGGGCCGCTTCCAGGCTTTCCGCGTCCTTGATGAGGATGCCCAGTTCCGCTCCCTTGCCGATGCCCACCATGATGGCGGTAGGCGTGGCCAGTCCGAGGGCACAGGGGCAGGCGATGATGAGCACCGTGACGAGGGCCAGCAGGCCGTGGGTGAAACCGTTTTCCGGCGCGAAGGCCCACCAGCAGGCGAAGGCAATTAGGGCAATGCCCATGATGACGGGCACGAAGACGGCCGCTATCTTGTCCACCAGCCGTTGCACGGGGGCTTTGCTGCCTTGCGCGTCCTGCACGAGGCGGATGATGCGGGCCAGGGTGGTGTCCGCCCCCACCTTTTCGGCGCGGAAGCGCAGGGTGCCGCGCTGGTTGATGGTGCCGGCAAAGACGTGTGCCCCTTCCCGTTTGGCCACGGGGACGGGTTCGCCGCTCAGCATGCTCTCGTCAATATAGGAGCTGCCGGAGACGACCGTGCCGTCCACGGCGATGCGTTCGCCGGGTTTGGCCACCACGGTTTGGCCCGGTTCGATGCTTTCTATGGGGATTTCAGCGGTCCGGCCGTCTTCTCCGGTGACCACGGTGGCCGTCTGTGGCTGCAGGCCCATGAGCTTGCGGATGGCGGTCGAGGTGTGCCCCTTGGCCCGCTCTTCCAGCAGCCGCCCCAGCAGGATGAAGGCGATGATGACGCTGGATGCTTCGAAATAGACATGCGGCTCCACGCCGCGCCGCATCCAGAATTCCGGGAAAAAGAGGTTGAAGACGCTGAACAGGTAGGCCACGAGCGTACTGTTCGACACTAGCGTATCCATGTTGGCCGACCCGTGGCGCAGTTGCCGCCAGGCGTTGGCGTGGAAATCTCGGCCGAACCAGAACACCACCGGCGTGGCCAGCAGCCAGGACACCCATCCCGCGTAGGTCCAGTCCATGAATCCCATCCCGATGACGGCCACGGGCAGGGCCAGCGTGATGGCTCCGATGCAGCGTCGCTTCAGTCGGTGGTATTTTTCGTCGTGCGCCTGTTCCGCACGGTCTTCCATCTGTCGGCGGTCGCCTTTGATGACCAGGCCGTATCCCGCTTCCTGCAATGCCTCTTGCAGTTGTTCCGGCGTGCAGGCCGCCGGGTCGTACTCCACGGTGGCCGTGGCTGCCGCATAGTTCACCGTGGCCGAGCAGACGCCCGGCTGTCGGTTGAGCGTCTTGTCCACCCGCACGGCGCAGGCGGCGCAACTCATGTCCAATACGGGGAACGTCCGTTTCTCCATCTGTTTCTTTTCCGTAGCCATTGCTTTTCTTTCTTCTTTTTCCACTGCAAAGTTACGCTTTCCCCGCCGGATTTTCTTATAGAATTATGGTTCGTTTTTATATCTTTCTTGGGCTATTGCCACCTTGATTTCCCAATTATTGTTAATAATAGTAGCTCTACTATATATTTTAGTCTGTTGTATGGAAAGTTTTTCTTAGCTTTGCGGAGTAAACAGATAAAAGGCATACGCGATATGAAAAGCTTGACATTGAAAGAAAAAGAGATAATGGAGATTCTGTGGGAGCACGGTCCGATGGTCATCCGCGAGATGTTGGCGTATTACGGTGAGCCGAAGCCGCATTACAATACGGTAGCCACGCTGGTGAAGCTCTTGGTGGAGAAAGGTTTCGTGGAGTATGAGGCCGTGGGGAACATTTACTTGTATCGCGCCAAGGTCAGCCGGAAGCAATACGGCGGGAGTGCCTTGGGCGACTTGGTGTCCCGCTTTTATGACAACTCCTACACCAACGTGGTGTCGCAGTTCATCGAGGAGGACAAGATGGGACTGGACGAGTTGAAACAACTGATAGCCCGGATAGAGCAAGGGCGCGGAAAGGAGTGAGGCGATGATGGCCGAGTGGTTTGTCTATCTGACGAAATGCAGCATTTGCCTGTGTGTCCTCTACGGATTCTGCAAATGCCTGTGTGCCGGTTCCACCTTGTTCGGGTTCCACCGCAAGGTGATGCTCTGGGGGCTGGTCGTTTGTCTGTGCCTGCCGCTGGGGCAATGGACCACGGAGCGGGAAACAGGCGTGCAGCGTCCCTTGCAGGTGTGGAGCGGGATGCTGGCAGAGGCATGGCCGGCAACGCCGGTTGCCGAGGAGGGGCAGCCGGAAATGCGGGAGAACCGGCCGGATGGAAAGGACAGCGTCCAAGGATTGGCCCTTTTGCCTTTGATTTATCAGGCTGGTGCGATGGCGGCATTCCTTTTCTATGGCTTGTGTTATGTCCGTCTGTGGCGGCTGTTGCGCCGTGGCGAGCGCGTGAGAGGGGAGGGATGGACGGCTATCCTGACGGACGAGCCGGTGGAACCCTTCAGCGTGGGACGCTTCGTGGTGATGAACCGCGAGGACTATCGTGCTTTTCCCCTTATCCGCCTGCACGAGCAGATGCACGTCCGCTTGCGCCATACGTGGGACGAGGCGCTGATGCAGGCGTTCACCGTGCTGTTCTGGTTTCATCCCTTGGCCTGGCTGTTGCGCAAGGATTTGCGCGAGCAGCATGAGTTCCAGGCCGACGAAGGGGTACTTCAACAAGGCATCGATGCAAAAACATATCAATTATTGTTGGTGCGGAAGTCCGTGGGCGCGAAAAGACTGGCCATGGCGAGCGGCTTCTGTCACTGTTCACTTAAAAAACGTGTGACTATGATGCTCAAGAAAAGAACGAACGGATGGCGGCGGACGGCCCTGTTGCTGGCTCTGCCGCTGGCGGGCGGCACGGCCTGGCTGTTTGCCCGCCCGGAAATGAACGTGCCGCAACTGCAGGAGATGGTGGCGGCAAGGGAAACCGCGAATGAAGTTCCGGCGGATACGGTGCGTCCCGAACGACGGTATGTGGAAGTGGAGAACGGCCCGGAGGTGTACGATGTTTTTATCAACCACAAAGGGGTAGTGCTTTTGGATCCTTGGGGAAGACGTTATGGAAGAAAAAGAGAAGAGATGTGGCCTGACAAGGTGGAGGAAGCCTTGTCGGTATCGCTGGTGAAGCATTTTGCCTCATTGCAAAAAACATTCAAGACCGGGAAAGTGCTTACCATACGGATTAGTACCCGTGTGGAGACCAAGGAAGAAGACTTGCTGGCAGTGGAGAAGGCGGTGCGCGAGGGGATAAGGTCGGCAGCGAAGGAATTGTCCCGTACGCATCCAGAAGAGGAAGTGCAGCCGTTGTTGAAGGTCAACATGGTGTACAACAAGCCACGCAGCTTCAATACTGTCCGGCCTAAAAGCCTAAAAGAGTTAGAAGGACGGTGAATCGGTGATTGTTCAGCGAGAGCGTAGTAAAATAGACTCCTCCGCCTGAAAGGGGAGCTGGCCCGTAGGGCCTGAGGGATCTTATCCCCACGAAGCCATATGCTAAAAGTATGTTTTGTGGACGTGAGCCCCCTCAGTCGCTCCCCTTTCAGGTGGAGCAATTGCTTCGTGTCAGACTTCGACACACCTTCATGCTTTCCCGCAGGTTACCAACATATATCTTTCTTCTCACTTTCCCTCCATGAGCCACTGCAAGGCGTTCCGCCTTTTGATGCCGTCATAGTCCGCGTCCGGGTCTTCGTCCAGCGTCAGGATGAGCTTGGGGTATTGGTCGCGTATGAGTTTCAGCGATGCGAGTTCCCGTTGCAGCGTGTGTTCGTCTCTTACGGTGGCTGCCACTTGGTAGTATGTGAGTCCGTCCTCGTCCATTGTCACAAAATCCACTTCCAAGTTGTCCATTTTCCCCACATATACTTTTTTATGCCGTCGTAGCAGTTCCAGATAGATGACATTCTCGAGGATGCGTCCGGCATCGAATGCGCGTTTTCCCAGCAATACTCGTCGCAGTCCCATGTCTATGAAGTAATATTTTTCAAGCGTCTTTAAGAACTGTTTGCCGCGGATGTTATAACGCGATGCCGGGTACAAGACGAACGTCTCACGGAGTGAGGAAAGATAGCGTTCCACGGTCTTTTGATCAATTTTCCGTCCCTCGGCAGTCATGATGTCAGCGATGCGTTTGGTGGATAGCATGTTACCAATGTTATCGGCCGTGAAGCGCACGACACTCTCCAACATCATGGCATCATTGATTTTCTTCCGGGCAATGACGTCTTTAAGGATGATGGTGTTGTAGATACCAGTCAGATAGTCGTTCACTTCCGCTTCCCTTTCCAGCTGCATGGCATAGGGGAAGCTCCCGATGGAGATGTATTCAGAGTATTTTTGGGTGAGGCTGGCATTGGCTTCCTGCCCTTCCATAAATTCTTTGAAGGACAGCGGCAGCATGGGGATTTCCACATAGCGTCCGGAGAGTAAGGTGGCAATTTCGCTTGAAAGCATGTGGGCATTTGAACCGGTCAGGTAGATGTCCACGTCGGGTTTGATGTAGAAACTGTCCACTACGTCGGGGAAGTCCTTTACATGTTGCACTTCATCCAGAAAAATGTAAGTCATACGTCCCGGTATAAGCCGGTCCTTGAGATAGGCATGTAAGTTTCGCGGCTCGCGCAGGTCGTAGTAGTCATAGTCCTCAAAGTTCAGGCTGACGATTTGTTCTTGGGTGATGCCCTGTTCATGAAGATAGGATTGGAAAATCTCCATTAGCGTGGATTTTCCGCATCGCCGGATGCCGGTGATGACTTTTATCAGCTTTTTGTCTTTAAAGGCGATAAGCTTGTCTAAATAGTTGGTACGTTTGATGATTTGCATGCGAATCCCTTGTTACCTGTCTTGACGGATGATTTGGTGCAAATATAGCGATTTATTTTGTATTGCATTCCAAAAACTTCGGATTTTCTATAAGTTTTCGGATTTCATTCCTAAAACTTTTGCGCGCGGGGCAGTGTGCTGATGTCCGGCTTTCAGACTTTGTCCAGCGGGATGCGCGGCAGGCTCTTCTGCTGCCTGTACTGCCGGGGCGTGAGTCCGGTGAGGGCTTTGAACTGCGCGCTGAGGTGGGCGGTGCTGGAGTAGTCCAGTCGGTCGGCAATCTCGCCGAGCGAAAGCTCGCCGTAGTCCAGCAACTCTTTGGCGCGTTCGATTTTCTGTGCGATGAAATACTTTTCGATGGTGGTGCCTTGCGTTTCGGAGAACAGTTTGCTCAGCGCGCTATAGTCGTGATGGCATGCCGCGGCGAGATGTTGCGACAGGTTGGTGTGCAGGCGCGGCCCGTCGCTGTGCACCAGCTCGATGATGAGGCGCTTGATTTGTTCCACTATGCGGTCGCGCGGGTCGTCAATCAGTTCAAATCCCAATGCTTCGAGTGCTTTCCTTATTTCTTCCCTTTGCGTTTCGGTCGGCGCTTCCGGCAGTTCCGCCCGTCCGAGCACGACGGAGAGGGGCGCCGTTCCCAACTGTTCCAGCGCTTGCTTCACGGCCATGATGCAACGGTCGCACACCATGTTCTTGATGTAAAGGTTGCGGTCTGCTTCCATGAATGTTTGTTTCCGTCCTGCATGCAAAAATACGCAAAAAACGTGATTATGGTGCTGCCGTGACAAGAAAAACGCGTTCCGTCCCGCGCCTTTGTGGATTTCGAGGTTTGGGCGGGCGGGTCTCCAACCATAGTCCGCCGGAAGGAGGAGGCGGGCATTCTCCCGCATGATGAGACATCATCCTGTTTTTCTGCCTTTCCGTCGCGGAAAACGGGATGATGCCTTGCGGAGTTTCGAATTGTACTCTCCGCGGAGTACTCGAGTACTTTCCGCAAAGTACTGTGCCGGCTTCCGCAAGGCGTCACGGCCTATCGGGCTCGGGCGGCTCGTTGGCCGGGGCGTGTCTTCCGGGCGGTTGGGGCATTGGCCGGAGCGCCGAGGGCCGGGATGTTTTTTGGTGCTGCCGCGAATGAAAGTCGGGCATAAGAATGCGCTGAAGGACGGATTTGTCGTATCTTTGTGGCTGTAAACCGATGAAAAATGGAGAAAAGAGTGCTGGAAAGCGAAAACGACCCGATGGGACAGGCCATACGGGACTATCATGAAACGGGACGCGCGGGGCGGCTCCGCGTCTTCTCCCCGCAGTTTGAGGAAGACGAGATGCCGGTGGCCACGTTGTTCCGCACGGAAGCGGAGATGCCATCCTTGGAGCACAGGGCTTTGGATCTGTGCCGGGGGCGCGTGCTGGACGTGGGTGCCGGAGCGGGCTGCCACAGCCTGGCCCTGCAGGAGCGGGGGGCGGACGTGACGGCCATCGACATTTCGCCGCTCTCCGTGGACGTGATGCTGCGGCGCGGCGTGAAGGACGCGCGGGTGGCCGACCTGTTCGACGAGTCGTTCGCCGGATGCTACGACACGGTGCTGATGTTGATGAACGGTTCGGGCATCGTGGGCCGGCTGGAGCGCATGCCGCTTTTCTTCCGCCGCATGAAGCTGTTGTTGGCGCAGGGCGGACAGGTGCTGATGGACTCCAGCGACTTGCGCTACATCTATGAGGACGAGGACGGCGCGATGGACATCGACTTGAACGCGCGCTACTACGGAGAGCTGGACTTCCGGATGCAATATAAGAAGGTGAAAGGCGCGCCCTTCGGGTGGCTCTATGTGGATTTCGACACCTTGGCCGGCTATGCCCGCGAGAGCGGTTTCCGTGCCGAACTGGTGGCCGAGGGGGAGCATTACGATTATCTGGCCCGCCTGTCGGCACTAAAATGAGGGGCGGACGCGCTTTTTTTGGCGCGGAACGCTCCGCGCTTCTGATTTTTTTGTAACTTTGGAATGCTTAAAATGAAAGGAATTTATGTATGAAAGCCACATCGCAGACCATCCAACAGATTGAAAGGGCGCTTCGCAAAGTAGCATCCAAGTATCCGGGGGGGCAGGAGGACTTCGTTCTCACCGACATCCATCTTCAGGCCAACGCGGACTCGGGAGAGTTGCTGGCCTTCAATGACGACGACGAGGAACTGACCCGTTGCGTGGTGGAGCAGTGGATAGGCAATGGGGAGGAGAACTTCTACAAGGAAATCACGCCCGTGTTGCGCCAGTGCATCGCCGGAATGAAGGACACTTGGGAAAAGGCGGGCATACTGAAGCCCTATTCCTTCGTGCTGGTGGACGACGACAAGGAGACGGTGTGCGACTTGTTCCTGGTGGACGACGAAACCATCATCGTGGACGGCGAGCTGCTGAAGGACTTGGACAAAGACTTGGACGACTTCCTGAAAAAACTGCTGGCAGAATAGGGAAGAGGGGCGCCGGTTTCCCGACGAAAAAGCATACTTTACCCCCGAAGGGACTCCTGCGACCGTGAAGCACGGTCGCAGGAGTCCCTTCGGGGTAGAGGGGGAGGCGTCACCACCGGTCGCATTGCCGCTTCCGGGCTTCCCGTGGTCAGTCGATGCGCTTGATGAACCGGGCCGGCACACCGCCGACGATGGTGCCGGGGGCGACGTCCTTCGTCACCACGGCGCCCGCGGCCACCACGGCGTTGTCGCCGATGGTGACGCCCTGCAGGATGGTGGCGTTGGCGCCCACCCACACGTTGCGGCCCAGGACGATGGGCGCGGGATAGGTGTCCTTGCGCGTTTCCGGCGAAAGCCCGTGGTTGAGCGTGGCGAAGACCACGTTGTGTCCAATCTGGCAGCCGTCGCCGAGCATCACCCCGCCGTGGTCCTGGAAGTGGCAGCAGGCGTTGATGAACACGTCCTCGCCCACCGTGATGTTCCGTCCGAAGTCGGAATAGAAGGGCGGAAAGACGCGGAGCGAATCCGGCACCCGGTAGCCGAAGAGGCGGGACAGGAGCTCCCTCACCTCGTCGGGCGTGTGGTACGCTCCGTTCAGTTGGAACGTGATGCGCCGCGCCTCGTTGCTCATTTCGTCCATGAAGCGGTGGATGTCTGGCGTGTTGAGCGCCTTCCCTGTCTTGACGTAATCTTTGAATTCTCTGGTATCCATGATGTTCCTGTTTGGCTTTTGTCGGTGCAAAGTTAAGGTTTTTAAGAGAGGCGCGGACTACCCCGATTACGGATTGTGCCCCTACCGGAGGGCAAGAAACGGGGGCAATCCACTTTTTCCGTCAGTTTTTGGCCGCTAAATTTGTATAATTCCAAAATTCTTTTTTTATTTGCACATCTTTAACTCATTTACCAACCATTAAACATTGAGCGCCTATAGGAACACTCTACGCAACTGTAAAATGAAATAAGATGGAGAGTATTGCAAATTTGACCGACGAAATGTTGGTCAAGCTCTATGCCGAAGGCGACAATAATGCGTTCGATGTTTTGTTGGAGAGACATGAGGAAAAGATATTTTCATATATCTTTTTTATCGTGCGCAACCAGGATGTGGCGAATGACATCTTCCAGGAGACGTTCATGAAGGCCGTGGTGACCATCCAGCAAGGGCGCTATGTGGAGAACGGGAAGTTCCAGGCATGGATCACCCGCATCGCCCACAATCTCATCATTGACTATTTCCGCCAGACGCGCAATGAGAACTGCGTGTCGAACGAAGACGTGGACTACGACCTGTTCAACGACATCAAACTGGCCGAGGCCACGGTGGAGAGCCGGATGGTGAGGGAACAGGTGCTCGAGGACGTGAAGCTGCTGGTGGAGCACTTGCCGCAAAACCAGAAAGAGGTGGTGTTCATGCGCTACTACCAGGAGCTGTCGTTCAAGGAAATTGCCGAGATTACGGGAGTGAGCATCAACACGGCCCTGGGGCGCATGCGCTACGCGCTCCTCAACCTGCGCAAGATGGCCGTGAAAAAAGAACTGCATGCGGCAATTTCTTGAAAATAAATCGGAAGGTACATACTAAACAGGCGGCCGGGGCGTTATAAGGATATAACTTTTAAACCTGGCCGCTTATGGAGATGACTTTACCTGATAAAATATTACGCCCTTCGAGGAATACCATCGCCTTCCTGAAACTGTTTGCCCGTAATTATAAGGAAGTGGAATACGCCGACGGGGAATTTGCCCGTATGATTTTGAAGTGACAAGACGGATTTTTTCCGCCTTGCGGCTTGCGCATGTAAGATTTTTGGTTTAACTTTGTGCATATTGAACCATCAAAACATGTGTGCTATGAAACAGCTTGTAGCTCCTTCCTTGTTGTCTGCCGATTTCGGAAATTTGAGGCCGCAGATGGAGATGATCAACCGTAGCGAGTGCGACTGGTTGCACATCGACATCATGGATGGCGTCTTTGTCCCCAACATCTCTTTCGGTTTTCCGGTCTTGAAATACGTGGCCGAGCTGTGCCGCAAGCCGTTGGACGTTCACCTGATGATTGTGCAGCCGGAGAAGTTCCTGAACGAAGTGAAGGCCTTGGGCGCATATTCCATGAACGTGCACGTGGAGGCCTGCACGCACCTGCACCGCGTGGTGCAGCAAATCAAGGAGGCGGGCATGAAGGCGGGCGTGACGCTGAACCCGGCCACGCCGGTTTCTGCGCTGGTCGACATCATCGGGGACGTGGACATCGTGATGCTCATGGCCGTCAATCCCGGTTTCGGAGGGCAGAAGTTCATTCCCCACACCTTGGACAAAGTGTGCGCCTTGCGCAAACTGATTGACGAGAGCGGTTCGGGCGCGCTGATTGAAGTGGACGGCGGCGTGAACCACGACACGGGCCGCCGGTTGGTCGACGCCGGGACCGACGTGCTGGTGGCGGGGAGCGCGGTGTTCCGTGCGGCTGACCCGTTGGAAGAAATCCGTTTCCTGAAAAACTTGTAAGCGCTGTCTGGCAGGGCCCTTGATGCGTGGCGGAACTACCCCTTCATCCGGTTGGTGGTTTCCTTTCTTCCCGGTGTGGTGCTGGGCCGCTTGTTATGGGAACGGGCGGAGGCATTCGCAGGTTTGGGGCCATGGCTTTCCGTGGTGGTTTTGTGTGTCGGTGCGGTCTGCGTCGTGGCTGGCGCGTGCTCTTTCCTGCGGAAAGGCGATCGTCCGGTGTCCCATTTGTTTTTTGGATGTTCAGCATTCCTTTTCATTTTCTTTTTCGGAGTTTGGCGCTCTTTCGAGGCTTGGCGTCAGGTGCAGGAGGCGGAGTGGCCGGAGGGCCGGTTCGCGTTTCGCGCCGTGTTGCTGGAAACCCCGAAGGCGAGTGCGCGGACGGTGGGGGCGGAAGCCTTGTTGTGCGGCGGCAGCAACCGCGTGGGAGCCGGTGGGCGCAAGGTGTGGCTCTCTTTCCCGCGCGATTCGCTTTCCCGTGCCTTGAGGGTGGGGGATGAAGTGTGGTGCCGGGCGCAGGTGCGCAAACCGGTGAACCGGGGAAATCCGGAAGAATTCGACTATGTGGAATACCTGCTGGTGCAAGGCATTTCCGGCCGCGCCTTTGTGCGCCGTGGAGATTGGGCGGTGCGGCCCGAAGGAGGGGCGTGCGTCGCGGGGCTGCCCCTTTGGACGGCTTGGCGCGTGGGGGCTCTGCAATGGCGGGAGAAAGTGGTGGAGGTGTACCGCGAGGCCGGATTGCGCGGCGAGGACCTGGAGTTTTTCGCGGCGCTGACTTTGGGAGACCAGTCCGGCCTGTCCGATGAGTTGAAGGAGGTCTACGCCGGTGTGGGAGTGAGCCACGTGCTGGCCTTGTCCGGCATGCACCTCACGTTCCTGATGGGCATGCTGAATGTGCTGTTGCTCAATTATTTCCGGAGTCGCCGGTGGCGTGCTGTGAGCGTCGTGTTGGCTTTGCTGCTCATTTGGGGCTACACGTTTCTGTCGGGCCTTCCGCCTTCTCTGGTGCGGGCCACGGTGATGTACAGCCTGATGTTGGCGGGGTCGCTGTTGGGACGTGCCGGTTTTTCCATCAACTCTTTGGCGCTGGCGGCCATGCTCATGCTGTGTGTCGACCCTTTGCTGTCCTACGATGTGGGATTCCAATTGTCGTTCTTGGCCATGGCGGGCATTCTGGCGCTTTGTCCCCGCTTCCTGGATTTGCCCTTGGCTCGCCGCCCTTGGGTGGGATGGGTGGTCCAGAGCCTGCTGGTGTCGTTTGCCGCCCAATTGTTCACCATTCCTCTGGTGGCCTACCGCTTTGGCACATTCGCTCCCTATTCGGCTTTGGCCACTTTGTTGGTATCCCCCGTCACGGCGTTGCTCATCTACGGGATGCCCGTCCTGCTGTTTTCCGCCTTGTTGGGGCTTGGCTCCGAAGCGGTGTCCGCAGCGATTGGTTTTCTGGAGGCTTGCCAGAATGGTTGTCTGCGCCTGATGATGAAGTGGCCGGGAGCTGTGGTGCATACCGACTGGGGACTGTGCTTCACGTCGTTGTGCTATGTGGCGTTGGGCGTGTGGGTCATTCAGCCCTTCCGTTACAAGGCCATGCGCTGGAAGATGGGCATGGCCGGGGCGATAGGTCTGTTTGCCGCCTTTCATGTTTGCCGTTGGGCGGGACGGGTGCGGCCCGAAGTGGTGTTCTACAACCAGCCGTCTTGTCCGGCGGTGCATGTGATTTATTCCCCTTCTTCCTCTTACTTGTTCACTGTGGCGCGCGACAGCGTGCGGGAGCGGATGGCCTACGTGGCTGAGAGTTTCTGGCAAAAGAAACTCACGGCCGCCCCGTTGTGGGTGGCCGGCGACTTCTGCGACGATGCCGTTGCCGCGCGTCAAGGGTTGGTTCGCGTCAGGGGCGGCGTTTCTTTCCTCTTGCTGGCCGACAACCGTTGGGACGGGATGGCCGCAAAAGAACGGGCCGACGTGGACTATCTGTACGTCTGCCGGGGATTCACCGGCGATTTGCAGTCGTTGTCCCGGCTGTTCCGCCCGCGCCGCGTGGTGCTCGACGCTTCGTTGTGGGACTCCGACCGGCGCCGCCATGCCGCGGCGTGTCGGGCGCTGGGCTGGCCGGTCTATGACATGCGCGAAGAAGGCGCGCTTCGGATTCCCCTGCCGTGACGGGACGGCTCCCGCGCCAGTTATTCTTCTGGTGCTTTCGGGGCGGGTGCGTCGTGCGTGTAGTCCAACAGCCGCATGCCGGGCAGATGGCGCTCAATCAAGGTCTTCATTTTCTTGTTGAAAGGACAGGGATAGCCGATGGGCGTGCCTTTCTGGATGCACGAGGCAAAGGCTATCGTGTCGGCTCCCCTTTCGGCGAGCAGTCTGGCGCGCATCACCGCCTTCTTCCCGGGGCATCCGCCGCAGTTGGTGAAGCCCACGATTTCTATCTCTTCATTCACTCCTTCGAAAACTCCCTTGTGCTCCCTGGCCATTTTGAAGCATGAAGTGCCCGGACAATAGTCTTCCGTCTGTTGGCATCTGATGATTCCCAATTTCATCGTTGTTGTGTGTTAAGATAACGGCAAATGTAGCCAAAAAACCGTGCAACCCGGTTGCGGGATGCGGATATTAGCCTTTTTTCAGATTTATTAATCACAATGAAAGGCAAAAACCAACTACTTTTGTACGCAATTTCTGTAAGTATAAAATAGCACGCCATCCTGACATGAAGTATCCTTTAAGCAGAAAAGAACTGAAAATCAAGAGAAAGAAACTTTTGTACGCCCTGATTTGCATCGCCTTGGTCGTAGGCGCCTATCTTTACCTGACACGCGAAAAACGGCCGACACCCGATGCTCCCACCGTGACTGTTGCTCCCGCGGGGCAGCAAGACGTGGAGATTTACGGGGAATACGTGGGGCGCATTCGGGCACAGCAATTCGTCGAGGTGCGCGCCCGTGTGGAGGGATTCCTCGAACAGATGCTGTTCGAGGAAGGCACCTATGTCACCCGCAACCAAGTGCTCTTCGTCATCGACCAGCGGCAATACCGAGCCAAAGCCGACAAGGCAAGGGCGCAGCTGAAAAAAGACGAGGCGCAGGCGCGGAAAGCCAAGCGCGACTTGGACCGCATACGTCCTTTGTATGAACAAAACGCGGCCAGCCAGCTGGACCTGGACAACGCCGTGGCAGCCTACGAGACGGCCGTGGCCAGCGTGGGCATGAGCCAGGCCGATCTGGACCAGGCGGAACAGGAACTGGGATACACCATCGTGCGCTCTCCCATCTCGGGGCACATCAGCGAACGTCACGTGGACTTGGGTACGCTGGTGGGCACCGGGGGCAAATCGCTCTTGGCCACTATCGTGAAGAGCGACACCGTGCTGGTGGACTTCAGCATGACCGCGTTGGACTATCTGAAGAGCAAAGAGCGGAACGTGAACATCGGGCAAACCGACCAGAACCGTTCCTGGCAACCTACGGTGACCATCACGCTGCCCGACAACTCGGTGTATCCCTACAAAGGCTTGGTGGACTTCGCCGAACCGCAAGTGGACCCGCGCACCGGCACTTTCTCCGTGCGGGCCGAGATGCCTAACCCGGAACACGTGCTGTTGCCGGGACAGTTCACCAAGGTGAAAGCCTTGCTCGACGTGCGCGAGCAGGCCACCGTAGTGCCGCAAAAGGCTCTCATCATCGAAAAGGGCGGAGCCTACGTATTCGTCATGCGCAAAGACTCCACCGTGGAACGGCGCTTCATCGAACTGGGACCGGAATTCGGGAACAACGTGGTGGTGGAACGCGGACTGGCTCCACGGGAACAGATTGTCACGGAAGGCTACCATAAACTGAATCCGGGCATGAAGGTGCGGCCGGAGAAAGAGACGATTCCCGCCGGGAATAAGCAAGAACAGGCTGCGGCCAGCAAACAGGAACGCCCATGAAAGTGACTTATTTCATAGACCGGCCGGTCTTCTCGATGGTCATATCCATCCTCATCGTCATCGTGGGCCTGATAGGGCTGACGCTCCTTCCCATAGACCAATATCCGCAAATCACCCCGCCGGTGGTGAAAATCAGTGCTTCTTATCCCGGCGCCAGCGCCCTCACCGTGTCGCAGGCCGTGGCCACGCCCATCGAGCAGGAGCTGAACGGCACGCCGGGCATGCTCTACATGGAATCGAACAGTTCCAATTCGGGCGGATTCTCGGCTACCGTCACCTTCGACATTTCGGCCGACCCCGACCTGGCCGCCGTGGAAATCCAGAACCGGGTGAAGCTGGCGGAGTCGCGGTTGCCTGCGGAAGTGATACAGAACGGCATTTCGGTGGAGAAACAGGCGCCCAGCCAGCTCATGACCATCTGCCTGACATCCAGCGACCCAAAGTTCGACGAAATCTACCTGAGTAACTTTGCCACCCTCAACGTAGTGGACATCCTGCGCCGCATCCCCGGAGTGGGGCGCGTGTCGAACATCGGCAGCCGTTACTACGCCATGCAGATTTGGGTGCAGCCCGACAAACTGGCCAACTTCGGCCTGACGGTGCAGGACGTGCAGAATGCCCTGAAGGACCAGAACCGCGAGTCGGCGGCGGGCGTGCTCGGACAGCAACCCGTGAGCGGGCTGGACATCACCATTCCCATCTCCACCAAAGGGCGGCTCTCCAGCGTGGGGCAGTTTGAGGAAATCGTGCTGCGTGCCGATGCCGACGGCTCGCTCATCCGGTTGCGCGACGTGGCACGCATCTCGCTCGAGGCACAGTCGTACAACACGGAAAGCGGCATCAACGGAGGCAACGCTGCCGTGCTGGGCGTCTACATGCTGCCCGGCGCGAACGCCATGGAAGTGGCCGAGAACGTGAAAGAGGCGATGGAAGAAATCAGCCGCAACTTTCCCGAAGGCCTGACGTATGAAGTCCCGTTCGACATGACGACCTACATTTCGGAATCCATCCACGAGGTGTACAAGACGCTGTTCGAAGCCTTGGTGCTCGTGATTTTCGTCGTGTTCCTCTCGTTGCAGAGCTGGCGGGCCACGCTCATTCCGGTCATCGCCGTGCCCATCTCGCTGATAGGCACTTTCGGCTTCATGCTCATCTTCGGTTTCTCGCTGAACATGCTGACGCTGCTGGGCCTCGTGCTGGCCATCGGAATCGTGGTGGACGATGCCATCGTGGTGGTGGAGAACGTGGAGCGCATCATGGAAGAAGAACGCCTCGGGGCATACGAAGCCACCAAGAAGGCCATGACGGGACTGGCGGGTGCACTGATAGCCACCTCGCTGGTGCTGGCCGCCGTATTCGTCCCGGTGAGTTTCCTGCCCGGCATCACGGGCCAGCTCTACCGGCAGTTCACGGTGACCATCGTCGTGTCCGTGCTCATCTCCACCGTGGTGGCCCTGACCCTCAGCCCCGTCATGTGCTCGCTCATCTTGAAACCCTCCGATCCGGATAAGCCCAAGAATGTCGTTTTCCGCAAGATTAACGGATGGCTTTCGGCGGGCAACCACAGATATGTGGGACTGATACAGAAGTTCATCGTCCGCCCGCGCCGCGTCATCTTGGGCTTTTGCCTCGTTGTCGGGCTGATATTCATCATGCACCGGATGGTGCCGACCAGCTTCCTCCCCACGGAAGACCAAGGATACTTCAAGGTGGAGCTGGAACTCCCCGAAGGAGCCACGCTGGAGCGCACGCGCGTCGTGACCGACCGCGCTATCCAATACCTGATGGGGCTGCCCGAAGTGGAGTACGTGCAAAACGTGACCGGCAGCAGTCCGCGCGTGGGCACCAGCCAGGCGCGAAGCGAACTGACCGTGATTCTCAAGCCGTGGAACGAGCGGGGAGAAGCGGACATAGACGAGGTGATGGCCAAGGTGAAGGCGCACCTTCAGGAATATCCTGAAAGCAAAGTCTACCTGTCCACTCCGCCCGTCATCCCCGGGCTGGGTTCGTCGGGCGGTTTCGAGATGCAGCTCGAAGCGCGGGGCGACGCCACGTTCGACGATTTGGTGCAAGCCGCCGACACCTTATTATATTATGCAGCGCGCGAAAAGGCGCTTTCGGGCGTGTCGTCCTCATTGCAGGCCGAAATCCCGCAACTCTATTTCGACGTGGACCGCGACAAGGTGAAGCTCTCCGGTGTACCGATGGCCGATGTGTTCTCCACCATGAAAGCCTACACGGGGTCGGTCTATGTGAACGATTTTAATATGTTTAACCGCATCTACCGCGTCTATATCCAAGCCGAATCGGACTACCGCAAGCATCCTGAGAACATCAACCTGTTCTTCGTGCGCGGCAGCGACAACGCCATGATTCCGCTGACTTCGCTGGGCACGGCATCCTACACCACCGGTCCGGGCAGCATCAAACGGTTCAACATGTTCAACAGCGCTGTCATCCGCGGTTCGGCTGCCGACGGATACAGCTCCGGGCAAGCCATGGCCACCATCGAACGCCTGGCCCATGAGCACCTGCCGGACAACATCGGCGTGGAATGGAGCGGACTGTCGTTCCAGGAGCAGCAGGCGGGCGGGCAAACGGGCCTGGTGCTGATGCTCGTGTTCCTGTTCGTTTTCCTTTTCCTCGCCGCTCTTTACGAAAGTTGGATGGTGCCGGTGGCTGTTCTCCTGTCGCTGCCCGTAGCCGCGCTGGGCGCCTATCTTGGCATCACGCTTTGCGGGCTGGAGAACGACATCTACTTCCAGATAGGCCTCGTCATGCTGGTCGGTCTGGCAGCCAAAAATGCCATCCTGATTGTGGAGTTTGCCAAAGACGAAGTGGACCGCGGCGGCGACCTCGTGGCCTCCACCCTGCATGCGGCACGGCTTCGCTTCCGTCCCATCCTGATGACCTCGCTGGCCTTCATCCTGGGCATGCTTCCCATGGTGGTCGCCAGCGGTCCCGGCTCGGCCAGCCGCCAGGCCATCGGCACGGGCGTGTTCTTCGGCATGATTGTGGCCGTGACGGCGGGCATCTTGCTCGTGCCGTTCTTCTTCGTCCTGATTTACAAGGCCAAGAGAAAGCTGAAGCGCAAACAGCCTGTCGCCGCGGGGCTCGCCATCTTGGTGGCCGGCGTTTGCCTCACGTCCTGCAAGGTGGGAAAGCCCTATGCACGGCCGAACCTCTCCCTGCCCGAACAGTTGGGCCCCCGTCAGGCAGACAGCACTTCGATGGGCGACCTTTCGTGGTGGGAGATGTACAACGACACCACGCTCAGGGACCTGATTGCGCAAACCCTTGCCCATAACAAGGACTTGGAAATAGCCACGGCCAGAATGGAAGAGCTGGCCGCACTGAAGCGCATCGACGTCGCAAACTTGTTCCCGCAAGCCACGGCCCGGCTGAACGCCAACCGCGAAGCTACCAACTATGGCGGAGACAATCTCGACGCCGACCTCGAGGCCAGTCTCACGGCCACCGTGTCATGGGAACTGGACATCTGGGGCAACCTGCGCTGGGCGCGCGACCGGAGCAAAGCCGAATTCCTGGCATCCGTGGAAAACTGCCGCGCCCTGCGGCTGAGCCTCGTGGCGCAAATGGCGCAGTCCTATTTCGAGCTGACCGCCTTGGACAACGAGCTGAACATCGTGCGCCGCACATTGGAGGCCCGGCAAGAGGGCGTCCGGCTGGCCGAAATCCGGTTCAAAGGCGGACTGACGTCTGAAATCGTCTACCAACAGGCGCAAGTGGAATTGGCCCGGACGGCCACGATGGTGCCCGACCTGGAGCGCCGCATAGCTCTCAAGGAAAGCGAAATCTCGCTGCTGACGGGCGACTACCCGCAAAAAATCAACCGGAACGCACTGCCGGAGAAATACGACTTGCCGGACCACCTGCCGCTGGGGCTGCCCTCCGGCCTGCTGGAACGCCGCCCCGACATACGGCAGGCCGAGCAAGAACTGAAGGCGGCCCACGCGGAAGTCGGAGTGGCCTACACCAACATGTTCCCGCGCCTTTCGCTGACGGCCACGCTGGGGGTGGAGAGCGACGAACTGAAAACGCTTCTCCGTTCGCCCTACACTTATCCCGCGGGCAACCTGCTCGCGCCGCTCTTCTCGCTGGGCAAGCACCGCGCGGCGCTGAAGGCCAAACGCGCGGCCTACGAAGGTTGCGTGGCGCGATACGAAAAGACGGTGTTGAACGCCTTCAAGGAAGTGCACGACGCCATCGTGAACTTCAATAAGATTGAAGACATCTACGAGTCGCGCCGGCAACTGGCCGAAGCGTCGCGCACCGCCGTCGACTTGGCGCAACTGCAATACATCAACGGCGTCATTGGTTATCTTGACTTGCTCGATGCGCAACGAAGCTACTTCGACGCACAAGTGTCGCTGAGCAACGCCGTGCGCGACAAGCAGCTCATGCTCATCAACCTCTACAAGGTGCTCGGGGGAGGCTGGAAATGACATCCCGCCTGCGGACGGAGGGGCAAGAATGGGCAGAAGAAGTGCCGCGGTTAGCGCAGAATGCGCATCAGCGACGTGCGGAAGCCGCCGCAGTACTCTGCGGCAAGTACTCGAGTACTTTGCGGCAAGTACGATTCCGTATGCCGCAAGGCGCTTGTCCGCTTTGCTCAACAAAACGGCCGGAAACGAGGGCGAAAGCGCACCGCACGGTGGCCCATCCGCCGGCCATTTTTGCCCGTCCGTTAAATTAAACCGTCCGGCAGGTCCTTGCCGCTCCAAAAACAGGGGCGGTCCTGACTTTTTCCTATCTCACTGGCATGTAAATCGCAATTTATGTCTAACTTTGCAAGTTCAAACAGAGGAATACGTAAAAATCATATATAACAATGGAATTAGCAAGCAAATACAATCCGGCCGACGTGGAGGGCAAATGGTATCAGTACTGGCTCGACCACAAGCTTTTCAGTTCTAAGCCCGACGGGCGCGAACCTTACACGGTTGTCATCCCGCCCCCCAATGTGACGGGAGTGCTCCACATGGGGCATGTGCTCAACGAGACCATCCAGGACATCCTCGTGCGCCGCGCCCGCATGGACGGCAAAAACGCTTGCTGGGTGCCGGGCACCGACCACGCCTCCATCGCCACAGAAGCCAAAGTGGTGAACCGGTTGGCAGAAAAGGGCATCAAGAAAAGCGACCTCACCCGTGAGGAATTCCTGAAATATGCTTGGGAGTGGACCGACGAGCACGGCGGCATCATCCTGAAGCAGCTCCGCAAGTTGGGTGCCAGCTGCGATTGGGACCGCACGGCCTTCACCATGG
Organism: uncultured Paraprevotella sp.; assembly: GCA_944321525.1. Classification (GTDB taxonomy): domain Bacteria; phylum Bacteroidota; class Bacteroidia; order Bacteroidales; family Bacteroidaceae; genus Paraprevotella. The sequence goes on from CALULQ010000018.1 coordinate 55,104, forward strand.
ACGAAAAGCGCAGCCAGAGCGTCATCAAGGTCTTCTGCGACCTCTACAACAAAGGACTGATTTATCGCGGCGTGCGCATGGTGAACTGGGACCCGAAGGCCCTGACCGCACTTTCGGACGAGGAAGTCGTTTATAAGGAAGAGCACAGCAAGCTGTATTATCTGAAATACATGCTGGCCGGAGAGGATGGAAAACCCGACGGCAGCGGACGCTATGCCGTGGTGGCTACCACGCGCCCCGAAACCATCATGGGCGACACGGCCATGTGCATCAATCCAGCCGATCCGAAGAACACGTGGCTGAAGGGACAGAAAGTCATCGTGCCGCTCGTGAACCGTTGCATTCCCGTCATCGAAGATGACTATGTCGACATCGAGTTCGGAACGGGTTGCCTGAAAGTGACCCCGGCACACGATGTGAACGACTACATGTTGGGCGAGAAACACAACCTTCCCTCCATCGACATCTTCAACGACAACGGCACCATCAGTGAGGCGGCCGGGCTCTATGTGGGCATGGACCGCTTCGATGTGCGGCGTCAAATCACCATCGATCTGGAGCAGGCCGGATTGTTGGAAAAAGTGGAGGACTATAATAACAAGGTGGGATTCTCCGAGCGTACCAACGTGCCCATCGAACCGAAACTTTCCATGCAGTGGTTCCTGAAGATGGAACACCTGGCACAGATTGCGCTCGCTCCGGTGATGAACGATGAAATCCGGTTCTATCCCGCCAAATACAAGAACACCTACCGTCACTGGATGGAGAACATCAAAGACTGGTGCATCAGCCGCCAGCTGTGGTGGGGACACCGCATTCCGGCCTACTACCTGCCACAAGGCGGTTTCGTGGTGGCCGAGACGCCGGAAAAGGCGCTCGAGCTGGCTCGGGAGAAGACGGGCAACAAGGACCTGGCCCTGGCCGACTTGCGCCAGGATGAGGACGCACTCGACACATGGTTCTCCAGCTGGCTCTGGCCCATCTCGCTCTTCGACGGCATCAACCATCCCGGCAATGAGGAACTGCGCTACTATTATCCCACGTCCGTCCTCGTGACCGGACCGGACATCATCTTCTTCTGGGTGGCGCGCATGATCATGGCCGGCTATGAGTACGAAGGCAAGATGCCCTTTAAGGATGTTTACTTCACCGGCATCGTCCGCGACAAGCTGGGACGCAAGATGAGCAAGTCGCTCGGCAACAGCCCCGACCCGCTCGACCTCATCGAACGCTACGGCGCCGACGGCGTGCGCATGGGCATGATGCTGTCCGCACCGGCGGGCAACGACATCCTGTTCGACGACGCGCTTTGCGAGCAGGGTCGCAACTTCAACAACAAGATATGGAACGCTTTCCGCCTCGTGAAAGGTTGGCAGACGGCCGACACGGAACAGCCCGAAAGCGCGGCCATCGCCACCCGTTGGTTCGGCGCCATGCTGCGCTCCACGGCCGCCGAGGTGGCCGACCTCTTCGGCAAGTACCGCCTGAGCGAAGCGCTGATGGCCGTCTACAAGTTGTTCTGGGATGAGTTCTCCAGCTGGTACTTGGAGATGATAAAACCGGCCTACGGCCAGCCCATCGACCGGAAGACGTATGACGAAACGCTGCGCTTCTTCGACACGCTGCTCAAGTTGCTCCATCCCTTCATGCCGTTCATTACGGAAGAACTCTGGCAGCACCTCTACGACCGTCAGCCGGGCGAGAGCATCATGGTGTCGCCCCTGCATACGGACGCACCGACGACCGACGACGAGGCTCTGATGGCCCATATCGAGCGCGTGAAGAGCATCGTGGCTGGCGTGCGCACCGTTCGTAACCAAAAAAACATCGCTCCGAAAGAAGCCTTGGCGCTGGAAGTGACGGGCGAAAATCCGGAAGCCGCCTTCGACAGCGTGACCATGAAGATGGCCAACCTGAGCCAAATTGCCTCCGTGGCACAGAAGAGCGACAACACCGCCGCCTTCATGGTGGGCACAACGGAATATGCCGTGCCCATCGGCAACCTCATCGACGTGGAAGCCGAGATCGCCAAGCAAGAAGCCGAGCTGAAGCATCTGGAAGGTTTCCTGGCCGGAGTGATGAAGAAATTGTCCAACGAGCGCTTCGTGGCCAACGCTCCCGAGGCCGTGGTGGCCATGGAACGCAAGAAGCAATCCGACGCCGAGAGCAAAATCGCGGCGCTGAAAGAGAGCCTCGCCCAGTTGCGCAAGTAAAGGACGGGCATCTCCCTTTTTATCCGAAAAGCGGCTGCACGACGGAACAAAAGTTCGTCATGTAGCCGCTTTTCCTATCATACCGGAAGAAAAAGCGCCCGTGAAATAATAAAAAGTGTATAAACTACAAAAAAGCCCGGCGGAAACCTTTCCCAACTTCCATCTTTTCCGTATCTTTGGCCCGCGTTTCACTAACTTTTAAATTCTTTAAAACCATGGAACAAATCCTGTTTTGGGTTATCCCCGTATCTTCCTTGCTGGCTTTGCTGCTGGCATGGTACTTCTATCGTCAGATGATGGGAGCCAGCGAAGGCACTCCCGTCATGCAAAAAATCGCCTTGCATGTGCGCCAGGGCGCCATGTCCTACCTGAAGCAACAATACAAGGTGGTGGGCATCGTGTTTCTCGTCCTGTGCGCCTTGTTCGCCGTCATGGCATACGGCTTCAATCTGCAGAACTCGTGGGTGCCGGTGGCATTCCTCACCGGAGGTTTCTTCTCCGGATTGTCGGGCTTCCTCGGCATGAAGACAGCCACATACGCTTCGGCCCGCACGGCCAACGCCGCCCGTGAGTCGCTCAACAGCGGCTTGCGCATCGCGTTCCGCAGCGGGGCTGTGATGGGATTGGTTGTAGTGGGCCTCGGACTCCTCGACATCTCGTTCTGGTACCTCCTGCTTGATGCCTTCATCCCTTCCGACGCTAATGCGCCCACGGCCAAACTGTGCATGATCACCACCACCATGCTGACCTTCGGCATGGGAGCCAGCACGCAGGCCTTGTTTGCCCGCGTGGGCGGCGGCATCTACACGAAAGCTGCCGACGTGGGGGCCGACCTGGTAGGTAAGGTCGAGGCGGGCATCCCGGAAGACGACCCGCGCAACCCGGCCACCATTGCCGACAACGTGGGCGACAACGTGGGCGACGTGGCCGGTATGGGTGCCGACCTCTACGAGTCCTATTGCGGTTCCATCCTGGCCACTGCTGCGCTCGGCGCCGCCGCCTTCATGGCTACCGGCGACGTGGACATGCAGTTCAAGGCCGTCATCGCTCCGATGTTGATTGCCGCCGTGGGCATCATTCTGTCCATCATCGGCATCTTCGCCGTGCGCACCAAAGAGGACGCCGGCATGAAGGGGTTGCTCCGTTCCTTGTCGTTCGGAACGAATCTCAGTTCCGTGCTCATCGTCGGTGCCACGTTCCTCATCCTTTGGGCGCTTCAGATTGAGAACTGGGTGAACATCTCGCTTTCCGTAGTCATCGGCCTGTTCGTGGGCATCGTCATCGGCCAGTCCACGGAATACTACACCTCGCAGTCCTATCGGCCCACCCAAAAGTTGTCCGAGAGCGGCAAGACGGGCCCGGCCACGGTCATCATCTCCGGCATCGGGCTGGGCATGATTTCCACCACCATTCCGGTCATCGCCGTCGTGGCGGGCATCATCCTTTCCTATTGGCTGGCATCGGGCTTCGATTTCGCCAACGTGAGCATGGGACTTTATGGCATCGGCATCGCAGCCGTGGGCATGCTCTCCACCTTGGGCATCACGCTGGCCACCGACGCCTACGGCCCCATCGCCGACAACGCGGGCGGCAACGCCGAGATGAGCGGACTGGGAGAAGCCGTGCGCAAGCGCACCGACGCATTGGACTCGCTGGGCAACACCACCGCCGCCACCGGCAAGGGCTTCGCCATCGGTTCGGCCGCGTTGACAGGCTTGTCGCTGCTGGCCTCCTACATCGAGGAAATCCGCATCGGCCTGACCCGGTTGGGACAGACCGTACTGACCATGCCCGACGGTTCCTCGCTCCCCATCCAGGAAGCGTCGTTCACCGACTTCATGACTTACTACGACGTGACGCTCATGAACCCCAAAGTGCTTTCCGGAATGTTCATCGGCAGCATGATGGCCTTCCTTTTCTGCGGTCTCACGATGAATGCCGTGGGACGTGCGGCGAGTCACATGGTGGAAGAAGTGCGCCGGCAGTTCCGCGAAATCAAGGGCATCCTGACGGGCGAAGCCGAACCCGACTACGCCCGCTGCGTGCAGATTTCCACTAAGGGCGCCCAGCGCGAGATGGTGTTCCCCTCGCTGCTGGCTATCATAGCCCCCGTGCTCACCGGACTCATCTTCGGCGTGTCGGGCGTCATCGGCCTGCTCGTGGGCGGCCTCTCCGCCGGTTTCGTGCTGGCCATCTTCATGGCCAATTCGGGCGGTGCGTGGGACAACGCCAAGAAATACGTGGAAGAAGGCAACTTCGGCGGCAAGGGCAGCGAAGTGCACAAGGCCACCGTGGTGGGCGACACCGTGGGCGACCCCTTCAAAGACACGTCGGGCCCCAGCCTCAACATCCTTGTCAAGCTGATGTCCATGGTGGCCATCGTCATGGCGGGCCTCACCGTTTCGTGGAGCTTGTTCTAAAATCGTCGTTCTGACCACTGGGAAAAAATGCCGTCCCCCTGTCCGGAAAGCATGCCGAGCGGGGGGACGGCTTGTGTTTATCCATATCTCCGAAATCATGCCGCCGACGGGCGGCGGGAACGGGGGCGCGGCATGGCTCACCGCGGGACGTACTGCAGGATGAAAGCTTCGGCCACGGGCAGGAAGCGGTCGTGCCCGGCGGCGTTGAGGTGGGCCGTGTCGCCGCGGCCGCCGTTCTGGAAATAGCAGGCACGGAAGCGGTCGCTGTCAGCATGAATGCCGCTCCGGCGCGCTGCATCGAACACCGGAATCCCGTGGTTGCCGCACACGCGCAGCATGGCATCGACCACCTTCTGGCGGTTGCTGCCTTCGAAGTCCTTGCATGTCCAAGGGGTGAAAAACAAGATTCGGGCGCGCGGATAGCGTTCAACCAGCCCCTCGCACAGCTCGTCCAGCCGCTGCTCGAACAGTTCCGGTCCTATCTGGTCCAGCCGGGCGGCATCGTTGTGGCCGCCCACCACAACCACATAGTCGAGCGAATCGGCCATGTCGGTATACCGGTGCCACATCCCCGGCCCCCACTGTTCCAGGTCGACGGAAATGCAGTTGCCGTTGCGGCCGTAATTGAAGTAGCGCATGCCGTGCTTCCGTGCAAACTTGTAGTGCCACGTGTTTTCCACCGGCTCGCGGTGGTTGCGCACGTAGCTGTCGCCCATCAGCCCGATGCTCTTTCCCTCCAAGGGGTCTGCCGTTTGCCCCATGGCCGGAAACCATGTGCAAAGGGCCAGCAGGGAAATCCCCCATAACCTTTTCATCATACACATTTGTTTGAAAAACATTTTATTCCTTTGTGGCAAAGTTAAGGAAAAAGAATGGCATGTGAAAGTGTTTTGGCCGGTCTTCGGCACACGGCGGAAAGCAAAAGCGGGAAGGGGTGTGCCGAATGCGGAATTGTACTTTGCGGGAAGTACTTGAGTACTCTGCGGCAAGTACTCGAGTACTCTCCGCAGCGTACTGTCCGATGCTGCGCGCGATGGTGCGGCGGCATCTCCGTGTCGGGGCGACGCGCTCCCCAAGGTGGCGTTTTTTTGTGCTGTCGTCTTTTTTCGCGTCCCTGCGGCCCGCCCTGCCGCATACAATAAGAGCCAGCCGGACGCCCTTCGTGGCGGTCCGGTTGGCTCTGTCTCTTTTTGCCTCGGGGCGCAAATCCTTGTGCTCCGGGCGGCTGTGCGGGCTTAATCCTCGTCCGTCGGGATGATGAGGCGGTAGCCCTTGCCGTGCACATTGTTGATTTCAATGGACGGGTCGTCTTTCAGGTGCTTGCGCAATTTCGTGATGTAGACGTCCATGCTGCGCGCGTTGAAGTAGTTGTCGTCAATCCAGATGGTCTTCAAGGCCAGCTCGCGCTGCAACACGTCGTTGGCGTGTGCGCAAAGCAGCGACAGCAGTTCGCTCTCCTTGGTGGTCAGCTTCGTCTGTTTGTCGCCGATGGCCAGGATTTGCCGCTGCGTGTCGAAGGTGAACTTGCCCAGCTTGTACATGTTGGTTTCCTTCACCTTCTTCCCCTTCACGCGGCGCAGGATGGCTTCCATGCGGAACACCAGTTCCTCCATCGAGAAAGGTTTGGTGATATAGTCGTCGGCCCCGATCTTGAACCCGTCGAAGATGTCCTCCTTCAGGTTCTTTGCCGTGAGGAAGATGATGGGAATCTCCGAGTTCACCTGCCGTATCTCCTGTGCCAGCTGGAATCCGTCCTTCTTGGGCATCATGACGTCCAGCACGCACATGTCGTAGCGGTTCTTCAGGAAGGCCTTGTAGCCAGCGTCCCCGTCGGGATAAAGCTCGGCCTCGTAGCCCTTGGCCTGTAAGTACTCCCTGAGCAGCATGCCCAGGCTCTCGTCGTCCTCGCACAGCAATATACGCAATTTTTCTTCCATAATTCTTATTGTTTTATTGTTGGTAATGTGATAATAAACTTAGTCCCGTGGCCATACTCGCTTTCGGCATGGATTACTCCGCTTTGCAGGTTCACGATTTTCTTGACGTAGGCCAGGCCCAGGCCGAATCCCTTCACGTCGTGCTTGTTGCCCGTGTGCACCCGGTAGAACTTCTCGAAGATGCGCTTCAGGTCGTCCTTCTGGATGCCTATGCCGTTGTCTTCGATGGAGATGTTCAGTTTTGTCCCCGTGTTCCACGTCCGTATGGTCAGGTGGAGGTCCACGTCGTCGCGCTTGTATTTGACCGCATTGTCCATCAGGTTGAAGATGACGTTGGTGAAGTGCATCTCGTCCACGTAGATTTCGGCCTGTTCGGCCTTGAAGTCCGAAGAGATGCTTCCCCCGTTCTGCGACACCTTCAGCGTGAAAGTCTTGATGACGCTTTCCAGCAACTGGTGGGCGTCCAGTTCCTTCTGCTTGAAGGCGATGTTGTCCCGGTCGTAGAGCGACATCTGCAGCACCTTCTCCACTTGGAAGCGCAGGCGCTTCGTCTCGTCGTTGATGACGCGGGAGAGGTTCTCGTACATAGCCTCGCTCTTCTTCACAGACTGGTCGGCCAGCATCTGCGCGGCCAGCGATATGGACGAGATGGGCGTCTTGAACTCGTGCGTCATGTTGTTGATGAAGTCGTTCTTCATTTCCGTCACCTTCTTCTGGCGGAAGATGACGTAAATGGTGTAGACGAACGTGACGAAGAGGATGATGGTGAAGGCCAGTGCCGGAATCATCATGCGGGCCGTCTCGAGCAAGTAGGCGTTCATGTCGGGGAAGTGGATCTTCACGATGCCTATCCTCCCTGCCGGGTCGTTGCGGAAGAGCACTTGGGAGTAGGAATAGTCGCCGCCCTTTCCCTCAAAGTCCGGGCAACGGTAGACCTCACGCCCGTCGCTGGTGGACACCGTGAAGTGGTAGGGAATGCTGATGCCGTTGTTCTCCAAGGCGTTGCGGATGTCCTGGTCCAGCAACCTGAAGTTGATGCGCTCCTCCAAGGGCTTGTCGCTCGCCTTGTATAATATGGTATAGATGACTTCGTCGAGCACTCCCTTGTGGTAGACGTAGGCGTTCTTCACGTACTCTTGGAACGACTTTGTGGCTTCATCTATCGAGTTGCCCCGCTCCAGGCGCAACACTTTGGGCATCATGGCGGGATGCTTCACGACGGTGTGCACCTCGAAGCCGCTTGCGCCCTGCCTGCCTGCCTGCATGAGGCTGTTGCCCTCAGCCCAGCCGTTGCCTGTCCCGGAAGCGCTTTCCGCCATGGAGTCCGGCCCCAGTTGCTGCATGTTGTCACGCATGAAATTTTCCAGATAGCGGAAGGTCTCGTTCTGCTCCAAGTTCCGCGATGCCTGGTTCAGGCTGCGCACCACCGATTCGTCGAACTGCTCTTTGCGCATCTTCACCATCTGCTCGATGTAGTGCATTTGCAATCCTAAGAGCCCGAGGAACGAAACTCCGATAATTATGCTGACTATCCAAATCGTAAACTTCTTCATGGCGGCAAATATACATATCAAGAGCGTGCGTTCCGCCGCCGGACAGAAGAATCTTCTCTTGTTTTTAACGTATTTAACACCAATACTGGAGGAAATGATTTATAGAAGCAATAATAAAACGAAGATTCTTAAAAAGTGCGGGCGCGAGGGGCGGGATATTGTACGGATAAAATAAAAAAGTTATCTTTAGCTGCCGCAAAACAGGACAAACGCGGCCGGGGTGGCGAGGAGTGCCCACCGGTGCGGCCGGTCCGTCCCGACGGCATGCCGTGCATCGGCGGGCATGCGCCCGAAAGAAGTCTTCGACCATAAAACAGATAACACCATGAGCATAAAAAAACTATTCATCTTGTCCGCGCTCCTTTGGGCCGTCCTGCCCGGCGCCGGTGCGCAGACCGACTCCACGTTCTACATCGCAGGCCCCATGGGGCGGCTTGCTTCCCGTCTTCAGCTTCCGGCAACGGAGCCCGGCAAGCGCTGCCACATCGTCGTCCTCTGCCACGGATTCACGGGCAACATGGGCGGACCGCTCTTCGACGGCATCGTCCGCGACCTGCTTGCCGAGGGCATCGGCGTGTTGCGCTTCGATTTCAATGCCCACGGACGGAGCGACGGGGAGTTTCGCAACATGACCGTACCCAACGAAATTGAAGACGCCCTTGCCGTGGTGGATTGGGCCAGGCGACACCCCCAGACCCGCGACGTCTCCCTGCTGGGACATTCGCAGGGCGGGGTAGTGGCCGCGATGGCCGCCGGACAACTGGGCCGGAAGGCCGTCAAGGCCGTGGTGCTCATGGCCCCGGCGGCCGTTCTGCGCGACGATGCCTTGCGCGGCAACACCATGGGCGCCTTCTACGACCCGTGGAATGCGCCGGAGTACGTGCAGCTCCCCAGCGGGCACCAGCTGGGCCGCGACTACATCCGTACGGCCCTCACTCTGCCCATCTACGAGACGGCGGCCCGCTACGAAGGGCCCGTATTCATCATCCACGGGCAGGCCGACCGCATCGTGCCCTACACCTACGGGGAACGCTTCCGCGACGTCATGCCCCGGAGCGTCATCGAGGTGATTCCGGGCGAAGACCACGGCTTCTCGGCCGACACGCCCCGTGCCGCGTCGTTGGCCGCGTCGTGGCTCGCAAAGACGCTGCGCTGAGCCGCCCCTCCCATAAACGCCATGCGCCGCGGCGCGACGTTCTTTCCGTCGTGTCGCGGCGCATGGCCTCCAAAGCAAAAAGAATCCCGCCTTCCGCACGGCGAATGCTGTGCGGAAGGCGGGATTGGTTGTGGGTATGCTTTAGTCTTCGCCGCCTTGCTGGGCTTCGAAGTCCTTGATGAGCTTCTCTTGCACGTCCATGGGGACGAGTTCATAGCTGGCGAACGACATGATGAAAGATGCGCGCCCGCCTGTGATGGAACTCAGTGAAGTGCAATAGTTGGACATCTCTTTCAAAGGCACTTTGGCCGTGAGCTTCTCGTAACCGTTCTCGCTGGTCATGCCCATGATCATGCCCCGGCGGCCCTGCAGGTCGCTCATTACGTCGCCCATCTTGTCGGAAGGCGTGAACACCTCCACGTCATAAATGGGTTCCAGAATCTTCGGGCCGGCTTCCTTAAAGGCCATGCTGAAGGCGTTGCGCCCGGCCAGCATGAAGGAGATTTCGTTGGAATCCACGGGGTGCATCTTGCCGTCGTAGACGATGACGCGGACGTCGCGGGCATAACTTCCCGTCAGCGGGCCGCGCTCCATGCGCTGCATGATGCCCTTCAGGATGGCCGGCATGAAACGGGCGTCGATGGCACCGCCTACTACGGAGTTGATGAACACGAGCTTCCCGCCCCATTCCAAAGGCACTTCTTCCTTGCTGCGTGCATTCACGCGATATTCTTGTCCGTTGAAACGGTAGACATCCGGGTCGGGCATGCCTTCGTAGTATGGTTCCACAATCAGATGGACTTCGCCGAACTGGCCCGCGCCGCCCGACTGCTTTTTGTGGCGGTAGTCCGCGCGGGCAGCTTTGGTGATGGTCTCACGATAAGGAATGCGCGGCTCCTCGTACTTGATGGCGATTTTCTCGTTGTTTTCCATGCGCCACTTCAGTGTGCGCAGGTGGAATTCGCCCTGTCCGTGCACCAGAATCTGGCGCAATTCCTTGCTTTGCTCTATCACCCACGTGGGGTCTTCTTCCCGCATGCGGTTCAGGGCGTTCATCATCTTTTCAGTTTCGGCTTCGTTCACGGCTTTCACTGCACGGGAGAACTTCGGGTTCGGATATTTGATAAAGTTGAACCGGTTCTCGCAATCCTTGCCGTTCAACGTATTCCCGGTCTTCACGTCCTTGAGCTTCACCGCACAGCCGATGTCACCGGCCACCAGTTCTTCCACCTTGATGCGGTTGGCCCCGGCGCAGACGAACAACTGCGACATGCGTTCCTTCGAACCGCGGTCGGCATTGTTGAGGTCGTCGCCTTCGTGCACTTTCCCGCTCATCACTTTGAAATACTGCACCTCTCCGATATGCGGCTCCACGCCCGTCTTGAAGAAGTAGAGCGAAGTCGGTCCGTTCGGGTCGGGAGCCACTTCCATGCCCCGCGTGTTGTGCACCTTGGGCATCTCGTCCACGAAAGGCACTACATTACCGAGGAATTCCATCAACCGCCGCACGCCCATGTCCTTTCCGGCGCAGACGCAGAATACGGGGAACATGCCCCTTGAGGCCAATCCCTTGCGGATGCCTTCGCGCATCTCGTCTTCCGTCAGGGTTTCGCTCTCGAAGAATTTCTCCATCAGCGTCTCGTCGTTTTCGGCAGCGGCTTCCACCAATGCCTTGTGCAGTTCCATGGCTTTTTCTTTTTCCTCTTCGGGAATCTCCTCAATCGTAGGCGCCCCGCCTTCCGGTCCCCAAGAGTATTTCTTCATCAGCAACACGTCTATCAGGGCGTTGAAGTCCGGACCGGTCTTTACGGGATACTGCACCGGCACGACCTTGTTGCCATAGATGGAAGTCAGCTGTTCCAAGATGGCGTCGTAGTCGCACTTCTCGTCATCAAGTTGGTTCACCAGGAAAATCACCGGCTTGCCGAGCTTTTCCGTGTAGCGGAAGTGGTTTTGCGTTCCGACTTCCGGTCCGTACTGGCCGTTCAAGAGGAGTATGGCCGTGTCGGTCACGTTCAAAGCCGTGAGGGCTGCTCCCACGAAGTCGTCCGAACCCGGGCAGTCGATGATATTCAGTTTCTTCCCGTTCCACTCCACATGGAATACCGTGGAGAACACCGAATAACCATATTCTTGTTCCACCGGGAAATAATCACTCACCGTGTTCTTTGCCGTAATCCTTCCCCGCCTCTTGATCAAGCCCGCCTCATAGAGCAAAGCCTCAGTAAGTGTTGTCTTACCAGAACCATCATTTCCCAACAGGGCTATGTTTTTAATCTCATTTGTTTGATATACTCTCATTGTGTAACATTTTAAGGTAACAACTAAACGGCGCGAAAATTAGCAATAAATTTGCACATTGACAACTATTCGGAGCTTTTGTTGATTATGTTTTTAAACATATTCCGGGGAACCGGCTTTTTCCGTAACTTTGCAATTCGGGTTTATTCCTTATTATATATATGGCCGGAATTTATCTTCATATACCTTTCTGCAAAAGCCGTTGCATTTATTGCGACTTCTATTCCACGTTGTTCGGGGAACGGCAAGAGGCTTACGTGGCCGCTTTGTCGAACGAACTGCGGCTGCGTGCTGGTTACCTGCGGCAGGGCGGGCTGGTGCCGCCCATCGAGACTGTCTACGTGGGCGGAGGCACGCCCACCACGCTCGACGCCCGGCTGTTGGAACGGCTTTTCACGGTTCTCTATGACACTTACACCATCGACCCGCAGGCTGAAATCACTCTTGAGGCCAATCCGGACGACCTCACGCCGCAAAGAATCAAAGAATTGTGCCGTTTGCCCGTCAACCGCCTGAGCATCGGCATACAGACGTTCGATTCGACCCGGCTCCGGATGCTCCGCCGGCGGCACGACGGCGGGCAGGCCGTGAAGGCCGTCGGGGATTGCCAAGACGCAGGACTGGAGAACATCAGCATCGACTTGATTTACGGTCTGCCCGGGCAGACCCTCGAAGAATGGGAAGCCGACCTGGACCAAGCCATAGCCCTGCAGGTGCAACACATATCGGCCTACGCGCTCATCTACGAGGAAAACACGCCGCTCTGGCGGATGCGGCAGGAACACCAGGTGGAGGAAGCTGCCGAAGAGCTGAGCCTCGACATGTTCAACACGCTGATGGACAAGCTTGCCGCTGCCGGATTCGAGCACTATGAAATCTCCAATTTCGCCCTTCCCGGACGCCGCGCGCGGCACAACTCCAGCTATTGGAAAGGCATCCCTTATCTGGGGTGCGGCCCGGCGGCCCACTCTTTCGACGGACGGGACAGGCAGTGGAACCGACCGGACCTGGACAATTACATCCGTAGCGTGGGAGCCTGCCAGCGTCCCGAAGATTTCCAAAACGCTCCGTGGATAGAGAAAGACGAGCTGGACGCGCGCGAGCGCTATAACGAGCGCATCATCACCTCGCTCCGCACTTCGGACGGGCTCGACCTGGCCCGTCTGGAGGAAGATTTCGGGACGGAGATGCTCCGCTATTGCCTGCGGGCCGCCGTCCCGCACCTGCGGAACGGGCTGCTGGAGCAAGAGGCACAAAAAAAGCAAGCCCCGAAAGGCTTGCTGAGATTGACGCGCCGCGGACTCTTTCTCTCCGACGGCGTCATGAGCGATTTGCTGTACGTGGACGATTGAGCGTCGCCCGCGTACAGGCCGCTAATTCCGCATTTCCTGATAGGTGATTTCGTAAAAGCACGGATACACATTGGCCGAGGCGTCGCTGTGCCCCTGCGAATGGGGAACTATCAGGCGCACCTTGGCGATGCCCTCGTCGCTCGTGAGCTGGCGGCCGACGTTGATGTACGTGAAGGGCACCAGCCAACCGGATGGAACAGCCGTCGAACCATAATACTGGTACATCGCCCCGCCGCCGTTGACCGAAGTGTTGAACGAACCAGTGAACGTGCCGTAAGTGTTTGTCACGTCCATGATGTCGGGGTTGGTCAGCCAGTAAGCCGTGTTGTTGGTCGTCTGCACGGAGTCCCTCAGGATGTTGAATTCCGTATATCGGCAGATGATGCGTTTCTGCTGCCCGTTTTTCAGTTTCTCGCCGGCGCCTTTCCGCACGATCTGCATGTAGACGCCCGTGTTTTCGAACACGACATACTCGTTGCGCTCCAGGTTCGTCGTGCTGTCCTGGGCATAGAACTGCCCTTCCGAGATGGTGTTGATTTTTCCCACGTGAATCAACTCCTCGCCGTCGCCCGACCGGATGACCACGTCGCGGTCCAGAAAAGCGGAAATGGCGTCGCGCTCCCTTTCCCGTTGCTCGGCGTATGTCTCGCCGTCGTCGCAGCTCTGCAGTCCCCATCCGGTTCCCGCCAGAAGCAATAGCATATAAAATACCTTTTTCATCTTATTTTCTTTTTCCGTTATTGACCTTTTAACAACGGCGCATACTTCTTCAGCGCCTTGCGCACCAAGTCCCCGGCCTCGTCCATGCTGCACGCCAGCTCGCCGCCCGCGGCGTTCAGGTGCCCGCCGCCGTTGAAGAATTCCGCTGCCATGGCGTTGCAGGGGAAATCGTCCACCGACCTCAACGACACCCGTATGACGGGCCGCTCCGTGTCCTCGCGCAGGAACACCGAGAGCCTTGCCCCCTGAATCTGCAGGGGAATGTTCACGAATCCTTCCGTGTCGCCCTTCTTGTGCGAGAACATCTTCTGCTCCTGCCGTGTCAGCGTCATCAGCGAGGCGTTGTATTCCGGGAAGTTCTCCAACTTGACGTACAGCATGTAGCCCAGCAGGCGGAAGCGTTCGGCCGAATAGCTGTAGAACACGTTCCGGTAAATCTTGTCCTTGTCAATGCCCTTCGTGAGCAATTGCCCGACAATGTGATAGATGTCGCTGCGGTTGGAGTTATAAGAAAAGCATCCCGTGTCGGTCATCATGCCGGTGTAGAGGCAGGCCGCCTCTTCGTAGCTCATCGGTTCCAGCCCGTCCAGCTGCACCAGGATGCGATAGAGCAGTTCGCACGTGGAACTCATGTCCTGCCTCGACACCGCCCACTGGCAGAAGTCAGCCGGGTCAAGATGGTGGTCCACCATGATTTTGCGTGCGGCAGACTCCATCACCGGCTTCTTCATCCCCAGCAAACGCTCGGGGGAGTTGAAGTCCAGGCAGACAATCAGGTCGGCGGCGCCCACCACCGGGGCCAGCTCCGCCTCGTGCTTGTCGTAGATCCGCACCCGTTCGGCCCCCGGCATCCACTTCAGGAAGTCCGGGAAGATGTTCGGCACAATGGGAAGCGCGTCCTTGCCTTTCCGCCAAAGGTAATGGGAAAAGGCCAGTACGGCCCCCATGGCGTCGCCGTCGGGCGACACGTGGCACGTGACGACAATATGTTCAGACTCGTCCAGCAAGGCGCGCAAGCGCTCTGCGTCGTCCGCGGACAAGAGATGATTCAGCATAAACACACTCATTTTTTGGTTTCAGCCTACAAACTTACAAAAAATCTCTGGAATATCCGCCGAATTGCAGCAGATTAACGCAACAGGATTTGATAATTAGGGAGTTAGAAGAAAAAC
>CALULQ010000019.1 GCA_944321525.1 uncultured Paraprevotella sp.
ACAACACGGCAAGCGGCGGGGCAGACCACTCTTTCCACCACAAGATGGCGCAACTGAACGTGGTGTTCCAAACATCTCCAACTGACGGATTTGGTCCCAATGATATTTTGGGCTGCTCGTTCAACCTCGGCGGACTGATACACGAAGGAACGTTCAACGTGACGGACGGAACGACGGAAACCACGGGAAGTGAAGTGGCAGACTGGGACATCAGCGGTTGCAAATACACGGATGCCGCAACCACACGCACCTATTCCCTCATCCTGCTGCCGCAAGACCTCACCAGCAAGGCTCTGAATGTAAAAGTTGGCATCGGCGGACAGACCTATTCCAACAGCGATGCCATCAACCCGAACCTCCAAGCCGGTTATACATACACCTACACCATCACGGTGAAGAAGTCCGGGCTTGCGGTCAGCGGATGCACCATCACACCGTGGACAAGTGGCTCGACCGGAAGCGGTGATGCCGAAATGTAAACCCACCCAAAGCCATCCCGTGCCGCAAGCGTAAGCACGGAGACGCACCCTATAAAATAATAAGGTGCATCGGGCGGTGTCGCAGCCGCCGATGGCACAATGTTGAACGTTTTGATTAAGCGAGAGCAGAAGAAGTTTACTTATTCTGCCGAGCGTGAAAAACGTGGAATGAAATTCAACGATAAAAATACAAAATATGAGAAAGATGAAACATATCCTATTCCTCGCGTTGGCGGCAATCGCCCTTACCGCTTGTACGCAGGACGAACTGGCGGAGAACAGCACGGCTTTGCCCGAAGGCGAATACCCGTTGCAGATAGGCAGCGTCAGCCTCACGGCGGAGGTGAGCGAACAACCTTGGACGCGGGTCAGCGAAAACCCGGCAGACGGGATGAGCAGTGTATGGCAGGGCGACGAGCGCATAGGAGTACGCATCGGTGATAATGAGGAAACAGGCATCTATGTGGTGAAGGTGGATGCAGAAGGTACGGTTATGGAAATTATCCCCGAAAAGGCGGTTTATTGGAAAGACAATCAACCCGCCACCGTCACGGCGTGGTATCCCTTGAATGAAGAATTGGACTTTACCCACCAAGACCAAGGATTGACCTACCTTCTGAAAGGTACAAGTACGGTGAATGCCGATTACAATACCTCGGCTAACCTTGCTTTTATCCATCAGCTTGCCAAGGTGCGGGTGAAACTGGAGGGTACAAAAGCAAATGAAGTGACAGCAGTCACTGTGCGTAGCTATGAGGGAACTAATAACGAGCAAGGTACTCCAAATGGACGTATAGGTACAGATGTCTATGTCCCTATGCTGAAAGCCATCTATGGCGATGAAACCTATTGGGAAGCCAATTTGCTTGATGGCCATTTGGAAGCGGACAACACCTTCCGGCTGAGCAGCGATGGCAAAAACTTCGTGCAGGCGAAACTAACGGCGAATGTAGATATCACCCCCGGACATGTGCATACAATAATCATCAGCGTGAATCCCGCGATACCGGAAGGTACACCGGAAATTACGGATACCACCACAGGCAACATCAGTGGCACAGATGCTTACGTGGTGCGCGGCAATAACCGTACTACTCCTATCAACATTACAGGAGGCAGTCCGACCATTTACTTGGACGGGGCAACGGTTGCGGTAGGCAATGGTTCTGCTATTAACATAACCAATAATGCCACCCCGATTATCTACGTTGTGGGTGAGGGCAACACTATATCCAGCGGCAACGGCGCAGGTATTTATGTGGAACAGGGCAGCACCGTAACTATCACGGGTCGCAGCCAAGGCGACAAACTGACCGTAAGGGGCAGCAATGGAAGTAGCGGAATTGGCGGATACGTAATTGATATGGTTTATGGAACTTATGCGAATTGCGGTAACATCAATATTAGCAATGTTTCTATTACATCCTATGGTAGTTCTGACCTAAATGGTGATATTTCACCGGGTATAGGTAGTGCAGGACATGCTGCATGTGGAACTATAACTATTGAGAAAGCCATAGTCCATGCTTTTGGAATCTCAGACTCAGACTTTAATACTACGTCCGGTATAGGTTGTGGTTATTCATATCTTGTACTACCTACCAGCATCCCTACCGTAATCATTACTAATAGCAATATTTATGCCCATAGAGGGAGCGATGGTTATTCAGACTATATTGGTTGGGCTGGTGATTCTTATGGCTATACATCTGCCAATGCTGCCATCAATCCCGGCGCAGGCAGCATCAAAAGCAGCACCGTCTATTGCTACACGGGCGACACGTTGGATAAGACGGTGGTGTATGACTGAAGCGGAGTAGGAAAAGAACAATAAACTAAAAGGACATGGCTATGAAAGTTCTGATTGACAATGGGCATGGTATTGAGACCTTGGGCAAGCGTTCGCCAGACGGACGGTTGAGAGAATATGCATGTTGATGCGCCCTTAAGTTTAAATCGCGTCATTGCCTTTTAATAAGATAGGTTGCGCCTCGGCCATGCCGTTCAAGCAAACTTGACGGGCATGGCCGAGGTTTACGCGTTCTTTGATAGGCTGGAAAACGGGAAAATTCTTTGTAAATCAGAAGAAAAGTATGGTTTTGCACACGGCTTTTGCAAGAAATGGTTATCTTTGCGAGAAATGCAGAATGAATGGGACAGTTGGCTTTCATAAAGATGTTCTTGCTGGTAAGCATTCCTACGGATGTGAACGACAACCACCGTCATATCCACATATTCCGCAAAGGAGGCAGGCATCTGCATTCCGTAGCGAAAATATGGATAGAACGTAACGGAATGAAAGACATCGAGATAGCCGAAAGCTTGTTGCCCGCCAAAGATAACGCCATGATAGTGGCTGCCATTGACCGACACTGGGAGTTCCTGAACGAACAAATCACACGGACATTCAACGGCGAGAAGACCAAAGTAAAAGACATTGAAAAGTAGGACAGCTTATGTGCAAGATGAAAGACGTAAATGTAGGTATTAAGAAACTGGATTTCACCGAACACCGGGGCAAGATGGCCGTTTACCTGACAGACGGGCGCGAAGTCATCGTGCCGCTGTCGTTCTTTCCGGATATCAAGCATCTTTCCGTAAAAGAGCGCGAAAGATGGATGATACTGGACGACCAATATTTCACATTCGATCGTCTGAGCAAGGTATATTCGGTGAAAGACCTGATGACACTGGCGTAGCGGTATAAGAACCGCTTGCGCAAACCAAGAAAGTTTCCCGTCCCGCCTTCTCCCCATTGTGGAGTAGGCGGGGCGCTTGCTTTCTAGCCTAGTCAGGACATAAACGAAAGAAACAGATAACAATATAAGCGTTCTTTGACAGACTGGAAAACAACGAAATAGTGGGAAAAAGTTTCCGCTTCTCGTACATTTTTCATACCTTTGCCAAAGCAATCACACAATAAAGGAGGTCAACTATGGAAAAGACTGAAGAAAAGGTACAAGAGCAACCGAAAAAGAGCAAGATGGAAGAGCTGGACGAAGAAGCCAAGAGGCAAGGCAAGAAGGTGAGCAAGACTTGGGAAGCTGCCATGCGATTGAAAGGTAGCCTGATTGTTAACGACCCAACATTCCTGTTGTAAGTATGCGCTATCTCATCGACACAAATATCTTCGTGTATTTAGCACTTGATATTGAAATGCTGAGCCGCGACGTGAAAGCCATTCTTGAAGAGCCGGACACCCTGCTATACATCAGTGCCGAGTCCGTGCGCGAACTGATAGTGGGCTACCGCAACAAAGGCTTGTGTTCCAAACGATGGAAGACGGTGGAAGCAATGGTGGCGGCCATCGAAGATGAATTTTATGTTCAGATCCTTCCCGTGAAAAAGGAACACATGGAGACCTACGCCCGTATGGAAATCAACGAGGCGCAAGGACATAAAGACCCGTCGGACCATGTAATCATTGCCCACGCCATTTCCGAGCAGATGCCCCTCATCTCCAGCGACACCCGCTTCTGGTTCTATCGCGCCCAAGGGCTTGACTTGATATTCAATGAAAAATAAAGCGAACAAGGCATTCCCCATTCGTTTCGTCCCGCCCCTCTCCCCATTGTGGAGGAGGGCGGGGCGCTTGTTTTCAAGCTTGTCGGAGCGCACATATTGACGATAAGGCATAGTTTAAAGAAAGAGATAGTTGGAAAAAGCAAAGGCAAACGAAGTGGCGGATGTCACTGTGCGTGTTACATTGGCAAAGGATAAGTTACGGGGCGGTAGAAATTTAGTGGGGAAACCAGCAACAACGCCCGTGTCGGATTGTCACCCAAGCACGGAATTTCCTGTCAGGAAGAAAGGTTTTCCTTCCGCTTCCGTGTTTCAATGACAGGACGGCCGGCTGCAAACAGGAGCCGGACTGTTAAAGAACGGGTGAAGAAACTGTTTGTATGGAGCATTTCTCCGTCCCGGCGGTCGTTTTTCCGCGGTAAAAACAGAATCGCTTTCCGCAAAGAAACGAACCGCCTTCCGCAAAGACGGAACTTTTTTGCCGCAAGACAGTCCCTGCAGGTGCAGGAAGAAGGGAAAAACGGGGATTCGGAAGGCTTTTCCCGCTCTGGATGGAGTCCGCTCACGTGCAAACCTCGTTTGTCCTTTTGCCAGCCATTCCCCTTGCGGGGCTGACGCGGGGAGCGGGTTCCGGCCACACGGCGTTCCGTGGCTGACGGCAAAATGTCGCGGGAACCGGCTTTCGGCTTTCATCCTGCATACCCTTGGGAGCGTGAGGTTCGCGTATTTCCGTCCTGTTCCCGTCCCGCACCCGTTTGCGCGGTTCTCGCAGGGGCTGTCTTGACATTTTGTCAAAATGTCATTGGGGGACTTGTTGCTGTCCGCAGGCCTTTTGGCGCCTTTGCGGCAGGAGTCGACAGGAGGCGGCCGGCGCCACCGAAACAGGCAAGGGAGTTCCCGAGGGCTATCTTTCGTCCTTTCCCGGAATCGCTGAAATTTACGGCTGCCCCCCACTGGATTTCTACTGAGCCTAAGTTACCCGTTACAGCCGGAGAAATAACTGCGATAACCATCAACGTGAACTCTGTCGTGCCTGATGATGCGACCATTGTCGGGCGGTTACAAAAAGGAATCTCCCCCAAGCGACACTCGCTTGACGGAGATTCCCTTTCCCAAAAACGGTTGAATGCCAATTACGTTCCCCGTCTACGGCTTTAAGATTTTGCGGCCATTTTTTATGTAGATGCCCCGGTGGGGTTCTTTACCTAATTTTTGGCCTGTCAAATTATACAGGTGGTCTTCTCCTGAAACAAGATCCGTCTTGACCGAAGATACGGCGTCCCCGCCTTGCTTGGGTGAGTAAAGCATTTGCAGCTCTTTCACACGAAATTCTTGCGTCTCACTACCTGTATTTAAACTCGCCTGCCACCCCACATAAATATCTTGGGGAGTGTCTGTCGTGAATGTAATGGAGCGCCACCGTTCATCCTCTATCCCCACGCTGTTAAGGGCAAGCTTGGCCAATGAGTTGCGCGCGAGTTGTCTTGTGGGCATTAGCTCGGTGGCAGCAAACAGATAGGCACTGGATGTCATGCTATAGCTTGTTTGGAATTTGACCTTGAACGTATAAGTGCCAGGTTCCAAATACAGTTTGCGATAAATGCGCGCGTCAGCGAGTGAGCCTTCTTGATTGTTGCTGCGGTCTTGCCATACGCCCAGCATCAGGCAATCATAACCCGGGTAATTGTCTATGCCGTTTTTTACGCCATCCGTCCCATTGGGGATTTTGAAGTTTTCTACTTGCCAATACTTGGGAGTTGCAAAACGTGTGGTTACATTCTCGTCCAAGCGGGAAAAATTGGAGCGTTCGTAAAGAAATGGCAAGGTCACATCTTTCATATCCACAATCTGGCTTTCGTCATACCGAAGCAATTGCAAACGGGTGGCCCTGAATTCCTGCGTGCTGCTCCCCATAAGCAAATTGGCTTGGAATCCCAATGTCACGTCCTGCTCTTCTTCTATGATAAAAGTGATTCCCCACCAACTGCCGTCATCGGGAGCCGTGTTTAAGCGTGCCCATGCGATCGACTTGGCCGGAATATCCGCAGTCTGCAAGTCTTCGGTATCACCACGAGTCGCGAACATATAAGCTTCATCCGACAATTGATAGGCGGCATTGAACGTCGCTCCAAAATAATATGTGCCAGGCGTGAGCCGTATGGTACGCCGTATGGCAGCCTGTGACAAATCGCAGTCCGTTGCGGCATTCCGGTCTTCCCATACTCCCAGCATCAAGGCCTCCGTGCCACTATAGGCATCAAGCCCTTGCTTGACGCCATCGTTCCCATTGGGGATATTAAAGTTCGTCACCGTCCAATTGGCAGGTTTGCCGAACCTTTTTCCATTTTGTGTGTCCGGAGTGCGTTCGAAGCCGGCAGCCTCTTCAAGCTTGTCAACCGTCAGGTCTTCGCCCGTGTAGAGAGGCGCAGCGGCAGGAGTGACATCCTTGGCAAGGCAATCTTCAAACGCCTTGCGTAGATTTTGCAGGGCTGCGGCTTGTTCATCGGCAGAACCTTCAAGGTATGTTTCGGCTTCTTCTGCAATATACCTCAGGTCGGACAATGCAGTAACATTCGGGCTACCAGTATTGACCGGCTTGATGCTCCCATCTGCTCCATCGGTAAGAAGCTTGCAATAATCGATCAATTCCGCGAGTGAAACCTGCTTGTCCGTACCCGGCTTAAAGGTTAAGGCAAACACAGGGGCAATATCGTTTGTCTTGTTTTCTGGTAATTGCACCGTAAGTCCTTCCATCGTAAGTTCATGCTCCACCGGACCGTGGCCTAACAGTTCAATGCTTTCAATTTCGCCGGAGAAATACTCACTTGCGCGTCCTAAATGCCGGAATGTGAAACTCCGATTGGCAGGCCAGCGCATAATGGTTGCAAAAACAGTATCGACGTCCTGCTCCGTTTTGGCGTATTTGACGACATAGCGCACATCCTTTGCCGAATAATCGTTGCCTTCATTGAATCCTTGGTTGTTGATGGGCCGCGATGCTTCTGCCGACGGTCCTTCTCCAAACGATTTCCATACACGCGTGCCATAAATGGAACGCGAGTTCTGGTCCATCCAGGCTTTCACGTCGGCAATGAACTTCATCTCCTTGTCGTCTAACGTGCCGTCTCCTTTGATGGGAATGGAAAGCAACAGGTTGCCATTCTTGCTGACGATATCAATAAGCATGCTTATGACATGCTCGGCAGACTTATATCCCGCATTGTAATCTTGCTCTCCATAATGCCAGCCACCGATACAAGTGCATGTCTGCCATGGTTTCTCCTGCGGGCGGTCCGGAATTCCTCGCTCCACATCCCACATCATGGCCTCCTTGTGCATAGGCTCCAAAATCTTTCCGGTCACGACCATTTCGGGATTGGTATTGTAAGCATGGGCGAGGATATTGAGCCCGATGCTCTCGTCGCATCCATAAAACGGCAGCACCGTGTCGTCGAAATAAAGCATGGCCGGATGATAAGCATTCACGCATTGCAGCACGCGGTTTTGAAATTTCATCTTGTATTCTTCGCTGGGCAGGGATACACCATTGCCCCACGCCCATTGAGAATGTATCGTGCCTGCATCCTCCCATCCTGTACTGTGGGGATGACGTTGCGCATAAAGATCCTGTGGGTCGTAACCTTCCCACCATTTCCCCTTACCGTCTTCTTTTGTCATGTTGCCATCATACGGTTGGGCGATTTCAAACCACGACCAAGCATGGCTGCCATGCATGGACACGCCTAATGGCATTCCATACTTCTCGCAAGCCTTGGCCCATTCGCCTACCACGTCACGCCTCGGGCCGATATTCACAGAATTCCATGGTTGATAGGGAGAATCCCAGCAATCGAAATTGTCATGATGTTGCCCCATGGCGAAGAAATAGCGTGCCCCCATGCTATGATAGAGGCCGATGAGGTATTCGGGGTCCCAATTCTCGGCT
Source organism: uncultured Paraprevotella sp. (assembly GCA_944321525.1). Taxonomy (GTDB): domain Bacteria; phylum Bacteroidota; class Bacteroidia; order Bacteroidales; family Bacteroidaceae; genus Paraprevotella. The sequence goes on from CALULQ010000019.1 coordinate 7,948, forward strand.
TTCCATGCGTTGCACAGGTCCTTATACCCGAAGTCGGTGTTGGGCACACAAGGATCGCCGAAATGGCTCACATGCCAATTGTAATTTGCACTTCCCTTGAAATACATGCCACGGGCATACCAGTCGCCTCCCGCGGCTTGGCATTGGGGATCCCAGTGTGCCCAAATGCCGAATTTGACATCCTGATACCATTCAGGACACTCCCATTTTGCTAAATTGTCCCAATCGGGCGTGAATTCACCCGTTGCAACAGGCACATTTTGTGCGTTTACGGAAGCGGAGGCCAAGAAAATAAATCCGGCCAAATTCCGTCTCAGATTAAGTCTTTTGTTTTTCATACCGTCTTTATATTTTAGGTGAGCAAAATAATGCCGACAAGCGATGCTGCAAAAATAGAAGATTCCCCATAATGATGAGTAGGACTATCTTGACGAAGAATAGCATTTTATATTCAAATGACGATAATTATCCGCAAATGCCCCCAATCAGCAAGGTTGAAGCAGGGAGAGGTGCCAATCTGTTTTTCGGGAAGGCGGATTGCGATGCAAGGAGATGCCGTTTTTTATTTTCTTTACATGCTAATCCGTCGGGATTGCCTATCTTTGTCTGTCCGACAGCATGTTGCTGTGGGGAAAACCTTTTAAATACTGAATATTATGACATTGATAAAATCCATTTCCGGCATTCGCGGAACCATTGGCGGACAGGCGGGAGACACTTTGAATCCGTTGGACATCGTGAAGTTCACCTCGGCGTATGCCGCTTTCATCCGCAAGGCTGCGGCCAACAACAGTAACAAGATTGTGGTGGGGCGCGATGCGCGCATTTCCGGACCGATGGTGCGCGACGTGGTTTGCGGCACATTGGTCGGCATGGGCTTCGATGTGGTGGACATCGGGCTGGCTTCCACGCCCACTACGGAGGTGGCCGTGGTGATGGAGGGAGCTTGCGGTGGCATCATCATTACGGCTTCGCACAACCCGAAGATGTGGAATGCCTTGAAGTTGCTGAACGAAAAGGGGGAGTTCCTGAACAAAGAGGAAGGAAACGAGGTGCTCCGGCTGGCCGAGGAAGCTGCTTTCGAGTATGCCGACGTGGACCATCTGGGCGTTTGCCGTGAGGACCATACTTATGACCAGAAGCATATCGACCTGGTGAAGAACCTGGCGCTGGTCGACGTGGAGGCCATCCGCAAGGCGGACTTCCATGTGGCCATCGACACGGTGAACTCCGTGGGCGGCATCATCTTGCCCAAACTGTTGGAGCAGTTGGGCGTGAAGCACGTGACGGGCTTGTTCACCGAACCCACGGGCGATTTCGGCCATAATCCGGAGCCTTTGGAGAAGAACCTGGGCGACGTCAAGGCGCTGATGCAGAAGGGCGGGCACGACGTGGCTTTCGTCGTGGACCCCGACGTGGACCGCTTGGCCATGTTCTGCGAGGACGGAACGATGTATGGCGAGGAATATACGCTGGTGACGGTGGCGGACTACGTCTTGCAGCATACGCCCGGTAACACCGTGTCCAACCTGAGTTCCACCCGTGCCTTGCGCGACGTGACGTCCGGATTTGGCGGCGAATACCATGCCGCGGCTGTGGGCGAGGTGAACGTGGTGGCCAAGATGAAGGAGACCCATGCCGTCATCGGCGGCGAGGGCAATGGCGGGGTCATCTATCCCGAAGCCCATTATGGCCGCGACGCGCTGGTGGGCATTGCCTTGGTGTTGACATATCTGGCCAAGAGCGGAAAGAAGATGTCGGAACTGCGCGCCACTTATCCGCAATACTACATGGCGAAGAACCGCATGGACCTGACGCCGGGGACGGATGTGGACGCCATCCTGGCCAAGGTGAAGGAGATCTACAAGGACGAGCAGGTGAACGACATCGACGGAGTGAAGATTGACTTCGCCGACAGCTGGGTGCATTTGCGCAAGAGCAACACGGAGCCGATTATCCGGGTGTATTCCGAGGCACGGACGCCCGAAGAGGCCGACGAGATGGGCCGCAAGGTCATGGAAGTGGCTTATTCTTGCATATACTGATATAAAAAGGGAGGACGAGCTTATGAGAAGATGGTTTTTATGTATCTGTGCCTGGTTGTCTTGCCTGGCAATGCAGGCCGGCGGCGGGCGGGAGACGGTCCTGCTGCGGGACGGTTGGCGCTTTACGCGCTCGGACAATGAGGCGTTTGCCGACGTGCAAGTCGACGAACGGAAATGGGAACGGGTGTCCGTGCCCCACGATTGGGCGATAAACGGACCGTTCGACGCGGACAACGACCGCCAGTTTATGGCCATAGAGCAGGACGGGCAGAAGGAGGCGCAGCACCAGTCCGGCCGCACCGGCGGACTGCCCTTCGTGGGCGTGGGCTGGTACAGGTTGCATTTCGATGTGCCGGGATTCGGACCGGACAAGCGGGTCGTCCTGATGTTCGACGGGGCGATGAGCCATGCGCAAGTCTACGTCAACGGGCGCAAGGCCGGGAGCTGGCCTTACGGATATAATTCGTTTTATTTCGACGTGACGGACTATGTGGACGCAAAAGGCAACGTGCTGGCCGTGCGGCTGGAGAACGAGCCGGAAAGTTCGCGCTGGTATCCGGGGGCGGGCCTTTACCGCAACGTGCATCTGGTCGTGGCGGGCAAAGTGGGCGTGCGCACTTGGGGCACCACCGTCACCACGCCCGTCGTGCGAGAAGGCTTTGCGAAGGTGAAGGTGCGCACGGAACTGGAGTTTCCGGAGGGGACCGACGCGCAGGATATCCGGCTGAAGACCGTGCTGCGCTCGCCCGACGGGCAGCAGGTGGCCACGGCGGAGACGGGCCTGTCACGTTACGACGAGGGCGTGCTGGAGCAGGACTTCGTGGTCGAGAACCCGCAACTTTGGGATTGCAGCCATCCTCATCTTTACCGGGCGGACACGGAGGTGTATTACCAAGGAGCCTTGAGCGACACCTATCAGACGACGTTCGGCATCCGCACCGTGGAGGTCGTCCCCGACCAAGGCTTTTTCCTCAACGGCAAGAAGCTGGTGCTGCGGGGCACGTGCAACCATCATGACCTGGGACCGCTGGGCACGGCCGTCAACGAACAGGCCATCCGCTACCGCCTGAAGCTGTTGAAGGACATGGGCTGCAACGCCTACCGCACATCGCACAACATGCCTTCGCCCGAACTGGTGAGGGCCTGCAACGAGACGGGCATGCTCCTGATGGTGGAGACCTTCGACGAATGGCGCACGAAAAAGATGGCCAACGGATACAACAAGTTCTACGACGAGTGGGTGGAGCGCGACTTGACGAACGTCGTGCGCCATTACCGCAACGACCCCGCCGTGGCGATGTGGTGCATTGGCAACGAAGTGCCCGACCAGGGTTCGGCGCGGGGCGCCAAACTGTGCCGGATGATGCAGGACCTGGTGCACCGCGAAGACCCCACGCGGCCTTGCACGCAGGGCATGAACCGCGTGGATGCTGCCATCGCCAGCCATGTGGCGGCCATCATGGACGTGCCGGGACTGAACTATCGCTCGCATAAGGTGCAGATGGCCTACGACAAGTTGCCTCAGCAAGTCGTGCTGGGCTCGGAGACGGCCTCCACGGTCAGCTCGCGCGGCGTGTATAAATTCCCCGTGGAGCGGAAGGCCGATGCGAAGTACGATGACCACCAGTCTTCGTCGTACGACGTGGAGCATTGTGGCTGGAGCGACCTGCCCGAGGACAATTTCATCCTGTCGGACGAGCTACCTTATTATATGGGCGAGTTCGTGTGGACGGGCTTCGACTACTTGGGCGAGCCCACGCCTTATTACGACGACTGGCCCAGCCACTCTTCGCTCTTCGGCATCATCGACCTGGCCTACCTGCCCAAAGACCGCTACTACCTGTATCGCAGCGTGTGGAACAAGGACGCGGAGACGCTGCATATCCTGCCGCATTGGACGTGGCCGGGGCGCGAGGGCGAAGTCACGCCGGTGTTTGTCTACACCAATTACCCCACGGTGGAGCTGTTCATCAACGGCAAGAGCCAGGGGCGGCGCACGAAAGACCAGTCGGTGGCAGTGGACGCCACGGAAAACGATGAGGCCCGCCGCACCTTTGCCCGCCAGAAGCGCTACCGCCTGATGTGGATGGACACCCGTTACGAGCCTGGCGAGGTGAAGGCCGTGGCCTACGACGAGCAGGGACGGAAGCGCATGGAGCAGGTCGTCCGCACGGCTGGCGAACCCTACCGCATTGTGCTCCAGGCGGACAAGGACACGCTCGACGCCGGTTTGCGCGATGAAGATCTGGCCTTCGTGACCGTCAGCGTGGTCGACCGCGAGGGCAACCTCTGTCCCGACGCACAGCACCGGGTGAAGTTTTCCGTTCGCGGTGCGGGCTACTACAAGGCCGGTGCCAACGGCAATCCCGTTTGCCTGGAACCGTTCTCCCGTCCGCAGATGACGGTGTTCAACGGGCGGATGACGGCCATCGTGGCCGAGAAGGGTCAGGCGGGTACCATTCGCCTGAAAGCCGAGGCAAAAGGTCTGAAGTCGGGCGAACTGTTGTTGCAGGTCGTGCCCTCGAAGTGAGTCGCCGCGAGTCGGTGAACGGGTGACAAGGTTTTGACGAGGCCCGGTCGGCATGGTGCCGGCCGGGCCTCGTCGGGTTCAGGCGTCTGTTTGCGTAGGGCGGGCAGACGCCTTGCAGAGTTGCGGATTGTACTTTGCGGAGAGTACTCGAGTACTTGCCGCAAAGTACGCTGACGGACTGCGCACGGCGCCGCGCGGCATCGGGCACGGTTCGTCGCGCCCCGTTGCTGCAGCTTTCCGTCCGTCGCGTCGTTGCGGTTTTATTGCCGGAGCATCATCAGGAACATCACGACGGCCATGTAGTCCTTGTCCGTCCTTCGTGCCATTTCCTCGCGCAGCTGCCTGATCATGTTGCTCTTTTGTTTTTTCACGGCGCTTTCCGAGATGTCCAGCATCTTGGCGATTTCCGCGTTCTTCAGTCCCTGTTCGAAGCTCAGGTCGAACAGCCGTCGGTATTTTTCGGGCAAGGCTTGGATGGAGTCGAACAGCAGTTCGAGCACTTCCTGTTCAATCAGGCTGTTCTGGAAATACGCCTCGTCCTGTTCTTCCAGATAATTGTCGCGTGCCATTTGCTTGCGCAGGATGGAGACGGCCTGGTTGTGCACGCAAGTATAAAGATAGGATTTGAGCGTGGCCGCGGACTGCAACTCGCCGCGCATCTGGTAGGTCTTGAAGATGGCATCCTGCACGCAGTCTTCGGACATGAAGGAGGCGTCCTCGCCCAAGCAGCGGGATGCATAGAGAATCAATTTGCCATACATATTCTTATATAGCGAATCGATTTTCCCCTGCTGAAAGTCTAAAAATATCTTTTCTTCTACCATCCTTTTTCTGCCAAATCCAAAGCAAAAGTATAAAAACGGATAAGAAAAATTAAATTTTCAAGCAAAAAAATGAGTTTTTGAAGTGTCCTTTTTCCATTTGATTGCGTCTTTAGTGTGAAATATGCCTGAAAAAGGCGAAATAGGATTGCACATGAACGGTTTATCAGACCATAGACATATCGTTTTGCTTATCTATAAGCAAATCATCGGTTGCCTCACGCCGGAAGAGGAGGGCGAACTGGACGAATGGCGCAAGGCCGACGAGCGGAACGAGGCCTTGTTCCGGCGCCTGACCGACGCCAGCTTCCTGGAGCGCGAGTTCCGCCGACTGAACGTCGTCGACCCTGCCCGTCCGCAGGCGGACATGCAGGCCCGCATCCGCCAAGGGGCGGCCCCGAAGCGCCGCCGGGCGCGGCTGGTGGCACTGGTGGCCGCCACGGCGGCGGCAGCCATGCTCTGCATCGGCTATTTCGTGCACGAACGCCCGCTTTCTGAAAACGGCAGGCTCTCCATCGAGCGGCAACTGGCAGAAGCCCGCATCACGGCGGGCAAGACGCAGGCCGTCCTCACCTTGGCCAACGGGAAGAAGGTCAGCTTGGACGACGACGCGGAAAGGAACCGGTCGCTCATCGCACAACAGAAGAAAGGAAAGCCGGACGACCGGAAGACGCGCATCAACCAACTGGCCACTCCGCGGGGAGGGGAATTCAAAATCGTGCTGGAGGACAGCACCGTTGTCTGGCTGAATGCCGAGTCGAAACTTGTCTATCCGGACAACTTCAACGCCGACGAGCGGCGGGTGGCCGTGACGGGCGAGGCCTATTTCGAGGTGGCCAAAGACAGCCTGCGGCCCTTCTACGTGGAGTCGGGCGACATGACGGTGCGGGTCTATGGCACGGAGTTCAACGTCAATGCCTATGCGGAAGACAACCGGATATACACCACACTCGTGTCGGGCAGCATCGCCCTGCAGCCTCAGGGCGGCGGAAAGGGCGAGCTGGTGCTGACGCCCGGCCACCAGGCCGTGTTCCACAAAGAGGATTGCACGGTCAATGTCCGGAGCGTGGACGCCCCGGCCGTGACGAGCTGGCACGAAGGGCGGTTCACCTTCGAAGAGCAGACCTTGGGACAAATCATGCGCACCCTGTCGCGCTGGTACGACTTCGATTACGCGTTCGAGGACGCCCGGTTGGCCGGTATCATATTCAAGGGTAGCGCGCCCCGCTATGCCGAACTGTCGGAGGTGCTGTATATTCTGGAGAGCAGCGGCGGAATCGGTTTCCGCGTGGAAAACAGGAAAATCATTATAACGACAAATAATAAGTAACAAGCAAAATGACAAATCATGAACAGTAGGAAACGAAAGCTATCCAGCCTAATCCTGTTGAGTCTCTTGAGCTTGTCGGTTTCGGCGCAGGAAATCAACACTGCGTACAAAGACACGCCCATAGAGAAAGTGTTTGCGGATTTGAAGCAAAAGACCAACCATGAGTTCGTCTACCAGAAGCAAATCCTGCAAGGCGTGAAGCCCGTCACTTGCACCGTGGAAGGCAAGGGACTGGGCGAAGTGCTCAGCCAAGTGTTGCAGGGCACGGGACTGACTTACGAGATTGTGGACAAAACCGTGATCATCCGCCGCCGGCAAGACGGCGGGACCCCGGACGAGACGGGCACGGAACGACGGAACCGCCGCATCCACGGTATGGTGACGGACGAGAACAACGAGCCGATACCCGGGGCCAGCGTGGTGGTGAAAGGCACGCGCACGGGCATCTCCACCAACCTGGAAGGAGAGTTCACCTTGAACGTGCCGGACGACAAGGTGACATTGGAGGTCTCCTTCATCGGGATGAAGAAAAAGACCCTGAAGGTGGATGCCACCCGCAACAAGGCATTGGAAATCACGCTGGAGACCGACGTGAAGACGCTGGACGACGTGGTGGTGACCGGATACGGCAACGTGCGGAAGACCGGCTTCACGGGGGCCACCACGCAAATCAGCGGTGAGGAACTCCGCACGGTGTCGCAGACCAACATACTGGACGCCCTGCAGGTGTTCGACCCCTCGTTCCGCCTGATGACCAACACGCAGTTCGGTTCCGACCCCAATGCGCTGCCTGAGATGTACATCCGCGGGCGCTCGGGACTCGGCACGAAGGAGCTGGACCGCGACCCGCTCTCGAAGTCGAACCTGGAGAACAACCCGAACCTGCCGACGTTCATCATGGACGGTTTCGAGGTGAGCGTGGAGAAAATCTATGACCTCGACCCGCAGCGCATCGAGAGCATGACCATCCTGAAGGACGCCGCCGCCACGGCCATGTACGGTTCGCGTGCCGCCAACGGCGTGATTGTCATCACCACGGTGGCCCCGAAGCCGGGCGAGGTGCGCATCTCCTACAACTTCACCGGGACGGTGGAGATGCCCGACCTGCGCGACTACAACCTGGCCAACGCTTCGCAGAAGCTTGAGATAGAGCGGCTGGCGGGGATGTATGACGATGGCTTCACTTTCGCGGAGGACATAAGAAGCTATAATGAAAAGCTGTACAATATCCGCCGCGGCGTGGACATGGACTGGATGTCCATCCCGCTGCGCAACGCCTTCGACCACAAGCACAGCCTCTACCTGGAGGGCGGCACGCCGAACCTGCGGTGGGGTGTGGATGCCTCGTACAACGCGGCGGACGGCGTGATGAAGGGGTCCGACCGCAACCGCTACAGCGTGGGCTTCTCGTTGGACTACCGGATGAAGAAGTTGCAGGTGAAGAACACGGTGTCGTTCTCGCATACCAAGTCGGACGAGTCCCCTTATGGTTCCTTCAGCGACTACACCAAGTTGCTGCCTTACGACTCGCCCTATTATGATGACGGGCGGTTGCGCAATAGCCTCCGGTGGTCTAGAGACGGGGGCGAGAGCATGGCCAATCCGCTCTATGAAGTCATGCTGAACAACTATTCCTGGGATTCGTATGACGAGATTACCGACAACCTGAGCGCCAACTGGTATTTCACCGACTATTGGACGCTGAAGGGGCAGTTCAGCGTCACGCGCAAATATTCCAGCGCGGAGCAGTTCATCGACCCGCTCTCCATAAACGTCACCGTGAACACCAACAGCGAGGACGAGCGCAAGGTGGGCGACCTGTACGTCACGGACGGCAACGACCTGAGCTGGAACGCCAACGCCTTCCTCTACTACACGCGTTCCTTCCCGCGCAAGCACAACCTGAACGTGTCCTTGGGCTACGAGGCTTCTTCCGATTTCTCGGACCAGACACAGTCGCACTACCGGGGCTTCCCCAACGGGCAGTTCCACTCGCCCAACTATGCCTACGAGATTTACCTGAAGCCTACCAAGACGGAGGCCACCTCGCGCATGGTGAGTGCCCTGGCCACGGCCAACTACACGTGGAATGACATCTACCTGGCCGACCTCTCGGTGCGTTTCGACGGTTCGTCCAAGTTCGGCAGCGACCAGCGCTGGGCGCCCTTCTTCTCGGGTGGTGTGGGTCTGAACGTCCATAACTATAACTTCCTGAAGGGTAACAAGTGGGTGAACAAGCTGAAGGCACGCGTGTCTTACGGGCGCACGGGAAAAATCAACTTCCCTTCCTACGCCGCGACCACGATGTACGAGATGATGTTCGACGAATGGTACGCCACGGGCTACGGCGCCGTGCTGCAGGCCCTGGGCAACCGTGACCTGAGCTGGGAAAAGACCGACAAGATCGACGTAGGCCTGGAGATGCAGTTCTTCGACCGCCGCCTGACGGTGGACGCGGACTACTACCACGAGAAGACCATCGACCTGGTGAACGACGTGACCCTCTCGCAGACTTCCGGCTTCTCCACCTACAAGAACAACATGGGCGAGACGCTCAACCAGGGCTTCGAGTTGCAGGTGCGAGCCGACGTGTACCGCGACCGCAACTGGCTGGTGGCCCTGTGGGGCAACATGGCGCATAACGAGAACAAGATCCTGAAAATCTCGGACTCGCAGCGGGCCTACAACGAACGCGTGAACGAGTTCTATGAAAAAGAGTGGCGTGCACAAGTGGACCAGGGGTACACGCTGGACAATGCCGGCGAGGAGTTCGGCGGGGGCGACAGAAGCCACTCCATACCGCTGGCCAAGTATGAGGAGGGCCGTTCGCTCACGGCCATCTGGGCGGTGCAGTCGCTGGGCATCGACCCCACCACGGGCAAGGAGATGTACCTGAACCGCGACGGCACGGTGACCGACACGTGGGACGCCACGCAGGAAGTCGTAGTGGGCGACACGGAGCCGAAGTTCAACGGCGCGTTCGGTTTCAACCTGGCGTGGAAGGAATGGTCGCTCATGGCCGCGTTCCAGTACGAGTGGGGCGGACAGGAGTACAACCAGACGCTGGTGGACCGCGTGGAGAACGCCGACATAACTTACCAGAACGTGGACCTGCGCGTGCTCACCGACCGTTGGCAGAAGCCGGGCGACATCGCCCAGTTCAAGAACATCAAGGACGGCAGCCTCACCACCCTGCCCACCTCGCGTTTCGTGCAGGACAACGCCTACGTCCGCTTGAGCGCGCTGACCCTGTCTTACGACTTCAAGCGCGACTGGATCAAGCGTGTCGGCCTGAAGATGCTGCGCATCGAGGCCAGCACCCGCGACTTCATCAACTGGAACTCCATCCGCCAGGAACGCGGGCTGGAATACCCGAAATCATGGACGGTGGACTTCTCCGTCAAGGCTCAGTTCTAAACATCACACATTATATAATATATGGAAAAGAGAAAGAAAAAGCATATATATGTCCGCGCCGCCGCGCTGCTGCTGGCGGCAGGGACGGCAGCGTCCTGCTCCGACTGGCTGGACGTCTATCCCTCGGACGAAATCAAGGAGGAATACCTCTTCTCCACCGGCGACGGTTACCGCACGGCGCTGAACGGCATCTACCGCAAGATGACTACCTTTAACCTCTACGGCAGCAACCTCACGTGGGGGCTGGTGGACGCGTGGGCGCAGTCGTACTACATCGACCAGGCACCGTCGGACCACGGCGGCGCGGCGATGCTCCAAATCGCGGATTTGAACTTCAAAAGCCAGGTACTGACGCCCACTACCGACGCGATGTGGGAAGAGGCCTGGAACGTGGTGGCCAATTGCAACAACCTGGCGCAACAGGTTGCCGCGGCCGATTCGTCGCTCTTTGCCAAAGGCGCGTACGAACGGCGGATGATAGAGGGCGAGGCCGTGGGGCTGCGCGCCTTCATGCAGTTCGACCTGCTCCGCATCTACGCTCCCGCGCCGGCCTCGAAGGGCTATGCGGAAGACACGCGCACCTTCATCCCCTACGTGGACACCTATCCCAGCTACGTGAACCCGCACCGCACGGTGGCGGAATGTCTCGAACTGGTCATCCGCGACCTGAAGCGGGCGCAGGAACTGCTGTGGCCCGTGGATGCCGTTTCGTCCATGGATGCCGACCATCGTTTCAACCTGAACGGCACGGTTTCGGCTTTGTTCACCGAGGCACGCGGCTACCGCCTGAACTACTGGGCCGTGACGGCCGAGCTGGCGCGGGTGTACCTCTACGCCGGCATGGAGGACGAGGCCTACGCCGAAGCCATGAAAGTGATTGAGGAAGAACAGGAGACAGGCTACTTCGAAGGCTCCACCTCGTCCTACGACATCGAGGAGAACGGCAACATGAAGCTGATTGAGAACATCATATTCGCCCTCTACTCGCCCACGGAACTGGTGGAATGGGAACAGGCCATCAATTACGTCGTGTCCGCCGGCTCGGAGAGTTACCTGTGCATGGACAGCGAGGTGGCCAACCAACTCTACGGCAGCGAGGCGGAAACGGACTGGCGGATGCTCTACCAGCTGGAACCGGTGTACTATGGCTACTATTACCGCCCGCTGAAATACCACGAGCAGGTCAGCGGCAAGAGCTTTGCCGAGAAGAACAATCCCACCATCCCGATGCTGCGCATGTCGGAGGTGTACTACATCGCGGCGGAAGCCATCTTCGACAAGGACCCCGAGGAGGCCAAGTCCTACCTGTCGTACGTGAAGCGGCTGCGCGGCGTGCGCGACACGGACTATTCCGCCGTCGCGCGCAAGGACGAGTTCGTCGAACTGCTGGTGAACGACATGCGGCGCGAGTTCTTCGGCGAGGGGCAGATGCTCTACCAGTACAAGCGACTGAACCGCACGATGCCCGCCATGAGCGCCTACGACGATCCCGTGCTGCCCACGGACGAGAACGTGGTGCTACCCTTGCCCGACTCCGAATCGAATATTAACTGATTAAATGCTGAAGCTAATGAGACTGAGAATGATATATCCCATGGCAGCGGCCTTCGGGCTTGCCGCCGCCGGCACAGCCCTCGTGTCGTGCGATGAGGAGGGGCTGCTGGTGAACGACAACACGGTGTCCTATCTGACGTTCGCCAAGGACATGACACAGGACACCACCACCGTTTCCTTCCAGATGTACAATGAAGGAGTGGACGCGGTGATTCCTATCGAGGTGCACATCAGCGGCAAAGTGCAGACGGAAGACCTTCCCTTCACGGTGAGCATCGACGAGGGGCGCACCACGCTGGACCGCTCGCTTTACGAACTGCCCGAGGTCTGCACTGTGCGGGGCGGGCAGTTCGTCGACACTTTGTACGTGACGTTGAAGAACGACCCGTCGCTGAAGACGCAGACCAAGATCCTGGCCCTGAAGTTCGACGAGCGGGAAGGCGTGCGCACGGGCGACCGCCACTACGCGCGGGCACTGATTGCCGTGACCGACCGCTTGTTCAAACCCGACTGGTGGTCGGTGAACGACGCGGGCACGCTGGACTATCCGGGGAATTCCGTGGACTGGTATTACCTGGGGGAATATTCGGAGACCAAATACAGGATGTTCCTTGACGAGCTGAAGAAGGACGGCGTGACCTTCGACGGGAGCAACAGACAGGTGCTGCGCAAGTACGCCTTGCGGCTGAAGAACACCCTTCTCGACATGAATGCCGGCAAACCGGAGTCGGAGTGGGTGAAGGACGAGAACGGAGTGGTCATCACGCTGCCGGTGGCAGGATAAAACGACAATGGAATATGAGAATGAAAAGAATGATATGGGCCATGGCGGCCATGGCAGTCGGGACGACGGGATGCCTCCACGACGACAACAACTATGACTACAAGGACGTGAACCAACTGCAATCGTTGGGAGGTTCGGACGGCATGGGTAACATCAAGAGCGAGTACAGCGTGCTGCAGGGCGAGGAACTGACGCTGGCGCCCACGTTCAAGTTCACGATAGATTCCGTGTCGCCGGACGTGAGCTACGAGTGGTACGTGGACCGCGAGCTGCAGGCCGGGGAGACCGGACCGGAGTTCGTCTTCAAATCGGAACACTGCGGGTCGTTCGAGGTGACCTTCGTGGTGATGGACAACAAGTCCGGCCTCCGGTTCGCGGCCTCCACGACGGTGAAGGTGCGCTCGCTCTACCAGCGCGGCTGGTGCGTCCTCTCCGACGAGGGCGGACGCTCCGTGCTGCACTTCATCCAGCCTACCACGATGACCTATGAGGCGGTGGACGAGGATGGGAATCCGGTGATGCGCGACTCGCTGGTGTACCACACCGTGCTGAAGGATGTGGTGCCGGATTTGGGCACCGGTCCCGTGGGGCTGATGGACAACATCGGCGACATGGACTATTATGGCGATTACGGCATTGACGAGTACGACGAGTTGGTGGTGATGCAGGACCGTTGGGCGGAACTGAACGGCAACACGCTGGAACGCGAGGTATGGACCGACCAGGAGTTCGGCGACGACCTGCCGGACGGCTTCGCGCCGAAAGAAGCGGCCATGAACTCCACCACCAAGGCCGTGCTGGACGAGAACGGGCGGATATACTGGATGAACAAGGGCGACATCACCGACTTCCACGCGGGATTCTATACTTCTGTGGGGCTGAACAACAACCAGAAGTTCAGCCGCCTGTTCCAAGGCACCAAGTGGAACGACTATTATAGTGATGTCATTCTGGCATTGAGGGCGGAAGACAACTCCTTCGTGGGCATCTATGACGGAGCTAAGGCATACAACGGGACGGCCATTTCGGAAAGCAACCAGCACATGTGCGGCACGGTATATGACATCACGGACGAAGAAGGCAAGTTCAAGGCCATCGACAAGGAGGTGGTGGACGCGCTGCCCGCGGCTTACGACGGGAGCCAGGACATCTCAATGGCTTCCTCGGGCTGGCTGGCCCTGCTCCGCGACAAGGCGGACCGGAGCAGCTACGAGCTGCGCTACTTCCTGCTGGACGGCGAAGAGACGGAGGTGACGTGCGAGGACTACTGCGAGTACCCCGGCATCACGATGTCGGACTACCGCGACATGGCCGTGTTCAACAACCGGCACTATGCCGTGCTGGCCGACGGAAGCCAACTCTACTATTTCCAATACTTGCGCGACCCGTATTCGGGCTATGAGGGCAGTGCCGTGATGATGCCGCTGGGCGGGCCGCTGCCGTCGCCGGTAAAGGCGCTCCACGGCTTCGACCTTTACAATTACGCCCAGTCTTATTACGGGCAGCTGGGCGTGGCGTTGGAGGACGGCAGCGTCTACATCTTCAGCGTGGTGGAACAACTGGACGAGGACGGCGTGTGCCGGGGAGTGTCCCGCACGCAGGCGTTCCCCGACGAGAACACGCCTGAGGAAGACCGGAACTTCGGCCGCGTGGTGGATATCCTCTATAAGCTGGGCCGTGGCATGGACTACATGGGTTTCACCTTCTAATCCGTGGACGGCATGAGACGAATCTGCTTTTTGGCCGGGGTGTCCCTGGCGCTGTGTTTGTCGGCGGGGGCGCATGCCGCTCCCGCCGACAGCGTGCCGCCCCGCGCCGACTACGCGGCGGCGGAACGCTACCGTCAGTTGTTTTCCCTGGGCGGTTCGCTGGGGCGGGGCAGCCTGGGCATCTATCCCAACGAGCTGCCCGGCACGGACGACTTCTGGTTCGATTTCACGACTTCTGCGGGACGGCAATACTATTACGTCCGTCCCCGCGAAGCGCGGAAGGAGTTGCTCTTCGACAACAACGAAATGGCGGCGCGGCTTTCCGAACAGACGCGCGAAGTGGTGGACGCAGCACGGCTGGACCTGAGCGACATCAAGTTCGCGGCAGACCGGCGGACGTTCACCTTCCGTTACGAGGGGAACGCCTACGAGTACGACCGCCGCACGCACGGCCTGAAGGCTGTGGAAGAAAAGAAGGAAGAGAAAGAGGAGGAGCCCGTCTATTCCTGGATGACGTTCTCCCCGGACAAGAAATACATCCTTTACGCCAAGAACCACAACCTCTTTGTGAAGGGCAACAAGGCGATGGGCATGGACACCACCGAGGTGCAGCTCACCACGGACGGGGTGGAGGACTTCTCCTACGCCGAAGACGAGCCGGAGGGCGAGAACGGCGAATGCCGCACCGCCGCCCGCTGGTGTCCCGACAGCCGGCACGTCTACATCGTGAAGGACGACAACCGCAAGTTGAACGAACTTTGGGTAGTCAACTCGCTGGCCGAGCCGCGTCCTGAGCTGAAGTCGTACAAGTATGAGTTTCCCGGCGACCGCCACGTGACGCAGAACGAGCTGGTGGTGGTCGACGTGCAGGAACGTACGGCCCGGAAGGCCGACGTGGCGAAATGGAACGACCAGTACGTGATGCCTTTCCACGTCACGCCGGACAGCCGGCTGCTGTTCTTTGAGCGCACCAAGCGCACGTGGGACGAGGTGGACGTATGCAGCGTGGACCTCTCGACGCTGGAGGTGCGCGAGCTGATCCATGAAGTGGACAAACCCTACCGCGACCCGCACGCCCGCAACGTGGAGGTGCTGAACGGCGGGCGCGACATCCTCTTCCGTTCCGAACGCACCGGGTGGGCGCATTATTACCACTACGACGGCGACGGGCGGCTGAAGAACGCTCTTTCCTCCGGCGCATGGGTCTCCGGCCCGGTCGTGGCCGTGGACTCCGCCGCCCGCAAGGTCTACTTCTACGGCTACGGGGGCGACCCGGACATCGATCCTTTCTATTATCGGCTCTACAAGGCCGACATGGACCGGGAGGGAGCCGTGTGCATCAGTCCCGAGGACGGGCAGCACCACGTGCAGTTCCTCAAGTCGCGGCGTTATTACATTGACACTTACTCCCGGGCGGATCTGCCGCCCAGAATTCTGCTGAAGGACAACACGGGGCGCGTGGTGCTCGACCTGGCCACGCCCGACCTCTCGCTGGAGCGTGCCGAAGGATGGACGGCACCGGAGCGCTTCAAGGTGAAGGCCGCCGACAACCGCACCGACCTTTACGGCGTGATGTGGAAGCCGCTGGACTTCGACCCCGCCAGGAAGTATCCTGTCATCTCGGTGGTCTATCCCGGCCCGTATTTCGGCTTCGTCCCTACTAACTTCGCGCTGGAGGACCGACTGTGCGGGCGCATGGCGCAACTGGGCTTCATCGTCATCGCGGTGGGCCACCGCGGCGACAGCCCCATGCGCGGCAAGGCCTACCACACGTTCGGCTATGGCAACATGCGCGACTATCCGCTGGCCGACGACAAGTACGCCATCGAGCAGCTGGCCCGCACCCGTCCTTACATCGATGCCGGGCGGGTGGGCATCTACGGCCATTCCGGCGGTGGTTTCATGGCCGCCGCGGCCCTGTTCACTTATCCGGACTTCTACAAGGCCGCCGTCTCTTGTTCGGGCAACCACGACAACAGCATCTACAACCGCGGCTGGGGGGAATGCTACAACGGCGTGCGCGAGGTGGAGAAGACCGTGAAGGACAGCCTGGGACACGAGCGGAAAGAGTATGAATACAAGTTCAGTGTGGAGTCCAACGCCGAAATTGCCAGGAACCTGAAAGGGCACCTGCTGCTCGTGACGGGCGATATGGACACGAACGTGAATCCCGCCCACACCTACCGCGTGGCGCAAGCCCTGATTGAGGCTGGCAAGAACTTCGAGATGCTGGTGGTCCCCGGCGCCGGCCACGGCTACGGTGCCGCCGACGAGTATGTCGAACGGAAGATGTTCCGTTTCTTTGCCAAATACCTGATGGGCGACGACCGGGCCGACGGATGGGGGGACATGTCGCGCGAGAACTAATCCAAAGAGAATAAAGAAGAAATGACACATGTTTATATGAAATGGGGAGTGGCGGCATGCCTGGTGTTCTGCTGCGGCGTTCTCCCGGCGCAGCAGAGGAAGGCCGGCTATGCACGGGCGGAGAAGTTCCGCCTGCTCGACGAGGCTCCCCTTCGCGACTATTCACTGGAAGTCAGCCCCACGTTCATCAACGGGACGGACTGTTTTTATTATTCGTTCGCCACGCCCGAAGGAAGGCGGTATTATTACGTCAATCCGGCCAAGCGGGAGAAACGGCTGCTTTTCGACACCGGCGAGCTGCTGGCCAAGATAGCCCTTCACACCCGCAAGGCTTATCCGCCTTCGAGCATCAGCCGCATGTCCTTCGCGTTCGAGAAGGACAACCGCACGCTCCGCATGGACTTCGACGGCGGCACCTATCTCTACGATATCCTTACCCGCGAGCTGCGGAAGGCGGAGGGGAAAGAGTCGGACCAGGCCGTGGATCCTTATTGGAAATACTATTCGCCGGACAGTCTTTTCATGATTTATGCCGAGCGGAACAACCTCTACGTGACGGGCAATCCGGAGAAAGGGCAGGACACCATCCCCGTGCAGCTCACTTCCGACGGGGAGAAGCATTACACGTTCAACCGCGAGAACGAAGGTGAGTTGGGCGGACGCTGCCTGGCCAACGACACCCACTGGATTCCGGGTACGCACCGTTTCTATGCCGTGCGCGAGGACAACCGCAAAGTGGGCGACCTGTGGGTGGTCAACGCGCTGGCCGAGCCTTATCCGGAACTGGAGACCTACAAGGCCGAGCTGGCCGGTGACAAGCACGTGACGCAGTATGAACTGCTCATCGGTGACGCGGACACGCGCCAGGTGAGGAAGGTGGACATCGGGCGTTGGCAGGACCAGTATTTCGACGTACTCTACGCCTCGAAGGACGGGAAGCGGCTTTACGTGCAGCGTTACAACCGTCCCTGGAACCGCACGGACATCTGCGAGGTGGACGTGGAGACGGGCAAGGTGCGCACGGTGATTGACGAGGAGAACCGTCCTTACGTGGACTACCAGATGCGTTCCGTCTCTTTCCTGGACGACGGGCGGGAGATCCTTTTCCGTTCCGAGCGAACCGGGTGGGGACACTATTACCTTTACGACACGGCCACGGGGCGGCTGAAGAACCAAGTGACTTCCGGTGAGTGGGTGGCCGGGCCTATTGAGCGCATTGACACCCTGGCGCGCAAGATATACTTCTACGGCTTTGGGCGCGAGCCGGGCGTGGATCCCTACTATTATATGCTTTACGAGGCCGATCTGGACCGTCCGGACCGGATTCGCCTGCTCACGCCCGAGAATGCCACGCATGACGTGTGCGTGTCCCCTTCCTGCCGCTACTTCGTGGACAGCTATTCCACCGTGTCCGACGCGCCGTCCAATGTGGTGCGCGACCGCAAGGGAAAGGTCGTCCTGACGCTGGAGCAAGCCGACCTGCAGCCGTTCCGCGATTTGGGATGGACGGCTCCCGAGCGCTTCAAGGTGAAGGCCGCCGATGGCGTTACCGACCTCTACGGCGTGATGTGGAAGCCTTCGGACTTTGACTCCACGAAGACTTATCCCGTCATTTCGAACGTCTATCCCGGTCCGCAGTATGAATATGTCCCCACTCGCTTCTCCGTCGGCTATGAATACTGTACCCGTCTGGCGCAACTGGGCTTCATCGTGGTGACTGTGGGGCATCGCGGTGGCACGCCCATGCGCGGAAAGGCCTACCACACCTACGGCTACGGCAACCAGCGCGACTATCCCTTGGCCGATGACAAGTATGCCATCGAGCAACTGGCCGTGCGCCATCCTTACGTCGACGCCACCCGCGTGGGCATCTTCGGCCATTCCGGCGGAGGGCTGATGTCGGCGGCCGCCATTTGCACTTATCCCGATTTTTATAAGGCGGCGGTGGCTTCGGCCGGTAACTACGACAACCGCATCTATAATAAGGGCTGGGTGGAAATCCACTTCGGGGTGGACGAGAAGGCCGTTCCGGCCAAGGACAGTTTGGCGCAGGGGGTGGACACGTATGAATATAGTGTGCGCACCCGTCCCGTGCAGGAACTGGCGGAGAATTACAAGGGCGGGCTGTTGCTCTTCACCGGGGCGATGGACAAGACCGTGAATCCCGCGAACACCTTCCGCCTGGCCGACGCCCTCATTAAGGCCGGCAAGGATTTCGACATGTTCGTGTTGCCGGAGAGCACGCATGGCTTCTTCGGCGAGTCGGAACTGTTTTTCGAGCACAAGATGTGGCGCCACTTCGCCCGTCATCTGTTGGGCGACAATTCGGCGGACTTCGAGACGGATTTGAATAAAGATATGGTGACAGGAGGGATGAGATGAATACAAGGAAAAAGACGGAATGGATGAAAGCCGGCGCCATCGTGCTCTTGTGTGGCGCCCTCTTCCCCGCTGCGTCGTGGGCGCAGAAGAAGCCTTTAGACCTGGACGCCTGCATGACGTGGAAGCGTGTGGATTCGCCGGACCTTTCGCCTTCCGGCCGGTGGATCACCTACCGGGTGGTGCCGTTGGAGGCCATGGGAGACGAAGAGGACTCCCGTGTGCTCCATGTGTTCGACACGCGGACCCGCAAGGAATTCCTCATCCCGGACCAGTACGGTGTGCGTTTCTGCGACGATGACCGCATGCTGTATTACGATGCCGAGGATTCTGCCGGTGTGGCGCGGACGACGCTCATGTCCCTTCCTTCCGGGCGGAAGGAGGTATGGCCGCATGAGGAACCGTTCAATCCCGTGGAAGGCACGCCCTATTCGGTTTCGCTGACACGTGTGGCGAAGGACACTGTCCGCCGCACGCCCGCTTTCGGCCGCTTGGTGGTGCGCCATCGGAAGACCGGCAAGGCATTTCACATCGACAGCGTGGGGTATTACCGGTTGTACGACAAGGGCCGTTCCCTTCTCTTTCTCCGCGAAAGTCCGCAGGGCGGCGGGAATACGTTGTGCTACGGCCCGCTCTCCGGGCCATACGCCACGCTCTACCAGAGCCCGGTGGCGGGACAGCCCACGTCCTTCAGTTTCGATGCCACTGCCCGTGGCGGTGAATTCGTCGTGAGCGATTCTCTGTGGTACAGTTTCTCGCTGAAGGACGGTCGCCTACGGCAGGAGTTCGACGCGGCGGAGATTCCCGTACCCGCCGGGATGAAGGCTTCCGCCGTGTCGGTATGTCGGACGAATCCGGATTACGTCACTCTGGAACTGCGCCCGCTGCATGAGGCCAAGTCGGTGAGGATGCCGGAGAAACCCGTGCCGGAGCGGAGCTTCGAGCTGGAGCTTTGGACGTGGGACGAACCGGAAGTACCTACGTTGCAGAGTAGGGGAGGCCGTCGTGCCGCTCCGCGTTCCCAGTATGTCTATTGCCGTTCGGCGGGCACGCTCGTGGAGGCTGCCCCGGCGGAAGCCACCTTGTATATGCCCGGGGCGGAAGGAGAGGCGCGATATGCGCTTTATACCGACGAGACGCCCTACCGCCCCATGCGCGAATGGCTCTACGAGATGCCTTTCGACGTCTACGCCGTAGACCTCCGCACGGGAGAGCGCCGTCGGGTGGGGGAGAAATACCGTCTGGCACCCAAATGGTCGCCTGCCGGCCGCTGGGCCTTGATGTACGACCCGTTGGCTCGTGTGTGGAACAAGTTCGACAGTCGCACCGGGACGCTCATCGATGTTTCCACGGCCATTGGTCATCCCGTGTATGACGAGGCCCACGACAAGCCGTTGCCCGCTTCGCCCTATGGTCTGGCCGGATGGTCGGCCGACGGGAACTCCGTCTTCATCTGCGACGCCTGTGACTGGTGGCGCGTCGACCTCACGGGGCATGATGCTCCCCATTGCCTTACGCGGGGCTATGGCCGTTCGCATGGCAAGGTCATCCGTAAGGTGGTGAGCAACATTGAAGTGGACCTTTTCCGCCCCTCCGACCGCGTGGCGGTAACGGTCTTCGACACGGAGACGCTCGACACCGGGCTTGCCCTTCTCAGTCTGAAAGACGGTAGCTTGCGCCTATTGGCCGACGGCCCTTACGACTATTCCGCGCTCCGCTATTCCGACAATCGCCGCTACCTTCTCTGGCAGCGACAGAACGTGGCCGAGGACCGCGACCTGTGGTGGAGCCGTGCCGATGACTTTTCCGACTCCCTTCGTGTGACGCGGGCCAATCCCCAGCAGGCGGACTACCGTTGGGGGACGGTGCGCGCTGTGGAGTGGACCAACTACGCCGGCCGGCGCAACCGCGGTTTGCTCTACTTGCCCGAGGGGTACACACCGGAGGAGGAATATCCCGTCATTGTACAGTTCTACGAGACACACACGGAGGGGAAGAACGTCTATCCCGCACCCATGCTCTCCAGTGCCATGGGCGAGGTGATGTATCTGGTCAGCCGTGGTTATGTGGTCTTCATGCCCGATGTGCATTTCACCGTCGGTAATCCCGGGCAGAGCTGCTACGACGCCGTGGTGAGCGGCACGGAGTACCTCATCTCCCAAGGCATTGCCCGTCGCGGGCGCATCGGTTTGCAGGGACACAGCTGGTCCGGCTTCCAGACGGCTTGGCTCGTCACTCGTACCGATACCCTCTTCGCCTGTGCCAACATCTGTGCCCCCATTACCGACATGGTGACGGGCTACCTCGGCATCCGCGACGGCAGCGGCCTGCCCCGCTACTTCATGTACGAGGAGTGGCAGAGCCGCATGGGCAAGACCTTGTGGGAGGACAAAGACGCCTATCAGGAAAACTCTCCGTTGTTGGAAGCGGACAAGATACGCACCCCGTTGCTCATCCTGCACAACGACCGCGACGAGGCTGTGGACTATGCCCAAGGCCGTGCCCTCTATCTGGCCATGCGCCGCTTGCGCCGTCCGGCCTGGCTGCTCAACTATAAGGGCGAGGGCCACTTCGTCATGGATGCCGCTGCCCGCCGCGACTGGACATTGCGCATGACGCAGTTCTTCGACCATTACCTGAAAGGCGCCTCCTGCCCGCGCTGGATGAAGGAGGGCATTCGTTTGGGAGAGCGGGGAATTGATGACAAATACGAATTAACAAACCCATAATCAAGGAAAAGAGAAATGAGAAAGACATTGATGGCGGCCCTGTGGATGCTGGCTTGCACCGCATGGACCGCGCACGCCCAGAACAGCGTGGAGGCGCAGAAGAATTTGGAGAAGCGGATTATTGGAGAATGGTGCAATCCCTACACTTGGCAGGACACCGGCGAACTGAAGGGATTCCGCTTCGAGCCCGGAGGAAAATGTTCTGCCGTGGGCATTCCCTCACTCGAACTCGACACGTGGCGCATTGAAGACGGCTACCTGCTCATCAAAGGCCATAGCGTGGACGAGAACGGGAAGCGCGAAGCGTATGAGACGCGCGAGCGCATTGGTCAACTCACGTCCGATTCGTTGGAACTCGTGACGCAGGAAGCCAGTCCCCGCCTGGCCTTCCTCTATCTGAACACGAAATCCATCAAGAAGCTTGTTCCCCGTGAGGAGCCAGACGCGTCGAAGCAGCGTTAAGGCTATTGTCCTGTCCCCGTCCCCTGTCCGCGGATGTGCCGCGCCCGGTGACGGGGATTTTTTCTGATTTCGCCTCTTGAAAATAAAATTATAGTCGCTTATAACATAATTATTCGTAGATTTTCCGGGAAGGAAAGAAAGATGGCCCTCGGGAATACCCTTGCATGTTTGGGTGGTGTCGGTCGTCTCTTGTCGCGAAGGCGCCAAAAGGCCGGCGGACGGCAACAAGTCCCCAAATTTCATTTTGTCAGAATGTCAAGACAGCCCCTGCGAGAACCGCACAAACGGACGCGGGACGGGAACAGAACGGAAATGCGCGAACCTCGTGCGCCCAAGGGAATGCAGGATGAAAGCCGGAAGCCGGTTTCTGCGACATTCTGCCGCCAGCCACGGAACGCCGTGCGGCCGGAACCCTCACCCCGCGTCAGCCTCGCGAGGGGAATGGTTTGCAAAAAGACAAACGGGGTTTGCACGCGGGCGGACTCCATCCAGAGCGGGAAAAGCCTTCCGAAGCCCTGTTTTTCCCTTCATTCCGCACCCGCAGGAACTGCCTTGCGGTAAAAAGGTTTCGCCTTTGCGGAAGGCGGTTCGTTTCTTTGCGGAAAGCGATTCTGCTTTTACCGCAAAAAAACGACCGTCGGGACGGAGAAATGCTCCATACAAACAGTTCCTCCACCCGTTTTTTAACAGTCCGGCCCCTTTTTACGGCGGTCCGTCCTGTCATTGAAACACGGAAGCGAAAGGAAAGCCTTTCTTCCTGACGGGAAATTCCGTGCCTGGGGTGACAATCCGACACGGGCGTTATAGCTGCTTCCCCCACTGGATTTCTACCGAGCCGTGAAGGCTCTCCCCCTTTTTTATAGGGCGGCCATCAGTTCCTTGTAAATAAGGGCATCTTCTTCGAGAAAGCAGCAAAAGATGACTTTTCCGTCGTAAGCTCCTGAGCGCAGGTGTGCCAAGACGGTCTTCAATGCAATGTCGGCGGCTTCGCGGTGTGGATAGCCGTACACTCCGGTGCTGATGCAGGGGAATGCGATGCTGCGCAGCCCGTTTGCTTCCGCGATGCGCAAGGCCGAATCATAGCACGAGGCGAGCAGTTCGGCCTCGTGGTGTCCGCCTCCTTGCCACACGGGGCCCACGGTGTGGATGACCTTCCGGCAGGGCAGGTTGTAAGCGTCCGTCATTTTGCTCTCGCCTGTACGGCAACCGTTCAGCGTGCGGCATTCTTCCAACAGTTTCGGTCCGGCGGCGCGGTGTATCGCACCGTCCACGCCCCCGCCGCCCAGAAGCGAGCAGTTGGCTGCGTTCACGATGGCGTCCACTTGCAGGCAGGTGATGTCGCCCGTGACGATGTGGATTTTCTCTTGAGTTTTCATAAGCGGTTTATTTTTTGCAGCCACCCGTCGGCTTTTTCTTGTATCCGGGTTTGCTGTTTTTCCAGTTCCTGTATCAGCGGCTGTCTGTCCGGTGTGCCCAAGACGGCTTGCCGGTCAGCCTCGGCCTCCGTTTCATCGCCGTCGATGCCGAACGCGCAATGTGAGGGCATAACGAACTCTTTATAAGCGTCTGCGATGGTTTGCCGTCCCAGTTTGGAGGCCGCGTCGGCCCATTTCCGGATGACGGGCAGACAGAGGGTGGCGACAAAGTTGTCCGGCGTGGTTTCCGGATTGGCTTCGAGCAACCGTCCCCATGTCCAGGCCCAAGCCAGCTCTTCGTATCCGTCTTGCATGGCTTGCAGGCGGTTGCCCAGTTCCTCAATGTGGGTCATTCCTCCGTTGGAGATGTCGCCTTCCAGTCGGTCCACTTCTTCTTTCGTGGCTATCAGTCCTCCGACGTCGCACCATCGGCCGTCGCAGGGGGCGGCCGGCCGGAGCGCGGAATAGAGGTCTTGCGGCAGCGGGGCGTCGAACCGTTCCAGCCGCTTCTGCAATTGTTCGCCGAAGAACCGGTCGATGGCCATCCGGTAGAGTTCCCGTCCGGCTTCCGCATGGCGGCGTTTGATGCGCAGGCCGTTCCATTCTATTTCCTGCGCGTTGTCGCTCCAACGGTTGCCGAAGCCCGAAAGCAGGGCGTATCCTTGCAGGACCCGCTCCATGACGTAGGGCGAGAAGGCATCGAACACAATCGGGTCCAGCCGCGGCGCGCCTGCGGGGCGTCCGTCCCGTTCCGGCCACTTGCGGATGTCGCGCAGCGTGCCGACGTTCCGCAGGGCGATGCCGGGGATGACGTAGTTTGCGCCGTCTTTGCCCTGTACGATGTAGGAGAAGGGCAGTTCGTGGCTGTCGATGAAAGGCTCGCAGTGCCCCATGACGAGCGAGAAGGCACCGATGCGCACGGGCCATGAGATATGTGTGCCGGAGGCCGTCTTGCATCCCCGTTCCAGTACGCCGTGGCGCGCGGGACCGAGTTTGTAGGCGTGGTTGCTCTGGTTGGTGGCCGAGCCGGCGTTCATGAACGAGAACATGCCGCCGATGAGCAGCGTGGACTTGTGGTGGGTCACGGTGTAGGGGCCGGCCAGCACGGCGCAGGCCTCGCCGTTTTCGGCCTGGCAGTTGCAGGCAAAGTAGGTGTCCGAGGCGGTGAAGCCGTGCCCGATGGTGGAGGCCTCCCCCACATGGCAGCAGGTGAGCTGGGCGCGGTCGGATATGTGGCTGCCCGCCTGGAAGATGAAGTTGCGGGCGATGACACCATGCCCCACGAAGGTGGGAGCTTCCGGACGGCTGCTTATCGTGCCGTTTTCCAGCAGTGTCACTCCGTCGAGAGTGGCACAAGCTCCGGTTTTGATGTCTTGCAGGTTTCCGCAATGAACTATCCGCGTCTGCCGTCCGATGTGTCCCCGTTCGCTGCTTTGGCTTTCGGCGTAGCCCGCGGCCATTTTCCGGAGGTTTTGTGTGAACGGGGGATTGTGGCGGTGCATGGCCTGCAAGTAGGCTTCCGGGGCCGAGAGACGGTCGTGCATGACGATTTCCCGTCCGCCGCTTTCGCTCATGACGGAGAGTTCCACGCCGTTGCCGAACGCAGAGCGTCCGGTCATGGCAAGGAGACCGGTGTGCAGGATGACGCATTCCGGAGCGATGTCGTAGTGCGCGATGTAGTCGTGCACGTGTTCGATGAGGCAGTCGTCCCCCACGGTGGTGTCGTGGAGCGTGGCGTGGCGGATGCCCGCGTGCCGCGTCACTCCACCGGTGAACGTGAAGATTTTCCGGAACGTCCCGATACGGTCCGTCCCGGAGAAATCCACGTATTCTATTTGCTGTAAGTCGGTGTCGGGGTGAATCTCGATGAGGCTCCAGTCCTCCGCCTTGCAGCCTTGCAGCCGGAGCCGGGCTATTTCCTGGTCCGTCAGTCTGCGGTAGTTCTCAGCTATGTTCATTGTTGTTCTCTTTGTCTTTTCGTATGTTCCCATGCAGGAAACCGGTTTCAAGGCATAAAGAAACACTTTTTTTCTGAGAAAACGTGCGGGCAATGCTTGATTTTTTGCTTCATGCAGTCTTATTTCCTGTATTCTTCCAACTTTGTGGCTTCTTCGGCCGTGATGGGGACGACGGCGGCGTGCTTGGGCGACGAGAAGTTGGTGCATCGTATTTCTCCCTCGTCGAAGTGTCCCAAGTGGCGGAAGTTCTTGAAGTCCGTTGTTTCCATGAAACCGGAGTTATGGGGCTTGATAGAGAAAATGTCGTAGAGCAGGATCCAGCGGTCTTCATCGGCGAGCTTGTACATGGTGGGGGCCTCGCATGAGCTGCGTTCGGCATCGATTTGCTGTGGGAAGTACTTCCAACCCAGGTTGATGTGGTCGGAAACGGCCATCTTGATGCCAGCCCGTCCTTCTTATGCGCAGTAGGTCATGCAATAACGCCCGTCAGTCATGGGCATGATGTCGGCATCCAGCACTTGCACGTCCGGGTCCGGGTATTCAAAGAGCAGTTGGGGATAGGTCGAGAATCCGGTGAAGTTGTCGTTGGCGTAGGCATAATACAGCCGGGTCTTTCCCGTGCCGGTCTGGCGGATGGTGAGGTGAACCATCAGTTTTTCCGCTTCCGGGGCGTAGATGGTTTGCGGCGTCCAGTCGCATCCCAGGTCGCCGAACTTTTTCGGGAAGGCTTGGCTAATTCGGAATACGGTGTGGCTCCAGTGGATAAGGTCGCGGCTTTTCATCATGATGATTCTGCGGTTGTTGCCCCATCCGTATTTTTTCCCGTCCCTATCCCATTCGGTGTTCCGCAGTCCTTCTTATTGTCCGAAGATGTGCAGGTCGGTGGCCGTGAGATAGAAGCATCCGTCGGGAGCGCGGTAGATGTGCGGGTTGCGGATGCCGCCGCTCTCGCTGAGGCTGTCGCTCGCGATGACGGGCTTGTTCCCGTTCAGCGCATACCAGTCTTTGGCGTCCTTGCTGATGGCGAAGCGCAGCTGTTCTTGTGTCTGCCGGTCGCTTCCGCCTTCGAAATAGGCGAAAAGATAGTCCGCGAAGTCTTTTTCTTTCGGTTGTCTCCTTGCGGCGGCATGAAGCGCCGTCGCAAGGAGCAGGAAAAATAGCAGTCTCTTCTTCATCTTTGTTTATGTGTGAATGTATCCTTTATCGAATAATGATTTTCTTCTTTCCTTTGATGTACACGCCGGGACGGGTGTGATGGGAGACCTTGCGGCCCAACAGGTCATAGAGGGTGTTGTCTTTTTCCGTGCCGAAACCCGTGTCTTCGGCGGTGATGTCTTCTATTCCCAGCGGGTTGACCACTTTCACGCGGATGGTGTCACTGGCGGCCATGCCGTTCGAGCTTCCGATGGCACTGAGGATGAATTGCCAAGTGCCGGCGGCGGAGGGCTTCCCGGTTAGGGTCATCTGGCACAGGCGGGCATCCTTCTCCAGCTTATAAGCCGGGGACGACGCGTCTTCCGTGGTCTCGTTCGGGCGGATAACCTTTCTGAGCGTGGCACCGGTACAGTTGTTGTAATGGAACGTCACGGGAGACAGGCTGTCGCCCAACGTGATTTCCTGTTCGGTAAGGCTCTCCGGAGAATAGGTGAAGCGTGGTTGTGTGGCATCGGGCAGATAATACCCCGGATGTGGTGGCTGGTTGTAGCCTGCGTTCTGCCATGTGATGGCCATACGGTAGGTGTGGTCCAGCATGAGGCAAGGCACACGTGCGCCGGACGGGGTGGACGTGGAGAAGATGTTCAGCGTCTGCTTGTCTTCATTGTTGTAGAAAATCATCTCCTCGCGCCAGTCTCCGAACAGGTCGGCAGAGAGGCATGGCGTGCCCTTGGTGCCGTTGCAGCTCACGTTGTAGCCGTATTCGTACACTTGCTTCCCGTCGATGAGCAAACGGCCCACATTGTATTTCTCCAGAAACGGCTGGTTGTGGCGCGACACGTCGGACAGGAGTTCGTCATAGATATCCCCGTCCCAATAGATGCGGAAGATGTAGGACATGCTGTTCCCCGCGACGGAACCGTCCACGTTGTACATGTTGCTGTCGCCGAAGTACCAGAATTCGTAACCGCGTTTGTTCATCACGTCGGCTGCCATTCCACGTGCGGTGTCTCCGCCTCCAGTCTTGTGGATGAGCAGTTCGCCGGTCGCGGCATCGCAGATGTGCATCCCGTATGGCGGGTCTTCGTGGATTTGGAACACTTCGAGTCCCGGACGGTCGGGCATCAGGTCGCCCATGTGGATGGCATCGCCGTGGGCGAGGCCTGTGCTCCACAGAAGGGTGCCGTCGTGGTCTATGGCCGCCGAGCCATAAATGATTTCGTCGCATCCGTCGTTGTCCGTGTCGCCCACAGTCAGGTTGTGGTTGCCTTGCCCGTAGGCGGTATAGATGGGGGCGTCGGCGTAAGTGGCACGGTCATATTCGCGGATGTCCTTGCAGCCCGTTCCTTCCGTCGTCATGACGGTTTTGGGTGAAAGGCTGGCGTGACGCCAACGAGTGGTGAGATAGGTGCCGTCGAAATCCACGGCCCAAAGATAGGAACGGGTGTAATAGCCGCGGCACATGACGGCACAGGCCTTGCCCTGCGGTCCGTCGAGATAAGCCACGGTGGCCAGGTAACGTTCCGACCGGTTGGCGTAGTCGTCGCCCCAGATGTCGCTGCGTAGCTCGGGCGCCCCTCCCACGAAGCAGCCCCGGTTGGGATTGTAGTAGATGGTGTGGATGGCCGCTCCGGTCTGTCCGTCGAATACGGTCAGGAATTCCGGGCCGCTCATGACCTGGCCTCCAGCGTTCAGGTGTTCCTTGGTGTTGTCGGTCTTCCGGATATTCTCGTCGGTAGCCGCCTCGCTCACGTATTTCCCGGTGCCGTCGACGGTGCCCGGTGCGGTCTTGACGATGAATTCCGCCCGTCCGTCCCCGTCGAAGTCGTAGAAGAGGAACGGCACGTAATGTGCTCCGGAGCGGATGTTGTGTCCCATGTCGATGCGCCACAGCTTGGTGCCGTCCAGCTTGTAGCAGTCGAATATCGTGGTGCCGGTGAAGCCTCCATGTGCATTGTCGGCCTCCGCGCTGGGCTGCCATTTCACGACCAGTTCGTATTCGCCGTCCGCGTCCACGTCGGCAGCGGAGCAGTCGTTGGGCGCGTAATGGTAATCCACGTCATGGAAGGTGCCGTCGGCGGGGCGGTCAAGGCGGAGCTGCATGAACACGTCCGCCCAAGGGCTGATGGCGTCGGTGGTGTCCACCGGTATCCCGTGGTGTTTGGTCACGATGCGGTAGGTGGCGGTCCGGCTGCCTTGGGTGTCGAGGTAGTTGGTCGAGCTGTTGATGTCGCTTTTCACCACCGTCCCGTTTTTGATGACGTCAAAGGTCGTGTAGTCGTCATCGGTGTCGAGCATGCGCCAGCTCACCAGGTAGCTGCTCCCCGAGGAGCTTTGCGGTATGGCCACCACGCCGCGTGTCAGCTTTTCGGTTCTCCATTTTGTGTTGTCTGCGCTGCCTGGAGTGGAGGCCAGCAGCAGGGCTGTCATGCCTATTAAGAAGTTTTTCATTTTCCGGTTGTTTTTTAGAGGTTAAAGATTCGGTTTTTCTGTGCCGTAGTAGGTGAGGGACCAGTTGTCGAACATGACCCAGTCGCGGCGGATGGTGGTGTTCTTGCGTATGCCGATGCGGAGCTGCCCGTCGGTGACGTGTACCAGCACTTGGTTGCCTTCGTACCGTCCGGCGGCGAAGTAAGCTCCAGCGGCAGTCATGCCGTCCGGGGTGTAGTAGTCTCCGTTCCGGATTTCCCCTTCGGTCCCCAACGGTTCGGCCGTTGCCCCGTCGAAGATGGATTGCAGCGGAGCTGTGGTGGTGCTTCCGCCGGTTGTGGCGTAGAGTTCCGCATACATGAATCCTTCCTCTCCTTCCTGCTTGTGTGTCAATGCCTCTGCGGGCAGCCCGGCGCGGTAGAATCCTTGCAGGCTGACAAGGTAGTAGCCTTCGGGCAAGTTCTTCAGGTCCTGATAATAGTCGAAGTCCGTATAGAAGAACTCTGCGTTCTGTGCGTTGGCCGCTGCGTTGAGGCCCGGGACGGAACCGCTCCATCCCTCGTTGGAGTTGGTGTCATACGTGGGGTTGGTGATGAAAAGGTCAGTCACGTCAACGGGGTGGTCTTCCGACGCATCCTCGAGCGACCCGCCTATCAGTTTTTCGGTCACGCTGCCGATGGCGGCGTTCAGTTCGTCTATCGTGCTGGCCGTATTGTCGTACACGGCCTGTTCCTCTTCCACGTCTTTTCCGGCACTTATGGCCTCTTTCAGAAGTTCTCCCAACGAGAGTGCCGTTTTGTAGGTCTCCACGTCAGTTTGGAATTTCTCGTACGCTTCCGGCGTGGCCAGGCACCAGTCGGTTTGGTAGACGCCCTCGCCCGGCTCTTCCGCTTTCATCAGGAGGCAGGCCAGCACCGTGCGTGTGCTGTCTTCGAACGTGTCCAGCCCGAGCAGGGCGCCGGGATAGTTCTCCTGGTTGTACACGGGGTTGGGGGACGACATCATCAGCTTGTAGGTGTTGTCGCCTTGGGGAACGACCTGCCAGTAACGGTCGGCCTGTGAGATGCCGTCCACGTACAAGGCCCCGTTGGTGGTGATGTAAGGCGTCATCCACTCTCCTTTTGCGACGGAGTAGTTGGAGATGCTCACGACGGACGGGGCTTCCGGGTTTTCTTCAAAACGGCATTTCAGCCCGGTGGAGCCCAGGCTGCCTTGCGTGCCGTAGGCGTTGCCTTCGGTGTAGAACTTCCCGGCGTGTACGTTATACAAATAGAATTCTTGTCCGGCGGCGAATTCCGAGGTCTCGAGCCGGGGAAACTTCCATCCTTGGGCATGGCTGCCGATGTGGGCCAACAGGCCGGCAGCGCAGAGTAACAGTGTCCTTTTCATGCTTTATCGTTTTAAGTCCGCTTTTTTATGTGGTGCAAACTTAAAGGAACGAGGCCGGGCGGCCAAGGAAAAGGGTCGCTAAACGAGTATGTTGCGGTAAATCCCCCGCGTTTGAATCATTTGTTTCCTTCTAATGCAACGTTTCTTCTGTTTCCGATGTCAGCTTTCCGTTTTCGGGGGGCGGTAGTCTTTGGGCAGGATGCCGAATTTCTCCTTGAAACATTTGGCGAAATAGTTGGGAGTGGTGAACCCCACCTTGCGGGCGATGTCGGCAATGGAAGCTTCGGGTGTCTGTTGGAGCAGTGTGGCGGCTTTTTTCAGGCGGATGTCGCGGATGAAGTCTTTCGGCGACAGTCCGGTCTGTTTCTGCAGGTGGCGGTTGAGCGTGATGCGGCTCATGCACATGTCACGGCTCAGCGCTTCCACGTTGTATTCCGGGCGGTCGAGGTTCTCTTCCACTTTGGCGATGGCGGTCTTAAGGAAGTCGTCCTGCCACTGCAGGCTGGCGATTTCCTCCCTTTTCAGTTCTATCTCGTCCAGCCGCACCTCCTGTTTCCGCTTGATGAGGCGGTGAAGCATCCTGATTCTCCTCTCCAACCGGTAGATGCCGTAGAGGAAGGCGGAGGCCAGGCCTATATATATAAGGTATGCCCACCATGTCTCATACCAATGTGCGGCTTTGTGGAGGGTGATTTCCGTAGGCTTTCCCCAACAGCCGTAGCGGTCGGTGGCTTTCAGGCTTAAGGTGTGGATGCCTTGCGGCAGGTCGCTGAGGATGACCGTGTTGTTCCCTTGCGGCAGGTAAATCCAGTCGCGGTTGATGTCTTCCAACTTGTAGGCGAAGCTGATGTTCGCGGCATATTGTGGGTCGAGTGTGGTGAGCCGCAGGGCAATGTCCGTCTCGTCGGCCTCTATTTCCAGCCGGGAAGCCGTCCTGCCTGCGAGTCTGGACTGTCCGCCAGACACGACGGACGAAATCCGCACGTTGACGTTGGCGGCGGTCTGCTCGAGGGCTTCGTCCGACTGCACCTGCAGCAAGGCACCGGCGCCGTTGATGCCGACGAGGTTGGGGGCTATGGCTTCCAATGTGTAGAAATAGCTGACGTTGACGGACGGGTCGGTGTTCCGTATGGTACGGAACGACTGCTTCCGGGGAGCGTATTCGCGTACCTGTTGGTCGGTCAGCGTCCAAATGTGTCCCAGGCCGTCGGCCAGGATGTCCTTGACGGGGATGCTGTCGGCGTTGCATAAGAATGGTTCCTTGTGGAGCTGTCCCGTCTCGGGAGCATAATTGTAGACGTTGCCCTCATGGGTGGAACACCACACCGTGCCGTCGGGGGCCGTACTGGCCGCGAGGAAGTTTTCCCCGTTCCGCATGTGGCGGACGCTGCCCTGTGGAGACAGATGGAACAACCCGTCCTTGCCGAGCGTCAGATAGGCGTTGCCTCTCCGGTCCGTCGCCAGGTCTTGGGGAGGGGCGGGCAGATCGGCCACCTTCTTTATGGCCCTGGTGGCAGGGGAGAAGCGGTAGAGGCTGTGGACGGTGGCGATGTAAAGGGTTTGTTGACGGTCTTCGTGCAAGAGGCGGATGTCCCGGGGGCAGTGCGCGACTTCTTCGCGGTGCAGGTCCATGCCGGGGCCGTGCCAGAGGCGGAAGACGCACGTGTCGTGTGTGGCATAGATTCCCCCGGCGGTGCGGCGGGCGATGCACCGCATGGTCTTCCATGGCGAGGCCGCCACTTCATCGGTCTCGGGGCGGTAGAGCATCAGGCCTTGCCGGCCTTGCCATATCCAGATATGTCCGTCCTCTGTGACGCTCCGGTCCGCCAGAAGCGGGAATCCGGTGAGGCGGACAATGGCGGGGGCGTCGTGGCGGGTGATGTCGTTCTGCTCCGGCATGACGGAAAACGTGTGGGGGACGAAGCCGGACACGTAGATGCTGCCGTCGCGGCTTTCGTGCAGTTGGTCCAGAATCTTGCCGCCCCGGGGGAGAAACCCGTCGGTGGGGAACGGGCGCAGCTGTCCGTCCCCGTCCGGGGCGTAGACGTAGAGGTCGTCCATCGTGGTGCACCACAGCAGGCCGTGGCGGCTGTCGCGCAACAAGCTTAGCCCGTGGCTTTTGCTGTAACCGCCCATGGTGGCGGCTTGGAGCGTGGTGCGGCAACGGCCGCCTTCCGTTTGCAGGCTTACGATGCCGGCTCCCCGGGTGAGTACCCAGTAGCGGCGGCCCGGCTGGTCCTCGACCATCTGCATCGGCGTGTGTGCCAAAGGCCAACCGAGGGGGATGAACTCTTTGTCCTGTTTCCGTTTCCGGAGAATTTCCGGGCGGGCGTTTCCCGGCCCGGCGGGGTAAAGGAGGGCGAAGACGGTGCCTTGGCTGTCTTCGTACAAGGCGGAGACGGAAGCTTCCTTCCCGTCGGTCTGGCAGGCATGGCTGGCAAGCACCTTGCCCGTTGAGTCTACCACGGCGACGCGGCCTTTCGTTCCCACCCATGTCCGTCCCTGCCTGTCGGCGAGGAGCGCTTCGATGTATCCGTCAGTGTCTCCGATGGGTATGTGCGTCATGGAATAGTCGCGCTTGTCCAGACGGAAGAGGCCTTCCGCCGTACCGATGAAGATGCTGCCGGATGTGTCCTCGGCGAGGCAGCGGATGTTGCATGTGGCTTGCCGGTCGGCGGCGGAGGACGGGCGGAACACGTCTATCTGGTAGCCGTTGTCGCGGCAAAGTCCGGTCTCTTCCGTGCCGTACCACAGGTAGCCTTCCGTGTCTTGCAGGATGCAGTGGATGCTTGCCGTGGGGAGCAGCGGCTGGGTCGGCAGCGTGCGGACGGTGAAATCCTGCGCCGCTCCCCCGATGGCGCACCACAGTCCGATGGCGGTCGTGATACCGTATCTTATGATTCCTTTCATCGCCTGTTTTATGTATGTTCCCATGCGGATACCTGTTTCAGCGTATAAAGAAACAACTTTTTTCTGAGAAAACGTATAATGTGGGGTGTCTTTTTTACGGAAAAGGGGGTATGGTGGCATTTGTTTCCCGGAAATCAGGATGTCGCAATCCGGCGCGTTCCTCTTACAAAAAGCGCGGATTTCAGGCGGTTGGCTGACCGCCGCTTTTTTCATGGCTTGCAAGTTAGAGCCTCATTTGTTAAAATGCGGGCGGGAAAACTGCGTCATACGCGCATTTCTCCGCTAAAATCCCAATTCCTTTGCGGCAAGAAATTTCCGTCTTTGCTGAAAGCAATTTGTTTCTTGCCGCAAAGACGCGGGAGATGTGCCGCAAGGCGGCGGAAGATTGTCAGGAAAGAAGAAACTTGCGGGGCTTCGGGGGCTGTTTTTCTTCCAGATGGAGGGACGTGGAAGGCGCGGGAGCGGTAGCAGTTTGATGCTTGTTCTCCGTTTATGCTGACGCATGGGGCTTGTCCGTGCGCCAGCCGTCCTTTTGGACGGTGCAGGATGTCGCGGAACGGGGCGGTGGGCTGACATCCTGCGCATCCCGCGCCCGCGAAATACGGCGTTATTTTCCTCCGCGCCTGCTGATGGCCTGAAATACGCGATTCTCACGGCGTGCGCGTGACATGCTGACAAAGTGACATTCCGGTCTTTCTTGGGCGTAAGGGCATAAAAAAAGGGTCAGCGCTCTGACCCAACCTTTGTTAACCTTAAATCTAATACTATGAAAAACACGATGCAAAGGTAGGGACTTCCGGTGAATTGGCAAAGAAATTGCTCCGGAATGCGGAAAAAACGCGGTTTTCTTGATTTATATCAATTCTGTATGGCTTTTGTCTCTCTCCCGACGGGGCCGGTTGGCGGAAACACCTCTCCTTGCGGGCCGGATTTTCCGGTCCGTTTCCGGACGTTGCGTCGCAGGGGGAGGCGGAGTGTCGCGGCGGCTTCCCGTCCGGGCATGGCCTGCGGGCGGGAGGGGCGCGGGCGACAGGCCTTGTGCTTTTTTCCGGAGAAAAGACGGGCGGGAACAGTTTTTTTCGTATTTTTGCCTACGACAACGAACAAGAGAAAGATGAGTGCTATCGGCAGGTTCTGGGTAAGGCTGAAACGGTTCAGGCACAGGCGGGGCTACGGCGTGCATTCGCCCTTTGCTTTCAATTTCCTCACATACGTGGTGTATGAGCGGGGGGAGTATTATGCCTACCGCGATTTGGCGGCGCGCCATCCCGTGCCTTTTTTCCGTTGTGGCGGCCATCTGGCGAAGTGCCGCAAGTTCCTTTTCCGTTTGGCCAACTACGTGCATCCCGCCGTAATCCGCCTGGTGGGCGGCGTCGGCACCGCGGAGGCCGATTACCTGTCGGCCGGTTGCCGTTCGGCGGCCGTGGTGCGAGGCGGGGCAGGCGCGGCGGGGCAGGGGGTGGAGGCCGGTGTGCCCCGGCCGAAAGAGCTGGTCTGCGTGGGGCGTGACGTGCCGCCGGACGAATGGGCGGCCCTCGTGGCAAGGCCGCGCGCTGAGGATTCCGCCTGCCTCATTGCCGGCATCCACCGGTCGGCCGGCAGCCGGCAGGCGTGGGACGAGGTGAAGCGGCTGGACGCCGTCGTGGTCAGCTTCGACTTGTACGACTATGGCCTGGTGTTTTTCGATCGGAGCAAGCAACGGCAACATTATATTATATGGTTTTAAAAAGATAAGATGAGATGAAGAAAAGCAATGTATATACCCGCACGGGCGACGGCGGGATGACCAGCCTGAACGGGGGCGAGCGGGTGCCGAAAACGGATGTCCGCGTGGAGGCCTACGGGACGGTGGACGAACTGAACGCCCATCTGGGCGAGCTGGTGACGTATCTGGAAGTGGAGGCCGACCGCAGGCTGCTCACGTCCGTCCAAAGCGACCTGTTCACCATCGGGGCCTATCTGGCCACGGATTCCTCGCGCGAGGAGAAGGGTGGCATGAAAGTTGTTGGGGATGAAGACGTGGCCCGGCTGGAGCGGGCCATAGACGAGGCGGAGGACGGGCTGCCCGCATGGCGGGGGTTCGTGCTGCCCGGAGGCTCGCGCGGGGCGGCGGTCTGCCACGTCTGCCGCACGGTTTGCCGCCGCGCCGAGCGCCGTATCCTGGCGCTGGCCGCCGTGGCGTCGGTGGCGCCGGAAGTCTGCGCATACGTCAACCGCCTGTCGGATTACCTCTTCGTCCTTTCCCGGCGGATGTTATTTCTCGAGGGGCGCGATGAAATTATATGGAAGAAATGTTGATGGTATTGAAAATATTATTATTTTTGCGCACAAAATGAAGAAATGAAGTTTTTATAAATCTTTTGAGCTATGTATTGGACATTGGAATTGGCTTCAAAGTTGGAGGATGCGCCATGGCCGGCCACCAAGGACGAACTGATTGATTATGCCATGCGTTCGGGCGCACCGATGGAAGTAATCGAGAACTTGCAGGAAATGGAGGATGAAGGCGAAATATATGAGACGATAGAAGACGTTTGGCCCGATTATCCTACCAAGGAAGACTTCCTTTTCAACGAGGACGAGTATTGATGCCCGCCGGACGGATGGAAAGGGACAATCTGGGATATTTTGGAGCGGGTGCGCACGCGCATCCCGCTCCATTATTTTGTGCGGACAGGCGAAAATTCAAGCCTTTGCAGGCAATAAAAAGGCCGGAATGCTGTTTCTTAGTTTGAGAGCAATATCGGAAAACAGGGTGAAGAGAGCATGTAGCCTGATAGGGATGGTCGTGTTGCTGAGTCTTTTGCCCCGCGGAGCAAAGGCCCAGTACGACCCGTCGTTTGTCAACTATTGGGCCATGACGCCTTTTTATAACCCCGCGGCCACGGGGCAGGACCCCTTGCTGAACTTCCAAGGAGCGTATAGCATGCAGATGACCGGTTTCGAACGTGCCCCGGCTGTCATGTATGCTTATGTGGACATGCCGCTGTTCTTCATCAGTGCCAGGCACGGTGTCGGAGTGGGCTTCACGAACGACCAAATCGGCTT
Source organism: uncultured Paraprevotella sp. (assembly GCA_944321525.1). Lineage (GTDB taxonomy): Bacteria > Bacteroidota > Bacteroidia > Bacteroidales > Bacteroidaceae > Paraprevotella. The sequence goes on from CALULQ010000019.1 coordinate 44,380, forward strand.
GTTCAAGCACCAGAAGTTTTATCTGCAATATGCCTACCACCAGCCTCTTTGGGGCGGCCGGCTGAGCGGAGGCATACACTTGTCGCTGCTCAGCGAGACGTTCGACGGAGGCGAGCTGGACTTGGAAGAGTCGGGCGACCCGGCATTCCCCACCTCGGAAGCCACCGGGGCCGGCTTCGACATGAATTTCGGCATCCAGTATGCCCATAAAACGTGGTATGCCGGGTTTGCCATGATGCACTGCACCTCGCCGACCGTGACGCTGGGCGAGGAAAAAGTGAACGAATTCACGATTTCCCCGTCTTATTATTTGACGGGAGGGTACAATATCCGGCTTAAAAGTCCGTTATACACTATACATACGTCGGCCATGCTGCGTTCCGACGCGGTGGGATTCCGCGGGGATGTGACGGCCCGCGTCGCCTATCACGGCAGCAAGCACGAGATGTATGGCGGCTTGTCGTACAGCCCGACGAATTCCGTGAGTTTTCTGTTCGGGTTGGACTTCCACGGCATCAACTTGGGCTACGCCTACGAGATGTACACTGCGGGCATCGGTGCCCTGAATGGCAGCCACGAGATCATCATCGGCTACAAGACCGAGTTGAATCTCTTTAAAAAAGGAAAGAACAAACATAAAAGCGTGAGGATATTATAAGCATGAATATGAAATATCGCGGGATGATATGGGGACTGGTGGCAGGACTGGCGCTCAGTTCCTGTCTGGGCCCCCGTTCGGCTTCCACCGCCACGGGCGGGGAAGTCACCGGCATCAGCGGCACGGCTTACAGCGAGCCGACACCGTACGGAATGGTCTACGTGAAGAGAGGGTCGTTGAAAATAGGTACGGAAGAGACGGATTCTTTGTGGGGCCTGACCATCCCCACGAGGGAAATTTCGGTGGACGGCTTTTGGATGGACGCCAACGAGGTGTCGAACGCCAAATACCGCCAGTTCGTTTTCTGGGTGCGCGATTCCATCATCCGGGAGCGCCTGGCCGACCCTGCATACGCGGGCGATGAAACCTATAAGATTGAAGAAGACGAATACGGGAATCCCATTACGCCGCATCTGAACTGGAAAAAGCCGATTCCCTGGAAGCGCCCGAACGAAGACGAGCTCAGGGCCATCGAGAGCGTCTACACCACGCATCCCGTGACGGGAGTGCGCATGCTCGACGCCCGGCAGATGAACTACCGCTACGAGGTGTTCGACTACACGGCCGCCGCCTTGCGCAAGAACCGTCTGAACCCGGAGGAGCGCGACTTGAACACGGACCATGTGGTGGATCCCGACGAAGTGGTCATGATTTCGAAAGACACGGCCTACGTCGACGACGAGGGGCGCATCGTGAGGGAAACCATTAACCGGCCGCTTTCCGGACTGCATGATTTCCTGAACACTTATATCGTGAATATTTATCCGGACACGACGTGCTGGGTGAACGATTTCGCCAATGCGGAGAACGAACGCTACATGCTGCAATACTTCTCCAATCCGGCTTATGACAACTATCCCGTGGTGGGCGTGACGTGGGACCAGGCCAATGCTTTCTGCCATTGGCGGACGGACTTCCTGAAACGTGGCTTGGGAGCGGCCGGTGCACAAATCCAGCCCTACCGCCTGCCGACGGAAGTGGAGTGGGAGTTCGCGGCCCGTGGACCCGAAGGGGCCTTGTTCCCTTGGGAAACGAAAGACGTGAAGAGCGAGAAAGAATGTTATTATGCCAACTTCAAGCCCGACCGGGGCGACTACACTGACGACGGAAGCCTGATAACGGCCAAATGCGGTTCCTACTCGGCCAATTCCAACGGACTGTTCGACATGGCGGGCAATGTGGCGGAATGGACCAGCACGGTATACACGGAGTCGGGCGTGGACGGAATGAGCGACATGAACCCCGAACTGAAATACAATGCCGCAAAGGAAGACCCCTACCGGCTGAAGAAGAAGTCGGTGCGCGGCGGTTCGTGGAAAGATCCGGAGTCCATGATACGTTCCGTCTGGCGCTCTTACGAATATCAAAACCAGCCGCGCTCCTACATCGGGTTCCGTTGTGTGCGCTCGGTTTCAGGTACGACTAATAAACGATAATAAATTGGAATAGAAAGATGGCAAAGAATAGAAGGAATATAATCCTCCGCATCCAGGACTGGATTGAATCGGTGGCCGGGCAAACCTTTCTGAACTACGCATACAGTTGGGGTGCCGCGGTGGTGATTTTGGGAGCTTTGTTTAAGTTGACGCATATTCCGGGCGCCAATGCGATGCTGTTCATCGGCATGGGCACCGAAGTCGTGGTGTTTTTCATTTCCGGTTTCGACCGTCCGGCGGCCCTGAAGAGGGAGGAAGAGCTGGAGCGTGCGGCCGACAGTGAGGACGACTGGGACGGCGAGGAGGACGACGCGGAAGGCACCGACGCGGAGGCTGTGGCGCAAGAAGGCGGAGTCTCGCAGGGCGGAACTGTTTTTGCCGGTGGCCAGTCCGTTGTCGGACAACCGGTGATAGTGGGAGGCCAACCGGTGGCAGGCGCGCCCGCTGCCATGGAAGGGCAGTCTGCCGCAGGCCAGACGGTTGTAGTAGAAGGCGGCCAGCCGATGGGCGGGCAGCCCGTTGTCGTGGGCGGTCCTGTCGTCTTGGGCGAAAACCCGGCGGGCGGAGCCTCTTTTGCCCAAGGGGCGGACAACCTTGCGGCGGGCCAGGAGGCCGGTCCGGCAACCACGACTGCGCCTCAGAACGGTGCGGCTCAGCCTTTCGACCTCAGAGCCTTGTCCGAGATGGTGGCCGCGTCCAACGCCGAGCTCTTCGCCAAAGTGCTGGAAGACGCCCGCAACGCTTCTACGCCTGAGATGAAGGAGGCAGCCGAGGCATACGTGGAAGAGCTGAAGACGCTGACCGACACGCTGGCTCGCGTGACCGAGCAGGCCGAGCACATGACGCGCGACTCCAAGGAAATGGACAACCTGAACCGCACGCTGACCGGCATCAACACCATCTACGAGATGCAGCTCAAGAGCATCAGCACGCAGGTGGGCACGATTGACCAAATCAACGAGCAGACCCGCAAGATGGCGCGCCAGATAGAAGAGCTGAACTCCATCTACAACCGAATGATCCAAGCGCTGACGGTGAACATGCGCCATGCACCGGGCGCTTCGGCTATGGATAACGGAATTTAATCAGAAAGGAATACGAAATGGCATCCGAGCAAAAAAGAATGTCTCCGCGTCAGAAGATGATCAACCTCATGTATGTGGTGTTGATGGCTATGCTGGCACTGAACGTGTCGTCTGACGTGTTGAACGGTTTTTCTTTGGTGGAAGAAAGTCTCGTGCGGACCACGGCGAACGCTTCGGCTACCAACAAGGCGCTTTATGCTGATTTGCAGGGACAGATGGAGGCCAACCCGACGAAGGTGAAGGAGTGGTTCGACAAGGCACAGTATGTGAAGAATATTTCCGACTCCTTATATAATTATGCCGAGGAACTGAAGGTCAGGATCGTGAAGCAGGCCGACGGGGAAGACGGCGACGTGAGGAACGTGGAGAACAAGGAGGACCTGGAAGCCGCGTCGCACGTCATGCTGGCGCCGCGCAGGGGCGAGGGCGAGCGGTTGTTCAAGGCCATCAACGGCTTCAGGGAGAGCATCGTGGGCATGCTGACCGACGAGACGCAAAAGAAAATCATCGCGGACAACCTGAGCACGGACGTGCCCAAGAAAGCCGGAACATTGGGGAAGAACTGGCAGGAGTATATGTTCGAGAACATGCCCGTGGCTGCCGCCGTCACGCTGCTCTCCAAGTTGCAGAGCGACGTGCGCTATGCCGAAGGCGAGGTGCTGCATTCCTTGGTAGCCAACATCGACATAAAGGATATGCGCGTGAACCAGCTGGGAGCCTACGTGATACCCAATTCGCGCACGGTGGTGCAAGGTGGGAAGTTCAGCGCGCAGATCATCATGGCCGCCGTTGATACGACGCAGCGGCCGAACATCTACGTGGGCGGCCGGAAGCTGGCCTCGACGGATGGCTTGTATGAGGCCGTTTGCGGGCGTACGGGCGATTTCACGCTTGAAGGCTACATCGAGATGCTGGACGGGCTGGGGCAGACGGTGCGCCGCGATTTCTCGCAGCCTTACACGGTGGTGGCCCCTTCGGCCACGGTGTCGGCCGACCTCATGAATGTGCTCTACGCCGGATATGAGAACCCGCTCAGCGTGTCCGTGCCCGGCATCCCGGCCAACCGTGTGGTGGCCTCGATGAGTGGCGGTGTGTTGCAGCCCACGGGGGCAGGAAAATATATCGCCCGTCCCACCGAGGTGGGCAAGGATGCCGTCATCACGGTCAACGCCAACATGGAAGGGCGCATGCAACAGATGGGGCAGTACACCTTCAGGGTGCGCAAGCTGCCCGACCCGACGGCCTACATCGAATATGCTGCCGAGGGCGGCAGCGAACGCTTCCGCGGCGGGCGCCTGTCCAAACAAGTGCTGATGAGCACGGCGGGCATCGGTGCGGCCATCGACGACGGCCTGCTGAACATCGAGTTCCGCGTGCAAGGTTTCGAAACGGTATTCTTCGACAATATGGGTAATGCCGTCCCCGCCGTGTCCAACAGCGCGGCGTTCACCGAGCAGCAGCGCAACATGTTCCGCTCGCTGGGCCGCGGCAAGCGCTTCTACATCTCGCGCATTCGTGCTGTGGGTCCCGACGGGGTGGAGCGCACGCTCGACGGGTCGATGGAAGTGATAGTCAATTAATCAAAGGATGGAGATGACGACTATGAATAAAAATAAGATAAGGATGAGACGTCTGTTTTTTGTTTTGGCGGGGCTGGCCCTGTGGATGCAGATGGATGCCCAACCCGCCCGACGCAGGGTGAAGACGAGCGAGACGGAGCAGGCCGAGAAGACCGTGGACCGCGCCAGCCTGCAGTTTCCTGCTGCGGTGGAAATGCCGGACGACGTGGTCTGGCGCCGCGATGTGTACCGCCAGTTGGATTTGACGTTGGACAAGAACGCGCCGATGTATTATCCGGTGGAGCCTTCTGCCGGACAGATCAACTTGTTCACGTACCTCTTCGACTTGCTGTTGACCGGGAAAATCACGGCCTACGAGTACAAGCTCGACGGGAATGAGTCTTTCACCTCGCGCGACAAGGTGGACGTGAAGGAACTGATGACGCGCCACCATATTTATTATGAGGAGCAGGACGGGCGGCCGCGCGTGAACGCCAGCGACATTCCCTCGGCCGAAGTCACCCGTTATTATATCAAGGAAAGTTCCTACTTCGACCAGCGCACTTCCACGTTCCGCACCAAGGTCGTGGCCTTGTGCCCGGTGTTGATGCGCAGCGATGATTTCGGCGGCGAGGCTACCCCCTATCCCTTGTTCTGGCTCAAATATGACGACATCAGCACGTATCTGGCCCGCCACACGATGATGGCCAGCAACTACAACAACGTGACGAACATGACGGCGGCTGATTACTTCGCCATGAACATGTATGAAGGAAAAATCTACAAGACCAACAACATGCAGGGGACGGTCTTGGCCAATTATTGCAAGACGGACAGTGCCATGGCCAACGAGCAGAAGAGGATAGAAAAGCAACTTTCCGATTTTGAGCAGCACGTGTGGGGCCATTCCACGGATTCCGTGGCGACCGATTCCGTCGCACTGACAGAAGACGGGGAGGCGGAAGAAAAAGCCGCGGCCAAGCCGGAACGCAGCTCCCGCCGCTCGGCTTCGTCGACTGGGCGCAGGAGGGAGAGGAAGGAAGACACCCCGAAAGTCTCGAAAAGCCGTCGTGAGTCCGGGAATTCCGGTGCGGCCACGCCTCGGGTGACTGTCCGCCGCCAGCGCAGGTAAGGGATAAAAAAGTGGCAATATGTTTGAAAGTACGGCAAACTGTTGCTATCTTTGTTCTTCAAATAACAAAAAGCGAAAGAGATATGAAGAAAATAGGTATTGTGTTGGCCGTCTTGGCCGCATGGTTGTGGACGGCACCGGCCAGTGCACAGTTCAATTGGGGCGTGGAAGCCGGTGTGAATTTGAGTAAGATGAGCGTCAAGGGAGACGGAGGCTTGTTCGACGCCTCCAACCGCACGGGCTGGTTTGCCGGTGCCAAGGCGCAGGTCATCATGCCGGTCATCGGCTTAGGGCTGGACGGCGCCCTCTTGTATTCGCAGAAGTACATGAAGCTGGAGGCCGAGGGAGAATCTTCGCCCAACAAGTCCATGCCTTATCTGGAGATTCCTATCAACATACGCTATCATTTTGGCTTCAGCAGCCTGGTGGGCATCTATCTGGCCACCGGCCCGCAGTACAACTGGTATTTGGGTAGCCGCAACCTCTTGTTCGACGGCGAGAGTTTCGGCCGACTGGAGCGCTCCACCTTCAGCTGGAACGTGGGTGCGGGTGTCAACCTGCTCAGCCATTTGCAGTTGGGCGTGACCTACAACATCGCCATGGGCGAGACGGGCGAAATCGATGGCATCGGTGAGGCCGTCGACAAGTTCGACCTTAAAAACAACACGTGGCAAGTGCGCTTGGCATATCTGTTCTGATATGTCCGGGTGATTTTTCATTTGTTTTAAAGTTTAAAGAGAGGCCGCCGTGCAGAGGAATGCAGGCGGCTTTTTTAGTGCCCTCATGTCCGGGCGGTGGTTGCTTGCGGCAAGCCTACCGTTCGGGACGGCTCGCCGCTGCCTCGTGCTCCGTAGTCCGTCATCGTACTCTGCGGCAAGTACTCGAGTACTTGCCGCAGAGTACGATGACGCTTTCCGCATGGCGCTTGTGTGGACTACTCCACGATTTCAAACCTCACGAGCATGGAATAGTTCTTCTTGATGGTGCGGAAACTGTCGAACGCATTCGCGGCGGACGACACGACGTTGCTTTGCGCATAAGGCATGGCTCCTCCGGTGCTTTCCTCCACGATGCGCACCACGGGGCCGAGCTTCTGTCCCAGAGCTTCCACCAGGTATGCGGCCTTGGCTTGTGCGGCCTTCAGCGCCTCGATTTTCCCTTTCTTGTGGTAATCCAGCATGTCTTTGTTCTCCAGTTCCCCGATGCGCATGGAGCGGATGCCTCGCGTGTCCAGGCGCTGGATGAGCTCGTCGATTTTCTGGAAGTCGTCCAGCGTGATGTCGAATTGCTTGGACACCAGGAAGTCCTGCCCTTCCTTCCGCCAATAGTCGCCCACCTCCTGCGTGCGGATGGCTTCCGCCGGCACGCCGGTTGCCTCCAGCGCCTTTCTCAGTCCGCTTTCGATGCTTGCCAGCGGCACTTTCGTGCGATATTCCTCCGGCTTCGATTTTCCGTCGAATTCCTCTTCGAAGTATTCGCGTATTTCGATGATGTAGTGGATTTTGTCCGGCACGATTTCTATTTCCGACGTGCCGGTCACTTCGATGTAGCGCCCCTCGTTTTGGGCCTGCAGTGCGAGCGGGGCCGAGAGGAGCAGTGCAAGCCATAAGATGAGTTTGTTCATGATGTTGGGGTTATAAGTTGATGTTCCGTTTGAGCCATTCAGCCATGTCCTGCAACACTTGCGGGCTGAAGTTGCCTTTCAGTTCCGGATATTCTGTCGGAAGGCCGGTGCGGGCCGGCAGGAACAGGTGGTTCAGCCCGGGGTAGACGCGTGTGGTGACGTGCGGGTTGCCTTTCGTGTGCGCCTCGATGGCCTGCAGGTTGCGTTCAGGAATCACCTGCATGTCTTTTTCCCCATAGGCGGCCCACACGGGACACGCCGTCCGCTTCAGGTCGTCCGTCGGGTCGTACTGTACGAGGCTGGCGAATTCCGGCGTGATGGTAGCCCGCAGCAGGAAGCGGGCGTTGTCCATCCGCCTGTTTTCCGGCAAGTCCTCCCGCAATTGTTCGGGGAAGATGTCAAGCCGTTGCCAGATGTCGAGCATGTGGGGCAGGCAGCGCTCGCGTGCAGAGTCGAGCGGCAGGGAGTGCGACAAGGCGTCATACAGCCCCGCATAGCTGCGTCGCAGGCTGTCGCCCGTGGCGGCCGGAAGCAGTTGCAGGACGCTCTTCTCGCATTGTTCCATCATCCAGTCCTTTCCTTTCTGCGTGGCCCCGGCCAATGCCACCACACAAGCTACGTCCTGCGGCCGCCGGGCGGCGATGCGGAAGGCGATGGTGCCGCCCATGCTGTGACCTATCAGGCCGGTGCGTCCGGGGTCGGTTTCCGACCGTCGCCGGAGATAGTCGAGGGCACATTCCGCGTCGGCCGCAGCCGATTGCAGGGTGGTGGCGGCATAGCTTCCGCCCGACTTGCCCGTGCCGCGGTCGTCCATGCGCAGCGTGGCGAAGCCCTGTCGGGCCAAGTGGTCGGCTATCATGAAAAAAGGTTGGTAGTTCCACATCTCCTCGTTCCTGTCCTGCGCTCCGCTGCCCGTGATGAACAGCAGGGCGGGGAAGGGGCCTTTCCCTTCGGGCACCACCAATGTGCCGGCGAGCGTCGTGCTGTCGGCCGCGCGCACCACGACTTCTTCTTCGCGGTAGGGATAGGGCGGTTCGGGCGTGCCCGGCCTGAACGCCACCGAGTCTTTCCATTCAATCCGCCGCAGGGTGAGGGGGAGCGTGTGCCCGTTCTGCGTCACCGAACCCTCGATGAGCGAATCGTTGCGCACGATGCCCCGGTAGGTGAAGCCGATTTGCGGGATTTGGAGCGAGAAGTTGCCGTCGTTGCTGTAGCTGACTTTCTGTATGGGAAAGCCGCTCACGCCTTGGGTCGGGCTGTCCATCGTGTGGATGGGCGCGCCGCTGGGGTGACCGAAATGGAAGATGATGGGGAGTTCGCCTTGCGGCGTCTGTATGGCGCCGCCGAAGTGTCCCTGCGGCTCCTGGGCGCAAGCCCAGCCCACGCAGCAGCACCAGGCGCATAAGAGTGCGGTCAGTTTCATGAGTTCTTCTTGATGAATGTTGCTCAAAATTAGCGATTCTGCGGATTTTGGACAAGATTTTTCATCGAAAATTTTATCTTTGCAGCATGGATGGATTGAATGATTACTACATGGACGGGTTGGACCTGGCGGACTTGAAGCATTTCTTCTTGGAGGAGGGGACGCCGGGCGTGTGGGAAAAGCAGGAATGCTTTGTGCGGCAGGGCGAACGGGCCTCCCGCGTGGCCTACGTGGAGGAAGGCATGTTCCGCCACGTGCGCACCGACGCGGCGGGCCGCGAGCATGTCGTGGGCTACAGCTTTGCCGACAGTTTCGTGGCCGAATACAGCGCCTGCCTGTGCGGCCGTCCGGCTTTGGCGGACGTGCAGGCCATCGTGCGCAGCAGGCTCTACGTGTTGCCCTACGAGCGTCTGGCCCGTTTTTGGGACAGTTCGCCGCAGCGGCAGCGGATGGGGCGCATGGTGGCGGAGCAAATGTTCGTCATGGCCTACCGTCGTTTGCTGGACAGCTATTGTTGCACGCCCGAGGAGCGCTACGTGGAACTGATGCGCCAATATCCCGACCTGAAAGACCGGCGTCCGCTGAAGGAGATAGCATCTTTCATCGGCGTGACGCCGGAGACCGTCAGCGCGATACGCCGAAAATTGCTCAAGGACGGAAAGTCTTGAAATGCTTCAAGGAATATCCGGCAGGGCGTGCATAACTTTGCGGCGGATTTCTAATAATGAAGTGAAATGAAGAAGATTCTGATTGTTGGAGCCACTTCCGGCATAGGGGAAGGACTGGCTCGTTGGTATGCGGAACATGGAAACGCGAGAATCGGCGTGACGGGGCGGAGGCGGGAGCGCCTGGAGGACTTGCGCCAATGGCGCCCAGGGGTGTTCGAGACGGAGGTCTGCGACGTGACGGACACCGTGGCCATGGAGGCGGCCTTGGAGCGCCTGGCGGCGCGGTTGGGCGGACTGGACTTGTTGGTGTTGTCGGCCGGGACGGGCGATTTGAACCCCTCGCTGGACTATGCCGTGGAGCAGCCCACGCTTTCCATCAATGTGACGGGATGGACCTGCGTGGCCGATTGGGCCGTCCGCTTTTTCGAGCGCCAAGGGCAGGGCCACCTGGTGGCCATCACTTCGGCGGGCGGACTGCGCGGAAGCGGTGCCGCGCCGGCCTACAATGCCACGAAGGCTTTCCAGATGAACTATTTGGAAGGCTTGCGCCAGCGGTTGGCCGGGAAACGGTTGCCGGTGGCGGTGACGGACGTGCGCCCGGGATTCGTTGACACGGCGATGGCCAAGGGCGAAGGGCTATTCTGGGTGGCTCCGGTGGAGAAAGCCTGCCGGCAAATCGTGCGGGCGATAGGGAGGCGGAAACGCGTGGCTTACGTCACCCGCCGCTGGCGGATTGCCGCATGGATTTACCGCCACCTGCCGGACTCCCTTTTCCTTCGGATGGGGGGATGATTTCCGCCTTGGGCGTGGCGCTTCTTCCGGCTGTCGGCAAAAGGGACAGGCCGTGTCCCCGAAAATGCAAACGGAAGCGTGTTTCTCCCGCTTTTGCTTTGCATTTTTCCCGGCTTGCGTTATCTTTGTCGGACGACAACAGGAGATGGGCGCCATGAAGTATCCGATAGGCGGCAGAGGTTCGGCCTGTTGGCCGAAGATGGTTCTGTATATGTCGACCCGACGGCCTGCATCAGCAGGCTGTTGTCCGATGGTGGAATTTATTCCTGAGCCACTCCCGTCATTTTGTCTTGGCACACAACGCTTAAATATAAGGAGGAAAACCATGGAAAAAGAGGGTAAACAAATCACTACGCCAAAGGGAATGAAACGAGCGCCGGCCGTTGCCGGACATTTTTATGAGGCCGATTCCCAAAGACTTCGGACCGAGGTGGAGCGTTACCTGGCCGAGGCCGGCACGGAGGGGAGTGGCAACGTGCAGGCTGTCATTGCGCCCCATGCCGGTTACGTCTTCTCGGGCGGGATGGCCGGACGGGCTTTCGCACAAGTCGCTCCAGGAGCATGTTACAAGCGCATATTCCTGTTGGGCCCCAGCCATCAGGCAGCTTTCGACGGCGCGTCGGTGAATGCGGGGTGTTCCGCCTACGAGACGCCGTTGGGTGACGTGGCAGTGGATGAAAGCGTTTGCCGCGACTTGTTGCAGGGCGACGGTGTGTTCTGCTACTTGCCCGAAGCGCATGGGCGGGAACATTGCCTGGAGGTGGAACTGCCTTTCTTGCAGGTGCGTCTGGACCAGATGCCGCCCATCGTCCCGATAATTGTCGGTACGCAAGATTTCAAGAAGTTGGAGCGCGTGGCCGGGCGGCTTCGTCCTTATTTCACGGCGGACAACCTCTTTGTCATCAGCAGCGACTTCTCCCATTATCCTTCGTATCGTGATGCCTTGCGGGTGGACAAAACCACGGGAGATGCCTTGCTCTCGGCTTCGGTGGACATGTTTCTTTCTGCGTTGAAGCAGAATGCCAAGTCGAGGGTCCCGAAACTGTTGACCAGCGCCTGCGGGCAAGCGCCCTTGCTGGTGCTTTTGATGTTGATGCGTCATGCCGGAGGGTTGGAAATGGAACACTTAGGCTATTGCAACTCCGGTGATTCGCCTTATGGCGCGAAGGATGAAGTGGTGGGCTATCATGCCTTTGCGGTGCGGCGCGTGGCAGGGGAGGACGGTACGGCGGCAGACGCCTCGCCGCTTTTCTCGTTGACGCCGGCAGAGAAGGAGACATTGCTGGACATTGCCCGCAAGAGCATCTCGGAAGGGCCGGACGGCGGAGGCGCATGCTTTTGTGATGCGGACCGCCTCACGGAAAAGCTCCGGATGGATTGCGGCGCGTTTGTCACGCTCCATGTCCATGGCCGGTTGCGGGGATGCATCGGTCAGTTGGTAGGGCGGCAGCCTCTTTATCAGACCGTGGCCGAGATGGCCCGTGCTGCTGCGTTCGACGACCCGCGCTTTTATCCTGTGGGGCAGGAGGAGTTGCCAGGCATTCAGATAGAAATATCCGTGCTTTCCCCCTTACGGAAAATCAGTTCTGCCGAAGAATTCCAACTGGGACGGCACGGCATATTCATGGTGAAAGGCAACCGCCAAGGCACGTTCCTTCCCCAGGTGGCCGACGAGACCCATTGGACGAAAGAGGAATTCTTGGGCCATTGCGCCCGCGACAAGGCGGGGCTGGAGTGGGACGGATGGCGGGAAGCCGATTTGTATGTCTATGAAGCGGAAGTGTTTCATGAGGGTGACGGAGAGTGACGTGTGCGGACGATGAAGGAAGCGGAATATTATGTGTGTCTGCCGGACGGGGGCGTGGAGTGCCGCCTTTGTCCTCATGGCTGCCGCATTCGTGAAGGCCGTTCGGGGCTTTGCAGGAGCAGGATGAACCGTGACGGGCGTTTGTGGACGGCAGCCTATGGGGAGGTGTGCGCCTTGCAGATGGACCCCGTGGAGAAGAAACCGCTTTTGCATTTCCATCCCGGCGGGCATTGCCTGTCGCTGGCCGCTGCCGGTTGCAACCTTTCTTGTCTGAACTGCCAGAACTGGGGGTTGTCGCAGGCTGCGCCGGCCGATGTCGATAGCCGCCGGCTCTTGCCCGAAGAGGTGGCGGGACTGGCCGTGGCGCATGGCTGTCCGATGGTGGCTTACACTTACACGGAGCCGCTCACCTATTTGGAATATACGCGCGATTGTGCCAAGGCGTGCCGGGAGGCCGGCCTGAAAAACATCTTGGTGACGGCCGGTTATGTGAACCCGGCGCCATTGGCCGACTTGTTGCCATGGCTGGACGCCGTGAACATAGACGTGAAGGCTTTTTCCGACGAAGTCTACCAAACGGTTTGTCGGGCGCGCTTGTCTCCTGTGCTTTCCACGCTCGAGCAATTGCGCGAGGCCGGCGTCTGGTTGGAAGTGACCAACCTGCTGATTCCCGGGGTGAACGACGGCCGTGAGATGGTGGCGCGGTTGTGTGAATGGTTGGTGGGGCACGGCTTTTCCGACTATCCGCTCCATTTCAGCCGTTTCTTCCCGCAACACCGTATGATGTCCCTTGAGCCCACGCCCGTGTCGCGTCTTGTGGAAGCTCGTGGCGTGGCCCGCGATTGCGGGATGAAGTTTGTCTATCTGGGGAATGTGGACTTGCCGGGAGCCTTGGACACTTGTTGTCCGCATTGCGGCACGGTGTTGGTCCATAGGCGGGGCTACAGCGTGGAAACGAAAGGTTTCCGTGGCGCGTGCCCGACGTGTGGAGAGCGGATAGCAGGCTTTTTTGCGTGAGACGTTTGCACGGCCTGCGCTGTCGTCTTTTGATTTCCTCCCTTCAGGGCAGGCATTAGGTTGCCTGCCTTTAATTCCATGCAACCATTGTGCAAAATCAAAATCCCCTTGCCGCTATGTCTGGACAACCGGGCGGGAAACTTCTTTCTGTCCTTTTCAAATCTATAGTTAACGTCGTTGATTATATAATTAACGGCGTCGTCTATATATTCAACGACGTTAATTATATAAACAACGTCGTTGAGTAGACTTTCCAACCGCAGGAAGAAAAGTATTCGTCCTCGCGCATGCAACTTTCCGACATGTCCCAAAGACCGGGTGTGGTTTAGACTTTTTCTCATCTGGCCGGCATATAAATCGCGATTTATGCCTAATTTTGCAGGTAGAAAAATAGTGTTCATGAAATACGTAGACGTCATCTTCCCTCTTCCGTTATCGTCTGTGTTTACTTATTCCGTGTCGCCCGGGCTCGAGATGTCGGTCTGTGTCGGATGCCGCGTCGTGGTGCCGTTCGGGCCGAAGAAGATATATACGGGGCTTGTGGTGGGCATTCGTGACGATTATTCCGGGAACTACAAGCTGAAAAGCGTGATGGAGATTCTGGACAAGGCGCCCGTGCTGCTGCCATTGCAGATGGAACTTTGGCGCTGGATTGCGGAGTATTACCTCTGCACGTTGGGCGATGTCTACAAGGCGGCGTTGCCGTCGGGGATGAAGTTGGAGAGCGAAAGCCTCGTGACGTTGAACAAAGACTTCTGCGGTTGCCTTAAAATGTCCGGACGGCAACAGGCCGTGCTCGATGCTTTGTCGGACAAGGGCGAGATGACATTGTCGCAACTGCAGAATGCATGTGGCGACAAGAAGGCGGTGACGGTGGTGAAGACCTTGTTGGACAAGGGCGTGCTGAAGATGAAGGAGGAGGTGCGCCGTTCGTACAAGCCCCGTACGGAAGTGCGTGTGCGGCTGACGAAGGAATATTTTGATGAAGCCAAATTGAACGGGGCGCTTGACGGCATGGGACGGGCCTACAAGCGGAAGGCGTTGTTGATGAAATATCTGGAGCTGTCCGAGGCCGGTGCGGCCTTGCATCTGGACAATCCCCACATGCTGGTGGAGGTAGGGCGCAGGCAGCTCGTAGAAGCAGCAGGAGGAACAATGCAGGCTTGCAACGACTTGGTGGAGGCCGGCATATTGGAAACGTACCTGTATGAAACCGGGCGTCTGGCGCGGACGGACGTGGTGGACACCGTCGGCTTGGCGCCGCTGAGCGAAGCGCAATCGGAGGCCTTGTCGAGAATCGAAGAGGAATTCCATGCCCGTCCGGTTTGCTTGTTGCACGGCGTGACGTCGAGCGGAAAGACGGAAATCTACATCCATCTGATACAGAAAATGCTGGAGCAAGGGAAACAAGTGCTCTACCTCGTGCCGGAAATCGCGCTCACCACTCAGCTCACCGAACGGCTCTATCGCGTCTTCGGCCCGAAAATGGGCGTGTATCATTCTAAGTTTTCCGACGCCGAACGGGTGGAGATATGGAGGAAACAGCTTTCCGACGAGCCGTATGAACTGATGCTGGGTGTGCGCTCGTCGTTGTTCTTGCCCTTCCAGCGCCTGGGCCTGGTCATCGTGGACGAAGAGCACGAACAGTCGTACAAGCAGCAAGAGCCTGCGCCACGCTATCACGCCCGCAACGCGGCCATCGTCCTGGCGCAAAAGTGCGGGGCGAAGACGCTGTTGGGTTCGGCCACTCCGTCCTTGGAAACTTATCATAACGTGCAGGTAGGCAAATACGGATTTGTGGCGTTGACGGAGCGTTTCGGACGGGTGCAATTGCCCGAGGTGGAAGTGGTGGACGTGAAGGAACTGCGCCGCAAGCGCCGCATGTCGGGGTTCTTCTCGCCCCGTTTGCTGGAGGAGATGCGTGCTGCTTTGGGGCGCAAGGAGCAGGTCATTCTTTTCCAAAACCGCAGGGGGTATGCGCCGGTGGTGGAGTGCCACACGTGCGGTTGGGTGCCCAAGTGCCTGCATTGCGATGTCAGTCTGACTTATCATAAGGAACAGGAGAAACTGGTGTGCCATTATTGCGGATATACGTGCAACGTGCCGCAGCATTGTCCGGCCTGCGAAGGGACGGACCTCGTGCAGCGCGGTTTCGGGACGGAGCGCGTGGAGGACGAGGTGCAGCAGGTGTTTCCCGATGCCTCTGTGGCCAGAATGGACTTGGACACCACCCGTTCGCGCACGGCGTATGAAAGGATGCTGGCCGACTTCCAGGCGGGAAAGACCGACATCCTGATTGGGACGCAGATGGTGACGAAGGGGTTGGATTTCGAGCGTGTGAGCGTGGTGGGAATCCTGGATGCCGACGGGATGCTGAACGTGCCGGATTTCAGGAGCCATGAGCGTGCTTTCCAGCTCATGGCGCAAGTGGCGGGCCGCGCGGGGAGGCGGCACAAACGGGGATTGGTTGTCCTGCAGACGAAAAGTCCGGACTTGCCGGTTGTGCGGCAAGTGGTCGCCCACGATTATGCCGGACTTTATGTCCAGCAGATGGAAGAGCGGCAAGCCTTTGGGTTCCCCCCGTTTTGCCGTTTAGTGTACATCTATATAAAATACCGCGATTCTCATTACCTTGACCAGATTGCGGCGAGGATGGCGTCGCAGCTCCGCGCCGTGTTGGGAACCCGTGTGTTGGGGCCCGCCGCGCCGCCCGTGTCGCGCATACAGACCTTCTACATCCGTAGGATTGTAGTCAAGTTGGAGCCCGGCATATCTTTGGCCAAGGTGCGGGAAGAGTTGCTCCGTGTCCGTCAGGACGTTTTTTCTTCCTGCGAAGGCAGTTCTTCCGCCCAGGTCTATTTCGACGTGGATCCCGTGTGAGCCTTTTCCGCCTCTTCGCCCTTCTTTTTCAGTTCCGGATAGCTGATGCGCGTGTGGTAGATGGTTTTCAGCTTTTCCTTGAACACCTCCTTGGCGGTGGTGATGTCGTGGAACGTGATGGGGCAGTCTTTGAAGAATCCTTCTTCCATCTGGCAATCGATGATTTTCTCCACCAGGTTGCTGATGCTTTCTTCCGTATATTCGCTCAGGCTTCTTGACGCGGCTTCCACGGAGTCGGCCATCATGAGTATGGCCTGTTCCAAGGTGAAGGGATTGGGGCCGGGATAGGTGAAGAGCTCCTCGTCCACGGGCTTGTCCGGGTTCTGGTTCTTGTACGAGATGAAGAAATATTTCGTCTTCCCTTTGCCATGATGGGTGGAGATGAAGTCCTTGATGATTTGTGGCAGGTTATACTTGTCGGCCATTTTCAGTCCGTCTTTCACGTGGTTGATGACTATGGCCGCGCTCTGCTCGTAGCTCAACCTGCTGTGCGGGTTGAAGTTGTTTTGGTTTTCGGTGAAATACGCGGGGTTGTTCATCTTCCCGATGTCGTGGTAAAGGGCGCCGGTCCTGACGAGCAGTGAGCGGGCTTCTATTTTGTTGGCCACTTCGGTGGCGAGGTTGGCCACCTGCATGGAGTGCTGGAACGTGCCGGGCGCCACTTCCGAGAGTTTCCGAAGCAGTTCGTTGTTGGTGTTCGACAATTCCACCAGTGTCACGTTGGACGTGAAGCCGAACATCTTTTCGCACAGGAAGAGGAAGGGGTAGGCAAAGAGCAACAGTGCGCCGTTGATGGCGATGCTCACGTACATGCGGTAGTCCAGCCGGGTGAAGTCTTTCTCGTGGATCATCTCCATGCTGGCGTAGACAAGGAGCGAGGCCAGGGTGACGTAGAATGCTGCCCGGATGAGCTGGGAGCGTTGCGACAATTCGCGCAGGCTGTAGATGGCCACCATGCCGGCTACCGTTTGCGTGACGATGAACTCATAAGGATATTTCAGCGTCACGGCGCAGATGAGCACCGTGGCCACGTGGATGCCGAAGGCCGTACGCGAATCCATGAACACCCGGATGAAGATGGGCACCATGGCGAATGGGATGATGTACACGTTGAGCAGGTTGTGCTTCACCAGGAACGAGGCGATGAGCGTGAAGATGACGGGCATCGACGCGATGAAGAGCAGGTTGCGCGTGTTGGCCAGGTAGTCGCGGCGGAACAGGTTAAAGTAGAGCGACATGCAGAGGATAATGATGCCCACGTAGAACAGCTGCCCGAGGAGCACCGTGCGCGATTGCATCTTCGAGGTGTTGCGCTTGGCGTATTCCTTCTCCAGCGACATCAGGATTTCGTATGTCCTTTGGTCCACGATGTCGCCGCGGTCTATGATTTTCTGTCCGCTCATGACCATCCCGGAAGAGTATGAGAGCGACGACAGCAGGTCTTTCTTTGTTTCTTCCGACTTTTCCTTGTCCAGCGTCAGGTTGGGGACGATGTAGTCGTTCAGGTTGCATTTCCGGAGCAGCCGCAAGTCATAGTGCAGGCTGTCGTCCCCCAGGTCGGTGAGATATTCGTATGCTGTTTTGTGCGAGAACACTTGCGACATGGGTTGCTCGCTGGCCTCGTTTTGCGCGAAGATGCGTATGGCCGACACGTGGTCGGCATGCATGAGGTCGAAGTCCGGGGCGTCCATGACGCCCTGTTCGTAGATGTGCTCCAGTTTTCGGATGACGTAGTCCACGTAATTGGCCGGTATGACGGCCGGCCTTTGCGCGCCGATCGTGGCTTTGAACCGTTCTATTTGTTCTTCCCCCGCAGTGGGATTGATGGCGAAGTAGGGCCTGTAATATTGCAGGATGCTGTCCTGTTCTTTTTGCATGGTGGCCTCGCTCTTGTAGATGGGGAAGTCGTGGGTGGCAATCAGCTGGCTGTAACGCCAAGGTTTGCCTAGGTCGAAGAGATAAGTGTTCCGTTCGTCGCGCGGCATGTAAAGACACACGATGAACAAGGCCGTAATCGTGATGACGATTCTGTAAATCAAAGCCTTTGGCGTGAGCTTGTGCTCTTGGTTATGTCTGTTCATTTGAAATCTCCTTTTGTATAGGGCGAAAATACTAAAAAAATACGGGGCGTTTAAATAAAAAGTAGTATTTTTGCGCAATATTCACAAATGTTGTTATGACGCAGAGAAAAGTACGGGTGCGTTTTGCTCCCAGCCCTACGGGCGCCCTGCATATAGGAGGCGTGCGTACGGCTTTATACAATTATCTTTTTGCCCGCCAGCATGGCGGTGAGTTCATTTTCCGTATTGAAGACACTGACTCCAGCCGTTTCGTTCCCGGAGCGGAGGAATATATCTTGGAATCCTTCCGTTGGTTGGGCATTCCCTTCGACGAAGGGGTGAGTTTCGGGGGCGACCATGGCCCGTACCGTCAATCCGAACGGCGCGATATTTATAAGAAATATGTGAAGCAGTTGCTGGACAGCGGCAAGGCCTACTATGCCTTCGACACGCCTGAAGAGCTGGATGCCAAGCGCAAGGAAGTGCAGAATTTCCAATACGACGCCTCCACGCGTGGCATGATGCGCAACTCGTTGTCGTTGCCGGCCGACGAAGTGGAGCGCCTGCTTTCCGAAGGGGAGCAGTACGTGGTGCGCTTCAAGGTGGAGCCGGGCGAGGACGTGCACGTCGACGACATGATTCGCGGCGACGTGGTCATCAACTCGTCCATCTTGGACGACAAGGTGCTCTATAAGAGCGCGGACGAACTTCCGACTTATCATTTGGCCAACATCGTGGACGACCACCTCATGGAGGTGACCCACGTGATACGCGGCGAGGAATGGTTGCCCTCGGCGCCGCTCCACGTGTTGCTCTACCGTGCTTTCGGCTGGGCGGACACCATGCCGGCATTTGCCCATCTGCCCCTGTTGCTCAAACCCGATGGCAAAGGCAAGTTGAGCAAGCGCGACGGCGACCGTCTGGGATTCCCCGTATTCCCGTTGGAATGGCACGACCCGAAGACGGGAGAAGTTTCTTCGGGCTACCGTGAGAGCGGTTATCTGCCCGAGGCTGTCCTGAATTTCCTGGCTTTGTTGGGATGGAATCCCGGAACGGATCAGGAAATCATGTCGCTGGACGAGATGGTGCAACTGTTCGACATCACGAAGTGCAGCAAGGCCGGAGCCAAGTTCGACTACGTGAAGGGATTGTGGTTCAACCGTGAATACATCCTGAAGAAAGACGACATGGAGCTGGCGCCTGCCTTCGACAAAATCCTGCGCGAGAACGGCATCGAAGTGCCGATGGAGCGAGTGGCAGCAGTGGTGGGCATGATGAAGATGAAGAAGATCAACTTCATCAAGGAGTTGTGGCCCCTTTGCGATTTCTTCTTCATCGCGCCGGAGACTTACGACCGCGAGGACAAGTTCGTGCGCAAGAACTGGAATGCCACGGCGGCCGCCGACATGACCGAACTGGCCGGACTGCTGGAGGGGTTGGACGACTTCTCGGTGGAGAGCCAGAAGGCGGCGGTGGACAGTTGGGCGGAAGCGGCCGGCAAAAAGCCGTGGAACCCTTGGCGCGTGGCCTTGGTGGGCACGGGCAAGGGCCCCGACATGTACGAGTTGTCCGCGTTCCTGGGCAAGGAAGAAACACTGCGTAGAATGAGAAAAGCCATCGACATACTGAAATGATGTATTCTTTTGCGCTTTATCTCTACGCCTTGGCCGTCATCCTCGTGTCGCCCTTCCACAAAAAAGCGCGCCTGATGGTAAAGGGGCAGTGGAACACGTTCCGCATCTTGCGGAAGAAGATACTTCGCGGAGAGAAATATGTGTGGTTCCATGCGGCCTCGCTCGGCGAGTTCGAGCAGGGGAGGCCGCTGATGGAACGTCTGAGGCGGGAGCATCCCGAATATAAAATCCTGCTCACGTTTTTCTCTCCTTCGGGTTACGAGGTGCGCAAGGACTATGAGGGCGCCGACGTGGTGTGCTACCTGCCGTTCGACACGCCGGGCAACGTGCGCAGCTTCTTGCGCCTGGCCCGTCCCTGCATGGCCTTCTTCATCAAATACGAGTTCTGGAACAATTACTTGCATGCTTGTCGCCGCCGGCATATCCCGGTCTACAGCGTGAGCAGCATTTTCCGTGAGAATCAGGTGTTCTTCCGTTGGTACGGCCGCAGCTACAGCGATGTGTTGCGTTGCGTGGCGCACTTTTTCGTGCAGAACGAGGCTTCGCGCGAATTGCTGGCCCGCAAGGGCATCACGAACGTCACGGTGGTGGGCGACACGCGCTTCGACCGCGTGATTGACATCCGCCGCCAGGCCAAGGACCTGCTGCTGGTGGAAGCGTTCAAGCAGGGGCGCACGGTGCAGGTGGCCGGCAGTTCGTGGCCGGAGGACGAGGACCTGATCATCCCGTTCTTCAACGCCCATCCGGAACTGAAACTCGTGTTGGCGCCGCATGTGGTCAGCGAAGACCATCTGAGGGAGATTGAGGGAAAACTGACCCGTCCCTTCGTGCGCTATACCCAGGCCCGCCCCGAAACGGTGGCGGATGCGGATTGCCTGATCATAGATTGCTACGGCCTGCTGTCGTCCATCTACCGTTACGGCGAGGTGGCCTACGTGGGCGGGGGGTTCGGCGCCGGCATCCACAATGTCCCCGAGGCGGCGGTGTATGGCATTCCCGTGATTATCGGGCCCAACAACCGGAAGTTCCGCGAGGCGCAAGACCTGTTGGCGCTCGGCGGTTGTTTGGAAGTGACGGATTCTGCGGGCTATGATGGCGAGATGGCCGGCCTGCTCACCGACCCCGCGCGTCTTTCCAAATGTGGAAGCCTGGCCGGGGAATATATTACGAAGAACGCTGGGGCGACCGAGGCCATTTTCAGGAATGTAAAATTTTAGTTTGATATAGGCGGACGATATACCGGACGGACGGTCCGGCAGGGTATGGGGGAAGGTGCTGGCTTCGGGCGGGTGCCTTTCCTTTTTTTATGCTTCCGCCGTCTTTCTCTGTTGTCCGATTGTTTTAATGCGCTTCTTTTGCTTTTCCTTCGTTGGGGCGGCGGCTGCTTGCCGTCCCCTTCTTTCGTCCCGGCCGGCAACGGCGGGCTTGTGCGTCTGACTGCTTCCGGCCGTTCCCTTTTCCCGGTCCGT
Source organism: uncultured Paraprevotella sp. (assembly GCA_944321525.1). Lineage (GTDB taxonomy): Bacteria > Bacteroidota > Bacteroidia > Bacteroidales > Bacteroidaceae > Paraprevotella. Next base: position 65,624 of record CALULQ010000019.1, read on the forward strand.
TCAGTCCTTGTGCCTCGTTTCCGGTTGGGGCGGTGCGCAAGGACGTGTCCGGCTTTGCCCGATGCGCTGCCGGGGCGTGCGGAGAGCGTTAGCGTACTTTGCGGCAAGTACTCGAGTACTTGCCGCAAAGTACTTTCTCGCCAGCCACAAGTCGTTCGCCCGCTTTCTTCTTCCCCTTGGGGCGTTCCCCTCTTTTCGTCGCGCGGGCGACGGGTGGATTCGTTGCTCTTCGGGGCGCCGGGCGGTGGCGTGGCGGGCTACCTACATTTTGTTGAACCGGTAGGCGAAAGTGAGGAGCACGTACTCCGTCTTCCCGCGCATCCGCGTTTCCTGCCACGTGTTGTTCCCGAAACTTGTGTAATAATTCTTTTGGCTTCGGAGCAGGTCGAAAGCTTGCAGCCTGACGGTGGCCTGCTGCTTGAGGAACTTGTAGGTCAGGCCCAGGTTCCACACGCACTCGTGCCCGTCGGCATCCCCCATTTGCATGCCCTTGCGGCAGGTCCAGTCGACGCGGGTGTCCACTTCCCAGTTGTGGGCGATGAAGAAGGTGGCTTTCCAGTCGGCGCGGTATTGGTGCAGTTTGTAGCCGGCCGTTCCAGCCGTGCGGCTGGAGCGATGGTCGAACGTGTAGGATGCTTCCAGTTCGGTGGTCAGGTGGGCGTTGCCGTAGCTGGGCGTGAGGCCTATCTCCACGCCTTGGTTTTCAGAGATGCTTTTGGCAGCCTCCGTGTCGCCTTCGTATTGCACGAACTGCGCTGCGTGTTGGTAGCGGTAGGTGGCCGAGGTGCCCAGTGTCAGGTTGCCCAGGGTCGTGAAGCAGGACAGGTTGCCGCTGAGGTCGTAGTTACCGTTGATGTTGTCCGGCATGGACTTTCGGGCACCCGTTTGCTGGTCGAACATGACGCGGTTGGTGGTCGCGTTGCGTGTGGTGAAGGCATTGAATCCGATTTGCAGCTGCTTCTTCAGCGTGACGAGCTCCATGCTGGCCCATGCCTTGTAGGGGCTTTTCAGGTTCGGGTTGCCGGTGCGGATGTTGAGCGGGTCGGAGTAGTCGGGGATGAAAATCAGTTGTTCGTCGTAGGGCATGTCCTTCGTGCCCGTGTACGAGAAGGTGAGGCTGTTGCCTTCCCCGAAGTAGCTGGCAAAGTTGAGGCTCTGCTGGTGGAGCAGGGCCGTGTAGGTCCTTCGGGCCTGCAGTCCGTCGTCGCGTCCGGTGGACAGCTCCTTGCGGGTGGGCGAAAGGGAGAAGGTGGCATACAGGTGGCTGCGGTTCCACGACAAGACGAGGTTGGCCGCCAGTTTGTGCTGCTGCGTCCGTGTGCGCGAGTCGTAGCTCAGGCTGTCCACGTGTCGTGGGACGGCTGCCATGTCCGTGCAGTCCGTGCGGTCCCGGTCGCTTCCCTGCCGGAACTCGTAGCTGGCTTCCAGCGAATGGTTTTCCTTGATTTTGAAACGGTAGTATGCCGCGGCCGACCAGGAGGACTGTTCGCCGGGCGTTGCTTCCCGCAGCGCGGAGTGCAGGACGCTGTCGCCCAGAGAGAGGAAGTCGGTGTGCGACTCCCTTTCATATTCGTTGTGCCTTTTTTCATAGTCGACCGTCGTGCTTATGCCCGTCTCGTCGCCGCCGGCCACGTCCCTGAAGAGCGACATCGTCCATTGGGCGGAATTCAGGCTCGTCCGGCTTCGTCCCTCGTTCGTGTTCGTGTGGAGCGTGTCGCCTTTTTCTCCGGAGGTGGTGAGTGAGGACGACCGCGAGGCGTGGTCGCTCCGGGAATGGGCAAGGTTCGCGTCGTGCCGCATCATGAATTTGGAGCCGATGCGGACATGCCCGTCGACGATTACGCGCTGCGACCCGTAGCGCGAATTGCCGGTGGATTCCCCTTGCTTGTCGATGGTGCTTTCCGGCAGGAAGGTGTTGGAGGCCGAGGTGGATGTGGTCGCGTTTCGGCTGTTGGAGAGTAACATCTGTGCCGAAACATAGTTTTCCTTGAAGTTCTGGGTGTACAAGCCGCGCAATGTCTGCGATTTGTTTTTCTCTTTCGGGCTTTCGGTGTCGGGCAGGTCCTGGACCTCCCCTCCGAGAGAGAATTGCGGGCCTTTGTTGCGGTAGAGGTTGATGTCGCCCGCGGCCGTGTATTTCCATCTTTCGTCGGCGATTCCCGCTTCGGCATTGGCGAAAAGCACGTCGCTCACCTCCTCTTTGGTCTTCATGTCCATCACGAGCATTTTGCCCTGTGTCGCGTCGAGCGTGTCGCGGTCCGTTTCGTAGACCTCCACTTGTTTGAGTTTCGCGTTGGGCATGTTTTTCAGGGCGATGGAGATGTCGTGCTTGAAAAACGTGTCGCCGTTGAGCCGCATTTCTTCTATGCTGCGGCCCATGTAGGTGAGCTGCCCGTCGGTGTAGCGCAGGCCCGGAAGGCGGCGCACGAGCTGCACCAGCACGGTGCCTTCGGGCATGTCGAAGGCGTCTACGTTGAACACCGTGGTGTCGCCGCGCAGGTAAGTCTTTTTCAGTTCGGCGATGATTTGCGTTTCTTCCAAGGTGATGGGGCGGCTGCGGAGCACCACGCTGTCCAGCGTTACGGCGTAGGCGGGACCGAACTGGTCGTCTTCTTTTTGGGCGGCGACCACGCAGTCGAGCGTGTCCATGCCCACGTAGGTGATGGTCAGCCTCACTTGGGGCCGACCGTGCCGCTTCTTGTCCCAGATGTCGGCATTGAAATGTCCGCTGTCGAAGCTGACGGCCGTGGACTTCAGTGTGGCCGAATCCTCAAGGCAGTAGGCCCGCACGGAAGCCCCCGCGAGGGGGAAAGGCTTTTCGTTGAACTCGTCCGTGGCGAATACGCGCCCCGAAATGTTGCACCGGAACGGGTAATCGCGGCGCATCCGTGCTGCCATCTCTATGGCGCTGACGGAATGGCTTTGCGCGCGGGCTGGGAAGTGGCCGCCCAACAGGCAAATCAGTATGGCGAGCCAGAGGCTGCGGTTTTTGGGTCGCATATACAAATGTCCTGTGCCGCGCAAGGTGGCGGCGTTGGTCAGGCAAATGTACTTAAAAAGAGGGCGCAGGCAAAGGAAATTTTCCAAAATTTTGCGCGGAATGTTTTCCGGTCTTGCCCATGCCTCTGCATGGCATGGCTTTATAAAAAAGAAAGGGGCGTGTCATTCTGCACGCCCCCTTCCTTGAATTACCACAATTCCCAACCGTTGTTGCGGTTCACCGCCCCTTCGATGAAGTCATCGCTGGGCTCATGATTCACTTTCAATGTGTTGGGACCACTGCTGGCCAGCATCGCGGCCGTTTCTATCTCGGTGACCTTGCAAAGAGGTCTTACGTATTCTTTCTTTTCCATAGTTCTTGTTTTTTATATGATTAGTGTACCGTTATTTTTTGTTGATTCACGATGTAGATGCCACGCGGCAGTCCATTGGTAGCCTCTCCGGCCGGCACTTGGCTGCGCACTTTTACGCCGCTCAAAGTGAACACGTCCACCAAAGCTTTACCGTCTGCCTTGAGGGCGGACACGTCCGTGGCGTCGTTCAGATGAATTATCCGCAAGTTCACGCCTGCTGTTTCACCCTTATACTCCGGCATCGCCGTTAAATCGAAGTAGGCATGGTGCTCTGCGATGTGGCCTCCGTTTTCGCCTACTTGCCTTACCGTGTTGTCTGCCGTGAGCAAATACATGCCTTCACTGACATCCGTTCCGCTGAAAGAGCCGACCAGGCCGTTGCTTGCCTTGGCGTTCTCCACGGCCTCGCCGTTATATGTTGCCGTCAGCTCATCGCCCGTGGCGCAGAATATATAAGGTATGCCGGCTTCCAGCGATTCCGCTGCCTCCAGGACGATGGAGTTGATTATGCCGTTCTCTTTTACGCAACCGGCTACGGTGAAGAATTCTGCGCCCTCATAATCACCTGCCGCCACGGCGTAGGGCAAACAAATGGTGCCGTAATGGCCGGGAGTCAGGCCGTTGCGAGTATAGCTGCTCATAGGATCTATGGCGTCGGCTGCGCGGTTCAGGCGGAAGTTGTCCACCTTGTACCAGTCGTTGGAGGCCACCTTGACCAGGAGCTGTCCGTCTTCTCCGACAGTCACGTT
>CALULQ010000020.1 GCA_944321525.1 uncultured Paraprevotella sp.
TTTCCATCTAAAGTGATGCCCAGTTTGGCTGCATGTTGTGGGCTGTTAACCCGCACAGCGCTTATTTTTGACGTGCAAAAATAGGCATTTTTTCCCTAACGGACGTATTTTTAAGGGAAAATAATTCAGAAAAACGACTTTTTGTCTCCGGCATGCCGCCTACGCCATTAAAATAATGTATCTTCGCAGAATTGAATCATCCGAACCGACAAAAAGAGATGTGGGAAGTTCATTCGTCAGATAAAATCAGAATAAAAGACATAGCCGAGCGCGCAGGCGTTTCGGTGGGCACGGTAGACCGTGTGCTGCACAATCGCCCGAACGTGTCGGCGAAAGCGCGCACGCAGGTGGAAACCGTGTTGAAGGAAATCAACTATCAACCGAACATCTATGCCAGCGCATTGGCATACAACCGCAAATACACCTTTTGCTGCCTCCTGCCCGAGCACGACAGCAATGCCTATTGGACCGTGGTGGAAAAAGGATTGAGGCAATGCATCCTGAACCGCTCCGACTTCCACCTTTCGCTCTTCACGGAATACTACGACCAATTCGACGAGGACTCTTTCTCTGCCGCTGCACGCCGCATGGCGGACATGCAACCGGACGGTTTCGTGATTGTGCCGCAGGAAATGGAGGCCACCTCGCGTTTCTGCAGCGAATTGCGGGAACGCGGCATCCCCTTCGTGTTCCTCGACTCCCACATTCCCCAACTGGAGCCCCTGGCCTTCTTCGGGCAAGACCCGCTGAAGAGCGGCTACTTCGCAGGCCGCATCTTCATGATGCAGGCCGCAGGCGCCGAGCGCATCCTGCTGATGAAGCTCATGTCGAAAGGAAGGGTCGCCTCGAGCCAGCAAGCGTTCCGCGAGGTGGGCTTCAGGCAATATCTGGCCGAACATTTCCCCGCCTGCGAAGTGGTGGAACTGGCCTTGCAGATCGACGAGGAGGAACTGCACGAAAGCCGCATCCAAGCCTGCCTGCAATCGCATCCCGACCTGAGACATTGCATCACTTTCTGCTCGAGGGCGTACATCCTGGGCGAATACTTCCGGCGCCACAGCCTGAAAGGATTCCACTTGCTGGGCTACGACATGGTGGAGAAGAATGCCAAATGCCTCGACGAAGGGGCAATAGATTTCCTCATCGCCCAACATCCGTGGAAGCAGGGGTACAACAGCGTGAAAGCCTTGTTCAACCACGTGGTGCTGAAACGCGCCGTGCAGCAAGAGAACTACATGCCGTTGGAACTGCTCACGGCGGAAAACTACATCTATTATACGGCTGACGAAAAATGACGGCAGCCCGCACCACTTCAGCACAGTCATGACTCAGCATAAGAAAAGCATAGCCGCCATCAGTCCGTTGCTGGTATTCATCTGCCTCTATCTGCTCACCAGCCTCATCGTGCAGGACTTCTACAAAGTGCCCATCACCGTGGCGTTTCTGGTGGCGTCGGTGTATGCCGTGTGGACCACACCCGGCATCCCTCTGGAAAAAAAGGTCGGCATCTATTCGCGCGGCGCAGGGTCGCCCAACATCATACTCATGATCTGGATTTTCGTGCTGGCCGGAGCCTTTGCCGCTTCGGCCCAGGAGATGGGCGCCATCGACGCGGCCGTGAACCTGTCGCTGCAACTCCTGCCCGACAATCTGCTGTTGGGCGGCATCTTCCTCGCGGCTTGTTTCATCTCCATGTCCATCGGGACATCCGTGGGCACGATTGTGGCGCTCACGCCCCTTGCGGCCGGCATCGCCCGCGAAACTGAGTCCAGCCTCCCTCTGCTGGTGGCCATCGTGGTGGGCGGCGCCTTCTTCGGCGACAACCTGTCCTTCATTTCCGACACGACCATCACGGCCACCCGCACGCAAGGATGCGACCTGAAAGACAAGTTCAAGGTGAACTCGCAAATCGTCATGCCGGCAGCCGTCGTCGCTTTCATGCTCTACATCTTCATAGGCGTGCACATCCATGCCCCGCAGCAAATCCCCGATGTGGACTGGATGAAAGTCATCCCCTACGTGGTCGTGCTGGTCACGGCCATCATGGGGCTCAACGTCATGGCCGTCCTGGTGCTGGGCCTGGCTCTGAGCGGCGTCATAGGCATCTTCACGGGGATGTATGACTGGTTCGGCTGGTTCGCCGCCATGGGAAAGGGCATCACCGGCATGGGAGAGCTCATCATCATCACCATGATGGCCGGAGGAATGATAGAAATCATCCGCCACAATGGGGGAATTGACTATATCCTCAATGCGCTGACCCGCCGCATACACACCAAACGCGGGGCGGAACTGAGCATCGCCGCGCTGGTGTGCCTCATCAACCTGTGCACGGCCAACAACACCGTGGCCATCATCACTGCAGGCCCGCTGGCCAACGACATCGCGACGCGCTTCGGCGTGGACAAACGGAAAAGCGCCAGCATACTGGACACCTTTTCCTGTTTCACGCAAGGGCTCATCCCATACGGGGCGCAACTGCTGATGGCCGCCGGACTGGCATCCGTCAGCCCCATCGCCATCCTTCCCCACCTCTACTATCCCTTCATCATGGGAGCTTGCGCCTTGCTGAGCGTCCTGTTCCGCTATCCCCGGAAATACTCCTGAAACGGAACGCCGCCGGCACGCACCAACGCAAGAAGAAACGACGAAACGAACCGAAATGAAGACTGAACTGAAAGAAAACGGCGGGATTCCGGCCCATATTCTCTGGACACTGGCCATCGTGGCCGGCATATCCGTGGCCAACCTGTACTACAACCAGCCGCTGCTGAACCTGATGCGCGACGACCTGGACACCACCGACTTCCGCGCCAACCTGATTGCCATGGTCACACAAGGCGGATATGCCTTGGGGCTGTTGTTCATCGTGCCGCTGGGCGACCTGTTCCACCGCAAGAAAATCATCTTGCTCAACTTCGCCGTGCTCGTCGCCGCCCTGTGCGCCATGGCGGCCGCGAGGGACATCTACACCGTGTGGGGCGCGTCGCTGCTCACCGGCATCTGCTCCGTAGTACCCCAGATTTTTGTCCCCATCGCCTCGCAATATTCCCGTCCGGAGCACAAGGGGCGCAATGTCGGGCTGGTCATCTCCGGCCTGCTCACCGGCATCCTGGCCTCAAGGGTGGTGAGCGGATGGATCGGCGACGTGCTGGGCTGGCGGGAAATGTACGTGATAGCAGCCGTCGGCATGTGCCTTTGCGCACTCGTGGTGCTGAAAGTGCTGCCCGACATCCCGCCCACGTTCAAGGGACAATACCGGACGCTGATGGGGTCGCTCTTCCTGTTGGTGCGCGACCATCCGGCGCTCCGTGTCTATTCCGTCCGTGCCGGACTGGCTTTCGGCTCTTTCCTCGCCCTGTGGTCGTGCCTGGCCTTCAAGATGGAAGGTGCGCCATTCCATGCCGATAGCGACGTGGTGGGCGCCTTGGGGCTTTGCGGGATTGCGGGCGCACTGACCGCATCGTTCGTGGGAAAACACGTGAAGCGCGTGGGCATCCGCAACTTCAACTACATCGGTTGTGCCCTGATTCTTTCGGCTTGGGCATCGCTCTATTTCGGCGGCAGCTCTTATGCCGGCATCATTGCCGGCGTCTTGCTGATAGACATCGGCATGCAGTGCATCCAGCTAAGCAACCAGACCAGCATTTTCGAGCTTTGCCCTTCCGCCTCCAACCGGGTCAACACCATTTTCATGACCACTTATTTCATCGGCGGTTCGCTGGGCACTTTCCTGGCCGGCAGTTTCTGGCACGTGGGCGGTTGGGCCGGCGTGGCCGCCGTGGGGGCCACACTGACCCTGTGCTCCCTGTCGCTCACCCTCTTCACCCGCAAATAAAATAAGCAGAGAATCCCGAATTTGCTTCTCCATATAGCGGCAAATGCTTAACTTTGCACGTATAACGCTATCAAGAAATGAGACATAAGAACACGGACAGACGGGCGTGCGCATGGACCCTTGCGGCCTGCATGGCCTTGGCCGCATGCCAAGGGGGCAGCACCATGAGGGAGGAAGATTTCCGCCAACTGGAAACTGAAAAAATCATCCCGCTGACCTCGGACAAGGATGCCCCGACATGCCGGATCGACATAACGGTGGACGAACTGAACGACACGGGGGCCGTGGCGGGCAAAATTAACCGCACCATTGCCGAAGCCGCGTTCGGCGGGCGGCCCGCCTCGTTACCGGCCGCCATGGACTCGTTCTGCCAGGCCTACGGGGAACGCTACAAACGTGAACTGGCGAAGCTGTATCGCGCAGACATGAAAAGCAAGGTGTCCACGGCCTGGTACGACTACAAATACCGGATTTCTACCGAATACAAAGACGGCCCCGGCAATGGCTTTTGCTATCTGGTGCATAAGACCAGATACGAAGGCGGCGCACGGGAATATCACGAAGTGCAGTGCCTGAACTTCGACCGGCAGACCGGAGAACTCATCCGGCTGGACGACGTGTTCCTGCCCACCTACCCGGCCTTGCTCCAGCCTTTGTTGCTGCAGGAACTGCTGTCGGCGTTCGACTGCCGCGACACGGACGAGCTTCACGCCAAAGGCATACTCCGCCTGACAGACATCTACGTCCCCGCCAACTTCGAACTGGGGCGCGACGGCATTACCTTTATATATAATGCCGATGAAATAGCCCCGTTTGAAACCGGAACAGTGCAGCTGACGGTGGACTACGACCAAATGAAACCCTTCATGAAACAAACAAAATAAAATCTATGGATTTAATATTGAAATACTTCCCCGACCTCACGGAGAGGCAAAAGGAACAATTCGCGCTCCTGGACGGACTCTATCACGACTGGAACGCCAAAATCAACGTCATCTCCCGCAAAGACATCGACAACCTGTATGAGCACCACGTGCTGCACTCACTGGGCATTGCGGAAATCATCCGCTTCAGGCCCGGCACACGGGTGATGGACATCGGCACAGGCGGCGGTTTCCCGGGCATACCGTTGGCCATCATGTTCCCCGACTGCCACTTCCACCTGGTGGACAGCATCGGCAAGAAAATCAAAGTCTGCATGGAGGTGGCGCAGGGCATCGGGCTGGAGAACGTGACGTTCTGCCACGAGCGCGCCGAAGACGAAAAGGCGAAGTTCGATTTCGTGGTGAGCCGCGCCGTCATGAACTTGGCCGACCTAGTGAAAATCATCCGCAAAAACATTGCCAAGGAACAGCACAACGCCTTGCCCAACGGACTGATTTGCCTGAAAGGCGGCGAGGTGGCGCGCGAGGCCGAGCCCTTCAAGCACCACGCGGAAATCACTTCGCTGAGCGACTACTTCCGCGAGGAGTATTTCGAGACCAAGAAAATCGTTTACGTATCACTCTGAAAACGCGCAAGATTATGTGGACCATAAAGACTTTCCATGTGAACATGCTGGAAGAGAACTGCTACGTGGTGAGCGACCCCGAAGGGGAAGCCGTCATCATCGACTGCGGCGCGCTCACGGAAAACGACCGCCGGCAAATTGCAACCTACATTGCCGACAAAAAGCTGAATGTCCGTCACCACCTCTGCACCCACATGCACTACGACCATTGCTTCGGGGCCGCCTTCGTGTGGGACACCTACCACCTGGCTCCGGAATTCAGCCGCGACGACGAACGGATATATGAAGGCCTGGGGTCGGACATCTTCGGCCCGTTGGTGCAGACCATGCAGACCCACTCCGTCCCCGCGGCACGCCATCTGGCCGACGGCGACGAAATTGCCTTTGGCTCCCACACGCTGAAGGTGCTGGCCACGCCCGGCCACTCGCCCGGCGGCCTGTGTTTCTACTGCGAAAGCGAAAAGGCCGTGTTCGTCGGCGACACGCTGTTCTATTGCAGCGTGGGCCGCAGCGACCTGCCCGGCGGCGACACAGACCGGCTGATGAGCAGCATCAAGAACAAGCTGTTCACACTGCCGGACGACACCACCGCCTATCCCGGACACGGGCCGCAGACACAAATCGGCTTCGAAAAGCAACACAACCCATACGTGTACTGAATTCCGAAAGGAGTCGTGCAGAAGGCCGGCTGACGCCTTGCGGAAGGTTCCGGCCTCGCAACCGGCTATCCGCCGCCACCTGTGCTTGTCACGTCCCCGGCTCACATACGCCTACAGCCGAGGAAACGGGGACGTGGCATGCCCATTGGCAGATATGCTCAAAACAACTTCCGTATATCCATCGAAAGGAAATCCTCAGCGCTCATCCCTCCGTCCCCCACAATAAAAGCCGATTGGGGGCTGAAAAGTTTGCGAAACTTATCCAATCCGTCCGTCCGCTTCTCCGCATTGCTTTTCACTTCAATGGCAACAACCGAACCTTTCTTGCGCAGGACGAAATCCACTTCATCGTCCCGCTCACGCCAATAGAACACCTCAAAGCGATGCACGAAGGCCTGACTTACCAGATAGGCACCGATGCCCGACTCAAAGATGCGCCCCCATGACTTACGATCCAATATCGCCTGCTCAAAGGTCAACGGGCTATACACCATTTTCAACGCATTGTTATACACCTGCAACTTGGGAATGCTGGCACGCCTCCGAGCCATATCTACACTGAACTTCTGAAGTCCGCGCAGCAATCCGCTTTCGTCCAGCAGGTTGATGTAACCTGCCAGGGTCACCGTGTTCCCGGCATCCAGAAGCGAGCCCAACATTTTGTTCAACGACAGCAATTCGCCCGAATAGGCCGCTCCCAACTCGAAGGTCTGGCGAAGCAAGGCGGGTTTGCTTATGGGCGTGTCCATCAGGATGTCTTTGTTAATGGTCGCCTCGATGATGGCCGACTGGACGTATTGCCGGAAGCGGTCTTCATCGCCAACCAATGTCGCCGCACCGGGATAGCCGCCGTAAAACAGATATTGGTCGAGCGAGAAGCCAAAGCATTCTTTCATTTCCCGATAGCTCCAATGGCTCATGCGTATCTCTTCAAACCGCCCGGCCAAGGACTCGGACAAGCCTTTCTCCAACAACATGCGGCTACTCCCAAGGAGCAGCACCTTGATGTTGCGGTCGTGAAACGTGTCAGCGTCCCATTCTTTCTTCACCACCTCGCTCCAGTTGGCTATCTTCTGTATTTCGTCAATCACGAGGATGACACCCTCCCACCCCCGGCTCTCCTTCAAACTGCGCACAGCCGCCCAACAATCCGAAATCCAGGCCCCATTCGTGGCTGGGACATTGTCTGCGGAAAACAACCGGTAAGGCACATCCAAGTCCTGAAGCACCTGCTTGACCACGGTGGATTTGCCCACCTGACGGGCGCCCATCACCACTTGGATGAACTTCCGCGGCTCGTTCATCCGGCCTGCAATTATCTGATATTCTGCACGCTTATACATACATTTACATTTTACTCAGTGAACCGAGATTTTTTTCCTCAATGCAAATATAGTGAATATATCCGAGTAAGAATCATGGATTTACAAAGAAAAGTTTCGCCTTGCAGACCTGCAAGCGTACTGCAACAACTGCGGCAAGACCGTTTGCCTGTCGCCGTGAAAGCACGTCAGGCCATGCGGGCCATAAAAACTTCCCGGACGGACATGCCGGAAGAGGACTGCGAAGCGCGCACAAGAAACGGCCACTGACCGATTGCGACCGACAGCGACGACAAGGGGCTGCATGCCGGGCAACTTGTCTGCTCCAGCATGCACCAAGGCCACGGCCTCGGGGCGGCCTTCGTGCGGCACACGCCCCATGCGTGTCGTGAATTCCGAAAGGAATCGTGCAGAAGGCCGGCTGACGCCTTGCGGAAAACAGAATTGTACTTTGCGGAGAGTACTCGAGTACTTGCCGCAGAGTACTCAAGTGCTCTCCGCAAAGTACGCTGGCGCCTTCCACACGTCCTTCCCTTGCTTTCCTCTACCCCCTCCTCTCCCGACCGCAATATTTTTCATCTCTTTCCAGTTCCCCCTCGCCAGTCCCTTTGATGCGGCGGAAGGCCCGTTCCCCTTTGCCTTTCCGCACTCCGGCCCGGCCGGGAACGCACAAGCCGTAAAAGGGGGCACATGCCCCCGATGCGGAATGCGTCAGGAACACGTCAATGCGCGTCAGAGGGATATATGCGCCGTCAGGGTGACCGACAACGGGCGCAGGTGGTACTCCGTGTAATATTCTTCCATGTCGCCGAGCGAACGGGTGACGTAAGTACGGATGTTCGTGAGATTGTCACCGTCAAGGTTGAACTCCACTTTCTTGGACAGCCTGAACTGCAGGCCGCCCCCGATGAACAGATAGTCGTTCTTTCCTGATGACAAGTTGCGGTTATGAGTGTGGCCGACATGGAAATTGAGGAACAAGCGCGAGGGCAACAGGCGCAGGTTGAGCCGCCCGCGCTGATTCAGTTCACGGCAGACAGTGGCATGGCCGCCAGAAACGGAACGGTTGCGTTGCCATGCCGCACCGTAATCCACACGATAGCCGCTGACGATGTCAAAGGCCAGCGTGGCGCGCAAGGTGTAGCCCGTGGTGCGATAGGTGGTGAGCACGGACTGGCGCAACATCTCGCTCTCGCCCCGTGTGCCGATGGCCGAGAGTTCGATTTGCATGGTCTGCCAGTCTATGTCCTTGCGCCCGTATGCGGTCAGAGAATAATGGTTGCTGTGGTTAGGCACGTAGGCTGCCTCGATGACGGTATGTGCCTGCGCATCGAAGGTCGTGCCATAGGCGATGTCGCTCCACGAACGGTTCCACTCGCCTTCCAAATGGGCGAAAAGGCCGCTGAACAGATCCTTGAATGCCACTTTCCCGCGGGCACCTGCACTGTGGCTGTCATTGAGCGCAGCGCGATAGCGCGACAGGCTGCGGTAGTTCTGCATCACGCTGGCGGTGAGCAACTTCGTCCAGTCCGTCTCGCTGGCGGAATAGTTGGCGCTGCCGCTGAACGTGAGATTGTCAGTAGCTTTCCAGAGCAAGGAGAACGAAGGTTGCAGGCGCAGGCGGACACGGCGGGCATCGGTTTCCTCGTCCGCAACGGGAGCATTGCCGAGCCAAGTGCAGGTCATGGCCACAGGCAGCCGGAGCTCGGACTGGAAGCTGCCGTTGACATATCGCGCCACCGGGCCAATGTCGATGCTGGCACGCAAATGAGACATGTCGCCCTGCGTTGCCACGGGCCCGTCGGGATGGGTAAGACCGGAAGTCAGTGCCGTATAGGTCGTGTTCAGGTGCGCCGATGCGGAAAGCGTCCAACTGCAAGCCCGGAGGTCGCGCAGCATTTCGAAACTATTGAAGGTGGAAACCGAAGTGATGTCGATGTCCTGCCGGGCCGTCATGCCGCCACCGACGGCAAGCTCTTGCGGGGTGGACGACAGGCTGTTGGTGGATGTCCATTCAAAGCCTCCCCCTCTTGCCGTCCGGTGCACCAGCCGGCTTCGGTTGGCCACCCCCAGTGAGCGGTAGTGCGAGGCTTGGGAAATGTAAGTCCCGTCTCCGTCCGCTCCCGATGACAAAAAGCTTTCCGAACTACCCGAAAACACAGTCCCCCGCCCCTCGTCCCAGCGGCCGGAGAGCGAAAGCGTATTGTTGAAGAACCGGAGGGCCGTATTCTTCTCGTAGGTGAACTGCAGGTCGGCAGAATGGGTATGGACGCGGTCGGCTATGTCTTCGGTGAGCAACAGGTCCGAGCCGTCGGGCAGCATGTAGGTGGTCTGCGAGAAGGAATTGCCGCGCGATAAGTTATGGCCGTAGTTGAAATTGTAGTTTACCGTTGCGCTGTCCGAACACTTTACCAGATTGTTGAGGCTTACGCTGTGCCGGTAGCCGAAAATGCTGTTGCCAACCGGCGCCGTCCCGTGCCTCACGATGCCGGTCATGCCCGGTCCGCCCTCTTGTAAGATGCCGTAGTGGGCAGTGGCGGCATCGTAGCCTCGCCCCATATTGTCGCCGCCGTAACGAATCATGTGTTGCCGCAACTTGCCGATATACATGGCCTGCAGCGTGGCGTCCCACAGCGGCCCGTCGGAATAGCCCCCGGCGCCCAGGTCGGCGGTCTTGGCCCACACGCCCTTGGACTTGTCCTTGAGCTTCAGGTTGATGGCGGCCTGTTCCGTGGGCATCTGGTCTTGCAGGGCACGCACATGCTCATGGTTCTCCAACACTTGCACCGTGGCCACGTCCTCAGCCTTGATGCCCTGCGTGGCCAGATTGTAACGGCCCTGCAACATGTCAAGGTTTTCAATATAGAAATGGTTGATGGGCGTGCCTTGATATTTTATCACACCATTGTCCTCTATCGTGATGCCCGGCAGCTGGCGCAACACGTCGCCTATGGTACGGTCGTGCTCGCGGGTGTAAGCCGAAACGAGGTAGTTGAGCGTGTCGCGGTTGCCCCACAACTTCTGCGACTCCACCATCACCTCGCGCAACACCACATTCTCTTCCTCCACGCTGAAGTCGAGCGTTTGCGAACGGGGCTTGACGCGCACGACCTGCCGCTTTATGTTGAAGCCCGTCACACGGACCAGCATCTCGCCGGGCAGTGCTGCCGCCCGCAACGAATAGCGGCCCTGGCGGTCGGTCATGGCATAGGCCACAATGCTGGAATCGGACGGCAGGAGCAAGGCGACTATGCCCGACTCAACAGGTTCCGCACCACAGCGCACCTGTCCGCTCACGCTTATCGTATCGGTCTGGGCATGGGCCATGCCGCATCCCGAGGCCAAAAAGATGATGAACAGAAGACGCATCATAAAGCATCAGTAATCCAACGGTTGGAACTTGGCCGGCTTCGTGTCTACCGGCACACGTCCCACTATCACCATGCCATCCATAACCCACACGCCGCTCTCCAGTTCTGCAGCTTTCATGTAGTACATAGGGTTGGAAACATAGTTCGGATTGCCGAAAATGCGGTTGCGCAATTTCACGAATTTAGCCCTCGAACATTTAACGGCTCCTTCGGGAACGCTATAGGTCACCGCTTCCTTCACGGCCTCCACCTCGCGGCACTCGAAGCGGTGGACGCCGTCGTCCGACACGGCCCGCAGAATCAGACCGGGCAACCCATTCAGCCGCCAAGGGCCAAAACGGGTGGGCAGGCTCTCGGCAAACCACACCGTCCAGGCACGACCGCCGTATTCGCCTTCGGCTTTCTGGCACGGCCGGCCACATATCGTGTCATGCTCGGACAGCAACGTCCATTCCGCTCCGCCCATCTTTTCAGAGGTGAGATACTGATAGGGCGGAACGGTCTCGACCGATGTGGTTTCCCCTTGCGGATAGTTCTGCCACGTGGTGGGCACGTAGAGCAACTGCTCGCTTTTGTCGTCCTCGCCATCGTGGCGCTTCCGCCCCATAGTGCAAGCCATGTCTTGAGCCACTTGCAACGTGAGTCCGTAGCTCACGTCGACGCCTTCTCCTTGGGCGTCCGTTGTGCGGCATGTGTAATCGTAATCGGCCACCAACAGCGTGTGTGCGATGCTGTCCTCGGTCTGCCCGCAGACGGCCAAGGAGGAAACGCACGAAATGGCAAGAAATATGATTCCCTTTGTCATAGACATATTTGAATGTATGTCGGATTCCCAACGTGAATCCGGATTTGGCAAAACTAAAAAAAAAAAGAAAAACTCCAAAACTTTCCGAAGAAAAAATGAAGCGTCAGCCGAAAAAAAAATCATCCGGCCGCTTCAACCTCCAT
Organism: uncultured Paraprevotella sp.; assembly: GCA_944321525.1. Taxonomy (GTDB): domain Bacteria; phylum Bacteroidota; class Bacteroidia; order Bacteroidales; family Bacteroidaceae; genus Paraprevotella. The sequence continues at coordinate 11,649 of CALULQ010000020.1, forward strand.
TTTCACGCGCGGAGAGCACCGGATTGCGGCCGCCATTGAAAATTTATTTCCTATTCCGATGAATAAACGGAAGGATTGTACTAATTTTGTGGGATTATTATAGAATACGTAAAACAGAGCCTGCAGAATGAAGAAATGGGGAATCAACTGAATAAGGGAATCGTTTTCAGCACGATTGAGAATCTATGTCGTGGGATTCACGGCCCTCTTGTTCATTCTTGCATTTTACGTGTTTTTCCGGTTTTCATACGGCTTCATACGCGACGAGGCGATGCACCGCGCGGAGGCGTTGCTGGACAACACCATCCTGCGCATCGACAGGGTGCTGGACGCCGTGGAAACCGCCGCCGGAAATTCGGCTTGGGAGGTGGAGGCTCATCTGGACGAGCCCGACTCGCTGTATGCCGTCATCAGCCGGTTCGTGGAGCGGAATCCGATTATTTGCGGGAGCGCCGTGGCGTTCCGTAAGGATTTCTATGAAGGCGGAAGAGAATATTTCTCGCCATACGTGTACGACACGGAAGAAGGCATGGAGCAAAGGGATTTGGGAAATGACACCTATAATTATCAGGAGAAGGAATGGTTTGCCGAACCGCTGCGCACGGGAAAGCCCCATTGGAGCGAGCCCTATTTCGACATGGGCGGCGGGGACATGATCATGACGACTTACTCCCTGCCGCTCTATGACGAACAGAATACGTGTACGCCATCTTCACGGCGGATATTTCGCTGGCGTGGCTGACGGAACTGGTGAACAACATACGCCCTTATCCGCGGTCGTACAACCTGATGGTCGGCAGGGAAGGCACTTACATCGTGCACCACCGCCCTGAACGCATACTGCACGAAACCATCTTCAGCGCCACGCGCGACATGAAAGACACCACGGTCCTGGACATCGGACGGCACATGGTTGCCGGACTGCGAGGAATGGAAGTGCTGCAGAACGACGACACGCTGTCGTATGTCTTTTATGCTCCCATCAAGACGGGATGGTCGGTGGCAACGGTGTGCCCGCGGGAAGAAGTGTTCGCCAGCCTGGACAAGATACAGTTCAGAGTGCTGGCGCTTGTCTGCATCGGGCTGGTGATATTGGCATTGGTGTGCGGACGGATTATCCGGCATGTGTCCACCCCACTGTCGCGGTTCGCCGAAGCGGCGCGACAGATTGCCGGCGGGGACTTCAATGCGCCGTTGCCGCGCAGCAAGCACAAAGACGAGATGGGACAACTGCACGACGCCTTTGAATACATGCAGGGGGCGCTCGTGGAATACGTGGACGAGCTGCAGAAAACAACCGCACAGAAGGAACGCATCGAAAGCGAACTGCGCATTGCCAGCGAAATACAGATGGGGATGATTCCCAAATTGTTCCCCCCGTTCCCCGAACGGAAGGACATTGACTTGTATGCCATGCTGAAGCCGGCAAAGGAAGTCGGAGGCGACTTGTACGACTTCTTCATTCACGATGAAAAGTTGCTGTTCGTCATCGGGGACGTATCCGGCAAAGGCATCCCGGCCTCCCTGCTGATGGCGGTGACACGGAGCCTCTTCCGCACCATTGCCGTCCACCGCAATACGGCAAAGGAAATCGTGGAAGCACTGAACCGCGCCGTGGCGGACAACAACGAGTCGAATATGTTCATCACGCTATTCGTGGGAATCCTGGACCTGGAAACCGGCAAACTGGAATATTGCAACGCGGGACACAACCCGCCGGTGTTGTCGGGAAAAGGGGAAGACGCCCACGTCCTCGCCTGCACTTCCAACATACCTATCGGGGTGTTCGAGGACTTTGAATACACGGAAGAGGTCGTCGAGCTGGGCTTTGAACGCATGCTGCTCCTCTACACGGACGGGCTGACGGAAGCGGAAAACAAGGAGAAGGCGTTGTACTCCGAAGCACGGTTGCTCAGCACGATGCAAACCCTGAAAGGGCGTTCCGCCCAAGAAACAATAAGCGCCTTGGAAAAAAGCGTGCGGACCTTTGCCGACGGCGCGGAGCAAAGCGACGACCTGACAATGCTGGCCCTGTCGTTGAAACATGAAAACATGAAGGTATGAAAACAGAGATAGTCCTTAAGAACAACATCCGGGAGATTCCGCGCATGGAGGAATTTGTAAACCAAGCCGGCACAGCGGCAGGCGTAGCGCCGGAACGCATCGACATGCTCGTCCTGGCAGTGGAGGAAGCCATGACGAACGTCATCAACTATGCTTACGGAGACCGGGAGGGAGAAATCATCCTGACCGCCGAACGGCAAGGAAATGCCCTCGTGTTTGAAATCAAAGACCAAGGCAAGGCCTTCGACCCGACACAAGTAGAGGAACCGGACGTCAGCCTGCCGGCAGCAGAACGGGAACCCGGCGGCCTGGGACTGTTCATCATCCGAAAACTCATGGACGGGGTGCATTACCGCAGGGAGCAGGACACGAATGTATTAACACTAACCAAACAAATAGAATAAAGCAGATATGGAAAGTTTTCTCTTCTTAGGAATGAACGTGGACATGTGGATCGTGCTGCTGACCATCTTGGTGGTCTTCGGGCTGATGCTGTTCACAAAACTGCCGGGCGACTACGTGTTCATGGGAAGCCTGGTGGCCTTTGCCGTCACCGGCGTGCTGCCGCTCAAGGAGGCGCTCAGCAGCTTTGGCTCGGAATCAGTAGTCATGACGGGCACGCTGTTTGTCATCATTGCGGGACTGGTGTATTCCGGCGTGCTACAATGGATTGTCAAATATTGCTTGGGAACGCCCAAGACCTACAATAAAGCCCTGTTGCGGTTGATGTTTCCGGTGTCCCTGATGAGTTCGATGCTCAGCAACACCACGGTCGTGGCATTGTTCCTGAAAGCCGTGCAAATGTGGGCGAAGCGGCTGAACATCGCGCCCTCGAAACTGCTAATTCCGTTAAGCTATGCTTCCGGACTGGGCGGCATCCTCACGCTGATTGGTTCTCCGACCAACCTGGTGATTGCCGGCTTTTACGCCAACGACACGGGCAAGTCGCTCAGCCTCTTCACGCCGACGCTCGTCGGACTGCTCTGCCTCGCGGTGGGCATCCTCTCCATGCTTGCGCTGAGCCGCCTGTTGCCGGTGCGGAAATCGCAAGAGGACGCATTGGAAAACGTATCGGACTACACGGTGGAACTCCTTGTGCCTACGGAATGCCCTCATGTCGGCAAGACCGTGGAGGAAGCCGGGCTCTACAATGTAGACGGCGGGCACATCATCGAGATAATCCGCTTTGACCAGGAAATCATCTCGCCCGTGAGCAAAGACGAATTTATCTTCGGCGGCGACCGCTTGGTCTTCTCCGGGGACGTGGCACGCATCCTGGAACTGAAGAAGACGCACCAACTGGTCAACGCCACGCACCATGTTTTTGCCCTGAACGAAGTGGACGGCAACCGCCGCCTGCAAATGGCGAATGTGAAATTCACCAGTTCACTCGTCGGGAAGAAAATAAGAGACACGGACTTTGAGGAAAGCAACGACGTCGTGCTGGTGGCCGTCGCCCGGGAAGGCGAACGCATCCAGGAAAGCCCGCGTGAAGTGGTGCTGGAGAAGGGCGACACGCTGTTGCTGGAATGCAGCCCGTCGTTCCTGAAACGACAAGAAAGCTACGCCTCCGACCTGCAACTCTTCGACTCGGAGAATGTGCCGAACATAGGGAGCAAGACGGTGCTCTCCGCCATCATCATGTTGGCGATGATTCTGTTGTCGTCGTTTAATGTGCTGCCGCTGATGTCGTCCTGCTTCCTGGCTGCCTTCGCCATGATTATCACCCATTGCTGCAGCATCAAACAGGCAAGAGAAAGCATTGACTGGGGCATCCTGATGATATTTGCCGGTTCGGTGTGCATGGGAATGGCCATTGAAAAAGTCGGACTGGCAGAGTTGCTGGCAGACAACCTGCTCGCACTGGCAGGCAACAGTCCGTTCTGGGTGCTGGCATGTGTCTGCGTGTGTGGCGTAGTGCTGTCGGAATTCGTCAGCAACACGGCTGCCGCAGCCATCCTGTATCCTGTGGCTTACCAGACGGCCATGGTAATGGAAGTGAACCCACTGACGTTCTGCATCGGACTGCTCATTTCCGTCAGCCTGTGCTTCGCCTCGCCCATCGGCTCACCGACCCACATGCTGGTTTACGGCCCCGGCGGTTATCGGTTCGCGGACTTCATGCGCATCGGCATCATCATGAACATCATCATGTTGATTGCGACACTGATATTTACTCCTATGGTATTTCCTTTTAAATAAGTATAACTATGTTGAAAGTAACACTTACCAATAACGAGACAGAGACCATCGTCGCCCTCGAAGGGCGGATGGACACGGCTGCCGCTCCCGAATTCGAGCAGGCATTGGCTCCCGTCTGGGAGATGGAACAGCCTCGAATAATGCTGGACTGCCAGAAATTGGAATACATCAGCAGTTCCGGTTTGAGGATATTCCTGAAACTAAAGAAATTCACCGACAGCAAGGGCGGACAGGTAGCACTAAACGCATTACAGCCCACAGTAAAGGAAGTCTTCGATATGACGGGCTTCTCCAAGATGTTCCCAATAAAGTGAATCCCGACTCGGGAGCTAAGCGTACCGGAAGTCCTGCGCTTAGCTCCAGATTCGGTTCAGTAGAAATTCAGTGGAGGACCGCAACAACGCCCGTGCCGGATTGTCACAAAAGCACGGAAATTCCTGTCAGAAAGAAAGGCCCTCCTTTCGCTTCCGTGTTTCAATGACAGAACGGACCGCCGCAAATAGAGGCCGGACTGTTAAAACTCGGGTGGAAAAACTGTTTGTATGGAGCATTTCTCCGTCTTGACGGTCGTTTTTTCGCGGTAAAAACAGAATCGCTTTCCACAAAGAAATGAACCGCCTTCCGCAAAGACGAAACTTTCTTGCCGCAAAGCAGTTCCTGCGGGTGCATAAAGAAGGGAAAAACAGGGCTTCGGAAGGCCTTTCCCGCTCTGGATGAAATCCGTCCGCGTGCAAACCTCATTTGTCCTTTTGCAAGCCATTCCCCTCGCGGGGCTGACGCGGGACGGTTTCCGGCCGCACGGCGTTCCGTGACGAACGGCAAAATGTCGCGGAAACCGGCTTCCGGCTTTCATCTTGCATTCCCTTGGGCGCGTGAGGTTCGCGTGTATCCGTTCTGTTCCCGTTCCGCGCCCGTTTGCGCGATTCTCGCAGGGATTGTCTTGACGTTTTGACAAAATGTCATCTGGGACTTGCTGCTATCCGCTGTTTTTTTCCCGTGCATCAGACAAAACTCATGCCGAACATACTAAAAAAACTCTCTTCCGACTCGCGTCGGAAGAGAGTACAACACAAACACAAAATAAAACACGACAAAACTATTATGCAGGCTAACCTGCCTTGAAAGCAAGGCGCTACACTTCCGGCTATTCACATATAGGAAGTGCCGCGTGGGCTAACCCACATTACGCATAAAGCGTATATAGCTTCCAACCTAACAATCTTACATTATGCCTTTCTCGCGCAGGGCACACTGCCACTTCCATGCGGAAGCCAGCACGTCTTCCAACGGAGTATCGGCCTTCCAGCCCAACACCTTGTTGGCCTTATCCACGTTGCCCCACACCTTCTCGATGTCACCGGCGCGGCGACCCACAATCTTATAGTTCAACTTCACGCCCGTGGCCTTTTCGAAGGCGTTAATCAGTTCGAGCACGGAAGTGCCCTTTCCGGTTCCGATATTGTAAACCTCCACGGGCTCCGTCGTCTTGTCTTCCAAGATTCGTGTCATGGCACACACATGCGCCTTGGCCAAGTCGACCACATAGATGTAATCGCGGATGCAAGAACCGTCGGGAGTATCGTAGTCGTCACCAAATACGCTCAACTGCTCACGGATGCCGATGGCCGTCTGTGTCAGATAAGGAATCAGGTTCTGGGGCACGCCGTTCGGCATCTCACCAATAAGCGCCGTGGGATGGGCACCGATAGGATTGAAGTAGCGCAGCAAGATGGCACGGATGGGCGAACCGCTCTTGATGGTGTCTTCAATAATTTCCTCATTGATCTGCTTGGTGTTGCCATAAGGGCTTTCGGCCTTCTTAATGGGCGTTTCTTCCGTAGCGGGAAGCACATCGGGCTGCCCGTACACTGTGCAGGAAGAAGAGAAGATGATGCCCTTCACCCCATACTTCGGCATCAGTTGCAACACATTGATCAAAGAAACAATATTGTTATGGTAATACAGCAACGGCTTCTGCACGCTCTCGCCCACAGCCTTGCTGGCCGCAAAGTGGATGATACCGCTGATGTTGGGATACTTCTTGAATACGGCTTCCGTGGCGGCCAAATCGCGCAGGTCTACTTTCTCGAACGCGGGACGAATGCCCGTAATCTGCTCAATGCCATCCAATACGTCTTCGCGCGAGTTCGACAGGTTGTCTACGATAACCACATCATATCCTGCCTGCTGCAGCTCCACGGTAGTGTGCGAACCGATGAAACCGGTACCGCCTGTCACCAAAATCGTTTCTTTCATATTCGTAAGTTTCTTATTGTTGTTTTTATAGCAATAGCAAATGTAGCAAAATTAATTATAAGTTGTATAACTTTAAAGCATAAAAAATGAGCGCGACTTGCATTTTCTTTGCAAATCGCGCTCATTTTATATATAACGGGGCTTTAAATGCCCAAAAACGCCTTCAGACCATTATCCACACCGCTGAACCCCATGAAGGCCATGGCCAACAGGCCGGCGGTCACCAGAGCAATGCTCATCCCTTGCATGCCTTTTGGCACAGACACCAGATTGAGCTGTTCGCGAATGCCCGCAAAGATGACCAGAGCCAAGCCGAAGCCCAAGGCCGTGCTCAGGGCATACCATACACCCATCATCAGGTTGAACTCCTTCTGGATGACCAAGATAGCCACGCCCAGCACGGCGCAGTTGGTCGTAATCAGAGGCAAGAACACACCCAAAGCCTGGTAGAGCGAGGGCGACACCTTCTTCAGGATGATTTCCACCAGCTGCACCAAGGCAGCGATGACCAAGATGAAGGCAATGGTCTGCATGTAGCCCAAATTAAGGGGATTCAACACATAGTATTGCAACAAGTAGGTCACCAGCGTGGCCAAGACCAGCACGAAAGCCACAGCACCGGCCATTCCCAAAGCCGTGTTGATTTTCTTCGACACGCCCAGGAATGGACAGATGCCGAGAATCTGCGACAACACGACATTGTTGACGAAGATGGCGGTGATAAAGACGATTAAATATTGATATACCGTTTCCATATTACCCTTGTTTTTCTGTTACGCTTTCTTCATTTTATTCACGATGGCTATCAGGTAGCCCAGCACGATGAACGCTCCCGGCGCCAGCACGAACATGAGCATGCCGTAGTCTTCCGACCACAACTCGCAACCGAACACCTTTCCCGTGCCGAGGATCTCGCGCACGGCTCCCAGAATGGTCAGCGCGATGGTGAAGCCCAGTCCCATTCCCAAGCCGTCGAAGAACGAAGGCACCACGCCATTCTTGCTGGCAAACGCCTCGGCGCGGCCCAGGATGATGCAGTTCACCACAATCAAGGGAATGAACAAGCCCAAGGTGGCATAGATGTCGGGAACAAAAGCCTGCATGCACATCTGCAAGGCGGTCACGAACGAGGCGATGACCACGATGAACGCCGGAATGCGCACCATGTCGGGAATCAGGTTTTTCAGGAGCGAGATGACCACGTTGGAGCAGACCAACACGAAGGTGGTGGCCAACCCCATGGACATGCCGTTCAGCGCGGAAGACGTCGTGCCCAGCGTGGGGCACATGCCCAGCAACAGCACAAAAGTCGGGTTCTCTTTGATGATACCGTTCATCAACACTTTAAAGTTATTCATATCCGTTCCTCCTTCTTTATTGGATTGAATCGTTTGCAGAAGGCGCCTCCTCCTGGCCGGCCTGCACGCTGGCCCCGCTGGTGGCGTCTTCCCAGTTACCCTTGAACGCATGATAGGCGGCATTCACGGCCCCAAGGAAAGCCCGGCTGGTGATAGTGGAAGCCGTTATGGCGTCAATCTCGCCGCCGTCTTTCGTCACGGAGAGTTCCTTCTCGCCCGGGTTACGGCCGATGATGTCGCCCTTGCCTCCTTTTTGGAACCAAGTGTCGGCCTTCACGCCCAACCCCGGAGTCTCCACGGTGGAGAGAATGGTGTAGCCCAAGATGTTACCAGCTTCGTTAAACCCGACCAACACCTCTATCGGTCCGCCGAAGCCATTGGCCACGGCCTTCACGGCCGTCCCCTTGTCGGTGACGTAAATCGTGTATCCGTCGGCCTCCACGGGCTCCTCCACTTTCAGTTCCCCTTCGGTGCTGCCTATGATGACTTTCTTGATGCCGTCCTGCAGGTTCTTAGCATTGATTTCGGCGATGGGTTCTTGCGTCACTTCGTTGACATACGCCAGAGTCCCTCCGGCCACGACGGAAATGACGGTCAGCACCAGCACCATGTTCGTTAATGATGATTCCAGCTTTTTCATTTCTTTACCACCTCCCCGAATCTTTTTGGTTTGCAATAAGTGTTAATCAACGGCGTGAAGGCATTCATGATCAAGATGGCGAACGACATGCCTTCGGGATAAGCCCCGAACGTACGGATCACCACGGTCAGGAAGCCGATGGCCACGCCATAAATGAGCTGGCCTTTGGGCGTCATGGGCGAGGTCACGTAGTCCGTGGCCATGAAGCAGGCGCCCAGCATCAGGCCGCCCGTCAGCAACACAGGCACCGGAGACGCATACATCGGATTATAGAGATGGAGCAAGCCGGACAGGACGAAGACGGTGAGCAGGATGGACACCGGAATGTGCCACGTCACGATGCGGCGCGCCAGCATGTAGGCCAAACCTATCAGCAGGGCCAGAGCGCTCACTTCGCCCAGACAACCGCCCGTCTGCCCCACCAGAAGGTCGATGGAGTCCGGCAAGCGGTCCAGCACGGAAGCATCGCCGCTCTTGACGGCTTCCTTCATCAAGGCCAGCGGAGTGGCTGCCGTTTCGGCGTCCAAATAGGAAGACAACTGTCCCGGCACGGGCCACGTGGTCATCTGCACGGGGAAGGACACCAAGAGGAACACGCGCCCCACCAACGCCGGATTGAACGGGTTGCACCCCAGTCCGCCGAACGTCATCTTACCGACGCCGATGGCCACCAGCGCGCCGATGATGATGATCCACACCGGCAAGTTGGACGGGAGGTTGAAACCCAGCAACAGGCCGGTCAGGACGGCCGAACCGTCGGTCACCGTCAGGCGGTTGCTCCGCAGGATGTATTTCGTGATGGCCCACTCGAAGAACACGCAGGCTGCCACCGACGTGGCCAACACGACGGCTGCCCCCACCCCGAAGAAATAAAGGGAAGTGAGCAGGGCCGGTATGAGCGCGATGCACACGCCATACATATTTCTTTGCACGCTGTCCCGCCCATGGATGTGGGGCGACAGCGACACTATCAATTTCTTTGCCATAATCTTACCTCAATTTATTTTGCATTACGTGCCCGGATGAGGGCCATTACTGTGGTCTTGCCCATACGGACATTGTCCAATATCGGGCGCATGGAAGGACAAGTGTACTGGCACGACCCACACTCGATGCAGGACGTGATGTGGTTTTCCTCGGCCAGTTCCCAGTTGCGCAGGGCCGAGGCCGTGGCCAGCAGGTAAGGCTCCAAGCCCATGGGGCAGGCGTCGACACACTTGGCGCAACGGATGCAAGGCTGCGGCTCCATGCGGCGCGCCTCCTTCTCGCTGAGCAGCAACAGTCCGGACGAGCCCTTGCACACAGGTACCTCCAGGTTCATCAGCGCCTTGCCCATCATCGGGCCGCCGCCTATGACCTTCCCCGTGTCCTCGGGCATGCCGCCGCATTCTTCCACCAGCTGCGCCATCGGCGTGCCGATGCGGGCCAGCAGGTTGGAGGGGTTCTTCACGTCCTTGCCCGTGACGGTGATGACACGTTCGAACAAAGGTTTGTTTTTCATCACGGCTTCATAGATGGCGAAGGTCGTTCCCACGTTCTGCACCACTGCCCCCACGTGGATGGGCAGGGCGGGCGGCGCGGGCACCTCGCGGCCCGTGACGGCGGCTATGAGCTGCTTTTCGCCTCCCTGCGGATACTTCACCCGAAGGGGCACCACTTCGATGCCCGGATAAGCCTTGGCCTTTTCCGTGAGGAGCGCGATGGCGTCCGGCTTGTTGTTCTCTATGCCGATATACCCCTTGTTCACGCCCACGGCTTTCATGATGAGGCTCACGCCCACCAGTATTTCGTCGGGCTTCTCCAGCATCAGCCTGTGGTCGGCCGTCAGGTAGGGCTCGCACTCCACCGCGTTGATGATGACACACTCGGCCTTCGTGCCCTTCGGGGGCGTCAGTTTCACATGGCAGGGGAACGTGGCTCCGCCCATGCCGACGATACCGGCAGCCTTGATTCTGCTTACGATTTCTTCCGCCGTCAGTTCCGGATGCCGGTCCAGCGTCACCAAGTCCGGCGTGCGGTCGATGCTCTCTTCCCACTCGTCGCCTTCCACGTCCACGAAAATGGCCGGACGGCGGTAACCGCTGGCGTCCACGATGGCATCAATCTTGCTCACCTTGCCCGACACGGAAGAGTGAACAGGCACCGACACGAAGCCATCGGCCTCGGCCAGCATCGTGCCCACCTTCACCACGTCGCCCTTGGCCACCACCGGTTTGGCCGGCGCGCCAATGTGCTGGTAAAGCGAAAAGACCGCCTGCTTGGGCAACCCTGCCCGGCGGACAGGCGCCCCGGCGGAAAACTTGTTTTCAGATGGATGAACTCCACCTATCTTAAACGTCTTCACGATATTCTTGTTTTAATTGACTTTCAATAATGTTTTTCTTATGCCTCCTTCTTCTCTTCCGCGACGGCCGGAGCGGCTTTCTGGGCCGGGGCGGCAGCCACAGCGGGCTTTTCCGCCTTGGGCTTGCGCGGCGGGAAGTTGATGGCATGGATGGCCCCCTTCGGACAAGCCTCCTCGCACTTGCGGCAGAGCTTGCACTTCGCCGGGTCGATGTAGGCCAGATTGTTGTTGAGGGTGATGGCTTCGAACTGGCAGGTTTTCACACACTTGCCGCACCCGATGCACGATGCCTTGCACACCTTGTTGGCCACCGCGCCCTTGTCGCGGTTCACGCACAACACCACCATGCGATGGCTCATCGGGCCTTTCGGCCTCAGCTCAATCACCTTGCGCGGGCAGGCCTTAACGCAGGCACCGCAAGCCGTGCAACGCTTCTCGTCGACCTCGGCTATGCCCGTCTCGGGATTGATGGATATGGCCCCGAACTGGCAGACCGACACGCAGTCGCCACCGCCCAAGCAACCGAAGGCACAGGCCGTCTCGCCCGTGCCGGAAAGCAGTTGCACGCGGCAGCTCCGCACGCCGTCGAACTCCACCACCCGCGGACGGTTGGCACACGTGCCGTTGCACCGCACCACAGCCACCTTGGGCACAGCCTTTTCCACCGCCATGCCCAATATGCCGGCCACCTTTTCCATCACGGCCTGCCCGCCCACGGGGCACAACTTGCCCTCGAGCGACCCGCCGTCGGCGGCTTTCACACAGGCCGCGGCAAAACCGGAACAACCCGGATAACCGCATCCTCCGCAATTGGCCTGAGGCAACACCTCGGCCACCTTGCCGATACGCTCATCTTCCACAACGGCAAACTTCTTGGATGCTGCGTAGAGCATGACGGCTGACACCAGCCCCACAACGCCCAAGATGATCACCGCAATCAAAATCACGTTCATAACAATGCTTATTTAATATGTTTAATAGTAAATGAGAATTTCCTCGTCAAACGCCCCCGGTTCAAATACAAGAGCCCGTAGTAAACGGCCAGCACCGCCAACGCCGACAGGGCCGCCAAAGGCTCGTTGCCCGAAGCCCCGGCCACCAACAGCACGGCCACCAGCAGCAGCAACGGGGCAATGTAGGCCCACCAAACGGCCTTCAGCCCCATCTCGAGGCTTCCCGTGAGCAAAACGTCCTCCCCCACGGCGTATGTCGTGGCTTCGTCGCAAACCACGTCCACCAGCTTGTCTTTGCTTTCCGATGAGTTGCACAACTTCTTGGCCACGCATGCCGAACAGGCTGAAGCCTGCGCTATCTCTACGCTGATGTGTTTTCCATCCACGCTTTTCACGGTACCTCGATGTGTGATTGTCTGAGCCATTTTGTAAACTCCATATTGCAAATCAGCGCAAATGTAGCATTAATTTGCTAACTAATAATAGGTATTCAGACAAAAATTTCGGCTTGTTTACCTTTTTTAACCAAACGGGCTTGCAGGCATTACGACAGAGCTAACGGAAAGCCTGCGGAACGGCACAAAAAGCGACAAGCGCGACGGGGAAAAGCCCGGGGGAAAAGCAGGGGCGGGCATGCCGAAACCGAAAGCGTGCCTTGCGGAGAATACTCGAGTACTTGCCGCAGAGTACTCGAGTACTCTCCGCAAAGTACGCAGACGAACTACGGAAGCCGATGATGTCCGTCCCGCCGTCCGAAACGGGAGGCGGGGCATTGCCATCCGCACTGTTCCGGATGGCAATGCCCCGCCTGTCGTCTTCCTGTCATGCTCTGCCGCGATGCAGCTCCACGGCCCGTGTATTACCCGGCACCAGCGTCAGCCATGCCGTCCCGCCGGGGGAAATCTCCACGTGCATGTAACGGGCTTCCACCACTACACGCCCGTCCAGGGCGATGATGCCCCATTGTGCCGGTCGGGCCTCGAAAGCGCAATAACGGCCCACGGGCTGCCGGATGCTCCGGTAGACGGGAGGCACGACGACCCTTCCGCCGGCCCTCAGCCCCCATTTCGTCCCGGCCCGGAAAGGCCGGACGCCGGGACACACCTCAGCCGCCACTTCCCCGCCCTTGCCCGCATCAGGCCCATGCACGCGCCTACGCTCGGCCGCACGCATGGCGGCTTCGGCAGACAAACGGGCATACGCGGCTTCGAAATCGCCACGGCCCTCCCACGCCTTTGCCCGTCCGGCTTCGGCGCTGTAGATGTTGCCTGCGGCATCCATCACCACGACGCTCCCGTCGGACAATCGGCCGCCCCAAGTGTAAACCTCCTCGTCGTCGGCCGCCAAGATGCAATAACAGGCATGCGTCGCGCCGCCCCTTCCCCCCGACGGAAGAAGGGCGCTGTGGTCGCAAATCCGCAGGTAGAACCGTTCCCAGAGGAACTCGTAACGGTGCAGGCCTTGCCAGAAGCTGCGCGATTGGCGGGTGCGACTGTAATAAGTGTCGCCCACGCGCAACAAGTCCACCTCCCCCATCCGGACCACTTCGGGACGTTCCGCATAGCGGGCATGGTTTTTCGGGTCCACATAGGAAAGCTTCCCATGACCGTCCGTGAGCACCAGCACGCCGCCATCCAGGTCCACGCCCGCCGCCCCGAGCCGAAGGCACTCCGACAAGCAAGCGCGGTCCAGCACGGTTTCCATGGGTTCGCGGCCTGTGCCGCGTTTCCCGTCCTCCAAACGACGCCCGCCCTGCATGGCACGACCGCGAAACGCCGATTTCCAGTCGCGGCACGCCGTGGGCAGGCCGAAACGGCGGAAAAGCCCCACGTGGTCCATCAACAGACAGCCATCCTTCCCTTCAGCCTTTCGCAACCCCCGCCCCACCTGTTGCAGGTATTTGGACAACGACAACGTGGGGCGCGCCAACTGGATGAACTCCACGTCCGGACAATCGAATCCCTCGCTGAACACATCCACGTTCACCAGCACACGGATTCGTCCCTGCCTGAAATCCTCCACTAACTGCCGGCGCAACCGCGCCGGTGTCCTGCAATCTATCGCCACAGCGCTTATACCTTTATTATTATAATATTCGGCGATGTGGCGCGCATGGCTGATGCTCACGGCATAGACGATGCCTTTCTTCCCGTCGGCATATCGTGTCACAGCCTCGCACAGCCGTTCGATGCCGGGCCTACGGTTCAGCACCGCGTCCATCTCCTTCACCAGGAAATCGCCATCGGCTCCGCGCCGGACAAGGCTGTCCACCAACCGTTGGTCTTCGCTGTCCTCGCGGACAGCCATATAGTCGAAGGCCGACAACCACCCCTCGCGGATGAAATCCGCAATGCCGTCCGCGAGGAGCAGCACGTCGAACAAATCCGTGAACCCTCTGCCGTCCAAACGGCAAGGGGTAGCCGTGACGCCCAGCTTCCTCGCCTCGGGAAAGCGCCTCCAAATCTCCCGATAGGTTTCGGCCAAGGCATGATGAGCCTCGTCCACAACAATCAACTGCGGACTTTCCTCCAAATCCCCCCAATGCCGCGAAAGCCACTGGACGGACATCACCCGCACCTCCGGCGCCCGCCCCACACCGTAGCGCACCAGCATGCCACGGATCTGCTCCACCAACTCGCGCCGATGTGCCACGATCCACACGCCGCCAGCTTCGCCTTCCGCCTTTATGATGGCGGCAAGCAAATGCGTCTTTCCCGTCCCTGTGGGCATCTGCACCATCACGCTGCGGTGCGTCCGCCAAGCCCGGACAATCCGTCCCCGCATGTCTTCCTGATAGTTCCTGAGCATATCGGTAGATTGGAAAAGAAGGTGAAAAAGAGACAAAACCACCAAGAGGAAAAACCTTCCCGACAGAAATTCAAAAACTCTTTCTTACCTTTGCAGCGACAAACCAATAAACAAATGAAAGCCCTCTTCACACAAATCCGCTTCTGGTGGTACGTCGCGTTGGAAAAATTAGGCCTCAGGCATGCTTCTCCCTCCGGACGTTCCAAAGGAAAAGAGGATTGCCAATGACATAACGCCGCCACATCCGCCGCGGCTCCTTCAGCAAACGGTAGAGCCACTCCAGCGAATGGTCCTGCCACCACTGCGGGGCGCGCCGGTAGGTGCCGGCAAAAAAGTCGAACACAGCGCCGATGGTACCCACGTGGCAATGAATGTCCAGTTCGTCCCAATGGGCGTAGGTCCACTTCTCCTGCTTGGGGGCCGTCATGCCAATCCAGAGCAAGTCCGGGTCGGCCACGTTGATGGCCCTTATAATCGCCTCGTTGTCTTCCTCCGTAAACTCAGGCTTATAAGGCGGCGAATACGTCACCACCTCGATATTGGGATACACGGCCTTGGCTCGCTCCACAATCAAAGCCAGCACCTTGGGCGAACTGCCCATGAACATGCACCGTCCGCCCCGCGCGTCCAGACGCCCCATCTCGAACTCGAACAAGTCCCAGCCCGCCACGCGCTCCCGTGGTTGCGACTTGCACTTCAACCAGCGGCACGCCTTCACGATGCTGGCCCCGTCCGGAATCAGGTAATCCCCGTTCCTCAACGCCTCGGCAAACAGCTCGTCCCTCTGCGCCGTGTTGAACGAATGCGCATTGATGGTGTTAATCAACTTCTTGCCCGGAGGAATGTCCTCCAAAGCCGCCTTGGACTCAAGAATGTCCAAATCACTCAGCAACAACATATTAAATAAGATTTTTAGCACCTCTTTTTCTACACGCACAAAGAAACTTAGGACTTACAAAGTTTCCTTTTTATCGTCGACCAAATCAGACGCGGAGTGATAGCCTGATATTTCAAGACCATAGCGGGAACCACATAAATGTTGTGATATCCACGTTCATGAATTTGTTGGCAAAGAGAGAAATGCTCACAGTGAACCTCAACCCGAGGGTCGTCGTTCGGCAACACTTCATATCTCAGTCCCTTTATTACCTCATATTTATAGAGGGATAGACCTCCGAAAGCGGAATACACCCTCACCCAATCATCCGACGGACGCAACCGCCCAAACAATTCCGGCATGGAATAAATCATCCGCTCAGTCTGCGGCACCAACTCCTCTCCCGTTCTTGTCAGGGCATACCCGTCATGATACCGCCTCTTAAAAGAAGGCGAACGCGAATACCCGAAAGCCGTCAGCACATCCCACTCGCGGTTCTCGGACAGCACGTCCAATACAGGCTGCACATACAATTGCGCCACATCCAGATCCACTACCATCAGATAATCCGCTTCCCAACCTTGCCGCTCCACATAATCTAAATATTGGTTCCGCAGATGTGCCATCTTGCTGATACGCCGATAGGAGAAAAACGGATTCCCTTTCACCTCATGCGGGTCGGGAATCGTCCTTGAAGCATCCGTATCATTCAACAACACATGTATGCGTTCCGGACTATCTTGCCGCCATGCCTTCAACAATTCCTTTGTCCCGTCCGTACTATCATTCTCATACACCACCACCCTGAAATCCTTGAAATGGCGGCACCATTCCCTCACGACCGGAATATTCCTTACCAACCCACGCTCCGCATTGCGTACAATACTGCACACAATCAAAGTAGACTCATTCAATGGTTTCATATATACTTCAATAACAAACGACCTACCTTATCAGCCAGATTTTTATTCACAATGGCCGCGAAATATATCAGAAGCAACAGCATGAAGACATTCAACGGGAATGGCAGCTGTGGCATCATCCATGTAATCAGGTAAATCTGGACAATATAAATATCAAGTGTCAGGTTCGACATGCTGACGCATACACGCTTTATCGTGTCCGGCCACCTCTTGGCATAAATCCATGCAGCAAAATCCCTGGCAAAACACACTATCAATGCCAACAGTAACGGAATGGCAACGACCTGCATTTGTGCCACCCATTCAATATTCCCGGCAATCTTTTTGTACGTAAAAAACAAAACGACGGATATTGGGAAGCAGCAGACCCTCCACCCTCGAGTCGAAAATGCCATCCCACACAACTTGGTATAGTACCCCCACGCAAAAAACGAGAAATAGTAAGGCCAGCACTTAAGACCTCCTTCATCCATAAACACCTGTGACGATTTTGGGACGAACAATGCGTACCATAGAAGGTATAAAGCTACAACCATCACCCCAAGATAGAGGAAAGTCCATTTTACCCCCCCCCATTTGTAAACTAAATTAACTTTCCCAATCAGAAACTTTTCCAAGAAATACATCACGACAAAAAACACTAATATTGCATTTACAAACCAATATGTCGTAGGATACAACCAATTATACCATGCATATCCATTGGAGTTATCCCTAAAAAAGTCACATGAAACCGCAAGCAGCATAAACACCCAAACAGAAGGCATCAATCTGAGCACTTTCTTTAAGATCCACTCCCCCGCAAACTTTTCCTCCCTGAAACTGAGCAGATATCCACTGCAATAGAAGAATATCGAGTTCCCTATAGCTCCTCCGACAAACAAGTTGGCAAAACTCTCCGGAACCGTCCACTTAAAATGAAACCACGTAATAAAGAAAGCCGCCATGGCCTTCATCACCGCAACCTCGTTGTAATAACCCTTCGTATAAAGATTCATCATCGCATCCTATCCACCTACCAAAACAATCAATCAACAATCAGCACCATATAAGTTCACTTACTCAGTATTTCACAAAACAAATCATTCCATTGTTCCATAATAACATCTGGAGCAAAATTCATAGAACGCCTAAATGCTCTCTCTCCCATTTTGCACATCAAATCATGATTCTGTAACAAATTAATCAGCGAATCCGCTAACCCTTTTACATCTCCCACCTCAACAAGCATTCCTTCCTGCCCATCAACTATTATATCACGAGGACCACACTGACAAGAAAAAGCCACCACTGGAAGCCCACAAGAAATGGCCTCCAACATAGCCATGGGCATACCTTCATATCTTGATGTCATCACAAATACAGAACTTTCAAGATATTTTTGCTGAACACATTTTGTCGGTCCTTGGATAAAAAGGGAATCTGACAAATCCATTTGTTTAATCTTATCGTGCAACATCGAATATAACTCACCATCACCATAATGATATAAAGACCATTCAGGGCATCGTTCATGAACAATTTTCCATACGTCAAGTAAATAATCAACTCCTTTCTGATAAGATAAACGTCCAACCGATATTACCTTTTTCTGGTTCAATTTACTTCTGCCTTTTTGTTCAAACCAACAAGCATTGGGAATTACTCTCAAATTACGCATCTTGCCCCAGTACTTCCGGTCTTCCTCTGTTAAAATAACAAACCTATTAAAATTTCGTGCCCAGCATCTTTCCATCAAGGTCTTCACTTTAAACAAGCCTCCCAATATAGCACCCTGATTTTCATGTCTAATAATATCAAAATAGCGTGAAAAATGGATTTCCACTATTTTTTTACTTCCATCCTTCAACTTCCACAAAAATGACATATCCTCATGCCACATTGACACTACAATATCAGCCTTTATCCGACATAGTAATTTTTCAAGTTTCTGCTTATGAATTTTGTTTTTCTTTATATAAGCAATTCCTCTTCTCAACAAGTTCTTATGTCTATCATCATCATAATTTATAGCTAAATCTATAAAGCGTATCTCAGGAGAAAAGTGAAAAAAATTCTTTTTCCCATATTGGTCTGTTGTTATAATATAGACTTCATATCCATAATGTGTTACTAGATAGTTTGCCTTATTACACAATACATTCTCCATCCCTCCCGAGTTAAAGGTAGAACGTATACAATACACAACCCTCATAAACTTCCTTAATTATCACGCTTTATAAACTAAAATATAAGTCTCTGCTATTTCATTCCAAGACCATTTAGTCTTACACATTTCTGATATATTCTTCTCCATGTTACGCTTCATCATCTTGTCCGACAATAATTCTATCATGGCTTCCCCTAATTTACCAGAATCTCTTGGAGGAACAAGAAGTCCTGTAAATCCGTCAATCACGACTTCTTTTAATGCACCGACATCCGTTGCCACAACAGTTTTCCCCATGGAAAATGCCGTATGGATGACTCCGCTTTGTGTTGCATCCGTATACGGACAAACAACATATTCACAATCAACCAACAATTGCGCCAACTCGGCCATCTCTATATATCGGTTCAACAGATGAATATATGATAGTCCTTGATAAGGACTGTAATCAAAATACAAATCCCCCCCACCAGCAACTATAAGCTCAACATCCGGATATACATCATGGAGTTTCTTCATCGCTTCTAACAGATATTCAATTCCTTTATATGGAGAAATCCGTCCACAAAACAATACATATCTTTTACCATTTACCATCCTTTTCACGGGATACCGCAAGATGCAATCATAAGTACCCAACTTGTTTACATAAACTTGCGATGGCCTTAAATGGTATGCTGTGACAAAGTCCTGTTTCTGACAATCACTAAGCAAAACAAATTTAGGAACCAACCTCATTGACAACTTTCGAAAAAATTCCCGGCGGAATGACTGCTCGCCTGTATGAGGAAACGGATCATGCACGGTCAAAACCATTCGCTTCCTAAACCGATAGAGGAAACATTGATTAGTATCTATCCAACCAACCACATGAACCACATCAGGATTTATTTCATCTATCATTTTAGCCAAACGATAATGAATAGATATATTGAGGGGATAAAGAGCTTTTTCATGTGTACGATTCACGACCCACATTTTTTTCATTGAAAAATAATCCTCATACACTTTCAATTCCGGATATGTAATAGCAGGCATAATTCCATAAGCTTGTACTTGATGCATTATGCTAAACAAGGTTGAGTTCAAAAAATAACACGGCAAGTCCAAAAAATAGTACACATCATGCCCCATACGTTGTAACTCTCTCACTAACGGAAAATCACAGTCGGCAAAACAAGGAAGTGAATAATAAACAATCTTCATAATCTCTACTTTCTAAGATTGAACATATTTGCCAATTTATAAAAGAACGCTTTAAGAAAACTATTCCTATCTATGCTATATCTTTTATCCCTATGGTTAAAACACAGATGAAAAAAATCATTCCATGAGGCCTGTATCAAATATGAAGTCTTTTCCATCTGCTCATTCCCCTTTCTTTTCTGAATAATGATCTCGCCCAATAAATTATCCTTTCTTGCGACAAAATCGTGAATCCAACCTGTAAACAAAGTATGAGCCACTATTTTCTCAACTGCATTCCGATGTCCTTCTGTTGACAAATTCTCCCCACTCATTCTAAACGAAGAAAGCCATTCCGTTGTAGATACAATCCCACCTTTGGAGGCAAAAAGGACCACCGACGCAAAATCTGCACACCAAGCTTTCGGAAACGACACATATCCATGCAATTCATCCAAACGCTTTTTCCGATATAGGAATTCGGAAATAGTCTGCCTTCTCACACCACTTACGATATGCCACAAATAAAGTTCTGCACTTTCCCATGTCGGAGATGACGGAAAAAAATCCATTGTCTCATTTTTCCCGTTAATCAGCTTCACCCCAGAACGAAAGACATCTACATCAGGATATAATGCAGCCAGTTTCAACAATGTTTCAAGGAAAGTAGGCGAATATAAATCATCATCACATAACAAGGCAAAAAACTCCCCTTTCGCGTAACTCAAACATCTATTCCAATTAGCGACCGGATCCTTTCCACCGATATTCTGTTCATTCACATAGTAACGGATTCTATCGTCGTGATAACTACCGACAATATCATCAATCGGTTCAGGAGAACAATCATTTACAATGATCAATTCGAGATTATCATAAGTCTGCCTCAAAACCGAATCAATAGCCTGTCGCAAAAAGGAACTTTTATATGCAGGCATCGCAACGGAAACAAATGGTCTTATCATACTAAACTAATTATGTATTGGTATATTTTGCCGATTCTTCAAGACATGCAGGCCAGCTATATACAAAATAGCAGCCCAGAAAAAGTATTCTTGAGATGCACGATATGGAAATATCAAAATAGAATCCATGGCTGTACCCAAAACGAGCAAACGTATATATAAAGGAATACACTTCCGATATCTGAACAACAAAGAATACAACAGAGAAAAATACAGCACAGCAATGAAAATGCCATAATGAAACACTTCCCCCACTAATCCAATATCAGACGGATATAGTCCTAACACTTGCTGCCAGCGAGCCAGCTCATAAGGATGGCCATTTCCAAAGAAAAAAGAAATTGGACTTTGTACTATCTTGTCTACATAAAATCCAAATGCAATAGTCCTCGGGTTAAAGCGAGCATCCTCATTCTGAGTCATCTCAAAAAAGTAAGCAAAAAGGCTATCCGCATTGCGAATCAAGACAATCGTCGAAATAATAAGAAGAACCATGGCAACCATCCTCATTCGTCCACTCTTCACAAAAAAGACAGAGACCAATAGTGTAAACAAGGAAGCCACAATAACCTGGCGAGTAAGCGTCAGATAAACGGACATAAGAAAAACACCAAACATAACCATATTCCTCAGTGACACCTTTAGCAGTAACTGAACCCAATAATAATACATACAAAACAGAACAAATTGAATACCAGGCAATCTAAAACGATAGAGCCCATTTCGGACTTCTGCCACATTGGATCCATGCTCAAGTCCTGAATCGGGACGATACACACCGAATAAAGCGCCTGAAATATCGAACTGCTGAACAATCTGCAAAGAAAGCATCACAAGAGCTAATACTGTAAAAAGCTTCAGTATTTGCCTTTCTGAGACTTTATATAAATAAAACAAATAGAAAAACAAATAGGCCAAAATAGCCACTATTGTATGACGTTCCTCCCATGGCGACTCCTCATAAACGACCATCCTCCCAAATAAAGCCAGGCAAGGAATAATCATCATCCATCTGATATATTTCTCAAAAGGCATGACCTTTCCATTCAATCTATTCCTTTTCAGACATACAACCAGAACAATACCGCCACATACAATCCAATTCAACCATCCTGATAAAGTCCTATCCCAATATTTATAGTTAAACCCCTCAATGACATTCACTATAAAACAGAAAGCAAAAACAAGGAACAATACATTCCGTTTTTTCACATCATGGAAATCCATATCAACTGCCCTATTACAAACATTTCGTCAAAACAGCCTCACAATTCATTTTACTATTTTACTTTACGTTTATGCCTTTACATGTTTTTTCCCCACTTTATAAAATAAGCATCATGGGGACGGTACAATATAACATCTTCATTTGCAAGAAAGAGATATGATAACACATGCAGAATTTCAGAAACAACAAGCTATATTTTTATAGCAAATTCCACTAATTAAACAAGCGCATGCACACAACATGCCTCAAAACATGCTCTTGCTCTATTTTTAGCTTTAAATTGTAGCTCAAAAGGAGTCGGCAATTCACCTACCAACATCTCATAATGCCGAATTGCATTCTCCATCTCTAAAGAATCAAAAAATATTTTAGTGATATCTATCATTCTTTCCGTATTGCCCAATTCTTTAAGCAATCCAGACATTTTGTGTTCATAGCTAAGGCTAATGAAAGGAGTCGCCTGATTTATGGCGAACACAATGGAATGATAGCGGGCACCTATCATAAGAGCGGCTTTATGGATTACAGCCTGTTGAACATCGCTACTATAAACATCCGGTATAACTATTACGTCTTCTTTATACGGACACCTTTCCCTCAGCTCACAGAAATAGGAATAGTCGTTGCGCGGCTGATGACTGGTTTGTGGAAGCATTACAATCCTATGGTCAGGATACTGACGATGCACAATATCCATTAAACAAAGATAAAAGCCATTTATATCCGATGGAAGAATAGAACGATAAGCAAAATGCCATATCAATTCATTCGGCACAAACGTAATGTATTTTCCGCTCCCTATCATTCGCTCTACCTCAGTTGGAATTTCCACTGTAATAGAATCCAGAAAAGCAGAATCTACGGTAGGTGTACATTTCACGTTTAACTCATTTGCCCATTGTATAGACTCTGCATCTCTCAGGCTCACAAAGGAACAATAGTTCAACGCCCCTCGAGCCAGATTTTTAAAGCGTCGTTGGGCCCAATCATTTTCTCTGAAAGGACCTATACTTCTACCATAATACACCAAAGGTTTTGCCATTTTACGCGCCAAGAGTAACATAGACAAATGTTTCCAGTCTTGAAAACCTCCTAAATTAATTCCCCCCGGTGCCATCATAATGACATCAGCCCACTCATACCATTTTATTACTTTTCTCCATGTAGGCAGACAATCAAGCATCCAGCCCACATGGTATTTATAAGCTCTATACATAACTGTCAGAAACACCTTAGTATTTGTTGCATGAAGATTCACCCACTTTACTTGGGATCGCTTCATGTCAAACTCATTTATGGCTAGCTGCCCTGCATCTATCTCCAATACAGATATCTCAACATCAGGAATAGCTTTAAGCAAGCTTCTTATCAATCCCTTATGTGCAGATTCATCTCCCCTGTTATATAAAGGCTGTCCAACAAGCAATATTTTCATTTTTTATCTTATTTTATTTAGCAATCTACCGACAACTATTTTTCTTCCAATCTATATAGACGGCAATAAAAAAAACGACCATTCAACCTTTCTTTTCAAGAAGCCTTTTCCCCACTCGAACAATATCATTACCTAAAACATTCTTAATGGTCTTTTTCACCTTACTACTAACCGAAACTTCCATATTATATATTTGGTAAAGCGCGTCATTCTCATCTTTCACGTGTGTGAACACCTCAAAGATCATGGGCTTTTCAGTCAACTCGGGCGTGACGAAACGGGAATAAACTTTATCGAATTCTTCCTTATTGGATGCTGACAAATATTCATATCCCAAATCTTCCGCATAATGACGGACCAATGTAAGGGACTGGTGACTAAAATGATCCTTTGCAGAGATATAAGATTCTATATCATTCACACAAGAAACAATATTGGTTTGCTTGAACAATAGGAATTCAGCTCCTAATGAATTATTAATCAGCAATATTCTTATATTATTCCCGATATGTCGGTTGCCAAGAGAATTCATATCGTAGAAGAACGACAAGTCGCCAACCACGCCGAAATAGAGTTTGTGTGGATGAAGCAAAGAAGCGCCTATAAGCGAAGAAAGATTTCCGTCAATGCCGAAGCCTCCTTCGTTACAGAAAGTATCAATGCTTTTGTCTATATTGAAATATCCCCAAGAACGCAACGGGCTGAGTATGCCCAAATGTAAAACACTGTTTTGGGGAAGTTTGTCATGCAGGCGGCTTGCCACCCAAAGGTGGGAGAATGGCAAATCAGGGATGGCGTTCCATAAGCTTTGCTGGCTTTTCAAACAACTCTTCAAATATGAATCATTGCTATTTGATGCCGCATGGTCGGCATAATGATTGAAGAAGCTCAATTCTCGCATTTCAAATACATTCGTCAGCTTTCTATAACGGTCTACAATCCGCCCGTCTGCCGCTACGCGCCACACTTCCTTTGGTTTTGAAACAACACCTGGAAAGTCGCTCATATTGCCGATATGAATCAATAAATCCGGCTGACGGTTGCTGTCTTCAATGCTTTGTTGAGCAACTAAATTATAAGCGACCTTATATTCCCCTTCATAGTTTGCTGTCGGTTCTGTGAAAACAACAGCATTCACTGCATGACAGAATCGGTCTATAGCTTTTGTTTCTTCCTCTGTCCACCGAATATGTGAGCCACAGAAAATAGCAATCTGCCCTTGGGGCAAAGCCGGTAATGCGTCTTCTATAGTAAAGCGTCTGATTACTCTTTGCTTGGACAGTTCTTTAACAGAGAAGTCACGGGAATAGGTAGTTGTCAGATTAATGTGTACCGGACCGCCTCCACGGTGTTTTAGTGCAAGAATCGCTTTGTTGACTTTGACGTTACAATCCCACGCTGCGTCATCGTCCTTTACGGTTTGTAGGTGTACGCTACAATTTACCGTATCTTTAGGTTGACTTGAACGGTCTATCACTTGCGCTACAAGATGTCCGATCTTGCTTTCATCCTGTGTGGAAGTTACAGCAAGAATAGGCAGCTTCTGGTAATAAGCCTCAGTTAAAGCTGGGAAATAGTTCCGTGAAGCGGTTGCTCCTGTACAGCTAAGCACTACCGGCTCTCCACTTTCCGCAGCCATACCACAGGCCATGTAAGCAGCCGAGCGTTCGTCCACGCAACTATACATTTCGAACCAAGGGTCTTGTTGCACGCTTCCTACGAAAGTGACATTTGTTGAACCGGGAGAAGCTATCACCCGTTTAATTCCATGTTCTTTTAATAGTGCAATAAGGATTTGCACATTGCGCTCATTGGTATAGTATTGTTCCATTGTCTCCTTTTTAGAATTTGTAATCAACATCATCAAATGTTACCAGACCGGCACCGCCTGTCATGCAGACGATGTCTCCTACTATCGTCCTTCCCATATCACTAACCAAGAATACCGCCATATTGGCTATTTCTTCAGGAAGTGCAAAACGTCCTAACGGGTTATGTTCAAAGGTCAAATCATCTTTCCTGTCTTTCAAAAGCATTGGGGTGGCCGTTGGGCCGGGAGCAACACCGTTCACTACAATCCCGTAAGGACTGAACGATTTAGCTAGCCCTAATGTTAATCCTCTTAATCCCCATTTCGACATGGTATAAGCTGAGGATGCAGGGCGGAAAGAAGACGAAGAAGCTATATTCAGGATATTTCCGGCGATGTTTTGCCGTTTCATGTATCTGCCGATTGCTTGTGAAAGGAAAAACGTACCTTTTAAATTGGTATCCATGATTAAATCATATTGTCTTTCATCCGCATTTGAAATGTCGCCGCCAAGAACTCCCGCATTATTGACCAGAATGTCTATCCGTAGGTTCCACTGCGATGACATTTTCTGCAAGGCTGGTTCAAAACTTTCAACGCAAGTATTGTCTAGTGCATAACCATATACTTTCTCTGCACATTTTGCAGATGAACGGAGCGTATCACAAGCTTGATTGATCCGGGTCTCGTTGCGTCCAGTTATGATGACTGTCGCTCCACTGTTTAAAAATGCCTTGGCTATATGAAAACCAATTCCACTTGTTCCGCCTGTTATTAGTGCGACACGACCGTTTAAGAGTTCATTTGGTGACAATGTCACAATCCTTGCCGTTGTATGGACATTTGGGGTACCATTTAATATGAACCTCAATCCTCGTTTCAATACGTTCCTTAATGACATGACAATCAAATTATTTATTAAATATCTTATTGTATATAAGAGCAAGCTTATTGTTCACCAACATCCGCTCTGACGCTTCAAGTCCCAAGAAATAAACGCTTCCGGCCAATGCGGACAAGGCAACGGCACAAGTCAAAACCAGACGCATAAAAGACTCGCCTAACGAGCAAAAAGGAAGCGTTGCCATAACGAATGTGGAAAATGTCACCGGTATGATTCTATATAATGTTTCTTTATAGAACATTCTCACCGGAAAATTTATCAGTTCTCTTATAATGTGCAGTTTGACAAATATAAGGATGGCATAAATTACAATAAAGACCACGTACGAAGCATATGCCGGGAAACCATTCGCAAATAGTCCGTAGGAAACGAAAAACACCAATGAACCTATCGAACCAACCCATAGATAATACGTTTTCACTTTGCCGGTCGCCCAACAGGCATTCGCCGTTGAATTACCAAGAATGTCACAAAGCGTGCCAATCATTGTCAACCGAAGGAAAGTCGCCGTATGCTCCGGTACAGTGTTCAGCCATAGTTTCAAGATAATTTCCGCTTCGAACATAAAAGGGACGACAAAAAGGAGCATAAGAAAATAGGAATACTTCGCACCACGGCAAACCAATGTATACACATATTCCATATTGCCTGTCGCATAGGATTTTATTATCTGCGGGTTCAAAGCCGTCGTGAAATTCGTAACAAATTGCCTTACTACGCTTTCTACCTGTGTCGCGATGCCACGTGCGGCATTGACCGCCACACCGAAAAATATGTTCATTGCGATGTTTACCCCCTGCGTATTGAACAGATAAGCACCGCTGCCCATCAGATTCCAACCGGCGAAACCGGCCATATCTTTCATCATAGTCCTATCCAAAATCGGCATATAGCGGCATTCAGAAAAATGTCGCCTGCAATAACCCCCATAAACAAGCCGGATAATCAGCCCCACGAAGGCAAACAAGACCGAATAGGTTATCAGCTTGTCTATCGGAGAAATATATAAAACATAAACTATCAAAAGTTTTAAAGTCACTTCTAATATGCTGATATAGGCAAATGCATTCATTTTTTCATGGGCGATAATAGCCGCATTGTACGGGACACTTATCAAATTGAAGATGAACGAGGCGATAGCACATTGAAACACCCAATTGGCAGCATACATTCTGGTTTCTGGTATATTCAGCTTACTATTGACAAACCATACGCCTACGGATTCTGTCAAAATCAAGATTGCCAGAGACAACAACAATTGGACATTGACGCTTGTGGAGAATATCCGTTGCAATTTGGGGCTTTCCCCTTTCCCCAGTTCGTATGTCAAAAAGCGGCTGATGGCCGCTCCTAATGAACCCGTAAAAAAAGAAAACATAAGAACAAAACCCGCCACCACATTATATACGCCATAATCATCCACTCCCAACGTGGCCAATATCACGCGACTTGTGAAGAGGCCAACAGCCATGGTGAAAATCAGTCGAATATAAAGTAAAAGAGTGTTCTTGGCTATCCGTTTGCTATTGGATTTGTTGGATTGTTCCATCTTAGTATGCATCAAACACCGACTTACACCTACATTACAGACGGTATGTCTAAATCAGCATATTAAAATTCGGTCATTTATAAATTGCCTGCACTCATGTCGATAATTGGGTACATAAGTTTTCAGCACAGATTAAAAACAGCACTCGTCGCAGATACACATTTGTTTTAAATGCTACATGCCTGAAGACAAAGCATCCTATATAACATTAATAAAAAGGAATAGGATTACCATCAAATTCATAACATAGGTTACGATTACGCTCTCCTATTTTTTTTGCAGGAATACCACCTACTAAAGTATACGGTTCTACATCCTTAGTCACTACCGCACCTGCTGCAACTACCGCACCTTCACCTATCGTCACACTGTGTAATATGGTTACATTAGGTCCAATCCATGCACGATTACCTATCCTTATTGGCCCTCTTCGACCAGGCATACTTCTGAAATAAGGATCGTTATAATCATGTTGCCCCGTCCAAAGATGAACTTGAGATCCAAAATTCACATTCTCACCTATATAAATCCCGCCTCGTCGAGCATCCAATATAGCCTTGTCACCAATAATACTGCCTTTACCAAGATGAAGTTTCTCTGCCGCTCTGATTTCTGCACCAAAGTAAATTATTACATCCTTCCCCATATCAACAAGCCATACATTACGATAAAGGAAATCGCGAATATGATGTGATGGTATTAATCCTGTTTGAAAATCAGCATATCGCATATATCCCGCCAGATAACGCCTGCACTGTAATTCCAATTTATGTAACAAAGAGATTTGAGATTGCGCCTGAGGGGAATTCAACATACTTTCAGAAGAAGATTTTCGTTCAACTTTGCCAACTCTTCGTTGCTGAACCATGCGAATTAATGGTAGTGTCAACACATATATTATCCACTTCGCATACAAAATCACAACCAATGAAAAAAGTACAATATGAATTGTCATTTTATGTAAAATAAGCGTTCAAATCTGACTATCCTCCGTTTTACGAGCGGAACGTCTAAAATAAAATTAGAATTCAGTTGATTTTTATAGTTTGTTCTCACTTATGCCGATGGCCAATAGCTTAAGTTTTCCGTAGTCACGGTTGCCTACGCCTATCTGGGTAAAGAACCTCTTGAGGCACTTTTCATTGCAACTTCTTTTGCCCATCAGTTCGGAATAGCCCTCTTTTTTTGTGCGCAAAAGCGCGAAGCGTTGTGCGCAAGGCGAATTGTCGTTGTGCGCACAACATGTGGCTGATGTGCGGAAAGACATATTAAGGGAGAATCTGAGCGGCATAGGACGGTGAAACCTCATAGACTTGTTCATCATTCACCTCTCACCTCCTCTTCAGGAAGTTTCTTTCAGAAAGGGTTCGCAGGGTTCATACTATCTGTATATCAACGGAATGCGGTGAACCCTCTATCCCTTAAGGGTTCACGCGGCATTCACGCGAATGGATTCATAGTCATTGACTCACAATAAGTTTCGATGAAATCGTATAGTGTCAGCCTAATAACGGTTGTCTTTCATTGCAACTGCCGGCTTTCAAACCTGCCAAAACGAACTTAACTGCCGACCGTTTTCGAACTGTTCCCACATGCTTACTGCAGCCGGGACATAATAACTTTTATAGGCTTCCGTTTCCATCAGTTTTTGCATCCCGTCTCTCAATTGTATCAAATTTTCCTCCGGCAGATTTCCGGCTTTAATTTGTTTGATAAATTCCGCCATCATCCTCTCACTTACATAATCGGGACTATACAAGTCGTCAAAGTATCCATAATGTTCATCTTCCACGAAATGATAAGCCAGGCTTTCCATAAGCTCCAAGAACATATAGACGGCACTGTCGCAATCACCGTCTTTCAGGAAATCCATGATGTATTCCAAATATGAACACATGTGCCGGGCTATCGTGTCGCAATCATTGTCAAGATTCTGCTCACAAAAGATGGCTTCAATCGATTCCTTCAACGGAGTCATTTCCACGTCCGTGCGGGGAGTTTCCTTTCTCCGGCAAAGGATGTATCTCATTTTTTCGGAAGACATGGCATTCAAACTATTACGGATTTCGTTCAACATTTGAACTTCATACGCAAAAATATGAAATCCATCTCACGATTGCAATATTCTTTTGATTTTATAACAGAAAATTCAAAGCAACTGTATGAACTCGGGATTGACTTCCACAGAGGCGGCCAAAAGGGACGGGATCTCTACCAGCAAGCGGCGGGTCTTCGAACCGCGGACGGTGAGCAAGCTGCCTTCCAGTCCGTCGAGTTGTCCGCCTATGATGCGGATCTTGCGGTGGCGCATGTCGGGCGTGATTTCTTCCGGCCGATAATAACGGATAGATTCCGAATGCCCCACAGCCTGGATGAAGCGCTCCATCTCTTCGTTCCGCACGGTCATCGGCACACGGTTGGTGTTGCGAAGGTATCGGTATTGAAATGTTCGGACACGCCCGACAATGGCATCTATGGTTTCACGGGTGTCGTACACGAAGAGCAAATCGTGCATATAAGGCGCCATGACCCGATCGCGTTGCCCCCGGCGCAAGACTATTTTCCACACCATGGGGGTAAAGCACCGGACATTCAGTTGTTGCAACATCAAGAAAGCCGGCACTTTGGTGTTCGGGCGGGTCAAATCGCGCATGACGAACCACTGCTCCTGCCTCTCCGCAATGTCCCTCGCGTCTTCAGTTTCTGTCATGTCTCGTTCGGTGAAGATAATATCGCCCAATCCTGCTTGCCATCATACTCTATTAATCGACAAGCAGTTATATTAGTCCTTTTGCAAAGCAGGGGGCTGTCCCCTTTTTCTTTCCAACGTCCGTTTGCCATTTAAAAAGGCGTTGTTTCCGGTTGTGCGGTTACAAGAACCGACACTTCTTTTCTCAATGCATCTCTTGGCAAGAGATGTATCGGCATCTCCCGGCAGAAAGAACGTGTTAATATATAAGGGGATATAGTCCCTTTCGCGTTGGATTGTTAAACAACCGAGGTCGACGGGAAGCGGTTCAGGATGTCCTTATTTGTTAAATTCTGAATTAAAATCCGCCTTTATTATGCAAATTCCTGACTTTTTACGTACCTTTGTCCTGCCGATACATCTCTTGCCAAGAGATACACCCTTTTTACACGCCAAGGCATCCTCTACTTTTTTTCACAAGATGGAATCCATCACCGCATTATTGGCTTGGTCCACCAACGACGTGTCAAGCGAAGCCAGATAGATCCGTGTCGTATTCTCCGAATCGTGCCCCATGGCCTCGCTGATGACCGAGAGCGCAATGTTTTTGCTCTTGGCGATGCTGGCCCAACCATGGCGGGCGACGTAAAAAGTCAGTTCTACCGGACAGCCGACCATCCGCCCCACTCGTTTCAGGTTCTTATTCATCAGGTGGGACGCATTCAGATATTGGCGCCGCTCTCCTTCTCCGGCTACCTTTATTATAGGCAGCAGGAAAGGAGACGCAGGATTCCAATATTTGTCGACGATGTCCTGCATGGGCTTTTCCCACTTGACGCTCAACTGCTGGTCGGTCTTATGGCGGCGATATACCAGAAGGCCGCCCCTCAAATCTGCCTTTTTCAGGAACGCCATGTCGACGAAAGACATGCCGCGCATGTAGAAACTGAAAAGGAACAGGTCGCGGGCCAGTTCCATCATGGGATGAGACGACAAGTCCAAGCGCCGTATCTGGCTGATTGTCCCGGAAGGCACGGCACGTTTGGCCGTCTTCTCCACTCCTGTGTACACGCGGCTGAAAGGGTGCCGCGTAGCCACCAACCCTTCTTCCACCGCACGGTTGTATATCGCCCTCAAGTTGCGCATATAAAAGGAAATGGTATTAAGGCTCAACCGGCACGATTTCAAGTAGGATTCATATTCCATCATCAAGACAGAATCTATCCCGGCCAGCGGCAAATCTCCATTTCCACCACGGAAGCGCACAAAGCTGTTGATGGAGGCAAGGTAAGTCTCCGACAACCGGCATCGCCCGATATCCGCCAACCGTGCCACAAGAGAGCGGGCGTATGCCACGAAAGTGCCCCGCCCTCCGCTCTCCGACGAATATGCCTCTACGACCTGAACGGAAGTGTATTCCTCGCCCGCCTGTTCGAAACGCCGGATGACGCCCCGCAACAACTCCTCATCCTTCGACAACCGGCATTCCAAGGCGACCAAGTAGGCATGCCTTCCGGCCCCGGCATGCAGGTAGTTGACTTTCTCCTTCGCCTTGTCCCACTCTTCGGGATAAAGTTTATACCCTGTGCATACAAGGCGAAGCAAACGCCGGTGAATGATTTGGAAATACAATGTACCCTCTGCTCCCCGCACTGTCGACGCGCGGAACTTTATTTTCAGTGTAGCCATGCTCATATCTTTTTGTTCGAAACTCCCTATCGTACAAGTCCACAAAAAGAATGCGGCCCGCAGAATGGCCGCCCGAGTGCAATCTATAAAAAAAGCTATCTCCCGAATTGGAAATAGCTTTTTAACCGTGGAGTATACAGGACTCGAACCTGCCACCTCTTGACTGCCAGTCAAACGCTCTAGCCAGATGAGCTAATACCCCAGCCTTTTGTTTTGATGGTGCAAAGGTAGTGAGTTTTTTTGGAACTCCAAACTTTTTCGGAACTTTTTTTCATTCCGCACACACTTTTGCACGTTTTTCCCGAAAATCAGAACTTATATCCGACACTGAAGAACACCTGATGCGTGTCGAGGTTCACCTCCACGGGAGCCAGCCGGCCGCTTTCCTGCGTGGCGATATACGTGTCGTCGAAAGCATAGAAGTCGCCGGATTGCATACGGTACTTGTAGGCGATGTCTGCATAGAAATGCCGCCCGCGATATCCCAATCCCGCCGTGAAAATATTCACGTCGCCCTTGTTCATGTAGTCCGTGGTGGTCTGGTAGCCGAAAGCCGGCGAATCACCGGTCTGGTCGAGCGTGGCCTCATCCTTGAACATGCTGGAATAGTAGTTGTAACCGGCACGGAAGGCCACATTGTCCGTCAGGTTCAGTTCCATGCCGAACTTGAACGAATGGCTGCCCCGCATCGTAGCTTTGTGCAGCGCGTTCATTTCCTTGTCGCGCACCGTACTTCCGTAGGTGTAGCCCCACCAGTTGTCGTAGTCCCAGTCTTCATACCCTTGTTTGGTCTGTCCATAATTGGCATATTCGTATTCCGCACCAAAGGCCGCATACTTGCCCACGGTATGCCCCAACGACACCCTTACCTTCCAAGGCGTGACGATGCGCATGTGAAGAGTAGCCAAATCCACCTCGGGCTGGTGGTTCGTGTAGACGAAATCGCCGTTGGCATCCTGTTCCAGAAGGACATTGTAGTTTTCATCCTCGTACATGGGCGAGTCGATGCTGTAGGAGGAATAATATTCCATATGATAGAACGTGGGCGTTTCCACCGCCAGTCCGATGCGGAAAGGAGAATTCGCCACAGGACGCAGGATGGCACCAAACTTCGCATTCACGCCATAGCCGCTCACGTGCTGTGTATTATATAAGGAATAATACTCTACCCCGGAGAGCATCTCATTGAAACTGTTGCCAATCTGGCCGAACTCCCGGTAGGTGCTGTAACTGTAATAGTCCACATCGTTCACCCCGATGGCGAAGCCCACGTATGCCCGGTCCTTGATGTTCATCGACATGTTGAATTCATACCCCGCAATGCCGCCTTCCGTCACGCGGTCGTAATTGTTTTGGTCGGCTTCCAAGGCGTCATAATAGTCATATTGGGGATTTCCGGCCTCGTCCAGCTGCACATTCCCTTGACCGTCGCGGTTATAGACCGGGTTCACCAGGCAACCATAATACATCAGGTCGGCCAAGGGCGTGGAATAGGGCGTATGGTTCAGTACGTCTGCCATCTGCTGCGTCTGCGACAAGCCGTTCAATTGCCCGTTGTCGGCAATGAAAGACGAATTGAAGTTGGCCCGCTTCTGGTAGTTCGCCCCGAAATTGACATACCTCACGGATTTGCCCATGATGGGCACGCTCACCACGAACCCCAATTGGTCGAACGACATGTGGGTCATGTCGGCGTTCAGGTCGGGCTTTTCCTTCTGGGTCAGCACACTGAAAGCCATCGACACATCGCTGCGGCGGTACAAGCCGAGCGCGGCAGGATTGGCAGCCCCGGCCGAAACATCGGCTCCCAAAGCGCCCAAAGCGCCGCCCATGCCCACATAACGCGCCGAACCAATCAAATCGGTGGGCATGTAGTTCTCGTTCATATAAGGTGTCTGCGCCGCGACCACTTGGCCCACCAGGAGCGCGCTGGCAAACAATAAATATTTCCTGTTCATCTTCATCTCGTTTTTAAAGGTTATACGACATCATGTCCTGCATCACCGGCGTCCGCCTCTCGCGCCACCGCCACCACGGCTGGGCGAGAAGCCTCCCCCTCCACCGCCGCCGCGACTGGGCGAGCTGACGGTCGGACGATAGGTGCTCCGCGTGGAAGGCGTGAAGCTACTGCTGCGCGAAGGCGTATAAGTAGAGCGCGTCGTGGTCGTCGTGCTGCGCATCGGCTGCCGTGTGGTCGTGGTCGAACGAATCGGCTGATAGTCGTTGCTCGAAGAGCGCCTCCTCAGCGAAGCATCGCGAGTGCGCGTCGCAGAGCGCGAGGAATAAACGTCGCGCCCGGTTCGCCGCGCGTTCCCACGGGCCAGCGCACTGTGCTCGCGATACCTCACGCTCGGGCGGTTCACCGGCCGAGAGGCTATGCCCGGTCCCGGATGTCCCCAATGGGGATAGTGATGCCAATAGGGACGCCAATACCACGGGTCATACCAACCGGCATACCACGGGCCACCCCAGCCCCAATAAGACCAGCCCCAGCCCCACGAATAGTAAGGTCCCCAATAGAACGTGCTCCAACTGCTCGGGAAAGCATAGGCGTAAATACCGTCGTCATACACATCCCAATAGATGGAATTCGGGCCATAGCACAAGTCCCAATACAAGGGACTGCTCACAGCCACTCCCACCGTGGGAGCGCAGAAGCGCAAAATGCGCTTGGAACATGCGTATTCGTCGCCGGAGCCTTCGCCTTCGGCTTCCACCTCCGTGCTGTCGGCGTATGCCAGCGAATCATCGGGCAGTCCGTCCTCTCCCGTCCAGCGCCCGCGGCGGTTATATTCGTCCACGTCGCGCACTTCTCCAGTCGCGTAGTGTGCCTCCTCCACCGTTTCCGGCACATGCTCATCTGCCGCCGTGGGATGGTGCGTGTCTTCGTAAGTGACCACCACGGTGGATGTTTTCTTCGGTTCTTCCTTTTGGGGAACGAAATACATATCGTCCACTTGGGCAAAACCGGCAAGCGGCATGCCTGCCATGAGGGTCATAAACAATATCTTCGCTTTCATCGTTATTCCTCCTACCTTTTATATATGCAAATATACTCTATTCTCCCTACATCCCCAAGGATTTACGCCGCAGAAACGACGGGCTATAACTCTTTTTTGGCTATTTTTAGAATAAGATAGGGACGTCCGGAAATGAAAACAAAAAAACGCATTTCACGCGTTTCTGCCTTGCACTCCTCTCGACTTGCACTATCTTTAAATAAGATAGGTGGCGCCTCGGAAGTGAAAACAAAAACGCATTTCACGCGTTTTTGCTTTGCACTCCTCTCGACTTGCACTATCTTTGTCCTCGGATAAGAAAATAAAGACATAAATCCATGCAGAGAACGATAATGGACCAGCGGTTTCGGACGAAAAGGCGTGACATAAGGAAACTCATCCTCCTAATATGCGCCATTGGAAGTTTCACTGACTTGACGGCACACAATGCCTTCTTACATGACACGACCTCCATCGTGAACAAAACGCAAACCGACATGCCGGAAGTGAGCTGGGACGCCCAAAGCCTCATGTTCGACGGCCGACGCGTCGTCCCCGCCATGGGCGAGGTGCACTACTCCCGCATTCCCGCCGGGGAATGGCAACGGGAAGTGCGGAAGATGAAGGAAGGGGGCATCACGATGCTGGCCTGCTATGTGTTCTGGAACCACATCGAAGAGATAGAAGGCCAATACGACTGGAGCGGACAGCGCGACTTGCGGCGCTTTCTGGAAATCTGCAAGGACGAGAGCTTGCCCGTGGTGCTACGCATCGGCCCCTTCTGCCACGGCGAAGCAAGAAACGGCGGCATCCCCGACTGGGTTTTCGACAAGGGATGCCGGTCGCGCTCGGAAGACCCGCTGTTCCTTGCCTGCGTGGAGAGGTTCTACCGCCAAATCTTCACCCAGGTGCAAGGCCTGCAATGGAAAGACGGCGGGCCCGTGATAGCCGCACAGTTCGACAACGAATACCGCGGACATGCGTCTTACCTTCTGGCTTTGAAGCGCATGGCCCAGGCCATCGGTTTCGACTTGCCTTTCTATACCCGAACAGGGTGGCCGGAACTGCGGTCGCCCCTTCCCTACGGGGAAATGATTCCGCTCTATGGCGACTATGCCGACGGTTTTTGGGACCGTAGCACCAAAGAGGCTGTCGGCAACTATTACAAGGCATTCAACTTCCGCGCCTTCCGCAATTCGGGCGCCATTGCGAGCGAACAGCTGGAGGACCAGACCACAGGAAACGACAACCACGAAAGGAAATACCCCTACTTCACCTGCGAACTTGGCGGAGGAATGATGACTTCCTACCACCGCCGCGTCTTCCTTTATCCCGAAGACGCTTATGCCATGGCTGTCGTCAAACTGGGAAGCGGCAGCAACCTTCTGGGATACTACATGTATCACGGAGGAACGAACCCCGACGGCAAACTGACTTACCTCAACGAGACCCAGCGCACGCCGGCCACCAACTACAACGACCTGCCGGTGAAGACCTATGATTTCCAGGCTCCCTTGGGCGAGTTCGGACAAAAGAACCCGCACTACTATCTCTTGCGCAAACTTCATCTCTTCTTGCAGGACTACGGCGAGACGCTCGCCCCCATGACGGCCTCTTACCCCTGCCCGCAAGACATTCCCCAAGGCGACGACTCTTTCCTGCGCTGGGCCTGCCGCACCAAAGACGGGCGCGGATTCATCTTCGTCAACAACTACGAACGCCTGCAGCGCCTGACGGACAAAAAGAACGTGCGGCTGGAAGCCTGCGGCGTGGAGTTCCCACCGCTCACCATCCCGGCCGGCACCAGCTGCATCTTCCCTGTGAACATCGACGGCATGCGCTACGCCACGGCACAAATCATTGCCCGCCGGGACGGCAAAATCTATCTGGAACAAATCCCGGGAATCCCAACGGAAATCGCCATCGGCGACAAGGTGTTGCGCAACCTGAAGGCACGCGGGACGGAACGCCCTGTCTTCGGGAACATCTACTTGCTGGACTCCGAGACGGCCGGCCGCCTTTTCTTGCCCGAAGAAGAAATCGGAGCGCCCCGCCCCGTGTCCTTCAAAAAGACACAGGAGGCAGGCAAGCCGCGGGAAATCCCTATCGGGGTGAACAAAGTGGCCGAAAGCCCCACCGACGAGGATTTCCAAGGCGCTGCCGTCTATGCCATCGACCTTCCCGCTGCCCGTAACGCCTTGCTCCGCATCAGCTACCGCGGCGACTGTGCCCGCCTCTATGCCGACGGGCGCCTCGTGGCCGACAACTTCTACAACGGGCGGGCGTTCCTATACGCCTTGTGGCGCTTGCCCCGGAACTGCAAGCAACTGGAACTGCGCATCCTGCCTTTGCAGGCCGACATGCCGGTCTACTTTCCCCGCGAAGCCGATGCCGGGACACCCGGAGAGGAAGTGCGGGAAATCACCGCCACCGAATGCACAGACGCAACCCGGTAACCCCGGACAAACATTAAGACATCATGAAATACTTAGAACTTGAATTCACCATCAACCCGTACAACCGGGATGCAGCCGACCTGCTGACGGCCTTGGCCGCCGATGCCGGACTGGAAAGTTTCGTCGACACCCCGCAAGGCTTCAAAGGCTACGCACAAAAAGACGTTTTCGACCCGCAGGCCCTGGACGCCATCATCGAGGCGTTCCCCATGGAGGGCATTGCCGTGACCTACCAAGTGGCAGACGCCGAAGACAAGAACTGGAACGAAGAATGGGAACGCAATGGTTTTGAGCCGATTCTCATTGCCGGCGACATCTTCGTCCACAGCACCCGCCACGCCCCGCTCCCCACGGCCGAGTATGACATCACCATCAATCCCCGCCAAGCTTTCGGAACGGGCACGCACCAAACCACCGGCATGATTCTCGAAATCCTGCTGGGCATGAACCTCGAAGGGCGGACGGTGGCCGACGCAGGATGCGGGACAGGCATCTTGGGCATCTTTTGCGTGCTCAAGGGCGCGGAACACGTCTTTGGATACGACGTGGACAACTGGAGCGTGGAGAACACAAAGGAAAACATGCGGCTGAACGGCGTCAGCCAAATGGAAGTCGTCGAAGGCAACTCGGCCGTGCTGCAAGGAAAGGGGACTTTCGACATCGTGCTGGCCAACATCAACCGCAACATCCTGCTGGCCGACCTGCCGGCCTTCCGTTCCGCACTCTCGCCACAGGGCAAACTCATCCTCAGCGGATTCTACACCGAAGACAGCCCGCTGCTCATCGGGAAAGCGGAAACACTGGGACTGGCCTGCACCCGGCAAACGGAAAAAGACGGCTGGGCCGCGCTCCTGCTCGAGCCACGACGCTCATAGGGTGTCTTCCGGCTCCACCACGGGTTCGGGCTCTTTGATGGTCAGTTCCATCAGCTCTTCCATCGAGCCGTTGAAGATGTTGCAATCCACGTTCCCCTTGATGCCGCGCACCTTGCCGCAGTCCGTATGCTGCCAGAAACTCCACTTGCCTTTGTAGGCCAGCTTTTCCACATAGTAGTGCGCAATCCAATAAGGATACTCGTCGAAAGCCGGGGTGTTGAGATAGTCCATCTTGAACCTGTATCCCGTGTAGAGGATGGGCTTCACGCCGTATTCCTTTTCCACGATGTCAAGCCATGTCTTCACGGCTTTCCTGAGTTGCGCCCCGGTCAGGCCGCCCGTCTTTTCCACGTCCAGCACAGGAGGCAGGTCGCCCGGCTCCAAATGCACTTGTTTCAGGAAGAAAAGGGCTTGCCGCCGCGCGTCGACGTTGGGAAGGAAGAAGTGGTAAGCGCCCCGGATAAAGTCGTTTTGCTTGGCTTCGTAGAAGTTCAGGTTGAAGTTTTCGTCCAGCAAAGTCTCCCCTTCGGTGGCTTTGATGAACACGAAACTGACGGGCGACGTGTCCAGGCTGGCGTTGCGCAGCAACTCCCAGTCGATGTCTTCCTGATAATGCGACACGTCGATGCCGTGCACGTCGAAGCCTTCCGGATACACGGGGTCGCCATAAATGGCCTTCCAGCGCCACGAAGAAGAGTCGACGAAGAAATGATAAAAGAAAGCAATGTAGGCCACCGCCAGCAACACTCCGCCCGTCCAGACGGCCCACGACGGCCACCGCCTGAAGAACAGCCACTTGTCGGCCGCCTTTTTCCGCTTGCGGCCCGCTTTCTTCCGCCTTGGCGCGCGCGGCGCGGGATTGCGCCCTTCTTTTGCCCGCCCGCCTTCGCGGGATGCCGGCTTCTTGTTTCTTATGACTTGCGGGGTCTGTGCGCACATAACGAACCGGCCGTATTAAACTTTCCTTTTTCCATCTGCAAAAAAAGAACAAGTCCCCCCACTCAAATTATGGGAGGACCCGTTCGGATTGTTTCTGTCTGTTATTTAGCTTGTTCCAACTGCAACGTCTTTGTCGGCTGGTCGCAAACTTCAGACGGGCCGAAGTACTGGATCGGGCCGGGATATACGAAGCAGGTCTCGCGGGCCCACTGGTCGCGATGAGCGGCGAACTCCTTGAAGGGAGCACCGTCGAGGCGCACCAAAGCCTTCTTGATGACAGGCTTCATCTCGCCGTTGCGCTTCTCCATGTTCATCATCATCGTGATGGGCACACCGCCTGCCACCCACTCGGCAGCAGGAGCCGTCGTGTTCTTCACGATGGCCATGTAGCCCGTCTTGTCATTGGCAATCAGCATGGCCGCGCTCGTACCCAAAGCGTAGCAGTAGTCGGCATCGTAGTTCGACGGAGCGGCGCAACGGCCTTCGTAACCGAAGAAGTGGTGCAAGGCAGCGAACTTGCCGCTGAATTTCCCTTCCTTCTTCCACTGCTCCAGCTTCGTAGCCACCATTTCCGACAGCAGCTTCTCTGTCTCGATCAAGGACACCTGCACGTTTCCATGCGGGTCGCGCTCCATGGTCAGCTGTGCAGCCACGCCCACGGGCAACGACTCGTAAACGGCCTTGTTGGCGGCGGAAAGCTTGCCCAGGATCCATTCACGCTGCTCGTCCTTTGCCACGGCTGCGCCTTCCGGCGTGGCCAGCAGGTCGTTCAGTTCGGCAATCAGGGCCTTCATGGCCGGGATGAATTCAATCAGGCCTTCCGGAACGAGCACCACGCCGAAGTGGTTGCCGTCGGCGGCACGGTTGGCCACAGCCTGTGCGATGTAAGTCACGATGTCGTCCAGCGTCTGGTTCTTGGCTTCCACTTCCTCCGAAACGATGCAGACGTTGGGCTGGCACTGCAAAGCGCACTCCAAGGCGATGTGCGAGGCCGAGCGCCCCATCAGCTTGATGAAGTGCCAGTATTTGCGGGCCGAGTTGGCATCGCGCTGGATGTTGCCAATGACTTCCGAATAGGTCTTGCAAGCCGTGTCGAAACCGAACGAAGTCTCAATCTGGTCGTTCTTCAGGTCGCCGTCGATGGTCTTGGGGCAACCGATGACCTGCACGCCGCACTTCTTGGCCGCATAATATTCGGCCAGCACGCAGGCGTTCGTGTTGGAGTCGTCGCCGCCGATGATGACCACGGCCTTGATGCCCAGTTCCTTGATGATTTCGAGTCCCTTTTCAAACTGGTCTTCCTTCTCCAGCTTCGTGCGGCCAGAGCCAATCATGTCAAAACCGCCCGTGTTGCGGTATTGGTCGATGATGTCGGCCGTCAGTTCCATATAGTTGTGGTCCACCAGACCGCCAGGGCCGAGGATGAAGCCATAGAGCTTGCTTTCGGGGTTCAGTCTCTTGATGCCGTCGAACAAGCCGCAGATGACATTGTGTCCGCCGGGAGCCTGTCCGCCGGAAAGGATGACGCCGACGTTGAACGGGGCGTACGTTTTCGCTTCGCCCGGGACGAACTCAATCAGGGGCATCCCGTAAGTGTTCGGGAACAGTTTCTTGATTTCTTCCTGGTCGGCCACAGACTGCGTGGGTGCGCCTTCCTTCACAGACACGTTACCCTGCAATCCTTTGGGCAACTTCGGCTGATAAGCCGCTCTGGCAATTTGCAATGCACTTTTTTCCATGTTCTGAATCTTTGTTAATTGTTGAAAAGCATTTTCAGCAACAAAATTACTGCTTTTTGGCGGAATACAGAAACGGGAGGCGCAAAAAAGTCCGCAACGGAGCAATCGGCTAACATTTTCCGCACGCCGCGTTGCATCCCGCCTGCGGCTTCCGCCCGGAATCAGGATGACAGGGATTCGACTGATTCCCTTTCAAAAAGACAAGAATCGGGCGCCATCCGCGTCACGGCAGAAACGCCAGGAGAGCAATGCAGGCGTCCAACTGTTAAAAACAGCAGCGGTTTTATGCTTCCTGCACGCATTTCTCTTCAAAATGTCCGTTTCCCCACACCGGATTCAGGGTCCGCGGCCGTGAGTTTTTACATTTTTGGAGGTTTCTGTGTTTCTCAGGCCGGCGCCTTTCCGCCCGTCCCTTCGCCATGGACGGGCATGCGTCCTGCGGACGGCGGAAAAGTACTTGCCGCAAAGTACTCGAGTACTCTCCGCAAAGTACTGCAAAACGCGGCGCACCACGGCAGAAAATCGTCCAACGTCCCCGTTGCCGGCATGCGCAAAACCGCTCCGGCCGCACAGGGGGCGCCGACAAGGAATCAGGGACTGAACCATAAGGGAATCGGCTGAAAAAGGGACGGAAAAAGGGGCTTCGGAGGGTCGTTTTCATCCAGATGGAACAGAATGCCGGGCAAAGTCGCATGTGCAAAATGTCAGCGCTCTGCCCCATCCAACGACGCGGCAGCCCGCCCCAAGCGCCGACCGGCCACCTCGGACCGACAAAATGCGGAAGAAAACGCGGAAACGCTTACATTCCGCTTCCGCCCTGACACGAAATACGCCCGTATTCGCCAGCGGCTTTCCCGTCGGTGCGGAATACGCGATTCCCGTGCGCCGTCAATCCGCTTTTGACATTTTGACACTTCGACCTCTCCCCCGGTTCCGCCTCCGCCCGAACGCACGGAAGCCGGCAGCGCACCAAGTCGCCACCGGCTTCCTCTTCATAAAGAACAACTTCACTTGCTTGTGTTTGGTCAATATTTCATTTCATCACGAACGTGTTGTAAGAATGGGGGGCCAGGTTTGCGCTCAGGCTCTTCTCCCCGATCTTCACGGTCAGCGGCGCGGCCTCGTCCTTGAAGTTCCCGGCCATCACCACGTATTTCCCTTCGGGCGTCTTGCAGGCCAGCACCGGCATGCGGTCTTCGCCCTGCGCCTTGTAGGCCACCACCTTCGTGCCCGGGACGATGAAGTGGCTGTAATGCTTCACGGCAAAATACTCCGGCGTGTAGGTGAACGTGCGCGCCTTGCTGTCCACGCGGATGAGCGCGTTTTGTTTCCAGCCCCAAGGACTCTCGCCGTTATCCGTCAGGATGAAGTTCCAGATGGTGTATTCGTTGCAGCCG
Organism: uncultured Paraprevotella sp.; assembly: GCA_944321525.1. Taxonomy (GTDB): domain Bacteria; phylum Bacteroidota; class Bacteroidia; order Bacteroidales; family Bacteroidaceae; genus Paraprevotella. The sequence goes on from CALULQ010000020.1 coordinate 54,082, forward strand.
TTGCCCAGATAATGGTTCATCAGCTCGAAAGTATGCTCGCCTGCGGCCCAGTCGAAGCTGCCCCATCCGCATTCACTCTCGGAACAGATGTAGCTCCAGTCGGGATGCTCGGCCCGCAAGACGGGCAGCGACTCGCGGCCTTCCCACTGGAAGCCCATGCCGCTGACGTATTCCTGCAACTTCTTGTCGGATGCGATTTTCTGCACGTAGTCCACGCGGTTGGTGTTGAACGTGCCCAGGTAAAGCTTCACGTCCGGATGCTCGCGCTTGAGCGTCGGTCCCAGATAGTCGCGGTTGAAGCGGACGGTGCCTTCGGCCGTCCATGCGCAACCGGGATAAGGCGTATAGCTGTAGGCCTCGTTCTGGTACATCACCATGTCGATGGGAATGCCCTGCTCGCGGTAGGCGGTGATGAACTTGCAAAAGTAGTTCGCGTATGCCTGCAGGTAGCGCGGGTCCTGGATGAAGTAATCGGTCGTGGCCAACTGGCGGGGGAACTTCCCTTTACGCTCGCCCATGAGTTTCATTTCGTCCGGGTCGGTTTTCCCGCCCACGTTGCCATAGAGGATATAGTTCATCTTCTCCGGCATCTGGTTGAACTTGCTGCTCAGCACGGGATAGTCGCCGTTGATTTTCATCCAGGCCGGCGGGCACCACGGGGAAATCCAGAACGTCAGGTCGGGATTGAACTTCTGCGCGGCGCGGATGAACGGGATGATGGTGGTCTTGTCGCGGTCTATGTTGAAATAGCGCAATTCCAGGTCGCCCTCCACGTCGTCGCAACTATAATAGGAACGGGCATAATCGTTGGCGCCCATCGAGATGCGGCCGCGCGAGAAGCGCAGGTCGCCGTCGGGCGAGAACACGCGGGCAAGGATTTCGTCCTGTTCGGCACGGGTCAGCACGCCGAGGGCGTCCCAATCCAGCTCGTTGAAGGTGGCCGCCCATGCCTTGAACGCCGGATAGCCGGCCTCGTCGTCCACCGTGACTTGGGCTTCCGCCGCTTTCTTCGAGAGCTTCACCGTGGACGTCTGCCACGTGTTGCCCTCCGTGCTGGCATACCAGGTGAACGACTGTGCGCCTGCCTGCGCACCCCATGCAGCCCAGAGGCCGCACGCCAAAAAACATTTCAAACTGTTTCGCATATCTTACTCTGGTTTATTGTTTTGATTCGACGCTGCAAAGTTAGGCAGGAAAGCCGCCCGGAAAGCGCAACCACGTAACAAAACAAGGCGACAAATGTAACAAAACGGCCGTTTTCACCGATTTTCGCACTATTTTTCATCCTCCGCGCCCGCCTTGCCGCCCTGCGGAGCCCCGCCTTTGTAGTCGGTCGGCAGCACGCCGAACATCTCCTTGAAACACTTGCTGAAATAGCTGGGCGTGGAGAAACCCACGCGGTCGGCCACCTCGGCCACCGTCAGCCCGTGGCCCGCCAGCAGCGCCGCGGCCTTCTTCAGGCGGATGGTGCGGACGAATCCGCTGGGCGACTGCCCCGTGAGCGACTGTAACTTGCGGTAGAGGTTCATGCGGCTCATGCCCACATCGGCGCTCAGCCGCTCCACGCTGTACTCCGTGTCGTCGAGATGGCGCTCCACGCACTCCACGGCTTTGCGGAGGAATTCTTCGTCCACCTTGGTGGGGGCTATTTCCTCGGCCCGCACTTCCGCCTCGTCGAGGAAACGCCGCTTCCGCCCCTCCTGCAAAGCGATGAAATGGCGGATGCGGTTGGACAGGATTTCGACGCGGAAGGGCTTGGACAAATAGCAGTCGGCTCCGGCCTCGTAGCCTTGCAATGCGCGCTCGTCGCCCGAATAGGCCGTGAGCAGGATGACGGACACGTGGGAAGTGCGCATGTCGCCCTTGATGGCGCGGCACAGGGCATAGCCGTCCATGCCGGGCATCATCACGTCGCTCACGACGATGTCGGCACCATGCCGCTCCAGCACCGCCAGCGCTTCCTGCCCGTCGGCCGCCTGCCGCACGTCGTAGCCGGCCGAAAGTTTCTGCACCAGGAAGGCACGGAGTTCCTCGTTGTCCTCCACCACCAGCACCGAATGCCGATGTACGCCGGAATCGGGCAAGGCTTCCTGCTGCAAAGGCAAGACCGACGCCGGGGGCAACACGATGCGGAACACGGCCCCCTGCCCGGGACGGCTGGCGGCCGCCACCGTCCCTCCGTGCATCTCCACGTAGGTTTTCACCAGGTGCAGCCCGATGCCGCTGCCGGAATGCGCCGCGCCTTCCCGGCCTTGGTAGTAACGGTCGAACACATGGGGCAGGTCTTCGGCGGCGATGCCGCATCCCGTGTCGGACACGGAGAGCACCAGCCCTCCGGCTTCGGCACGCTCCAGGCACACCTCCACCCGTCCGCCCTGCGGCGTGAACTTGAAAGCGTTGCCCAAAAGGTTGTACAGCACACGGTGCATCTTTTCGTGGTCGAAGCGCATCATGACGGCCACTTCGGGCACGTCCGTGCGGAGCTCCACCTGCCGGCTGGCGGCCATCTCCCGGAAACCGGAACAGGTGACACGGACAAAGTCGGCCAGGTCTCCCTCGCGCAGGCGAAGCTTCTCTCCGCCTGTCTCCAGTTTGCGGAAATCCAGCAAATGGTTGATAAGCTCCAGCAATTCGCTGGCATGGCGGTGGATGGAACGCAACTGGCGAAGCAGCACCTCGTCTTTCACCGCGTCGAGCAAACTGGCCAAGGGGGTGACGACCAGCGTGAGCGGCGTGCGCAATTCATGGCTCACATTGGTGAAGAAACTGATTTTCATCTCCGTCAGCCGACGCTCGGCACGCTCCTGCTGCTTGCGCTGCGCATGCCGCAGATAGCCCCACAAGCCACCCGCCACTGCCGCCAAGGCTGCAATCCAATAGGACACATAGGCCCACCACGTGGCATACCATGGCGGCAGGCACGTCACGGCCAGCCGGGCCACGGCCTCGCCCCAGCAGCCATGCACGTCGGTGGCCTTCACCTCCAGCGTATAGCGGCCGGCCGAGAGATTATAAAAGTTCACGGTGTTTGTCCCCTGCGGCAGATAAATCCAGTCGGCCCCGTGCCCCTCCAGACGGCAGGCGTAGCTGACCTTGCGGGCATGCAAATGGTCCAACGAAGAAAAGGAAAAAGAAACATTGTCTTGCCCGGCCTTGAATTCCACTTCCGGCTTGCCGGAGGGCACAAAATGGCGCACGCCCTCCACTTCATAGGCCGACACCACAGGCCGCACCGGCAGTGCCGGACGGTCCAGAGCCCGCGAAGGGGCTATCATGCAAAACGCACCGATGCCGCCCACACAGATGCTGTCGCCCATGCGCTTTACGGTGTGGAAATAGTCCATCTGCACGTCACTGTCGGAATTGCGCAGCAGGCGGTAGGAACGGTTGTGCGGATTATACTCTTTCACATATTGGTCGGACAAGACCCACACGTGCCCCAAGACGTCCGTGGCCATCCCCTTGACCGCATCGCCGTTGGCGTTCCCCGCATTCTTCTCTTGCACCATCCTCCCGGTCTTTGGCGAACAGGCATAGACGCGGCCTCCCGCCGTTCCGGCCCACACGATGCCGTCGCGCCCCAAAGCCAAAGCGGAAAAGGTGGAATCGGCATCCAGTTTTTCCGCTTTGCCGCGGCCGTGAGAATGATACAGGTTCCCGTCTGACGACAGGGCGCAAAGCCCGCCACCGGGCAGCAAAAGGAAGTCGCGCACCCCGTCCGGGCATGGCAAGGCGCACCGCCACTGCCCGCGGGCATTGTTGTACAAGCCGTCGCCGGTGGCGGCCCAAAGGCATCCGCCCTCGCCTTCGAGCAACTTGTGCAGCACACCGCCCTGTCCCGGCACCGTTCCCAAGTCGGTCATTGCAAACCGCCCGGCGTTCCAAGCCAACCGCATGATCCGTCCGTCCTGGGAAACATATACGCCCCCGCCCCGACGGCTCTCCGCCAAGACACGGGAAAAAGAGCGGCGCACCCCGGAGGCTTCCGACGTCATGAAAATGCGCCCCTTGGCCGGGGCGTAATACGACAGCCCCGTGCGCCCTTGCCATATCCAATAACCGTCGCCGTCTTGTGCGATGCAGTCCACCATCACGGGATAACCGGTCTTGTCCGTCATGGGCGCCACCGGATCGCGCCGGATGCCCTCCGCCGGGCGGGACAGGATAAAGGTGTGGGGCGAATAGCCCGGCACCCATACGTTCCCCAAACGGTCCGCCACCGGCTGGTCCAGTATTTTCTTCCCCGCGGGAAGGATGCCTTCCAAGTCTACGGCCTCCAATGTCCCGCTGCGCCAGTCGTATGCGTACAAGTTGTCCAGCGAAGCCACCCACACGCGGCGCTGCCCTTCGTCCCAGGCCATGCCCAAGACGCGCGAACGGTCGTCGCCCTCCCCGGTCGCGGGATGCACCACCACGCGGGCCTCCCGCCGCACGTCCTCCCCGGGGACGTAGGAAACGATGCCGCCGCCCCACGTGGCCACCCAAAAACGCCCCGTCTGCCCCTCCTCCGTCATCTGTATGGGAGAATACGCATACGGCCACGCACAGGCTTCCATCTGCCGACGGGCCGGATCGTAGCGCAGCAAGCCGCCGCCCCATTGCGAGACATACACATGCCGCCCGCGGTCTTCATACAACCCGGACACGCTCACACGGTTTCCGTCCCATTCTGACGGAAATTCTTCCAGCAACTGTCCTTGGAAGGAATAATGATAGATCATCCCGCCGGCAGCTGCCCACAAGGTACCGTCGGCTGCCGCCATCACGGCATCGGTGCGCAGACGAGCCAACGGAACGCCGGTAGCCCACGGCTTAATCCCATAGTCCGCCTTATCCAGCACGTAGAGCCCTTCTGTCGTACCTATATATATGCGCCCCAGCCCGTCCTCCGCCAAGCAGGTCACGGAATTGCTCCCCAGCAGGCGCGGCGTGAGGGCGTCCGAACGGAACACATCCACATCGTAGCCGTCGTCCCGGCAAAGGCCGCCGCCTTCCGTCCCGTACCACATGTAGCCCTCGCCGTCCTGCAACAACCGGTGGATGTTGGCCACGGGCAACTGCCCTTGCGTGGGCAGTTCCGTCCACACCACATCCCGTGCGCCGGCCACGAGCACCGACATCCCGAAACAAAAGAAAAACAAAATTCTGGCAAACGTCCTCATCGCATCGTTTTTGCGCGTAAAGTTACATAATTTATAGCCAAAAGTTTCCCCCTTTCGCCTAATTTCCTTACCTTTGCGTAAGTTAAAACTTCAGAATCATGGCAAACAGAAGAACGTTAAAGAAGCAAATCAATTATATTTGTAGCGAATTGTTCGCCGAATGTGTGGCCCTGTCGCACTACCAGATAAAGGTGGAACAAAAAGACTTGGACAACGTGATGACCCGCATCTTGCTGATGCACGACGAGTTCATAAGGAGAATCAGCCACACCGAACCGGGCAGCACGAAACTGTACTATAAGAAACTGCGCGCGGACTTCAACACGCAAGTGGACGAAGTGGTGGGCGTCATCAGCCAACTCTGCTAAATGGCGCGCAAGCTTTGCCGCTTCCTCCTGTTCAAGGTAATGGGATGGAAAGCCGTGGTGAACGTCCCTATGGGAGACAAATACGTCATCGCCCTGGCACCGCATACGAGCAACTTTGACTTCATTTTGGGCTTGCTCTACAGCCGTGCCATGGGATTCCGTTGCGATTTCCTGATGAAACGTGAATGGTTCTTCTGGCCGCTGGGCATACTGATGAAGCGGCTGGGGGGAATCCCGGTGCGGCGCGACCGGAAAACAAGCCTGACCGACCAACTGGCAGCGGTGGCCCGCGAACGCTCGTCCTTCCATCTCTGCGTCACGCCCGAGGGGACAAGGTCGCGCACGACGGAATGGAAAAAAGGATTCTACTATATCGCACTGAAGGCCGGACTGCCTATCCTGCTCTATGGCGTGGACTATCCGTCGAAAACCATCCGTTGCACGCAGGCGGTCGTGCCCGACGGGAATGCCGACCAACAGATGCACGACATCAAAATGTACTTCAAAGACTTCAGGGGACGGCATCCGGAAAAATTCGCAACCGGACTTAAATGAGAAAAGGATGAAGAAGAGGCTCGTGGTCCTGGCCGGTTTGCTCTTGCTGGGACTCTCCGTTTATTCACAGCGTGGCGAGAAGTTGGTGAAATCCAGCTTGGACAATTATTTCCTGGATTTCCAGACAACCTATACCACCGAACGGGACCGTTGCCGGATTGAAAGCGTCGAAGTGGACGCCGCCGGGAAGCGGGTGGAAATTTATGCCAACGAACTCTTCGCCGGACAATCCTTCAGCCGGGAAAAAGTGGAAAGCATTTACAATGCCGTCCGGCAGCTGCTCCCGAAACCCTACGACGCATACGCCCTTACCATCTACGGCAACAACGTACCCATCGAAGAGCTGGCTACAGACATCGGGACGGGAAAACCACTCCTGCACAAGAAGTGGGGACAAGCCTTATACCGGGGAGCGCCATGGGTGGAAAGGGCACAACGCCCCTACACTGTAACCAAGGGCATGCAACACCGGCATTTGTCCGTATGGGCCAGCCACGGACGGTATTACAAGAACGACAAGAAGGCTTGGTCGTGGCAACGGCCATATTTGTACTGCACCACCGAAGACTTGTTCACACAAACCATCGTCATCCCTTTTCTTATTCCCATGTTGGAGCATGCCGGAGCCATAGTCTTTTCCCCGCGTGAGCGCGACTGGCAACCGTTGGAAGCCGTCGTGGACAACGACGCGCCGGGAAAGGACGGCACGTATGCCGAACAAACAGACAAATATGAATGGGCCTACGGCGGAGTGGGCTTCGCACCGCTCAAAGCCACTTACCTCAATGGCGAGAACCCTTTCGCACAAGGCACCGTGCGTTGCGCCCCGGCAGTGGACAAGAAAAGCCAGGCATCGGAAATCCGTTGGACGCCCAACCTGCCAGAACCGGGCAGATATGCCGTCTACGTTTCCTACGCCACACTGCCCACCAGCGTGCCGGACGCCCGCTATGTCGTCCGCCACGGCGGCATCTCCACCACCTTCAAAGTCAACCAACGGATGGGTGGAAACACGTGGGTCTACCTCGGCACTTTCTATTTCGGGAAGGATGACCCGCAATCCAATTATGTCAGCCTGAGCAACCTGAGCGACCACCGGGGCACAGTCTCGGCCGACGCCGTGCGCTTCGGAGGGGGCATGGGCAACATCGCCCGCGGCGACTCCTTGCAAGAAACCACCAGCGGCATGCCGCGCTATCTGGAAGGCGCCCGCTACAATGCGCAATGGAGTGGCATGCCAGCTTACGTGTATGACAGCAAGAACGGCATGAACGACTACGGGGACGACATCAACGTGCGCTCGTATATGACCAATTACCTGGCCGGAGGCTCTTCCTACTTCCCGGCCGACAGCGGACTGCATGTGCCCATCGAGATGTCCATCGCCCTGCACAGCGATGCCGGCATAGCGCCGGACAGCACGTTCATCGGCACCTTGGGCATCTACACCAGCGACTTCAACGACGGCATGCTGGCCGCCGGCCTCTCGCGCATGACCTCCCGCGACCTCTGCGACATCGTCATGACGCAAGTGGAGAATGACCTGAGCCGAACTTATGGCAAGTGGAAAAGACGGCAGATGTTCGACCGCAACTACAGCGAGACGCGCGAACCGCAAGTTCCCTCGATGATATTGGAAATGCTTTCGCATCAGAACTTCCGGGACATGGTACTCGGCCACGACCCGGCTTTCAAGTTCCAGCTGGCGCGGGCTATTTATAAAGGCATCCTGAAATATACGTCCTACCAGCACGAGGCCGACTACGTGGTTCAGCCACTTCCCGTCACCCGCTTCCAGACCCGCCTGGACCCGCACCGGAAAGAAATCGCATTGTCATGGCAACCAACGGAAGACGCATTGGAGCCATCGGCCACGCCCAAAGGATACATCGTCTATACGAAACAAGGCAACCGCGACTACGACAACGGCACATTCGTGCATGCCCCGCATTTCACTTGCCCCGCGGAAGAAAATGTCATCTATTCCTTCAAAGTGTCGGCCGTGAACGACGGAGGTGAAAGCTTTCCTTCGGAAGAACTTTCGGCCATGCTGGCAAAGAAATCAACAGCCAGCGTCCTCATCATCGACGGATTCCAACGGGTGGCCGGCCCCCAGGTGGTGTGGACCGACTCGACACGAGGATTCGACTTCTCGGTCGACCCCGGAGTGCCCTTCCTCAAAAGCCCGGGCTTCTGCGGCCGACAAACCGTCTTCAACACGGAACAAAGCCCCAAGAGCTCATGGGGCAGCAGCGGAAGCGAGTTTGAGGGCAGAATGATGGCCGGCAACACGTTCGACCATTCACGCACACACGGCGAAGCCATCGCCACCGTTGCCGGATATTCTTTCGCCTCGGCCTCGCGCTCCGCCGTGGAAGCGGAAGACGTGGACTTGAACGACTACCACATCGTGGACCTCATCCTCGGACTGCAAAAGAACGACGGCTACAGCACGCGGCCCTATCCTGCGCTCACCCCGGCATTGTGCAACGCCTTGCAGGAGTTCACCCGCATGAGGGGCAGCCTGCTGGTGAGCGGCGCCTACCTGGCCCGCGACACGCGCCAGAAAGAAGGATTGGATTTCTTGCGCCACACATTGAAAATCGACGCCCATGCCCCGGTGACATTGGATGCCTATACCCAGGCGAGCGGAATGAACACCACGCTGAGCCTGTATTCGGAACTCAACGACCGCCACTATGCCGTGACCCACGCCGATTGCCTTGTCCCGCTCCCCGAAGCCTTTTCCACCTTATTATATACGCCGGCCAACTACTCGGCTGCCGTGGCCTATCCGGGCAAGGACTATCGTGCCATCACGTTGGGCTTCCCCTTCGAGTGCATCAAGTATGCGGCCGACCGGGACAAGGTGATGCAAGCCTTCCTCAGTTTCCTGTCGCAAAAGCGATGATTCCCCGCCGGGACGGCTCAAGCCACGAGGTAGGAGACGAAGTCAGCGCCCCATCCGGCCGCCTTCACAGCCAACGACGCAAGATAGTAGATTATCACGCAGAACACCACGATAAACACGGCCGTCCCCACAGCCTTGCCGTTGACTTCGGCAACAATTTTCTTGTCGCCATCCACGAAGCCAACAATCAGACGCATGTTCTGCAAATAAGAACGGTTGAACACGTCCAGCATGTCGCCTATGCAGAAAGGAATCAAGCCGATGGCAAGGTCGCAAATGATATTGAATACGACGGCCAGCGTCAGCGGCAAGGAGCGCACCTTGCAGGCCGCCACATAGATGAAAGGCAAAGCCAGAAGCGACGTCAGGAAGTCTCCCATGCCCCCCGGGATGACAAACCCCAATATGGGGTCCAGATAATAACGGTCCATCCACTTCGTGGCCATGCGGAGAAACTTGTAGGTTCTGGATTGTTCCACCGCGGGCTTATTCCGCCCCGGCTTCCCGTCGCCGTCCGCAGTTCTGCAACCTGCATCCTCCTGCCGGCCATCGCCATCCGCCCCGTGCGCACCATAGCGCCGCCAAGCCCCCGATTCGTTCTGGTTATAATGCTTTTCCATCGTCTCATCGTCCTCGTTAAGTTAAGGAGCCTTCCACGCCGCAAACTTTACTTCCGCTCCTCTTTCCTGTTTTTCAATATCTCTCAAAAAAATGTCCCCGTAGCAAAAAAGGACACGCACTTACACTTTTCTCATTTGCCCGGTACGGTTCTGGAACAACCTTGGAGTCCAAATAAGGAAAAGCAGTTCATGTCCTTCGTGAAGGATACAGAACATACTTAACCAATTATCTCAGACTCCCTTGTTTAATTTTCCAGATTTAACCGGGTCTCAATAATTCGTCAGCAAGTTATGCAATATGTCACTCTGTCAATTCTACCCTATAGTCCTTTTTTTTGTTTACTGCAAAACTACAAAAAGTTTTTTAAAGGAGAAAGAATATTCGTGAGATATCATGAACTGCCACGCCTTATCTTGTCAAAAGCCCTCCACGCCGTCGGGCCCCACTCTCAATCGGCCGCAAAGATAGACCGTGACCTGTGCCAAACGGAAGCACCTGCGCAGACATTTTTGAAGAAACATAGCACCCGACTATCGGGAAAAGGACGGAAAAGCATCCAACGTGCCTTTCTCCGGCCCCGTCGTGACACCGAGCACCATTCACCGATGCGAAACAGCCGCCATCCGGCAAAACACAAAAAGCTTGGAATCAGCGAGAAATTGCGCGGCGGCTCGCAGAAAGCACTGCATCGCACGCCACAGACGCCCCGCGAGGGACCCATTGCGCCGGAAACTCCGCAACCGTCCCGTCTGGCCGGCGCATGCAGGGCCACTTCCGCCCTACCTATTCCACCGGTTTTCTTCCACGCTAACAGAGAACGACACGGCATCGGACAATTTGAAATGCAACATGCCCCCGAAACGCTCGGTGAAATTGTTCATCCACGGCATCGGTGGGATCCACATCCCGTTTCCGCCCTTCGGATAGAATGCCTTGCTGCCGTAAGCGTAGAGGCTCACGCGGTCGGTCAGTTTGTAGCCGGCCAGCAGATTGATGCCGAAGCGGTTCTCGGAGACCGGTCCCCACGACAAACGGTCGTAGAACCCTCCCGCGCCCAGCACCCAACGGTCGTTCAGGCTGTGCACGTACATACCCGAAATCCCGGTGCCGAAGCCCACTCCGGGGAAACGGTTCTTGCCGAACGAGGCCATCACGCTCATGTCCAGAGTGGCATTGAAGCCTTCGTGAAGGTCCCAAAGCCCCCAATAGCCGCCATAATATCCCATGGGGAAATGGGCCGCGGCAACACTGGGACAAGCCACCGGAAGCCGCAACTTGAGCCCGCCGCCGAGCGTGTCGGCAACCACGGAGTCGGGCGCCAAGGCGTCGCGCCCCATATCCGAGGGGCGCATGCCGGACATCCCCGCCGGTGCTTCGGCCTGAAAGCCTTCAGCGCCCGGTTGCGCCAACGTGTCCCGCCGCAAGGGTTCCTGTGCCTGTACGGTCGCCACACAAGCCCCGAACGCCAGGGCCGCCACCATCCTGTCCCACCATTTCTTCTCCATCATGCTTTCCTCCTTTCTCTCAACGCACCCGCAAGATGTCGTTCACCTGCACGGCGTAGTCGTCCGGCAGGTTGTTCATGTCGTAAAGGCTTTCCAACCTGATGCCGTAGCGCTGGGCAATCGTGTACATCGACTCCCCGGCTTTCACCACGTGCGGCACGTCCTTGTATTTCTTGGCCGCCTTCTTCCGCTTGCGCTCCAGGTAGAGCACGTCGCCCGTCTGCAACACGTAGCCTTTGGGCAGCTCGTTGAATTTCCGTATGTCGCGGGCCGACACGCCGGTTTCTTCGGCCAGCAGGTCGAAGGTGTCCCCCTCGCGGGCTATGATATAATAGTTCTCGTTGTTGTGGTAAACCAGATGCGAGGGCAGCGACTCGCTGTCGAGCATGCGGTCTATACCGCTGTAGTCGTAATGCAGTTTGCCCGACTTGTGCTTGTCGAACTGGTCCAGCTCGTAGCGTTCCACCAAGTCGATGAGCAGCGAGGCATAGCGCGGGTTCGTGGCATAGCCGCAGCGCTTCAGTCCGCGCGCCCAACCCTTGTAGTCCCTGGGCGACAGTTCGAAGAGCGAGGAATAACGCGCCTGGAGCAGGAAACGCGAATGGTCTTCGTACGACTCCTCCACACTGCGGTATTTGCGGAACTTCTCGTTCCGCGCGTCATCGTCCTGCAGGATGTACGGCCCCTTCCAGGCCCGCCCGCACTTGATGCCGAAATGGTTGTTGGCCTTCCGGGCCAAGGTGCTCGTGCCCGCCCCGCTTTCCAGCAGCCCCTGTGCCAGGGTGATGCTGGCCGGAATCTTGTAGCGCAGCATCTGGTCCACCGCCATGCCTTTGTAGCGCTCGATATAGTCCAGATACTGGCGGCTGAGCCCTTGTGCCTGGAGCCCGGCGACGAGGCATCCGAACACCCAAACGAGAAAAATCGCTTTCAATCTCATATTTCGCATCTTCGTGAATGATTAACGTGACACAAAGTTACCTCTTTTTTCCTCTTTCTGAATAAAAATGCACAGTTTTGTGCATTATTAACCAAAGCGGGAACTTACGACGGCTTTATTGCATCTGCTGTATGACAAACTCAAAAAAAACACAAAAAACATGAAGCCCGCCGTCCCGCAAGAGCCGTCCCGCGGCCGGCGTGCCGCATACCCGCAGCGTACTCTGCGGCAAGTACTCGAGTACTCTCCGCAAAGTACGCC
>CALULQ010000021.1 GCA_944321525.1 uncultured Paraprevotella sp.
ATAATAGGGTTTCCCGCCCGCGAAGTGAAAACCTCGCGGGCGGGAATTTTTTTATGCGTGCTTCCGAGCTTTCCCGCAGCGGACGGTGCGGTGGGGGGAATGGGGTTTGCTGTTCCGCTTTTTGTAATCTCCTAATAAATATGATAGTTTCTTATTCTTTTATAACCTTTTGTGGCAGGTTGTGGGATTTTATGTAACTTGCGCGAAATTTAGAACAAACAGCTCGGAATATTTGTACTAATATAATAAAAGTTATGAGGAAAGGTTCATTAATTTGTTGTGCTTTCTTGTCCGGTGCATTCTTGTTGTCGGGCTGCGTAAGCAAAAAACAATTTACTCAATTGCAGTCTGACTACAAGAATTTGGATAAGGATTATCAGGATGCAAAGATGAAGTTGGTGGCATGCGGAACGAAGTCGAAGAGCTTGGAGGAGCGCTTGGCCGAAGCGCAGAAAGCCAATGAGGAATTAAAGGCTTCGTATGCCGCACTGCAGGGTTCATTGGATAAGAGTATCCAGCAGAATTCGCAAGGCAACGTGAATATTTCGAAGCTTGTGGATGAAATCAATGCGTCGAACAAGTTTATCAAGCAATTGGTGGAGGCCAAGGATAAGTCCGACTCCCTGAATATGGTGCTGACCAACAACCTGACGCGCTCGCTGACCCGTGAGGAGATGCAAGACGTAGACATCCAGGTGCTGAAGGGCGTGGTTTATATTTCCTTGTCCGACAACATGCTTTATAAGTCGGGCAGTTATGAAATCAGCGAGCGTGCCGGAGAGACGTTGAGCAAGATTGCCAAGATCATCATGGACTACAAGGACTATGAGGTGTTGGTGGAAGGCAATACGGACACCGACCCCATCTCACGGCCTAATATCCGCAACAACTGGGACTTGAGTGCTTTGCGTGCTTCATCCGTGGTGCAGGCGTTGCAAAACACTTATGGAGTGGATCCGCGGAGATTGTCGGCGGCCGGACGTGGCGAATATAATCCCATTGCCTCCAACGATACTCTCGAAGGCAAGCAACGCAACCGCCGTACGCAGATTATCATCACGCCGAAGCTCGACCAGTTTATGGATTTGATTGAGCAGGCACCGGAGTCGGAAGAGCCGGTCACGGAAGAGTCGGTGCTGGGTGCCGTGGCGGAATAAGGTTCCGGCTGTGACCTTTTGAAAGACATTTCATACACCATGCGGGGCAATCTTGTGGAAGCAAGATTGCCCCGCGGCATTGAAACGCGGCCCGGTCTCCAAAATCCGTAGTTTGTTTACAAGCAGTTCCGCTGAATTGCCGTATCTTTGCACCGTATGAAATCGAACGACCTGCTTGCGCTGATTCGCAATGGCCAACCCATGACGTTGGGCCAACAATTGAGTTTGACGTGGAAATTGAGCATTCCTGCCATCATGGCGCAATTGTCTTCCATCGTCATGCAGTATATTGACGCGGCGATGGTGGGCAGCTTGGGCGCCGGTGCAGCAGCTTCCATCGGCTTGGTATCCACCACGACGTGGCTTTTCGGCGGCACTTGTTCGGCCGTGGCCACGGGCTTTTCCGTCCAGGTGGCCCATGCCATCGGCGCGGGCGACATGTTGCGGGCCCGCTCCGTGCTTCGGCAGGCTTTGGTGGCGGTCGGCTTGTTCGGTTTGTTGTGGGGCGTGGCAGGCGCTTCCATCAGCGGTTCGTTGCCTGTCTGGTTGGGCGGAGATCCTTCCATTTGTCGCGATGCCTCTCTTTATTTCCTGATTTATTCCGCTTTTCTACCCGTTTTGCAGATTTACATCCTTGCGGCCGGCATGCTGCGTTGCGAGGGGAACATGCACGTGCCGAGCATGTTGGGCGTGTTGATGTGTCTGTTGGACGTGGTTTTCAATTTCTTCCTGATATTCCCTACGCGCGACATGGAGCTGTTCGGCATGGCGGTTCGCATGCCCGGTGCCGGTTGGGGCGTGGAAGGTGCGGCCTTGGGCACAGGGCTGGCCGAACTCGTGGCCGGAGGATGGGCGTTGGTTTACCTGTGTACCCGTTCGAAGGAGATGCGCCTTTCGCACGAGCGCGGCAGTTTCCGTCCGGCAGCGGCCACGCTGAAGAATGCCGTGCGCATCGGATTGCCCATGGGGGTGGAGCACGCCGTGATTTGCGGGGCACAGATTATGACGACGGTCATCGTGGCCCCGCTGGGCATCTTTGCCATTGCGGCCAATTCCTTTGCCATCACGGCAGAGAGCCTTTGTTACATGCCGGGTTATGGCATTGCCGACGCAGCCACGGTGCTGGCCGGCCAGAGCTACGGTGCAGGGCGCGGCGATTTGTCGCGGCGTTTTGCCGCCATCACCGTGTCGATGGGCATGCTGGTGATGGGGTTGATGGGTGTTGTCATGTATGTGGGGGCGCCGTTCATCATGGGCACCATGACGTCCGACGCCGAAGTCATCGCCTTGGGCGTGGAGGCTCTGCGCATCGAAGCCTTTGCCGAGCCGATGTTTGCCGCGGCGATAGTGGCCTACGGCGTGTTTGTGGGCATGGGCAAGACGGTGGTGCCCTGCGTGATGAATCTGTTCAGCATCTGGGCGGTGCGGCTCACGCTGGCGGCCTGGCTGGCTCCCACCATGGGTCTGAAGGGCGTGTGGTTGGCCATGTGCATTGAGTTGTGCTTCCGCGGCGTCATCTTTTTGCTCCGTCTGGGTTGGGTGTTCCGGAAGAAGCCGTCTGCCGTTTGAAAGGTTTTTGAAACCTTGTCCGCCTGCATTCCGCGCCATGGAGGGGGGGCAGGTGTTTTTTTCCCGGCCGTGCGCCATGGCGGAATGTTTTTTGTCGTACCTTTGTTTCTCACTAAATAGATGCATGGATATGAGAAACCTTTTGTTAGCATGCTTATGCTTTGCGGCTTATAGCTTCCCGGCCCGGAGCCAGGAAGCGGCAAGTTATTATCGGCCGGTGGAAGGATTGAAACAGGCAGAGCTGAAAACGGCGCTGCATGAACTGATTCAGCCGGAACTGGTGTTGGACTATGGCGGGAAGGGCGAAGGCTACACGTGGGCCGGATTCGCCGTGACCGACCGCTCGGAAGACGGGACGGTGCGCGACCGCTACAGCGACGTCGTCCGCCGGTTCGAGGGCCTGGAAGCCGTGCCGGGCATGAACATCGAGCACGTCTTCGCCAACAGCTGGTGGGGGCATGCGGAAATCGAAGCCTATTGCGACTTGTTCAACCTGTTTCCCAGCGATGCCACGGCCAACGGGCGGAAGAGCAACAACCCGATGGGAGAAGTGACGGACGGCGTGAGTTTCGACAACGGGGTGACGCGCGTGGGCAAGTCGGCTTCCTATCGGCCGGACTCGCTCATCACCGTGTGGGAACCGGCAGACCAATGGAAGGGCGACTTTGCGCGCACTTACTTCTACATGGCCACGTGTTATGAGGACTACCAGGATTTGTGGCAAACGCCGGAAGGCCTGCTGGTGGTGGAGAAGAACCGCTACCCCACGTTGCGCCCGTGGGTGAGTGCCTTGCTGCTCCAGTGGAACGAGGCCGACCCCGTGGACGACATCGAGCGCGAGCGCAACAGGGCCGTCTATGGCATACAAGGCAACAGGAATCCTTTCGTGGACTATCCGCAACTGGCCGACTACATCTGGGGCGACAGCACGGAATATGCTTTTTATACGGACAAGCAGGCCACGGCCCCGGAACTCTTCGTGCCGGCTGCCGGAGACACCGTCGACTACGGGTTGCAGGCCGTTGCCAAGGGGCTGCAGGCGCAACTCGTGGTGCGCGGGCGGAATCTGCCGGGAGGGTTGGTCCTGCGGGCGGACAACGAGGCTTTCGTGCTCGACCGAACGGAGCTGACGGCTGAAGAGGTAGAGCGTGGAGCGGTCGTCGGTGTGACTTGTGCGGCGGGACTTCCGGCCGGAGAGCATGCGGCGGTGCTGACACTGTCCGGCGAAGGGTTCGAGCAGTCCAACGTGTTGCGGGTGGAGATGGTGGACGGCGTTCCGGCCTATCCGGCGGCGGACGTGGATTGCTCGGTGAACGCCCGGCGATTCACCGCTTCGTGGATGGACATGGGGCAGGGGCTGGCCTATCGGTTGGAAGTCTACACCAAGGACGGACAAGGCGGGCGGCAGCTGCTCGACGGTTTCCCGCAGGAAACGGCCGCGACGTCCATGCGGGTGGACGGCTTGCGCCCGGCCACTACCTATTATTATCAGGTGAGCGTCCTGGACGAAGGCGGCCAGCCGGTCATGGCCTCCAACGAAGTGGAGGTGGAGATGCCGGAACTGGAGCCGGTTTTCACGGTCGATGCCCAATCGTTGTCCTTTTCCTCCGTTCCCGGCCGGCCTTCCGTGGCGCAAGTGTTGGAGATTACGGCATTGGCCGTTCCGCAGGATGCCACGACGGTGACCGTTGAATGGCCTTTCGAGGTGAGCGCCGACGGAGAGTCGTGGGGGCAGTCGGCCCATGTCTCCGGCGCAGAACAAAGCGTGCAGGTGCGTTTGGGCAGTGTGGACGAGGAAGGCCATGTGGAAGGCGAGGCCGTGGTGTCCACTCCGGGCGTACACGACGTCATTGTCAGCCTTTCGGGCGAGGTGAATGCCCAGAAAGCTTTCTTCGAGACTTTTGAAGCCGGCAACAAAGGCGGCTATGCCGAGGCCGAGGCCACCTGCGTGGCGGCCCGTTGGAGGATGGCCCAGTCGCTGATTGGCAATCTGGAGGCCGACAAGAAAAACGGGGCGAAGTCCGTGAGGATGCAGGCCAAGAACGGCGTGGAAACGGAGCTTGAGATGCTGGACGACAAAACCGGAGGATGCGATTCGCTATGGTTCTATGCCGGGCTGTACGGCAGCGACACGGGCGTGAAGCTGACCGTCAGCTATTCGCTGGACGGCGGCATGACGTGGACGCCGGTGGACGCCGGGATGTCTTTCGACAAGGGCGAATGGAAGCGCTATGGCTATAAGTTGGATGTGGACGGGCTTGTGCGCCTGAAGTTCACGGCCACCGGCTCTTCCTCCAAGCGCTTGAACGTGGACGACATACAGATGAGCGACTACGACGGTGCCGACGGCGTGGGCGAGACCCTGGCGGACGACCCGGAAGAGCTGGTCGACGTCTACACCCTTGGGGGAATCCGGGTGCGCACGGCCAAGCGCAAGGAGGCCCTGCGGGGGCTGAAGCCCGACTATTATATCGTGAAGTGACTTTGCCGCGCTGCTGCCGGCAATCCCCGGGTGTTTAGGGCGCAGTCGGGGGAGGTGATGTGCGGTGTGGCGCGCAGTACTCTGCGGCAAGTACTCGAGTACTCTCCGCAGAGTACGCTGGCGGACTCCGCACGGCGTGGCGGCGCCTACCGCATTGCTATGGCTGGAAATGGTGCGGTAAAAGAGAGACGCCGGGGGCAAAAAAAGTCTCGCCTGATGCCATGGAAGCGGAACCGGGACGAGAATTCCGCTTGATGGTTCGCGCGGCAAGTCTTAAAAACAGTTTCTTAAAACAGCTTCTAAATTTGCTCCTTCCCCGGCCTTGCACTATCTTTGCATCCGTTTACGAAACCGAACGGATGCAAAGATATTTTTTATACCTCGCTTACGACGGCACGCGCTACCATGGCTGGCAGGTTCAGCCCAACGGACTCAGCGTGCAGGAGGTGGTGCAGGACGCGCTGACCACCCTCTTGCGGCAACCCGTGGCCGTGACCGGTGCCGGGCGCACCGATGCCGGAGTGCATGCCCGCCTGATGGTGGCGCACTTCGACTTCGAGTATGCGGGCGAACCGGAGCGGCGCATCGACGGCCCGTGGCTGGCGGACAAGCTCAACCGCCTGCTGCCGCCCGACGTGTCGGCTTACAAGGTGGTGCCCGTCCGCGCGGACGCCCATGCCCGTTTCGATGCCCTCTCGCGCACGTACCATTATTATGTGCATTTCTCCAAGTCGCCTTTCCTCCGTGCCTATTCCTGCCGCTTGTTCCGCATGCTGGACTTCGCGAAGATGAACGAGGCGGCCGCCACTCTCTTCGACTATACCGATTTCACCAGCTTCAGCAAGGTGAACACGGACACCAAGACCAACAACTGCCGCATCATGCGTGCCTGCTGGACGGAACTCTCGCCCGGCGAATGGCGTTTCGAGATACAGGCCGACCGTTTCCTGCGCAACATGGTGAGGGCCATCGTCGGCACGCTTGTCGAGGTGGGGCGAGGGCGTCTGACGGTGGACGGCTTCCGTGCTGTGATAGAAGGGAAAGACCGTTGCGGGGCGGGAGAGTCCATGCCGGGGAACGCGCTGTTCCTCGTGGATGTGGAATATCCGGCGGACATCGCGGAGAAGTGACCGCCCCTGGCCCCGGAGAGGCTGTGGATTTGAAGTAAAAAGATTGATATATTATGTGGTTAATTTGGGCGTTCGCGTCGGCAGCCCTGTTGGGCTTCTACGACGTGTTCAAGAAAAAGTCGTTGAAGGACAATGCGGTGATTCCCGTGCTGTTCCTCAACACGTTGGTTTGTAGCTTGATATTCCTGCCGTTCATCGTGTTTTCCGCCTGCGGGTGGCTGGACGCCGGCAGCATGTTCCACGTGCCTCAGGCCGGATGGGAGGCGCAGAAGTATATCCTGCTGAAGTCGTGCATCGTGCTCTCCTCGTGGATATTCGGTTATTTCGGCATGAAACACCTGCCGCTCACCATCGTGGGTCCCATCAACGCCACGCGGCCCGTGATGGTGCTTGTCGGCGCGTTGCTGGTGTTCGGCGAGCGCCTCAATGCCTACCAGTGGGTGGGCGTGGCCTTGGCCGTGCTGTCCTTTTTCATGCTCAGCCGCAGTGGAAAGAAAGAAGGCATTGACTTCAAGCACGACCGTTGGATTTATTTCGTAGTGCTGGCCAGCCTGTTGGGAGCCGTGAGCGGGTTGTACGACAAATACCTGATGGCTTCGCCCGAGAACGGCGGGGTGGGGCTGGACCGCATGGTGGTGCAGAGCTACTACAATCTCTATCAGTGCGGCATGATGGCCGTCATGTTGCTGCTCCTGTGGTGGCCGCGGCGTAAGCAGACCACTCCGTTCCGCTGGGACTGGTGCATCATCCTGATATCCGTGTTCCTTTCCGCCGCCGACTTTGTCTATTTCTATGCGTTGAGCCTCGACGGGGCGATGATTTCCATCGTCTCCATGGTGCGGCGCGGCAGCGTGGTGGTGTCGTTCCTGTTCGGGGCGATGGTGTTCCGCGAGAAAAACCTGCGGAGCAAGGTGGTGGACTTGGCTCTGGTGTTGCTGGGCATGGTGTTTCTCTACCTGGGTTCCCGTTAACGTGAAGAGATGTTATTATGTGTGGTGCGGAGGCCGTAATGTCGGGAAAAATGCGTAAGTTTGCACCACACAAAATGAAGTGACGCATGAAACATTGGATTTTTTTGCTCATGGCAGTGTGGTGGGCGCAGGCCGTTCCGGCGCAGAAGATGCGCGACGTGTTTGCCGCCCTGCCCGACAGCCTGCTGGGCATCATGACGAAGAACAACAGGCTGGACTGCATAGATTTCATAGAGAATGACATGGAAGCCAAGGTGCGCAACCGTTTCGACGGCTTCACGGTGCTGAAGGCACTGACGCTGGACTATCTGGACTTGCAGCTGACGGAGAACTGCCGCGTGGAGATGAAGCTCCTTCCCGTCGGCGATTCGGTGAGCTACGTGTGCGTGGCGCGCACGTACTCAGGTCCTGTGGCCGAAAGCGTGGTGGAACTGTACACACCGGAATGGGAGCGGGTGCCCGAGACGGAATGGATTTCTCGTCCGGAGTATGGCGACTTCTGGCAAACGAATGATTCCGTGGATGCAACGGAGGTGGAGCGCCTGCAGCATTTGCAGGACATGCGTTTCGTGTGCGCCGGCTTGCAGCCGGACGACATGCGGCTGACGTTCACCCTGCTGCCGGGCGAGGTGGACAAGGAAGAGGCCGAACGGATGGAAAAGGTACTGCGACCGTTGGCATACGAATGGAACGGTCGCCGCTTCGTGCGGGTGGAATAAAAGGCCAGTTGGAGTAAGACGTATTTTGACGATAGGGAAAGAAGCGCTGCGCGGTGTGACGGATTGCTACAGGCAGCGCTTTTTCCGTTGTGCGCGCAGCATTCACGATTTGCCAGAAGGACCGGCATCTGCCGCTGCACGATAAAGGCATCCGGTCTTGTGCCGGCATCCGGTTGTGGGGAGGCCGGCGACGGGCCGTGGAGCTTGGCGGCGACGGGCAGGTCATTCCCGTTAAAAAGACAGAGGGGCAAGGATGCTGTTTTGCATTCCTTGCCCCTCTGTCGATGTCAGGCTTTGCAGCCCGTTTATCATTTGCGGCTCTTGGCGTAGCGGCTCATGAACTTGTCTACGCGGCCGGCGGTGTCTACCAGCTTGCTCTTGCCCGTATAGAAGGGATGGGAAGAGCTGGAGATTTCCAGTTTCACTACAGGGTAAGTTTCGCCTTCGAATTCCACTGTGTCGTTCGTTTTGCAAGTGGAACGTGAAAGGAACATGTCGCCGTTGCTCATGTCTTTGAACACTACGGGACGGTAATTTTCGGGATGAATATCTTTCTTCATTGTCTTAAAAAATTTTGTCCGTTCTGTTATAGCTGGTAACTATATGTGTAATGGTCTGATTTTACGAGGTGCAAAGTTAGGGCTTTTCTATCGAACAGCCAAACTTTCCGGCAGTTTTTTGACTATAATCCGTTCCATAATCCCGGATCGCAGTTCCGTTCCACGGCGTTTTCCACGGCATCGGGCAGGTTGCAGAAGAAGTCGATGCCCGTGAGCGTCTCCAGTTCGTCGATGCTCACGGCCCAGGAACGCAGGTCGGGGCTGCCCCCGTATGATTTGTGCTCCACCCAGAATCCGATGGCCTTGTAAGTGTTTTGCCCGCCGGCGTATTTCTTGCAGAGCAGGGCGGCAAAGTAGTAGCGGGGCACGGTGATGCCGCTGCGGGTATGCGTCTTGATTTGGTCGTCGCGTATCGTGCCGCCCTTCACCACGAAGAGCGTGTCGCGGAATGAACTGTTGCGCCCCCAGTTTTGGATTTGGCCTTCCAGTTTCACCCAGTCGTCTTGGTTGAAGTTGCTTTGCTGCGGACTCATGTTGGAGAGATAGAAAGTCTGTCCGTTGGCATCCATGGAGCACAGCCTGTCGGCCGATGCGCAGAGGTGGCCGCGGTCGTACCCGCTGCCGCGGAAATCGGCAAGCTCTGTGCGTTCGCCGGCGGGGATGTCGGGGTCGGGCTGGAAAGGGTCGCCCTCCCAATATTGTCCGTCCCAATACGCTCCGTTCCATTTGTTACGGTTCCAGTGAGTGGTGGCGGTCGTATTGGTGAAGACGAAGGCCACCCATCGGGAGTGCTTCTTGTCGGCGTGCCAGTCGAGGGCGTAGTTCAGCAGGCGTCCGCCTTGCTCCGTCGTGGCGTAGTGGACGTAGATGTTGCCCGTTTCGTTGTCAATGCGCGGGATTTCCAGATGGCCGGCTTCGGGAAAGAGGGCGGGGTTGGCGTTTTCGTTGGCTTGTCCGGTGCCGGCGTGTTCCTCGTCGGAGCAGGCGGTGAGCAGGGCAATGCCCAGCAGTGGGAGGAAATGTTTAATGTTCATTGTCTCGTTACAGTGTTTATTATGGAAAACAAGTAGAGACGCGATTCATCGCGTCTCTACTGTGACATGTTCAGGAAGGATTTTCATGCTTGCCCTTTCGGGCAGGTGTCCGGTTCCTGATTAGTTCTTTTTGAACAGGCAAGGCATGATGCCCCGTTCGTTGGCATAAGAGCCGAAGCTGTCGTAGTTCTCGTCGAATTGCATCCACTTGTCCATGGCGGTATTGGTGATGCGGAAACTGCCGTCGGCATTGCCTTCAATCGTATAATATTGCCCGGACGTGGGACTTTCCTCCAGATTCCAACTGTCGAACGAGCCCTGCATGATCATGTATCTCCCGCTCTCGTCTTGTATGGTATAGCCGTTGGCAGTGGAGGTGATGGTGAAGGTCAATCCGGCAGGGTCGATGGTCATCACATTGTTTGTCACCGTGGCATCGTTGACATACAAATAACCGAAAGTCCTGTCGGCAGCGATGTTTTGGGCTACCTTATACGTGCCGTCCACATTCGCGGCGATGATGTAAGTGCCGTCGCTTATTGTGGTGACTTTGGTGAACGTGTTTTTTTCCACGGGCGTGCTCTCGCCTGCCAAAGTGTATTCGCTGACGCTCTTCAGGCCATAGGTGCCGAAGTATTTCTCCAGGCTGCCCAGCAAGGTGACTTCCTTGCCCAGGTTTTCCGGATTTTCCTTCAGGTTGAGGGCGTTGCGCACGTTGCCGCTCGGCAGTTGGATGACGAGGCACTTGGTGTGGTCGGTTTCATTCACGTCGTCGGCAATCATCAGGTTGGTGTTGGACACGTTTTCGCCGCTGGCGCCGAAAGTGGCCCCGTCGATGCTCATGCCTTCAACGTAGCCCACGATGTAGCCTTTCACGCGCACGTTGGCTTGTGGATTGTTGGCGTTGTAGCGGGCAATGGCCTGGGCTACGGTGAGGCTTTCATCCGTGTCGGGCACTTCGGGGGCGGCTTCGGCCTGCCTTTCCTGCACGAGCAGGTTCTTCAGCTCGTAGGTGCCTGCCTTGGTGGTGCAGACGTACTTGAAGCCTATCTTCACTTTCTTACCTTTATAAGCGTTCAGGTCGATGTCGCCGGAGTTGACGAAGGTGAAGCCGGTGGGGTAGGTGGGCACGTTGAGCTGCGTCCAGTTCTCTTGGGCCGCATCGGTAATCCACACCGTCACGTCGGTCTTCACGTCGTTGAAGTAGTTGGCGGCATGGTCGAAGGTAAGGGTGGCCGCGCTGGCACCGGTCAGGTCGATGACGGGCGACACGAGCCAGCTTTCCGTCGGGATGTCCTGTCCGTTCTCGCCGCCGGTGTACGAAGTGGCCTTGGCGCAGACATACTTGCTGTCGTAGGTCCACACTTCGCCGCCGAGGCCTTGTGCGGGTTTCACGTTGTCGATGGTGAACGCGCCGAGTCCGCTGTCGAATGTTTCGCTGAAGAGAGTGGCGCCTTCTTCGCCGCCCGGTTCCTCAATGGCTTCGCCTGCACCTTCTACGACTTTCAGGTTGCGCACTTCCCACGTGGAGGAGTAAGAGTCGGTACAAGTGTGGCGGAGGGCCACATAGACGGGATTGATGCCGATGTAGTCGGCGGGGATGCTGATTTTACCGGCGTTGACGAAAGTGAAGTCGGAGTTCGTTCCTTCCGTATTGATGGCCAGCTTTTCCCATGTCGCCGTTGCCGCATCGCCGTTGTAGTCCTTGCTGATGAGCAGTTCGTGGTTGGCGGCGATGTCGCCCCGTTCGTAGTTGAGGGCATGGTCGAAGGTGATGTAGGCTCCCGTGGAGCCGGAAAGGTCGATGGCGGGACTGATGAGGTAGGTCACTCCGGCCTGGTTCTCCTTCTGCCCGTCGCCGTCGAAATCCTGGTATCCGGTGATGCAGGCCGATTGGTAGTCGTGATACCAGTTCAAGGTACCGGACGTGCTTTGGCTGACGAAGTCGCCCAGACTGTTAGTAAAGCTCTCGTCAAGGTAACTTTCGCTTCCCGTTTCGTCGGTAATGCCCGGTGCTTGGTAAGGAGCCGGAACGTCCTCGCAGTTGGTCAGCAAGAACGCGGAGGCGGACAATATGCACAATGTTTTCCAAAACTTCTTCATAATATAAGTCTGCTTTTAATGGGTTATTGATTGTTCGAATGTAGGATGATGTCCCGTGAGGTGCGGGCTTTCAGCTGCCAGTCGTTGCGGAAGCGGGTCAGCACGCCGGTGATGTCCACTGGTGCGGTGGGCATCACTTCTGTGGCGAAGTTGGCGTAGGTGCTCACGCGGAAAATCAGTGAGGCGTCGCCCACCTGCAGGTTTCGGTTCACTTCATTGCCGCTCAGTATGACGCCTTCCTCGGGGGCGTACATGGCTTCTCCGTCGGCTTCCTTGAGCGTCACGCCGCTCACCTTCACGAAGAGCGGTGCTTCTTCCATCGGAGTGTTTTCGAGGAAATCATCGTTGATTTCCACGGGTTGCAGTTCGGGATAGGACAGGTTGGGCGTGCCCACGAAGCGCACATGTTCCTTCCACATCCTTTCCTCCATGCGTCCGATGGAGCCGTTGTAGAGCGAACCGATTTGGGCCAGTTGCCCGTAGCCGCCCACGTGGAGTCCCGTGCAGTCGAGGACAATCTTCTGGCCCACGGGGCAATAGGCGTAGAGGCCGGTGGAGTTGATGCCCACCACGATGGTGCCCGTGGCGTCCCTCACGTAGAGCTGTTTGTAGATGTTGCCCGATTCGTCGTCGGCCACGACCACGCCTTCGATGATGGTCGGTGTTTCCACCAGGGCGGGCGTGCTGGAGGACTGTATTGCGCTGCGGTAAGTCTCCTTCAGTTGCGCGATGGTGGTGTTGGCCTCTCCCACTGCGGGATTCCCGTAGGTGTAGCCCGTAGGGTCGTCGTGGTGGTCCATGCATCCGGCGAAGGAGAAGGCCAGGACCGCTGCCAGTAATATGCTTAACTTTTTCATGTCGTTACGTTTTGGGTTGAATGATTAGAAACGGAAGTTGATGTT
Organism: uncultured Paraprevotella sp.; assembly: GCA_944321525.1. Classification (GTDB taxonomy): domain Bacteria; phylum Bacteroidota; class Bacteroidia; order Bacteroidales; family Bacteroidaceae; genus Paraprevotella. The sequence goes on from CALULQ010000021.1 coordinate 12,628, forward strand.
GAAGAATCCATTGATGCCTTGCGCGTAGTAATATTTGGAATTCCTCGAGAAGCGATACACCCTCACGTCGCCGTCAGGATAGTTGTCGTCCCGGTTCTGTTCGTATCCGCCGGTCTTCATGTTCGTGTTGTTGAGCACGTTGTTCACCGTCAGGTTGATACTCATGGAGCGTCCCTTGGCCAGGCGGATGTACTTGCCGATGGAGAGGTCGAGCATCCAGCCTCCCTTGAAGCGTTCCTGCTCGGGGATGTTGATGACTTCCTCGCCGTTTTCTCCGATGGAGACGTTGCCGTTCTGTTTGAGGATTCCGTAGAGCCGGCGATAGGTGGAGAAGTCGATGTAGCCGCGGTGATAGTAGTTCCCGTTGACGTTGAAGAACCAGCCGTCCACACTGTAGTCCAGCCCGATGCTGTAGGCCGAGAGCGGCGTGCCGCTTTCCTTCATGCCGTCGATGCACACGATGTCGCTGTTCGTCTCGCTTTCGTTCTCATACGTCAGGTTGGCCTGCGGGTTGTTGATATATTCCGCGTTGCTGATGGTACCGATGGCATTGAAGGTCAGGTTGGAGATGATCTTCACGCTCAGTGCGGCCTCCACGCCCATGTGCTGCTTTTCCACGCCCGTCATGGAGAGGTAGGTGTAGCGCGACTGCTGGTCGTTGTAGAACTGGTCCAGTTCGGTCACGTTGTTGAAGCGGGTGTAGTAGCCGCTCAGTTTCACGCCCACGATGGGCCCGTTGTAGGCATAGCTGGCTTCCGTGCTGATGACCTCCTCGCGGGTGAGGTTCGAGGCGAAGTCGTTTTTCAGTCGCGGGGCGACGAAGGCGTTGTAGGCCAGCGGCGCGTTCTGCTCATAGCCCACTCCCAGGTTGAAGACGTGCTTGCCGCCGATGCGGAAGGTGGCACCGGCCTTTGCGCCGTGTTCCAGGAACTTGGCCACGCCGCTGCTGCCCTTGGAGTTGTTGGCGGCGCGCCCGTTGCGCATCAGGCCTTCGCGCTCCATGGTGGTCCCGCCGAAGCGTCCGGCGAAGAACAGGCTGTAGTAGTCCTTGTCGTATTGGTAGTTGGCCCAGGCGTGCGCCTTGTTGACAAAGATGTTATAATCGTATCCGAACTTGTCGCCTTCGCCGATGACGCGATTGGGATGGTCCAGGTCGTTCTGTATCATGGATGAGTTATACCCGTAGTCGCGGACGGAAAACTTGTCGATGTCGGTGAAGCGGTCGGCGCCCAACAAGTCCTTCATCGTCTTGTAGTGCATGCCTTTCGTGGTGTTCAGGGCAAGCCCCGCCGTGATGCGGCCATACTCTTTCATGTCGCGTTTCAGGGTGGAGGCGAGGTTGAACGCCATTTGGTCGTTGTGCCGCTTCTCCACGTAGTAGAGCGCTTCTCCGCCCAATGCTTTCTGTTGCGCGTTGGCGAAATACATGGCGTCCCAGTCTATCTGCCGGTGGGCCTTGGAGCTGGTCCAGTAGCGGTAGGCGTCGTTCCACGTGGCGATTTCCTCTTCGGTGTATTCGTCTTCGGTCCACACGTCCACCTGTCCGCTGGGCAACTTCTTGTAGTAGTCCGGCCGCGGGTCGGCTGCATTCCCGCTCCAGCCCAACGCACTGTTGGCGTACATGCTGTACTTGCCGGAGAAGGAGGTGGAAAGGCTTGTGCGGTCGTCGATGTCGAAGTCCCAGGTGAGTATGGCCGTGGGCTCAAAGGAATTCACCACGCGCGCGTTCCGCTTCTTTCCGTTCTGGTATCCCCAGTTCGGGTTATAGTAGTGGTCGTTGGCCAGCCAGTAGGCTTCTTCGGTGGACGAGCCTTGCTGTGCGCGCTCCGTGGGCGAGCCCCAGGTGGTGAAGCTCAGGCTGTGGCGGTCGTTGAAGCGTTTTTCGAAGCCGAAGAGGTAGCTGAAGGAATTGTAGAAGGTGCCTTCCACGAAGCCCTCGTTGGCCCAGCGGTAGCCGACCGAACCGGTGAAGGCCCATCCGTTGCTCATCATGCCGGTGGAATAGGTGTACATTCCGCGCGCACGATAGTTGCGGTTGGTGCCGGAGAGGGTTATCTTGTGCCCTGCGGCATATTGTCCGGCGCGCAGGTTGATGTCGTCGGCTCCTCCCACGGGCGTGTATCCGAAGTTGTTCATCAGGAAAAAGGGCGACCCTTCGCGGTTGCGCGTCACGTCATTCAGTCCTCCGATGGAGCTGTAGCTGAATACGCCCCGTTCGACGTCGTTGAATTGCACGCCGTTGATGAACATGCCGTTGCTCGTGTTGCGGTAGGCCCTGAGGCGGAAGCGCATGGGCGAGAACAGGTAGCCCACTTCGGAGAGGTATAAGTCGCTGCCGATGCCCGTGATGGCGGCCACGGTTTGCCCTGCGTCGTCGTCGTCTCCCAGTTGCGATTCCGTGAACGAGAAGTCGGCATTCTCGTTGAGCGACCGTTGCTGGAACACGGCCAAGGTGTCCGCCTGTTGCGCGTGGAGCAGGGCGGAGGCAAAGAACGCCGACAGAATCATTGTTGTCTTTTTACCCATGTTTCGTAAGTTTATTAATATTGTTGTTACAAAGGAACGCATTTTTTTTAGATTATGAGCGACCGGGGCTAACTTTTTGGCTGTTTTTCTTGGCGAGGTGCCCGAAAAAGGCCATATTTGTAACAACGAATTAACAAAACGACAGAAAAATGAAACGAATGCTTGTGTTGGTGGGCTTGTTCGCGGGGATGCTCGCGGCCGTGTGCGCCCAAGAGAGACGGTTTGGCCTCTATGCGGTCGGATTTTATAACCAGGAAAACCTTTTTGACACGATTCACGACGAGGGGAAGAACGACTACGAATACCTGCCCGGGGGGACGATGAAGTGGGGCGGGATGAAGTATTTCGCCAAGTTGAAGAACATGGCCAAGGTGCTTTCCGAGATGGGCACGGACAGGTTGCCGCAGGTGGGGGCTGCCGTCATCGGCGTGTCCGAGGTGGAGAACAGCCGCGTGCTGGCCGACCTGGTCGCCCAGCCGCCCTTGAAGGCCCGGGGGATGGAGTTCGTGCACATCGAGGGGCCGGACGTGCGGGGAATCGACTGCGCCCTGCTCTATAACCCGCGCTTCTTCACGCCCGAGAAATCTTTTTTGCAGCCCTACGTCTATGAGGAGAAGGACAGCGCGCAGCGCACGCGAGGCTTCCTCACCGTGCAGGGCAAGCTGGCGGGCGACGACGTGACTTTCATCGTCTGCCATTGGCCCAGCCGCGCCGCCGTGTCGCACTACCGAGAGCGCGCCGGCAGGCAGGTGCGTGCATTGACGGACAGCATCCGCAAGGCGAGCCCGGAAATGAAAATCGTGGTCATGGGCGACATGAACGACGACCCCTTCAATCCCAGCATGGCGAAGGAACTGGGCGCAAAGCGGAACGTGAAGGACGTGGCCCGAGGCGACTTCTACAACCCGTGGTGGAACGTGCTGGCCAAGGAAGGGCGCGGCACGCTGATGTATGACGGGAAGTGGAACCTGTTCGACCAAATCGTGATGTCGGACAACCTGCTCGACGCCGACGGGCGGAAAGACTATTCTTCGCTGACCTTCTTCAAGAACGAGATCTTCTCGCGGAACTACCTGTTCCAGACGGAAGGCCGCTACAAGGGAAACACCAAGCGGACGCACGCGAGCGGCACGTGGCTCAACGGCTACAGCGACCATTTGCCCGTGGTGGTCTATTTGGTGAAAGAGTTGAAATGATTTTTTTTATTTAAAAGATAGGGCGTGCCGGCGCGAGATTGGAGAAATTTGCGTATCTTTGCCCTACACAATAATGTGGATACAATAGTTCTTTTTAATTAATTATACAGTTATGGTAAATTACAAAGAGTTAGGCTTGGTGAACACCCGCGAGATGTTCAAGAAAGCCATCAATGGCGGTTATGCCATCCCTGCATTCAATTTCAACAACATGGAGCAGATGCAGGCCATCATCCAAGCAGCAGTGGAGACCAAGTCTCCGGTGATTCTTCAAGTATCGAAGGGCGCCCGTAACTATGCCAACGCCACTTTGTTGCGCTACATGGCCCAGGGCGCTGTGGAATATGCCAAGGAATTGGGTTGCCCCAATCCCCAGATTGTGTTGCACCTCGACCATGGCGACAGCTTCGAGCTCTGCAAGGACTGCGTAGACATGGGCTTCTCTTCTGTCATGATCGACGGTTCTCACCTGCCTTATGACGAGAACGTGGCTTTGACGAAGAAGGTGGTAGACTATGCACACCAGTATGATGTGACCGTGGAAGGCGAGCTCGGCGTTTTGGCCGGCGTGGAAGACGAAGTCGTGGCTGAGCACCACACTTACACCCGTCCGGAAGAAGTCGTTGACTTCGTGACCAAGACCGGTTGCGACTCGTTGGCCATCTCCATCGGTACTTCCCACGGCGCTTACAAGTTCAAGCCCGAGCAGTGCCACGTGGACCCGGCTACCGGCCGCTTGGTTCCTCCTCCTTTGGCATTCGACGTGCTGGACGGCGTGATGAAGGAGCTCCCGGGCTTCCCCATCGTGCTCCACGGCTCTTCTTCGGTGCCCCAGGAAGAAGTGGACACCATCAACCAATACGGCGGCAAGCTGGAAGCAGCCATCGGTATTCCCGAGGACGAACTGCGCAAGGCTGCCAAGAGCGCCGTTTGCAAGATTAACATCGACTCCGACTCTCGTTTGGCCATGACGGCTGCCATCCGCAAGGTGTTGGCCGAGAAGCCGGCTGAGTTCGACCCGCGCAAGTATCTGGGTCCGGCCCGCGACAACATGAAGAAGCTCTACGAGCACAAGATTGTCAACGTGCTGGGTTCTAACGACAAGTTGTAATTTCACATTACAAGAAGGAATAACCGACAAGGGGGCGTGCCAATGAGGCACGCTCCTTTTTTTCGCTCTGCCGCGTCTCCTTTCTTTCTCCGCCTGTCGGGCACTTTCGTCCTGTCTATGCTGCCATTTCCGCTTTTCCTTTCTTCCGCTTTTTCTCATACCTCCTTGTTCCCGTATTCTGCCGCATGGTGCGGAACCGGATGCGTTGAGCCTGATTCTGCCTTCAGGAGCATCGCACAGTGCCTTGCGGCAAGTATTCGAGTACTTTCCGCAGAGTACTCAAGTACTTTCCGCAAAGTACAACCCGGATGTCCGCCGAGCGATGTCCTGCTTTCCGGTGGGCGGCAATCCTCCAAGCGCCTTTCTTTCCATTTCTTTTTGCAGGAAGTGTCTTGATTTATGGTGTCTTGACAAGGGCATGGCTTGAGCCGTTCCCATATCCGTCGCGAGAATAAGGGCTGTGCGTTCGACGAAGGACCGTGGCAGGTCTGGCGCGAAAAGCGGCTTGATTCGCATCTGGGAACGGTTTTTGGGGGAATGAAAAATGTTTATAACGTAAGGCTGTGTTCTTGGGACGGGAAATGGATGAAGACGAACGACGAAAGCCCTTGCTGTATGTGGAGAGAGGGGAGAGGGGCAGATGGTTGTTTGTGGGAACGTGTGGAGCTTGTGGGGAATGTGGCGAAGCGTAAATGGCGTTGGGAACTTTGCGGTACAAAAAAAGGTGCGCCCCGCGTTGGGCGCACCCATTCGATGAAGACGATGACGACTTGTGGCGAAGAGGGCTTATTCCTCGCCGCTGTCGGTCAGTTGTTTGATGGCACCGTTGGAAGAGTAGAAGGTGACCTGCGTGGTGGCTTTCTTGTCGAAAAGCACATTGCTCAGGATTTCCACCTGTCCGAACTGTCCCATGGGGAATTCGCCTTTGCAGAATTCCTGGTTGGCGTCGAATACGCTCACTTCCACGCGTTCGGGCACGTTGTAGTAGACCCCTTCGTCCATCTTGCCTTTCTTTTTCGCGGCCTTCTCGTCCTCTACGGGTTGCGGGATGGTGTTCATGCTTTTGAGCGACAAGTAGACGGGCGCTCCCGCCAAATCGTCGTTGTCCACCACGCCCAGCTTTTCGGAGAAGCGGAAGAGCACCATGCGGTCGGTGAGTTCCGTGGGGGTGAGCTCGATGGTGAACACTTCGGTGCTGGTGTCCACGGCGCCTTTGAAGAGTTGCGTGAGCGCGGTCTCCTGCATGCTCAGTTGGTCGAGCATGATTTTGAGTTGCGCCCCGTCTTTCGGCATGTTGTCGGCTTCCCCCTTTATCAGTGCGGTGCGGCTTTCGCGGATGTCGTAGATTTCCTCGGCCGTGAGTTCGGCTATCTTGGCATTGCTGCCGGCCGAGAGGATTTCCTGCCCCATGTAGTCGCGGGGGTTGAGGCGCTTCGGCGCGGCTTGGCCTTCCGGCACGTCAGGCAGTGTTTCCTCCTCGCCTTCGGTGTTGATGGAGAGGATGATGCCGTTGTCGGTGAGGCCCACCAGCGGCGCCACTGTCCTTTTCTTCAGTTCTATGCTGTAGACCTTCTTCGGGTCGGGCACACCGTATGCCGCCAGGTCTATGCTCTTGATGCTCCACTTCGTGTATCCCTCCATGCCCACTCCGGGCAGGCGGAGGTAACGGTCGGCATATTTGGCGAATTCTCCGGGAGTGAATACTTGCTTTTCAGCCACCACCACCAGTCGCAGTGCGGTGCGCGGCAGGTAATAAGTCACGCCCTCCACGGTGGCCCCCGGGATGTACGGGTTGACTTCAGTTTGTGCGGAGCTGCCGATGGCGCAAAGGGCCAGGCCGCATAACAGTGTTCTTGCTTTCATGAAATCTTGTGGTTATAATGTTTGTCCTTTGAGTCTTTTGAACGCTTCGGGTATGGCGTCGATGATGTCGCTGGCCGTCAGGCTTTCTTCGCCGAACCTTTCGCAGGCGATGTCGCCTGCCAGCCCATGCAGGAACACGCCCAAGCGGCAGGCCTCGTTGGCCGAATAGCCGCGCGAGAGCAGGGCGGCGAGCAGTCCCGTGAGCACGTCGCCGCTGCCGGCGGTGGCCATTCCGGCGTTGCCCGTGGGGTTGATGAACACCCGTCCCGTGGGAGTGCATATCATGCTGTTGTGGCCCTTGACAATCACGTAGATTTGCATCTTGATGGAGAGCTCGCGGGCTTTGGCCATCCGGTCGTAGCTGTCAGTGCAGGCGCCCACGAGGTTTTCCAATTCTTTGGGATGGGGCGTGAGGATGGTGTCTTGCGGTATCTCGGAAATCCAGTCGCGGTGGCGTCCCAGTATGTTCAGGGCGTCTGCGTCGAGCACCATTTCGCCCGGATGGTTGCGGATGAACTGGTGTACGGCTTCCGCCGTGTCCTCGTGCGTGCCCAGTCCGGGGCCGATGGCCAATGCGTCGTAGTCGTAAGTGCTGATGGCCTTCGACACCCGTATGTCCGACAAGTCATGGCTGAGTATGGCTTCCGGCACGCAGCATTGCAGGATGGAGTTGTTCATGTCCGGCGTGTGCACGGTGAGTTTGCCGGCTCCTCCGCGCAGGCAGGCCCGTGCCGCGAGCACGGTGGCCCCGGCCATGCCGTATTGCCCGCTGACGAGCAGAGCATGTCCCATCGCCCCTTTGTGGGCGAAAGGGTCGCGGGGTTTGAGGATTTGTCGCACCTCGGGTTCCTCGATGACGGCCACGCTGCTGTCGATGGCGGCCAGCCCGTCGGGGTGCAGGCGTATGTCCAGCGCCTGCACTTCGCCGATATACTTCTGGTTTTCGGCGAAGAAAAAGGCCAGCTTGGGCAGTTGGATGGTCAGGGTCAGGTCGGCGCAGACGATGGCTGCGGGGTTGTTGTGCGAGTTGTCTTCGGCCATCAGTCCGGAGGGCACGTCGATGCTCACCACCTTGGCCCGGCAGGTGTTGATGCGCTTGACCAGTCCGGCGTATCCCCCGTCGAGGGGCTTGTTCAGGCCGGTGCCGAAGAGGCCGTCGATGATGACGTCGTTTTCTCCGGTTTCGGGGAACGAGAATTGCGAGGATATTTCGGTGAAGTTGGCCCGTGAGAGTTTCTCCAGGCGTTTCTTGTTTTCAAGGCAGTCGTTGCTGAGCCGGCCCGTGATGTTGAACAAGAAGGTTTGGGTGGGGTAGCCGTCCTGGCAGAGCATGCGCGCCACGGCCAGGGCGTCGCCTCCGTTGTTGCCCGGTCCGGCAAAGATGATGAAGCGGGTGGTCGTCTTCCAGCGCTTTTCCAATTCTGTCACAATGGCTTTTGCTGCCCGTTCCATCAGGTCGACCGACGCGACAGGCTCATGCTCGATGGTGTATTTATCTAATTCCTTAAACTGGCTCGCAGTGAGTATCTTCATGACAAATAAAACTTCCTTTTCTTTTGTAGTTCACTTCGTTTCCTTTATCTTTGCACAAAATTAGCAAAAAGATATGGAAACCCTTCAGATTAAGGATAAAAAATTTGCCGTGTCGATACCGGAGGCGGAGATATTGGAGCAGGTGAGGCGTGTGGCCGGGGAAATCAACCGGGATTTTGCAGGAAGGGAGCCGGTGTTTCTGGCCGTGCTGAACGGTTCTTTTGTCTTTGCCGCCGATTTGTTGCGCGAGGTGAAGCTCCCCTCGCAAATCTCGTTCATCAAGCTGGCTTCCTACGAAGGGACGGCCTCGTCCGGGGCGGTGAAGGAACTGGTGGGGCTGAATACGGACATTGCCGGGCGCGACGTGATAATCGTGGAGGACATTATTGATTCCGGCCTGACGATGGAATACCTGACGGGATTGCTGGCGCAACGGCACCCCCATTCTGTTTCGGTATGCACGTTGTTGCTCAAGCCGGGCAACCTGAAGGTGAATCTGGACATACGTTACAAGTGTTTTTCCATCCCGAACGACTTCATTGTGGGGTACGGGTTGGATTACGATGGGTATGGCCGCAACACCCGCGACATCTACACCGTGGTGGACTGAACGGGCGCGTACATCCCGTGAAGGGGAGAAAAAGAGAAAGTTTAACCAATATAAATAAATAAAATGAAGAATATTATTATTTTCGGTGCGCCGGGTTCCGGCAAAGGCACTTATAGCGATGAGATAGTAGCCAAGTATGGTATGGGACATATTTCGACGGGCGACGTGTTGCGCGGCGAAATCAAGAACGGCACCGAATTGGGCAAAGTGGCCAAGGGATATATCGACAACGGGCAACTGATTCCCGACGAACTGATGATCGACATCCTGGCCAAGACCTACGACGCGCTGCCCCAAGGTACGGGCGTGATATTCGACGGCTTCCCCCGCACCATCGCGCAGGCCGAGGCTTTGAAGAAGATGCTGGCCGACCGCGGGCACGACATGGGCATGATGATTGAACTCATCGTGGACGAAGAGACGTTGATGGCCCGCCTGCTGAACCGTGCCATCGAGCAAGGGCGTGCCGACGACAACGAGGAGACTATCAAGAAGCGTTTCGACGTGTACCGCAACCAGACGGCTCCGCTGTCTGACTGGTTCGAGAAAGAAGGCTTGCGTCACACTTTCACTTGGAAAGGCTCGAAGGACTTGATGCTGGCCGAAATCTTCGAGGCCATCGAAGCAGAGAACAAATAACATATACCGTATGGCGGAATCCAACTTTGTAGATTATGTGAAGATATATTGCCGTTCCGGCAAGGGCGGACGAGGCTCGGCGCACATGCGCAGGGCCAAGTACGTGCCCAAGGGTGGGCCGGACGGTGGCGACGGTGGCCGCGGAGGGAATGTGTACCTCCGCGGTAACCGCAATTATTGGACCTTGCTCCACCTGCGCTACGAGCGGCATGTCTTCGCCGGGCATGGCGGAAATGGGGGAAAGGCCCGTTCGTCGGGCAAGGACGGGGAAGACAAGTACATCGACGTGCCTTGCGGGACGGTCGTGTATAATGCCGAGACCGGGCAATACATCTGCGACGTGACGGAGCACGGTCAGGTGGTGCTTCTCTTGAAGGGCGGCCGTGGCGGTTTGGGCAACTGGAACTTCCGTACATCCACCAACCAGGCTCCCCGTTATGCGCAACCGGGCGAACCGATGCAGGAACTCATGGTCATCATGGAGCTGAAGTTGCTGGCCGACGTCGGGTTGGTAGGATTCCCCAATGCGGGAAAATCCACCTTGCTGAGCGCAGTGTCGTCGGCCCGGCCAAAGATTGCCAATTACCCGTTCACGACGCTCGAGCCGAGCCTCGGCATCGTGTCCTACCGCGATAACCAGTCGTTTGTCATGGCAGATATCCCGGGAATCATCGAGGGAGCCAGTGAGGGAAAGGGGCTGGGCCTGCGCTTCCTTCGCCACATTGAGCGCAATTCTCTGCTTTTGTTCATGGTGCCGGGAGACACCGACGACATCCGAAAGGAATATGAAGTGCTGCTCAACGAACTGGCCAAGTTCAACCCCGAGATGCTCGACAAGCACCGCGTGCTGGCCATAACGAAGAGCGACCTGCTCGACGAGGAACTTATCGGCATGCTTTCCGACAACCTGCCCGACGTGCCCCATGTGTTTATCTCGGCGGTGGCAGGACGGGGCATCGCGGAGCTTAAAGACATACTCTGGAAAGAGCTGAACAGCGAGAGCAACAAGCTGCAAGCCATCATGGCCCAAGAGAAGATAGTGCACAAGGACAAGGACGTGAATGCCTTGCAGCAAGAGTTGCAGGCCATGGGCGAGGACGAAGACATTGAGTTCGTTGACGAGGATGAGGTGGAAGACCTGGAGGACTTCGAATATGAGGAGGACTGGGACGACGAACCAGAAAAATAGCAGGGAGAGAGCTTGGAACCGGAATTGCTGACATACGATTTGGGCGCAGAGGTCTGTGCTTTCAGTACCACTCGGAACGGTGGATATAGCGAGGGGGCGTATGCTTCCTTCAATGCGAATGCCTATTGCGGCGACGATGTGTGCGTGGTGCGCCGGAACCGGGAACTGTTGTGCCGTTCCTTGGGGCTGGACACTGCAAGGTTGATTATGCCTCACCAGGTGCACGAAGCCGACGTGCTGTGCATCGACGACAGCTTTTTCGCTTTGACGGATGAAGAAAAGGCCGGGCGCCTGGAGGGCGTGGACGGAGTGATGACCTGCCTGCCGCGCACTTGTGTGTCGGTGTCTACGGCCGACTGCATACCTATATTGATATACGACGCGGCGCATCATGCCGTGGCGGCGGTGCATGCCGGATGGCGGAGCACGTTGCGTCGCATTCCGGTGGTGGCTTTGCAGGCCATGGAAAAGGCATACGGCACGCGGCCTTCCGAGGTGAAGGTGGCCGTGGGGCCGGGCATCTCGCTGGAGGCTTTCGAGGTGGGCGACGAGGTTTACGAAGCTTTCAGCGCAGCCGGTTTTCCCATGCAGGAGATGGCTCGCCGTTTCCCGGTCCGGGGCGCTGACGGCATGCAGCCGGGAAAGTGGCACTTGGACTTGTGGCGGGCCAACACGGGCTTGTTGGAGCAGGCCGGGGTGCCGGAAGGGCACATCCACGTGGCGGGAATCTGCACTTATGCCAACGCCGACCGTTTCTTTTCGGCGCGCCGTTTGGGCATCCGTTCGGGGCGCATCCTGAACGGCATATTCTTGAAAGATGGACTAAAATGACTTGAATAATGTTGAAGCGTATTTCTATACTTTGTGGGGTCTTGTTGCTGGCCTTGTCCTATTCGTTTACGGACCATCATGAGGAGCGCGTGGATTTTTCACGTGCGGAGCGGCGCATGCTCCATATTCCTACGGCCGGCCTGTTCGACGGCGCCGACCATTTCACCGTCACTCCGGCCGACCTGAAGCGCGACGGTTGGTGCTTTCCGGTGGTCGACGGGGTGGTGTTCACGCCCGAATTCCGGCATGAGCCGGTCGGTTGGTACATCATGTCGGCGGAAGAGCGCCATGAGGTTCGGGCGGCCATGGAAGGAGTGGTGCGTCTGGTGCGCAAGACCGACTTGGGCAAGACGGTAGTCATCCTTCATCCCAACGGGCTGGAAACCGTATACGCCCATCATGCCAAGACGCTGGTGCGCTCCGGCGATTACGTCGCGGCGGGCCAACCCGTGGCGCAGGCTGATGCCGACCATGGGGCCGTTTACACCTATTTCACGATGATGGTGAACGGGGTGCAGCTCAGTCCGTCTACATTCGCGGAGGCCGACGGCAGGTTGAAGCCCGACTGGTTGAGGTTTTCTCTGGACGGTGAGGGGTACGTGCATGCCACATTGCACCGGCCAGGAACGATATCCGAACGTGCGCCCCGTTTCGAATGGATGAAGGCGCAGGAACTGGTGGACCTGGATCGCCCCCTGACCGCCATGGAGCGGCAGCACGTGGGAGTGGCCACGCCGGGCTTGTTCGAAAACACGTCTGCCGTCACCGTGGACTTGAGCCGTGTGGGAACGTGGAGCTATCCTTTGCCGGGAGCGAAGGTCATCAGCCCTTATGGAGGGAAACGCAAGAATCATACGGGTACGGACTTGAAGACACGTCCGAAAGACAAAATCCGGGCGGTGTTCGACGGAGTGGTGCGCTTCTCGGGAAAATATTCCGCTTACGGCAATATGGTGGTGGTGCGGCATGCCAACGGCTTGGAAACTTGTTATAGTCACAACGCCCGCAACCTGGTGAAGGTGGGCGACCGCGTGAAAGCCGGAGACGTCATAGCCACCGTCGGACGCACCGGGCGGGCCACCACGGAGCATTGCCATTTCGAGGTGCGGGTGAATGGTGTGCCCTTCAACAGCAATTACCTCTTCGACCACGCCCGCCATGCGCTCCGTAGCGACAAACTGACGTTCAAGCGCAAGGCCAATGGCGCGATATCCATTCAAGTGGACTGACTTTAGGAGCTTTTTTTTAACTTTTTCATATTGACGGCCGCCTTTCCTTCGGGTTTTCCGGGGGAGGGCGGTTTTTTGTAATGGCGCGGAAGGGGCAATAAGTTTGGTATGGGGATGGCGCGGCGTGCGACTTTCGCGGTGCAGTAGAAATTTAGTGGGGGAACCAGCTACAACGCCCGTGTCGAATTGTCACCCAAGCACGGAAATTCCTGTCAGGAAGAAAGGCTTTCCTTCCGCTTCCGTGTTTCAATGACAGGACGGCCGGCTGCAAGCAGGAGCCGGAGTGTTAAAAAACGGATGGAGGAACTGTTTGTATGGAGCATTTCTCCGCCCCGGCGGTCGCTTTTCCGCGGTAAAAACAGAATCGCTTTCCGCAAAGAAATGAACCGCTTTCCGCAAAGACGAAACTTTTTTGCCGCAAGGCAGTTCCTGCGGGTGCAGGAAGAAGGGAAAAACAGGGCTTCGGAGGGCTTTTCCCGTCCCAGATGAAGTCCGTCCGCGTGCAAACCCCGTTTGTCCTTTTGCAAGCCATTCCCCTTGCGGGGCTGACACGAGGGGTGAGTTCCGGCCGCACGGCGTTCCGTGGCGAACGGCAAAATGTCGCGGAAACCGACTTCCGGCTTTCATCCTGCATTCCCTTGGGCGTGTGAGGTTCGCGCATTTCCGTTCTGTTTTCGCCCCCGCGCCCGTTTGCGCGGTTCTCGCAGAAGCTGTCTTGACGTTTTGACAAAATGTAATTTGGAACATGTTGCTGTCCGCTGGCCTTTGGGTGCCTTCGCGACAGGAGGCGGTCGGCGCCATCGAAACATGCAAGGGAGTTTCCGAGGGCCATCTTTCTTTCCTTCCCGGAACCGCTGAAATATACGGCTGTCCCCACAGGATTTCTACTGAGACACTTTCGTGCGTTCGGGAAATGCCGCACACTGGGTAATGGAGCACTTTGCGGCAAGTATTTGAGTACGTCGCACAGCATATTTCGATGTTCCCTGCCGCGCATGTCCGTGGTTTCTTACTGTTTGTATCCGGATGCGGCCGGGCGAAGGATATTGGCCTTCGTGAATATCCAGTCTTCCTTCGGTTGTTGTCTAAGATGTTACAAGTGGGGCCGCTTTCGCGTAATATATGTTAATGTCTCGGCTTTGGAGTATATTTATTTTGTGCTTTGCCATTTTTTTACTTTATTGCGCCATAGTTATTTATCCAAACCGATTAAAAAACTTTATTATGAAAGCGATTAATTTTTTTTGGATGGCCGTTTGGGGCAGCCTGACGTTGTTTCCATCATGCGGCAACGATGACGGTACCGCTGATTCTACCGGGCCGAATGGTGTTTCACAAGCCGTGATGAAGGAATTTAACCGGATGTTTCCTGATGCGACCGACGTGTATTGGGAAACGGTGGACAACTACGATGTGGCCAACTTCAATGAAGGCACGTCGCGCGCTGCTGACATCTCCACCCATTGTGCGGCGTGGTTTTCCCGCGTGGACCACGCATGGGACATGACTGACCGAGAGATTGACTTCGACCTCGTGCCACAAGCCGTGCGCGACGCGTTCAGTGCCAGCGAATACGGGCAGTCGCCCTGGACGGTGGACGACGAGGCCAACATGCTGCAACGTGCCGGGGCGGAAACACTCTACATCATTGAAGCAGATAAGAAAGAGAACAACGTGGAGACGGACGTGGACCTGTATTACACTGAGGCCGGTATTCTCGTCAACGAAATCATCGGTAATGTGGAGGACGACGACCACAGGGACTTCCTGCCGCTGGAGCCGCCGACTTCCATCAGCGACTGGATGGCACAGCATGCCGGCGACGCGCGCATCATCGACGTGGATGAAGATGACGGGTGCGTGGAAGTGGAATATATTCAGGACGGTCTGAAGCACGAAGCCGTTTTCGGCACCGGGTTGACATGGCTTTACACGAAGACGGACTATGACGATCGCGGATGGCATCTCATCCCCCAGGCGGTGCTCGACGCCTTGGCCACATCCCCTCTTTATACGGGACCGGGACAGGTGGACGACGCGGCCTACTATGAGACAGCCACCCAAGGCTTCTATCAGTTCGAGTTGGAAACACGCTTTGACGATGATGTCAACGTGTATGTGTCCGAAGCAGGCGAACTGCTCGACAGCCGTCCGTCGTTCGGCGACGGGAACAGCGTAGTGGCGGGCGACCTCACGGACTTCATCCACGAGCGCTATCCGGGAGCCGTCGTTGTGGAGCGCGACTGGGACGACGGTTTCTTGGAAATTGAAATCCGCCACGAGGGGCGCGAGAAAGACTTGTACTTCAACGGGCGCGACGAGTGGTTGGCTTCGACGTGGGAAGCCCGTTTGCGCGACCTGCCGGACGGTTCGCTTCAGATGTTGCACGAGAATGGCTATTATGACATAGAGGACGACGATGTGGATGTGCTGGATACGCCCCGCGGCCTTTTCTATGCCGTTGAGGCCGAGCGCTACGACGATGATTGCCTGGTGGTGCTGGACCAAGGCGGCAGCATCGTGAAAGTCTTTCATGACGATGATGGTTGGGAAGACTTGTGGGATGAATGGATTTGAGCAAAAAAGAATGAGGGAGGCTTTACGCCTCCTTCTTCTGTTTTATGTGATTGTTCACGTCCCTGATTAGACTTTGGTATTGGCGAGAATAGCGTAAGAGGTATTTATGACGTGATTCCCGTCCTGCCTTCATTAGGGTCTCCCTATTGTTGCTTGCGTTCTAAGGAAAGGGCTGTATGTGTTGCATTTGCTACTCGTCTGTTTTCGTATGTCTACTCTGATGGTAGTAGGTTCATATTATACCTTTTTGCGAAACAGATTATATGTTCGGACAGGTTGGCAATGAAGAAGTCGGAAATGGACGTGCTGGTGATTTGGGGACAGTGAATCAGTAGTGTGGGAGAGGCGCTGTTTAGGCGGACATTCAGATTCATCCAGGTCCCTTTTCCTTTATCGCCAATGAAAACGGTGTCGAAGACATCTTCGAAATATGAATTGCCATAGCTGTCTTTTGGGAAATGGCCGACGGCGGCAATCACGACGGGGAAATGGCGGAAGAAGGCGTGCGAAAGTAGTCGTGTCCGCTTTCTGACGGCTTGTTTACTATCATCGGACAGCAAATGTCTTTTCGAGGCAAGATCGCTCATGTCGGTATGGAATGCAATTTGGTGGAAATTCAGATAGTCGGTTCTTTTTGTGCGCTTATATTCTGGATACAGTTGTTCGAAAACCGTGTTAATCAGCTTCTGGTATTTGTACCATGTTTGTGACGTGCCTTCTTTTCCTCTTAAGGTGTCATCCCTTTTTAGTTTGCTTCTGACTTGGTGTTTTTGATTTGCCCAAGGATGCAATGGGATGCCGAATTCGACTCTTTGATGGTTTACGGCTTCGTAGCCAATGCCGTGAGAGACTATGGATGCCCATTGTTCTGCATTACTGGCTATTTCGGCTTGAAAACGGATATTTTCTGTTTCAAGGTCAATGGCAGGTTCTTGTCCTAAGAAAAGAATTTTTGCATTAGGATTTCCATACCCAAGGTATCCTGTCGGAAAGTCGTTTAATAGTGCTTTGAATTCGGTGGAATAGTTCATGACGTTTCGTTCTGTTGTTATTGTGACTATTTAGGCAGCGATGGCTTAGAAAGTCGTAACCGCCCGTTTCCCGACCAGTAAGCCGGACGGGAAACGGGCGGTTGCCGTGTGGTTTCTTGTGTCTTTTGCTATTTCTTGTGCCGGTTGGCGCGTCGCTGGCGGATGTCGGCCTTCATTTTGGCCGACCCCGAGCCGTGCGCCCCGGTGACGTATGCCTTTTTCTTGGCTTTGGTCTTCGTCTTGGCCTGTTGTTTTCCGGCTTTCTTGGGGCCGCCGGAGAACACGATGCCGCCCATGATGACCTGGTCGATGTTGTCGTTGCCGAAGTTTCCCATAAGGCGGAGGACGTGTTAATGGTGGAACAGGCGCACGCCGGTGAAGGCCATGGCGATGCCGTATTTGTCACAGGTCTCGATGACATGGTCGTCGCGCACGCTGCCTCCGGCCTGCGCCACGTATTGCACGCCGCTCTTGTGTGCGCGCTCGATGTTGTCGCCGAAGGGGAAGAAGGCGTCCGAGCCGAGGGCCACGCCGGTGTTGCGGGCTATCCATTCCTTCTTTTCCTCGCGCGTGAGCGGTTCGGGGCGTTCGGTGAAGAACTTCTGCCATTCGCCGTCGGCCAGCACGTCCATGTAGTCGTCGCTGATGTAGATGTCGATGGTGTTGTCGCGGTCGGCGCGGCGGATTTTCTCCACGAACGGCAGGGCCATCACTTTCGGGTGCTGGCGGAGCCACCAGATGTCGGCCTTGTTGCCGGCCAGACGGGTGCAGTGGA
The DNA here is from genome assembly GCA_944321525.1 of uncultured Paraprevotella sp. Lineage (GTDB taxonomy): Bacteria > Bacteroidota > Bacteroidia > Bacteroidales > Bacteroidaceae > Paraprevotella. The sequence continues at coordinate 29,738 of CALULQ010000021.1, forward strand.
TACGGCTTTGCTGTCCGGCGCCGATGCCGATGGCCTGTCCGTCCTTCACGTAGCACACGGAGTTGCTCTGCGTGTATTTCAGTGTGATGAGGGCGATCATCAGGTCGCGTTTGGCCTCGTCGGTGAAGGTCTTGTTGGCTGTCGGGATGTTTTCGAACAAGGCGGGGTCGTTCAGTTTGATTTCGTTGCGGCCCTGCTCGAAGGTGATGCCGAACACTTGTTTGTGTTCCACCGGGGCGGGCACGTAGTCCGGGTCAATCTTGATGACGTTGTAGGTGCCTTTCCGCTTTTCGCGCAGAATTTGGAGCGCCTCTTCGGTGTAGTCCGGGGCAATGATGCCGTCGCTCACTTCGCGCTTGATGAGGGTGGCGGTGGCGGCGTCGCATGTGTCGCTCAGGGCGATGAAGTCGCCGTAGCTCGACATGCGGTCGGCTCCGCGCGCACGTGCGTAGGCGCAGGCCATGGGCGTGAGCGGCACCTTCACGTCGTCCACGAAATAGATTTTCTTCAGCGTGTCGCTCAGGGGCAGGCCGATGGCGGCTCCTGCGGGAGACACGTGCTTGAAGGACGTGGCGGCGGGCATGCCGGTGGCTTCTTTCAGTTCCTTGACCAGTTGCCAGCCGTTGAGGGCGTCCAGGAAGTTGATGTACCCCGGCCGTCCGTTGAGCACTTCGATGGGCAACTCGCCCTCTTCCATATAGATGCGCGAGGGCTTTTGATTCGGATTGCATCCGTACTTTAATGCTAATTCTTTCATATCGTGCTATTAAAACGAGTTCAGCCCGGCACGCGCTTGGCATGACGGGCTGTGATTGAAATTCGTGGAGCTGGAGGGAATCGAACCCTCGTCCAAACAGGGAAACCATACGCTTTCTACACGCTTATCCCGGCCTTCGGTTTTCGTGTGCAAGCAAGACCCGGGCCACCCACTTGCACCTTATCCTTTAAGATTTCACCACGCGTGCAAGGCCGCGCGCGGCTATCTCCGATTTAGCTGCACCACTGGGCCGGAATGCTTCGGAACCACAGCTTCCGAGTGATGTCTCGTTTCAGCACCTGGTGCCGAAATAAAGGTAATCTACTGTGCTTCGATTACGCAGCGAGAGCGTAGTTGTTTTCGCCAGATAAATTTTTGGTCACTGAGATTATAGAGGCAGCCACCGAGCCTCTGCGTGCTTACGTACCATTCCATCCTGCTGTCAAATCCATGTCAACCCCGGATGTTTGGAGTGCAAAGATAAGTGTTTCTTTTGAAATGGGGCTCAATCCGTGTGTTATTTTTTCTTGTCCGCCCGTTTTTTCCTTCGGGCGGCAGGCCGGTCGTCCGGGCGTGCAGGCGGCGAAGCGCCCTCTCCGTTTCAGGACGTCCTGCCGCGGAAGGCGGGGCGGTGTCGTGCGGGGCGCCGGATTGTACTCTGCGGAGAGTACTCGAGTACTTGCCGCAGAGTACGCTGGCGGTCTCCGCACGGCGTTGCGCTGCATCGGGCCTGTCCGCGGGACGGGGACGGCCGATATGGCGTTCGCCAATCAAATACTTCTTTCTTTATTTGTGAGAGAAAAAAAAATATCGTTATTTTGCAATAATTTCACGCTACTTGAGTTTTATACATAGAAAGATTAGTATTTGTTAAATTGAAAATGAATCAGGTATCTGTCGATATGGAGATTTGTGATGGCATGAATGCAGAGGCGCGGGCGGTGAAAAGGGTTTGCGATGTGGCCGGTGCCTTGTTGGGTTTGGTCGTCTTGTCTCCTGTTTATTTGATTGTCTATGTCTTGTTGAAACTCGAAGGGGCAGGTCCTGTGATTTTCCGGCAGGAGAGGATTGGATATAAGGGCAAGCCTTTCCACATCCTGAAGTTCAGGACCATGAAGGTGGGGTCGGAAAAGGACGGGATGCCGCGGTTGGCGGAGAAGAAAGACGACCGGCTGACGCCGGTGGGGAAGTTCCTGCGTGAGCACCATCTGGACGAATTGCCCCAGTTGTGGAACGTGCTGTGCGGCGACATGTCTTTCGTGGGCCCGCGGCCGGAGCGGAAATATTTCATCGACATGATACGGAAAGAGAATCCGGATTACGACTACATCTTCCTGATGCGTCCGGGACTGACGTCGAAGGCCACCTTATATAATGGATACACGGACACAATGCAGAAAATGCTCATCCGCTTGCAGATGGATTTGGAATACCTCCAGCAACGGTCCCTGTGGATGGACGTGAAAATCATTTTTACCACGGTAAGTTTTATTTTGAAAGGAAAGAAATTCTAAACGGACATGACAAAGAGAATACTTTTGGCTTGCATGGCCTGCTTTTGCTTCCAATTCATTTTTTCACAATCCATGTCGGACGACCAAGTGGTGAAGTACGTCATGGAGCAGCAAGAAAAAGGGAAAGACCAACAATACATCGTGTCCCAGTTGTTGCAGCGCGGCGTCACGGTGGAGCAGTTGAGGCGCATCCGCAAGAAATATGAGGCGGAGCAGCAACAGCCCGGAGCCTTGGACCTGACGGGGAGCACACAGGACAAGAGCGGAAAGTCGCGGCTGCGCACCGAAAAGGAGAAGCGGCTGGACGAGCGGCAGAAAAAGTCGGGGAACATGATACGTTCGCGCCGGGAAATGCTGGAAAGCGGTGAGAAGACCGTGCGCCAGGAACAGCTGGACGAGGAAATCGGCTTCATGGACATCGACTCGCTGATTTATTACCAGAAGTATTTCGAGGAAGACGAAACCCAAGTGTTCGGCCGCAACATATTCTATAACGAGATGCTGACCTTCGAACCGAGCCTGAACATACCGACGCCCGCAAGCTACCGGCTGGGGGCGGGCGATGCCGTCATCATCGACGTGTGGGGCGCCTCGCAGGTGACCTATGAGAAGACGGTGTCGCCGGACGGGACGGTGACGCTGGAGGACATCGGACCCTTGTCGCTGGCCGGCATGACCGTGGCGGAGGCCAACGAATATGTGAAAAAACAGCTGGCGCGTTTCTATTCCGGTTCGAACGTCACGCTCACGGTGGGAGAGGTGCGCTCCGTGCAAGTGCAAGTGATGGGCGAGGTCATGGTGCCCGGAACTTACACCCTGAGCGCCTTGTCCACGGCTTTCAATGCGCTCTATGCGGCAGGGGGAATCAACAACATCGGTACGTTGCGCGACATCAAAGTCTACCGCGGCGGACGGATACTCTCCACCATTGATGTGTACGACTACATCCTGAACGGGAACACGAAAGGGAACGTGCGGCTGGAGGACAACGACGTCATCGTGGTCGGCCCCTACGACTGTCTGGTCAACATCCGGGGCAAGGTGAAGCGCCCCATGTTCTACGAGATGAAGGAAAGCGAAAGCGTGGCCAGCATCCTGGACTATGCCGGAGGCTTCGCAGGGGATGCCTACACGAACAACATACGCCTGGTGAGGAAAAGCGGGCGCGAATATTCCGTCTACACGGTGGGCGAGTTCGACATGAACGGTTTCTTGCTGAAGGACGGCGATTCGCTCTATGTGGATTCCGTCATACCCCGTTTCTCCAACGTGGCGGAAGTGCGCGGGGCCGTATTCCATCCCGGACAGTACCAGATGGACGGTAGCATCAAGACCGTGCGCCAGCTCATCAAGGCGGCCGACGGCCTGCGGGAGGATGCGTTCCTCAAGCGCGCCGTGATGCACCGCCAGAAGGAAGACCTCACGATGGAAGCCCTGTCGGTGGACATCGAAGGCATCATGGCCGGAACCACGCCGGATATCCCGTTGCGGAACAACGACATACTCTTCATCCCCAGTGCCGTGGAAATGAAAGGGGAGCAGACTTTGACGATAGAAGGCGAAGTGAATTTCCCCGGAATCTACCAATATGCTGAAAGCACCACCATTGAGGACCTCGTGCTCCAGGCCGGCGGCCTCACCGAGGCGGCTTCCATGGCCAGGGTCGATGTGTTCCGCCGCATCAAGAACCCCGATGCGGTGCAGGACGACGAAAAGTTGGCGGAGACCTTCAGCTTCTCCCTGCGCGACGGACTGGCGCTGGGCGACGGGCAAGACTTCCACTTGCAGCCCTACGACGAAGTGTTCGTCCGCAAGAGCCCGGCCTATTCCGAGCAGCGCAATGTGAAAATCAGCGGTGCGGTCAACTTTGAAGGGGAATACGCCATGGACAACAAGGACTACCGCTTGAGCGACTTGGTGGAAGCGGCCGGCGGCTTGTCGTCGTTGGCCTATGCGAAGGGCGCGCGCCTGCAACGCACGCTGACCGACGAGGAAAAGCAGCAGCGCGAAACTTCCATGAAGAACTCGCAAATCCAACTTTACGAGGAGAGCCTGCGCTCGGAGCGGGCCTACGACATGGCCAAGGCGGACTCCATCCTGAACATGAGGCTCGACTTGGGCGACACCTATCCGGTGGCCATCAACTTGGAGCGGGCCATGCAGAATCCCGGCGGGGAGGACGATGTCCGCTTGCGCGAGGGCGACGAACTGGTGGTGCCGCAGTTCTCGAACACCGTGAAAATCAGTGGCGAGGTGATGTACCCCATATCCTTGAACTACGAGAAAGGCAAGTCGTTGAAATATTACATCAAGCGTGCCGGCGGTTTTGCCGACCGTGCCCACAAGTCGCACGTTTATGCCATCTACATGAACGGATCGGTGCAACAGCTGGGCCGCCGCGCCAGCAAGGACATCCAGCCGGGCTGCGAAATCGTGGTGCCCACGAAGCCGCAGCGCGACAAGATGACCCCTCAGGAGATGATGACAATCGGTACTTCCACGGCATCCATCGCCACGATGATTGCCACGTTGGTGAACATTTTGAAGTAGACATTATGTACGAGTTTGATTTAAAGGCATTCTTTAATGCCGTTTGGATAAAGAAGAAACAGATACTCATCAATTGTTGTATTGCGGCTGTGGTGGCCGTGGTGGTAGGCTTCAGTATTCCTAAGGAATATCTGGCGAGTGCCAGTCTGGCCTCAGAGACGCAGGATGAGAGCGGTGTTACAGGTGGTTTGAGTTCGTTGGCTTCCATGGCCGGCCTGAATCTGAATGGCGGGACAGATGCCATTATGCCGGTCTTGTATCCGGATGTAGTACATTCCAATAAATTTTTGGTTGGCTTGCTCTATTCAAAGGTGGAGACCATAGACGGCGAGGTGAAAACCGATTACTTGACTTATTTGAAAGAGTATACTCGCAAACCATGGTGGAATTTCTTTTTTCGTTGGATTGGTGCTTTGCGGAGGATGATTGTTCCACCTGATGACTTTGTGAAAAGTGTAGGAGGAGACGGTCAGATTAATCCTTATTTTATGAGCCGGGAGGAAGCGAGAATTCTGGAGGATATGCGGGCGAACATAGACTGCAAAGTGGATGATGAGACTTTGGTCATGACAGTGACGGCCAAGGCGCAGGATCCATTGGTGGCGGCCATGTTGGTGGATTCCGTACAGTCTCATTTGCAGAGTTTCATCACGCAGTATCATACGAATAAGGCGAGGGTCGATTTGGAGTACTATCAGAAATTGGAGAAGAAGACGAAGGAGGAATATGAGAGGGCGCAGCGTGAGTATGCGGATTTTTGCGATACGCATCAAGGTAGTGTCCTGCAGGCTTATATTGGGAAGCAAGAGAGTTTGGAGAATGAGTTGCAATTGGCCTATACCGCCTACTCGCAGATGAAGCAGCAAGTGCAGCTTGCCGATGCCAAGGTGCAGTCCCGTACTCCGGCTTTTACGGAAATCGAGGGCGTGAGTGTGCCTGTATTGGCCGATTCTCCTCGGAAATCACTGATCCTGATAGCCTTTGTGTTTTTGACAGGTGTAGGGACAGTAGCTTGGATTTATGTTAAGTTGCTTTTTTCTAAGGATGGAAAGCAATTGTAAGGGGAATGTAAAGGAACGTATGTTGCAATGGGGAGGGAATCTTTTGTTTTCTCTTCTCATTTTTGTCATTATGTTTGACCCAACAAACAAGATATTGCATTTGAAAGATGTTTTCTTCATTTTGTTGGTGGGATATAATCTAATCTTTTTCAAACCTGATTTTAGATTCGTTCCTCATATAATGGTGGTGGCGAGTGTCATACTGACGGCATATATCTTCGCGGAAATGCAGCAAAACAACATTGATTATGAGGTGTTGTTTTCTGCGTTCAAGAGTGTGTCTCCTTTGTTTATGTTACTTTGGGTGTACAGATATGATGTCATCAAGCTTTCTTTGATTCCGGCTTTTCTGGTGAGCTTGTTGGTGACCGTGCTGTATGTATTGGTCTCCTTGAATCCGGTGATAGAGGGAGCCGTGTGGCGGCTTTCCATCCATTATGATGATGTGATTATGATGTCTAGGCGGCAGATTCTGGGGATTCCCATTTTTGCCATGTACTACAAATCTCTGGTATGTTTCATTTTCGCCTATTCCTTATATTTTTATCTTTGGCTGAATGGCAAGAAGAAGAGACACAAACTGTTGCTGGTTCCGTTGCTGGTCACGCTCTTTGCTTTTTTGGCGAGTGGATCGCGCACAACCATGCTTTTGCCTTTTTTCATTGCTGGCGTTGTCGCTTTTCAGCGTATCAGGAATACGCGCTATGCCAAATATTTCGTTTATCCTGTATTAGGATTGTTTTTTGTCGCTTTCTTGTGCTTTGTATTGATATTGGCCATGGAGACGAGTGAAAGCTCGAATGAGGTGAAATATGCTCATTTGGTGTCGTATACTAAACTTTTCGAGGAGCATCCCGTTTATCTTTTGCTAGGGCAGGGGCCGGGCACCTCTTTTTATTCGGCAGGATTTGGCGAATATACTGCTTTGACGGAATGGAGCTATCTGGAGGTGTTGCGGAATTACGGAGTGTTCGGATTGGGGATTTTGGCTGTGTTTGCCGCACCGCTTGTTCCTTTTTTCAGGCATCGTGATGAAGAGAGAACCTTTGTTATGCTGTTTTCCTATGTGGCCTATCTGTTGATTGCAGGCACCAATCCTCTGTTGTTGTCTTCTACCGGTATGTTGATGGTGCTCTCGGCCTATTCTTATGATCGTAAATTCTTGAATCCCAAGCTTGAAAGGAATCTGTTGTGAGTCTGAAGACAAATGTGGTTTATAGTACGCTGTTGACCCTCAGCACCTATTTGGTGCCGTTGGTGGTCTATCCTTATATTTCTCGGGTATTGGGGCCGGCGGGTATTGGTGCAGTGGATACCGTGGATGGATTTATCAATTATGCGGTATTGTTTTCCATGATGGGACTTACTACTATCGGAACCCGTGAGATAGCCAAGTCACGGGACAGTGCGGAAGGGTTATCCCGCACCTTCTCGAGCCTTTTTTCATTGAATCTGATTTCAACGGGAGTGGTGTTGGCGGTTTTGGCCTTTATGATTTGTTACGGGGCGCAGTTCAAGGAGCGTTGGGAGCTGATGATCATAGGCATGGTCAAGGTGCTTTTCAATTTATTTTGGGTGGAATGGTTTTTTAAAGGGATGGAGAATTTCAGGTACATCACCTTACGTTCCATCTGTATGCGGTTGTTGTTTGTCGTAGTCGTCTTTCTTTTGATCCGTGAGGAAGATGATTATGTTCTCTATTACATATTATGGGTATCCCTGACGGTTGGCAATGCTGTCTGTAACTGGATTTACCGTCGGCGTTTTGTTCGTTTCTCTTTTGCCCGCCTTCAGTTGGGGGCGTATGTGAAGCCATTTCTCATGTTGGGGCTTTTTGCTTTGTTTTCGGCGATTTATACCCAACTTAATGTGGTCATCCTTGGTTTTTCATGTGGGGCAGAGCAAGCCGGTTACTATACGATGGCCACCAAGATTTATACTGTCCTAATGGCACTGTTTTCATCTTTGACCATGGTAATGATTCCTCGTATGGCTGTGTTGGTGAAGGAACGGGGAGATACGGAAATCCGCCGGTTGGTGGGAATGGTGTTTCAGTTGTTGTTCTTGTTTGCTTTTCCCATCGTGTTTTTTACAGAGATATTTGCACCGGAAATCATTTATGTTATTGGCGGGGAAGGATTCCAAGAGGCCGTTTTGCCGATGCGGATAGTGATGCCTTTGGTATTTGTTATCGGATCGGAGCAGATTTTTATGATGCAGGTTTTGGTTCCCTTGAGAAAAGACCGTATGGTTTTCGTTAATGCGCTGGCCGGGGCCGTGATTTGTGTTCTGGTCAATTTGTTCCTTTTGCACGAATGGCAAAGTGTAGGTTCGGCTTGTGCTTGGGTTGCGGCAGAACTGACTGTATTCTCCTTGGCGTCTTGTCAGGTGTGGAAATCAATTCGGATAGGTTTTCCTTTGAAAGCGTTTTTGCGTCATGCTTTATGGTCTTTGCCTTATGGATTGTTGGGAGGAATGGTGATGCTTGGGACAGAAAGTTGGATCCGGTTGCCTTTAGCTGTTGTGCTCTATGGGCTTTATGCCTTGTTTTTGGAGGAAAAGGTGTTTCGGTTGGGGCTGTTGGCTCAATTGTGGGGAGTGGTAAGAAAATGAAGGATTTAAAATCGGATGGAGTATGGAAGATGTGGCGATATTGTTGACAACGTATAACAGTGAGCGGTTTCTGGATGAACTTTTGCAATCTTTGTTGCGGCAGACTTATACGCACTGGACTTTGTATGTGCGAGATGATTTTTCGTCTGACCATACATCGGATATTCTTCGGCGTTATCAGGCGGAAGACTCTAGAATCCATTTGTTGGAAGACGGATGCAAACGGGGGGCTATGAATGGGTTCTTGTGGTTGTTGCAGCGGGTGGAGGCTGAGTATTATATGTTTTGTGACCATGATGACGTGTGGAAGGAGGATAAGATTGCTCTCACTTTGGGCAAGATGTGTGAGGTGCCGGATAGGGATGAGATTCCTTTGGTCGTACATACAGATCTGACTGTGACAGATGAGCGGCTTCAGGTGAAGGAACCTTCATTCTGGCAGAGCCAGCATTTCAGGAGGGAAGAATTTGGTGACAAGTATTTCCATTTGGTTTACAATAATGTGACGGGATGTACGATGATGCTGAACCGTAAGGCAAAAGAAGTCTCCTTGCCGCCTCATCCTTGTGCGAGAATGCATGATTTCTGGATCTCAGCTGCGGTATTGTGGCATGGCGGACAGATTTTAAGTGTGGATGAACCGACCTTATATTACCGGCAGCATGGTGACAATACCATTGGGATGAACGCATTGCCCAGTTTCGCAAACAAACTACTGAGGGTCAAAGCTATAACGAATAAGGTGATGCTCCAAGCCCAGGTGGCCCGTTTTTTGTCTGGTATGGGATTGGCTCGTTTCCTGATATTGAAGGTACGTTATATGTTGCAGATTTATAAAAGAGATAAGAGCGACAGGTGATTTTATGGATTATGATAGATAGTGTGAAATGAAGAGGATTGTCATATATGCAGTTACGTTTAACTCTTATCCGGAGCTTGCGGCTTTTCTGAAATCGGTGGACCGGGCTGCGGATTTTGCGGCGGAAGAAGCCGAGGTGGAGGTCTGTGTGGCTGATAACACAGTGGAGCAGCCGGAGAAGATTGTGGTTGAGAACCGGCATGCGGTGGTTCGTGTGTTCCCTTATCGTGAGAATCTGGGTTATATGGGAGCCGTTCAGAGGATGATGGGCGAGCAGGATCCCCGTTCGTATGATTATGTGATAATTAGTAATGTGGACCTTATTTTTGAAGAAGATGCGTTGCTGGAGTTGGTCCGGTTGCAAGTGCGTCAGGATACGGGGTGGATTGCTCCGTCTCTTTTTTCCACTTGTTTAGGATTCGACCGCAATCCGTCTGTCTTGCATCGTTATCCGGTTTGGAAACTGAGGATGTTGGCGGTAATGTTTCGCTTTCCTATTCTTGATTATCTATATCGGCTCACATTTTATCGTCGCAAGGGGATGCGTCCGGCAGTTAAGAAGCCATTGGAGATTTATGCGGGGCATGGTTCCGTCATGATTCTGACTCGTGCTTATTTCGAGCATTGCGGCTTGCCGGAGTATCCTTTGTTCCTGTTCTGCGAGGAAGTCTATTTGGCGGAAATGTGCAGGGAACATCAACTTAAGGTGGTCTATTGGCCATCCGTCCGCATATTGGACGAAGAGCATGTGTCCATAGCCAAGATGCACCGTGCTGACTTCTATCGTTATAATTATGAGGCCGTGAGATTCATCCTGAGACGGTTCTATGCGTTTTGAATCCGGAGCATGTCTCCTAGGATGTAGTCGTATTTGTCTGGGAGAAAGAAGTCGCATCCTCCGCCGGGATGAAGCGTGATTTCTCCAAAATACACGTGATGGTTGTGGATGTACAAATCCACACGGACAAAGTTCATGCCTTCTGACAAGCGTCGGGCGATGTCAAGCATCTCTTCCAGTTCATCTGGACGTTCGGGAGTTTGGTCTGGGCAAGGATAGAGGGTCGTGAAGGGCTGCAGCTGCCAGTCAGGGGAAAGAAAAGCCCGCCGGTGTTGTGTGAAGCGCCCTACGTCAATTTGTATGTAGCGGGGGGTTCCGTCGAAACAGAAAAACTTATAGTCTACGATGTTGTATTCTAGGAACTGTTCGCAGATGATTTTCCGTGGGCAGTGCTTGTATTGCCATTCACGTGACACATGGTATTGGGTATGTTTTAGCCAATATTTCATTTTCCGGCAAGCCACTTTCCAGTCTATTTCTGACTTGTCTTTGCAGATGATGTTCCAACCGGAGCCATGGTTGGCTTTTAGTACGAACTGTTTCGGAAGGGATTCAAAATGGATATCCTCCACTTTGTCATACACTCCGAGTAAGGGGACGAGGTATTGTTCTCCGATTTTTTCCTCCACGTATTCCCGCACCCGATACTTGTCTGCCAAGATTTCTCCGTTACGGATCATCGGATGCAGTTTGAGCCAGTGTATTTTTTCATTGAAGCGTCTTGGATGGCGGATATTCATAGGCCTGAACCGTTGTCCTTTCCGCCAGTCGGCCACGAGTGACTGCAAGTTGAAGAAGACGGGGGCCGGCAATAAGGCCAGCGGATAACGGCATAAGGTATACCAGATAAGTCGAAGTAAATCTTTCATGAATTTGTTATTAGGAGAGGTTATTGACGGTTATACCGCATACACACTATTTTATTCTTGATGCGTTTAAGAGCATAAGCCGGAAGAAAAAGGGTGAAAAGGTAGCAGTAAGAGCGGATTTTGGAATATCCGAACACCACCTGGTATACTTTGGCATTGAATTTGATGAGCGACAGCTTGTTGTGCGAGATGGAGCCTTTCGAGCGTCGGTAGCAGGCCAGCGGTTCTTTGAGAGCAAAGGCCTTTTTACATTTCTGGAGAAGCATCAACACATAAGCCCAGTCCTGACGTTTGCGCAGTGTTGGCATGTAGATTTTTCCGTATGGGCGTGTGTCATAGATAGCCGTGAGGAATCCGATCTTGTCATCCCGTTTGGTATCGGTAAGCGTGACTGAGGCTGGGGCTATGAAGATACCGGTGCGCTTTCCTGATTCGTCACAGATGAAATAGGAAGAGAAACAGAAGCAACATTGGCGTTTTTTCATAAAGGCGATTTGCTTTTCCAATTTCTCAGGCAACCAAGTATCGTCACTGTCACAGAACGCGATATATTGCCCCCGTGCCAGTTCTATGGAAAGGTTGCGTGCGTGTCCCGCCCCCATGTTGTCGGACATGGCAAAATATCGGATGCGCGAGTCTTTTTGTTCGTAAGAGCGGATAATTTGGGGGGTGTCGTCAGTGGAACCGTCATCGGTGATGAGCAATTCCAAGTGGGTATATGTCTGATTTAAAATGCTTTCTATGCTTTCTGCCACGAAACGGCCCGAGTTGTATGTCGGCATAATGACGGATACGAGACCCTTCTCATGACTGCCTTTTTTCTGTGCTATTGCCATAGGCGTTGAAATGAAAGTGAATTGGTTCGTTTAGGGGACAAAGTTACAATGTTCTTGTTTAAATCGCAAATAGATTCTGGAAAATGAGGGGCCTTGCAATTTTTTATGTCCTTTTTGTGCAGCGGGCGAAGAATGGGGATTCCTTATGCTTTCGGTAGAGAGAGTTCGCTTTTTATGCTTGTTCCTTGCAATAAAACGATAAACTTTGCGTTCAAAAAAGAAATACGGATTGATTAGAATAATGAAAGAAGAATTGGCTTATATCTTGGTGGTCGCTGTCGTGGGAATGGCATTTACTTTTTTGACGATGCCTTTGCTCCTGAAATTCTGTCATATGAAAGGGTTTTATGATTTACCGGGAGGACGTAAGGTGCATCATCTCGCTGTGCCTCGTTTGGGTGGGGTGCTGTTCATGCCAGCCATGTTGGTGGGCTTGTGTGTGGCTTTGTTGTTATATACCAATGGGCAGGAAGGAATTTTTATGCTGAAGGCTTCATCTATGCTGATGGCTGTAGGAGCTTTTCTTATTTATATTGTGGGGGCGGTGGACGATTTGGTCGGGATGAAGGCGGGCCATAAGTTTGCCATCCAGTTGGTGGCGGCCTTGGTGATGCCTTTTTGCGGATTGCTCATTAATGATTTTTATGGACTGTTCGGCTTGCATGATCTTCCATTGTGGTTCAGTTATCCTTTTACTGTGTTCGTCATACTCTTAATAGTCAACTCCGTCAATCTGATTGATGGAATAGATGGATTGGCGTCGGGGTTGTGTATTTGTATTCTGGTTGCTTATGTGTATCTCTTCTCACAGATGTCCCTCACTTTTGCTTATGTTCTGGTGGCGGCCGGAGTGCTGGGGGCTTTGGTGGCCTTTTTCTTTTATAATGTATGGGGAAAGGCAGAGAAGGGGACCAAGGCGTTTATGGGAGATTCCGGTAGCCTGTTCTTGGGCTATGTGGTGGCTTATCTCTCCATTAAGTATGCTACGAGTAATCTGCCTGTGTTGCCTTATCGTCCTGAGGCGTTGATGGTGTCGTATACATTGCTGATTGTCCCCACGTTCGATGTCATCCGGGTGGCTTTGTTCCGTTTGTGGAGAAGGCGTCCCATATTCGGGGCCGACAAGACGCACATCCACCATGTCGTGATGGCTGCAGGCTTTTCCATGCATCAGGCTTGGTGCATAATCATGACTCTGTTTTTCTTCTTTTGTGTGTGGAACGCATTTCTTTATGCCTTTGGGGTGGCGGACACGTGGATTGTGGTGTCCGACATCATTTTCTTCTGCCTCTTTTTCGTGGTGATGCATTTGTTTGCTTTGCGGCGGGCGCGGCGAGGGTTCGTGGAAAGAGACAGTGTGGCCTGTCATCACGAAAAGGAAGTGGGCAATCATGCTTGCGGGCACGTTAACCCGTAATCGCCGCTTCGGGGGCTTCTGTTGGTTGTCTGGAGCCGGGTTTTGGGGCTTCTTGTGTTTTTCCCTTTTCAATGTCAATGGGGTTACCTGCAATGTACCTGGCATCATGAGGTAAGTTCTTGGGCCGGGAAAACGGATTGTGCCGGAGGCGCGGGGAGGAGCGTGATGGTGTTGTCGTGGCAGCTGGAATAAAAAAGACCTCCGGTGGCGTGGGCGGGGAAGTCCGCGGCACACCACCGGAGGTCTTTTTTCTACAATGTGGGCATAGCCCCCTTATTTAGCATAACTTACGGCGCGGGTTTCACGGATGACCGTGATTTTCACTTGGCCGGGATATGTCATTTCGTCCTGAATCTTTTTGGCGATTTCGTTGCTGAGGCTTTCAGTCTGCTTGTCGTCTATCTTGTCGGCACCCACGATGACGCGCAGTTCTCGGCCGGCCTGGATGGCGTAGGTCTTTGTCACGCCGGGATAGCTCATGGCGATGTTTTCCAAATCGTTGAGGCGCTTGATGTAGGCTTCCACGATTTCGCGGCGGGCGCCCGGCCGTGCACCACTGATGGCATCGCACACTTGTACGATGGGAGCCAGCAGCGAGGTCATTTCCATCTCGTCGTGGTGTGCACCGATGGCGTTACAGATGTCCGGCTTTTCCTTGTATTTCTCAGCCAGTTTGGCGCCATAGATGGCATGCGGCATTTCGGGCTCCTCGTCGGGCACCTTGCCGATGTCGTGCAACAGTCCGGCGCGCTTGGCTTTCTTGGGATTCAAGCCCAGTTCGGAGGCCATGACGGCGCAGAGGTTGGCCGTTTCCCGGGCGTGTTGCAGCAGGTTCTGTCCGTAGCTGCTGCGGTATTTCATCTTGCCCACGATGCGCACCAGTTCGGGATGCAGGCCGTGGATGCCGAGGTCGATGGCGGTGCGTTTGCCGGTTTCGATGATTTCCTCTTCCACTTGTTTGGTCACTTTGGCCACCACTTCTTCGATGCGTGCAGGATGGATGCGCCCGTCGGATACCAGCTGGTGGAGGGCCAGGCGGCATATTTCGCGGCGTACGGGGTCGAAGGCAGAGATGACGATGGCCTCGGGGGTGTCGTCCACGACTATTTCCACGCCCGTGGCAGCCTCGAGGGCTCGGATGTTGCGCCCTTCGCGGCCGATGATGCGTCCTTTCACTTCGTCGTTGTCGATGTGGAAGACGGTGACGCTGTTTTCTATGGCTGTTTCGGTAGCCACGCGCTGTATGCTTTGGATGACGATGCGTTTGGCTTCCTTGTTGGCCGTGAGTTTGGCCTCGTCCATGATTTCGTTGATGTAGCTGGCCGCGTTGGTCTTGGCTTCGTCTTTGAGCGATTCCACGAGCCGTTCGCGTGCCTCGTCGGCGCTGAGCCCGCTGATGGCTTCCAGCTTTTCACGTTCCTGAGCCTCGAGCGCTTTCAGTTCTTCTTCGCGCCGCGCGAGCCCTTGCTGTTGGTTTTCCAGCCGTTTGCGGTCGTTTTCTATCTCGTTTTTCTTTCTGTTCAGTTCGTCTTGCCGTTGGTTCAGGCCCAGTTCGCGTTGCTTCAGCCGGTTTTCGTGCTGTTGTATTTGTTGGTTGCGCTGCTGCACTTCTTTTTCGAGTTCCGCCTTCTTGTTGAGGAACTTTTCTTTCACTTCGAGCAATTTCTTTTCTTTGATAACTTCGGCTTCTTTGCCCGCTTCTTCGATGATTTGCCGATATTTTCCGGTTGCCACGTATCGGAACACCGCGAATCCCGCGATGCATCCGGCAATGAGGCTGGCCGCTGCGATGATGATCTCTGTCATAGACCTAGGGTTTAATAGTGAATAAATATGTATAAAGAATCACGCACCGCTCTTCCCCTCCGCTTTGGCGGGTTGGGGTTCGAACAGTGCGTGTTGTTTCTCATCCTCCTTTGTCGAGCAGGATATGTTTTCTTTCATTGTGCTTCCGTGCCCATGGCGTCTTCCAAGGTTTCCAGCATGCGCTTCATGCTTTCCACGAAAGGCTGCGTGTCATTGCGGAACTCGTTTTTTTTCAGCGAGAGCGCGATGCTCAGCGCGGCCATGCACAAATAGATGTCGTTGCCCTGTGCGGGGTATTGGGTGGCGTAGCTGTTGTATCGTTGGTTGATGAGTTTCTCCGCCGCCCGGTAGGCTTCCTCGTCTTCTCTCCGTATGGTGATGGAGAGGAGGCTTTGTCCCACTCTCAGGGTTATGTTTAAGTCCTCGCTTACTTCCATGTGTTTACACATTCAAGAGTGCGATGCACTTGTCTACTTCACGCACTAGCTTTGATAGTCTCGACTTTGCGTTTTCGATGTCGTTGCTGCTGATGTCGAGCATCTTGGCGATTTTCAAGTTGGCATAGTCCGACTGCAGGCGTCCCATTTGCTCGTTGAGCGAGCGGATGGTGTTTTCTTTTTCTTCCACCGTCCGGGCCAATGCGTTGTAACGTCCTTTCAAGGCTTTGTATTCGAGCGCCAGTTGCGTGACGCGCGCCTCCAATGTCCGTAGCAGTGCATTTTCTTCTGCCGTCATATTGCTTTCTCGTTACAAAATTAGGAAAAAACGTCTGATGTCCCAAATGTTTTTCCTATTTTTTCTCGTCCACGTCTTTGGGTTTGGGCTCTTTTTTTGCGAGCATGACGATGTGGTAGACGTATTCGGTCATCCACGATTCGCTGTATCCCAGTCTCATTTGGTATTGCCGGATGTTCACGCAGGTGCGTCGCACGTTTTCGTCGCGCCAGTCGTTTTTGGTCATCACCTGGTGTATGGTTTTGGCGGTCATGCCGCGGAGAGCTTTGTGGAAGATGGAAGGCATGCGGAATTTCCATTGCATCAGGTTGCCCATCAGCATCATCAGGTCTTGACTGAATCCTTGGAACATGAGCAGGTATCCTCTCACGTCGTTGATGTTGCGGCAGTTGTGCTTGATGCTGGCGTCTATTTCCTTGAAAAAGCCCTCTTCCATGCCGTAGACGTCCATGAGCATGCTGCGGCAGCGCTTCCGTTCCCCGATGCCCAGCTTGTTGTTTACGGTGGGCACGTGCAATGTTTGCTTGAAGATGCGCAAGTCCGGCAGTGCGGAGAGGTTGCTGATGCCCATTTGCATGGCCATGACGGCTTGGTAATATACGCGGATGAGGGTCATGAAGTCTTCCATTCCGCCCACCCGTGTGGTTTCTTCTTGGGCAGCCTTGCCCATTAGTTTTGCTATGATACCCATTCTGTTTCTTTTTGTTCGTTGAGTTTGTTTCTCGGTGCAAAGATAGTGCAAGCCGAGAGAAATGCAAAATAAAAGTAAGTGAAACGCACTTTTATTTTCATATCCGATGCGCCGCCTGTCTTATCCAAAGATAGTGCAAGCCGGGAGGAATGCAAAATAAAAGTAAGCGAAACGCACTTTTAGGCTCAGTAGAAAATCAGTGGGGGAACCGGCTACAACACCCGTGTCGGATTGTCACCCAAGCGCGGAATTTCCTGTCAGAAAGAAAGGTTCTCCTCTTGCTTCCGTGTTTCAATGTCAGGACGAACCGCCGCAAAAAGGAGCCGGACTGTTAAAAAACGGGTGGAGAAACTGTTTGTATGGAGCATTTCTCCGTCCCGGCGGTCGTTTTTTGCCTGAAAAAACAGAAACGCTTTCCGCAAAGAAATGAACCGCCTTCCGCAAAGACGAAACTTTTTTGCCGCAAGGCAGTTCCTGCGGGTGCAGAAAGGCGGGAAAAACAAGGCTTCGGAGGCCTTTTCCCGCTCTGGATGGAGTCCGCCCGCGCGCAAACCCCGTTTGTCCTTTTGCAAGCCATTCTCCTCGCGGGACTGACGCGGGGGACGGGTTCCGGCCGCACGGCGTTCCGTGGCGGACGGCAAAATGTCGCAGGAACCGGCTTTCGGCTTTCATCCTGCATTTCCCTGGGTGCGTGAGGTTCGCGTATTTCCGTTCTGTTTCCGTCCCGCGTCCGTTTGCGCGGTTCTCGCAGGGGCTGTCTTGACGTTTTGACAGAATGTTATTGGGGAACTTGTTGCTGTCTGCCGGCCTTTTGGCGCCTTCGCGACAGGAGGCCTGTGGTGCCACCGAAACATGCAAGGGAGTTTCCGGGGGCCGTCTTTCTACCCATCCCGGAATCGCTGAAATATACGGCTGTCCCCACTTTCATGTTCGCATGTGCGCGGGGTGGGGCATACATTGAAGGGGAAGTGCAGGCCATGCCGCACTTCCCCTTCAATGTATCTCGCTTGTCTGCCGTTCAGGGCTGCTCTTCGCTCAACCGCATGAGGTATTGCCCGTATTGGTTCTTGAGCATGGGGCGTGCCACTTCGCGCAGTTTCTCCGCGTCGATCCATCCTTGCCGGTAGGCGATGCCTTCCAGGCAAGCCACTTTCAGTCCTTGCCGTTTTTCGATGACTTCAATGAATGTGGAGGCTTCCGAGAGGCTGTCGTGTGTGCCGGTGTCGAGCCAGGCGAATCCCCGGCCCAGTGTTTGCACCCTCAGCCGTTTTTCGGCCAGATAGGCTTGGTTCACCGTGGTGATTTCCAGTTCGCCCCGGGCCGAAGGCTTGATGTGCGCCGCGATGTCCACCACGTTGTTGGGATAGAAGTAGAGTCCCACCACGGCATAGTTGCTTTTCGGCTTGGCCGGTTTCTCTTCGATGCTCAGGCAGTTGCCCTCTTTGTCGAATTCCGCCACGCCGTAGCGTTCCGGGTCGTTCACCCAATAACCGAATACGGTGGCTTTTCCTTCCTGTTCGGCGTGCGCCACGGCCTCGCGCAGCATGGCTGTGAAGCCCGCCCCGTGGAAGATGTTGTCGCCCAGCACCAGGCACACGCTGTCGTCGCCGATGAAGTCGCGGCCGATGATAAAGGCCTGCGCCAGTCCGTCGGGCGATGGCTGTTCGGCATATTCGAAGTGTACGCCGAAGTCACTGCCGTCGCCCAGCAGGCGGCGGAATCCGGGCAGGTCGTGCGGTGTGGAGATGACGAGAATGTCGCGGATGCCGGCCAGCATCAGCACCGACACGGGATAGTAAATCATGGGCTTGTCGAAGATGGGGAGCATTTGTTTGCTCACGCCCTTGGTGATGGGGTAGAGGCGCGTGCCCGAGCCTCCGGCCAATACTATACCTTTCATAATGTTTATGTCGTATTTGGGGGTTAATATGCGTTTTCTTCGTTGTGCTTGATCATGTTGGTCAGCGTGCGCCACATGATGCGCAGGTCGAGGCTGAAGGTCCAGTTTTCCACATACCAGATGTCGGCCTTCACGCGGCTTTCCATCTGCGCCACGGTTTTGGTTTCACCCCTGAATCCTTGCACTTGCGCCCATCCCGTGATGCCAGGCTTCACCAGATGGCGCACCATGTAGCGGCGTATCAGCCGCGAGTATTCTTGGGTGTGGAGCAACATGTGTGGCCGTGGTCCCACGAGGCTCATGCTGCCTTTGAACACGTTGATGAATTGCGGGAACTCGTCGATGTTCGTCTTGCGCATGAAGTCGCCGAACTTGAACTTGCGGGGGTCGTCCTTGGTGGCTTGCAGGCGGTCGGCGTCTTTGTTCACATGCATGCTGCGGAACTTGAGGCAGTTGAATTCCTTGCCGTCCAGTCCGTTGCGCTTCTGCTTGAAGAAGATGGGGCCGGGGCTTTGTATCTTGATGATGATGCCGGCCACGAGGCACACGATGGGGAACACCGTCAGCAGGAATATGCCGGAGACGAAGATGTCGAACAGGCGTTTCATGGCGCGGTTCACGGGGTCTTGCAACGGCTCGTTGCGCACGCTCAGCAGCATCGTGTTGCCCAAGTGCGACAGTTCCATCCGTTTGGTCAGGAATTCCAGGAACACCGGCAGGGCGTAGAAACGTATCATGTGGTCTTCGCAGTAGCGGAAGATTTCCTCCGTTTCGGCCGTGTAGTCCGTGTCGGGCACCATGTAGAGGTCGCTCACTTCGGGATGCTGTTTCAGGTAGTCCATCACGTGCGTGCGGTCGCCCAAGTTGGGGATGTCCATGTCTTCCGGCAGTTCTTTGCGCGTGAAAATGCCCAGAATCTTGAAGCCGTAGGAGTGGTCGTTGAGCGTGCGGTAGACGTCGGCCAGGTTCCACGGGTGGCCCACCAGCACCACGTATCTCAGGTTCATGCCCTTTAGGCGGCTGTTCTTCAGGTACTGGTGTATCAGGCTGCGCTCGGCGTAGAGCAGGCAGAAGAAGAGGCTCGCCCCGATGAATATCTCCTTGGTTTGCACCTCCAGCGTGCGTATCAGCCCCAAGGCAGCCACCATGAAGAGCGTCTGCAGGCACACCGTGAAGGCCGTCCGGCCCAGGATGTCGTTGCCGTGCACCATGCGCTTCAGGAATACCGGCGGGGCGAAGTAGAAGGTGGGGAAGATGGTGAGTGCGCAAATGAGCATCTCCACTTTCAGATGGTAGGGGAAATGGCAGGCTTGCAAAAGCCCGTGTCCGTAGGCGAATGCCACCCAATAGCTGAGCATGAGCAACACAATGTCGTTGCATATCACAGCGGCTTTTGCGATGTTGGATTCTTCCAGGTTCTTTATCTTCATGTTCAAGTCCTATATTTGAGGTTGGTTTTAGTGGGTGCGAATGTATACAAATTTTAGGAATTTTACAAAAAATGTAGGGATAAAAACAGATATGAACCGAAATGAACCGCAATATAGTGCTTTTTAAGAACTATTTTGCTTATTTATTTGTGCTGTACGTAAAAGATTCCTACTTTTGCACCTTAGTACGATGTATATAAGCTATTGCAATAACAAACAAAAGAGATATGTCCAACAAACCCATTCAAACCAACGAGGCGGCGGAGGAACAAGGTTCCGGCCTGAATTACCGCGAAATCCTCGATGCCGTCATCTTGCATTGGCATTGGTTCGCCATTTCCATTTTCGGCTGTTTGCTTATCGCGTTCTTATACCTTAGATATAAGGCGCCCATGTATTCCACCTGGACCGAAGTGCTGGTCAAGGAAGACGACCCCTATTCGTCGCGCAGCATGCGCGGAGGGGCGTTGGCCGATTTCACCCAGCTGGGTATCCTGACGAACAGCAACGGCTTCGACAACGAAGTCGAGATCCTGAGCAGCAAGACGCTTTCGCGCCGTGCCGTGACCAATCTCAAGCTCTATGTGCGCTATGCCCTCGACGGCACGGTGCGCGACGAGGAGCTCTATCTCAATTCACCCGTGCTGGCCGACATGTCCGATGTCTATCTCGACACGCTCGCCATGCCCGTATTCTTGGAAATCAAGCAGTTGGCCGAGGGTGGCTACCATCTGAAGGGCGAAGCCCTGGAAGAGGAGTTCGAAGCCGACATCAAGTCGTTCCCCATGCAGGTGAAGACACCTTCCGGGTGGGTCACTCTCCGGCAGAACCCCGACACCACCTGCACTTTCGACGGCCGCGCCCTGCGCATCTATATCTTCAAGCCGTCCATCATGGCCGAGATGTTCATGCAGGCCACGACCATCGAGCCGGTCAGCAAGCAGACCACCATCGCCCGCATCACGCTCGAAGACACGCAGCGCCAACGGGCGGAGGACTATCTCAACGAGTTGATCCGCGTGTATAACGAGGACGCCAACGAGGTGAAGAACGAGGTGGCGCTCAAGACGGAGGCTTTCGTCAACAAGCGCATCCAGATCATCGATGCCGAACTGGGCACCACGGAGTCCGACCTGGAAATCTATAAGAAGAGGAACCAGCTGGTCAACCTCACTTCCGACGCCGAAGCCACATATAAAGGTATGGAGAACTATCAGAACCAGCAAATCGAACTGCAGACGCAGATGATGCTGGTCAAGTCGCTCAAGGAGTATGTGGACAACCCCAACAACTACATGGAAGTCATTCCCGCCAACCTGGGACTGACCGACCCAGGCCTGAACTCGCTCATCGCGGACTACAACACCAAGGTGGTGGAGCGCCACCGTTTGCTGAAGACCGCGCCGGAGTCGTCGCCCGTCGTCGTGTCGGCCACTAACGCCATCGCGTCCCTCTATCCGGGCATACGCCACTCCTTGTCGTCGGTGTATGAGAACCTGCGCGTGCAGAAGCGCAACGTCGACGACCAGTACAACCTCTTCGTGGGCCGCCTCTCCAGCGCGCCGACGCAGGAGCGCGTGCTGACCGACATCGAGCGCCAGCAGTCCGTCAAGGCCGCCCTCTACCAGATTTTGCTCCAGAAGCGCGAGGAGAACGCCATCTCTTTGGCCTCCACCGTAGACAAGGCGCAGGTCATCGACGCTCCTGAGAGCAGCATCCGGCCCATTTCGCCGAAGAAGAAGCTCGTGGCCCTCGTGGCCCTCGTGCTGGGCGTGGCCATCCCTGCCGGTCTCATCTATTTGCTCAACCTGTTGCGCTACCGCATCGAAGGGCGCAACGACATTGAGAAGCTCACCGACCTTTCCATCTTGGCCGACATCTTCGTGGCCGGCGAACTGAAGGAGGGGCAGCGGGCCATCGTGGTGCGCGAGAACACCAACGACATGATGGAGGAGACGTTCCGCACCCTGCGCACCAACCTCAGCTTCGTGGTCAAGCGCAGCGAGAAGGTGCTGCTCTGCACGTCCATGATTCCGGGCGAGGGCAAGACTTTCATCTCCACCAACTTGGGCATGAGCATGGCGCTCATGGGTCGCAAGGTGCTGGTGGTGGGGCTTGACATCCGCAAGCCGCGTCTGGCCAAGCTCTTCGGACTGACGACGGGCCACCATGGCCTGACCACCTATCTGGCCGGCGAGGACAGTTCGGACGAATTCCTGCGCGAGCAGATATTCAATTCCGGCATGCACGCCAACCTCGACGTCCTGCCTGCGGGATTGATTCCGCCCAACCCGGGAGAGCTGATCACGTCCGAACGACTGGACCACGCCTTTGCCCGTTTCCGCGAGTGGTACGACCTTATCATCGTCGACACGCCGCCCGTGGGCCTCGTGAGCGACACCTTGCTGCTCGGCCGTCTGGCCGATGCTACCTTGGTGGTATGCCGTTGCGACTACTCGCTCAAGCGCAACTTCTCCATGTTGAACCAGTTGCATGAGGAAGGCAAACTGCCCAAGATGAACCTCGTGCTCAACGGCGTGGACTTGAAGCAGCGCAAGTACGGTTATTACTACGGTTACGGCAACTACGGCCGTTACGGTCGCTACGGTTCATACGGCACGTATGGCGCCTATGGCCATAGCGGTTACGGCAAGGAGCAGGCCCACGGCAAATATCTCCGTGAGGACAGTGTGGGCGGTGACGATAAGAAGAAAAAGTAAGTCCGCACCTTAATTATATTAAAATCCCCCGATGGCGCTCGGCCGCCATCGGGGGATTTTAATGTCCGTCCACAGTCCGCGGCCCTCCCCGTGCTATCGCTTTTTAGGCACAAATGCCATAGCCGATACATCAGTTCTTGTGCCCTTCTGTTTCCCTGTTTGTTCCATTGGCTTTGTTTCTGCGTCTCGTTTCGGCGGGTTTGTAACCCGCCGCGGCTAAATATCAGGGTCTCCAGACCCGCTTAAAGAAATACCGCTTTGTAGACCGCCCCCGTGCGTGGCGTTGTCGGCTTACATAATAGGAATAAGTTTTTATCGGCTTCCGTTTCGGCGGGTTTGTAACCCGCCGCGGCTAAATATGAGGGTCTCCAGACCCGTTTAAAGAAATACCGCTTTGTAGACCGCCCCCGTGCGTGGCGTTGTCGGCTTACAAAATAGGAATAAGTTCTTTATCGGTTTTGTTTCGGCGGGTTTGCAACCCGCCGCGGCTAAATATGAGGGTCTCCAGACCCGCTTAAAGAAATATCGCTTTGTAGACCGCGCCCGCTCGTGACGCTATCGGCTTACATAATAGGAATAAGTTTTTATCGGTTTTGTTTCGGCGGGTTTGTAACCCGCCGCGGCTAAATATGAGGGTCTCCAGACCCGCTTAAAGAAATACCGCTTTGTAGACCGCGGCCGTGCGTGGCGTTGCCGGCTTACATAATAGGAATAAGTTCTTTATCGGATTGAAAATCCTCATATTTAGCACCCTCGGGTTGCAAACCCGAGGGAACGTGAAGAGGGAACGTGAAGAGGGAACGTGAAGAGGGAACGGAGGCGGGAACGAAGCGGGGGAATGTGGGGCGGAAACGAACGGAAAGAGGCGGCGTGGCGACGAGCGTGACATGCCGGAAGGGCATCACGGCCTTTCGTCCAGTCCGTTGCCCACGGCGGCTCATGCCCGGAAGCACATTCCGTTTTTACACCTTATTATATATAGGCGTAAGAAAAAGCGATGGTGGTCAGAACCACCATCGCTTTTTCTTTTTCTCCACGTGGAAGTCCTCTTCCCATTCTTCCCGCAGCAGTTGCGCCATGCTTTTCTTCTCCTTTATCATCCGGTAGATGACGCCCCAGTCCGGCAGTCCTCCCAGGCTGCGGTCGTCGATGAACACGTCCGCCTTCAGTTTACGGCTGAAGTGGCGGTTCTTTTCCGGTTCCTCTTCGGGGAAGTCCTTGTTCACGGCATAGAACTCCACGCCGTGCTGCCGGCACCATTCCACAGCTTCGTCCAGCAGCCGGCCTTCCCTCACCGTCCACAAGATAAGTCGGTGCCGGTCCTCGGTCAGTTGTTGCAGCGTGCGTGTGGCAAAGGGGATTTCCCGTCCTATTTCCGGGTAACGGTCCTCCACGATGGTACCATCAAAGTCTACAGCGATAATCATAATCTATGGTCGTTTAAGTATTTTGCTGCTGCAAAGATAGTGCAAGTCGAGGGGAATGCAAAATAAGAGCACATGAAATGTGCTCTTATTTTCATTGCCGAGGCGCCGCCTATCCCGTTTCGGCCTTCTCGTTTGCTTCCCCGTTTCGGCGGGTTTGCAACCCGCCGCGGCTTAAATATGAGGGTCTCCAGACCCGCTTAAAGACGTACCGCTTTGCGGACCGCACCTGCTTATGGCGCTGCCGTCTTACAAAATAGGAATAAGTTCTTTATCGGATTAAAAATCCTCATATTTAGCACCCTCGGGTTACAAACCCGAGGGAACGGAGAGACCGCCCCCGTGCGTGGCGTTGCCGGCTTACATAATAGGAATAAGTTTTTATCGGATTGAAAATCCTCATATTTAGCACCCTCGGGTTACAAACCCGAGGGAACGTGAAGAGGGAACGTGAGGCGGAAACGTGAAGAGGGAACGTGAAGAGGGAACATGATGCGGGAACGTGAAGAGGGGACCCGAGGGAACGAGGGAACGGAGGCACTACCACGGAAACACGGCAACGAAAAGCGGCGCTTCCGACTCGCGAGAAGCCGTTTCCGCCGGCGTACTCTGCGGCAAGTACTCGAGTACTCTCCGCAGAGTACTCGGGCGTTTTGCGGAAAGCGCGCTTCGGCGCTCCGCGGGGACAGCCCGTTTCGGGCGGCCCGCGCCCGCCCGAAGCCGGCAGGGAAAAGGCCGGAAATGCGCCTTTCCCCTGTCCTTTATGTTAAAAAGCGGGGCTTCGCCACATTTTTTCAGCTTTTTTTTTTCGAATATGGAAAGATTAGGTTAAATTTACGCTGATTTAGGAATAAATCCAAAGGAATGTATTATTAACTTAATTTCTTGCGAAATGAAAAACAGATTACTTGCAATGATGGCATTTTGTGGGGCGGCAGCTTTCACTATGCCAGCGTGGGCCGAGGTGGAGCCACCGGTGTTGACCTTCGTCGAGCCGGACTTGGAGGCCATCAAGGGCGGAACGCGCGACGTCTTCTACATCTACAGTGTGGAGGTGGGGAAATTCTTGGCCAACGGTGCCGACTTCAACACCTCCCTGGTGGTGGCCGATGCCGGTCAACCCATCACTTTGAGCTGGGGTAACGACTACGAATTGATCAAGCATGTGGGGCAGGCCGACTACAGCAACGCCGTGTCTTTCCGCATGTCCATGATGAAAGCGCAGTCCAACGGCGGTTTCCATGAAATCTTCATCGACCCTGCCCCCAAGGCATACGTGGACCACAACAACCAAGGCCACATGCTGTGGGACATTGAGAAGGTGGAAGGCACGGACTATTACAGCATCACCGTGAACAAGGAGGACCCCACCTATGGTACCTCGAATGTTTCGTATGCCAACACTATGATGGGCGTGCCCGCCAATGCCGAAGGCGTATTCCAGCAGGTGGTCAACCCGTTGATTGTGCCCGGAAGTGCAGGTTACGAAAATGCGGCTTTCTCTTGGAAGTTCGTTGA
Organism: uncultured Paraprevotella sp.; assembly: GCA_944321525.1. Lineage (GTDB taxonomy): Bacteria > Bacteroidota > Bacteroidia > Bacteroidales > Bacteroidaceae > Paraprevotella. The sequence goes on from CALULQ010000021.1 coordinate 55,276, forward strand.
ACCCTCTGTATATGAGTTGTATGCAGCCAAGAAGAACAGCATGAAGCCGGCATTGGATCGTGCACAGGAAGTGGGTTATACGGACACGGCCGACGAAATGGCGCTCTATACCAGTTCAACGGCTACTGCTGAGGAAATCACGGCCGCTGCGGAGCAACTGAGCGAGGACATCGTCGATTTCCTCTATGCGCAGGCTTCTTCTGCCACTCCGGTGGATGTGACGTCGAAGATGCAAAGCCCGAATTTCGTGGACGCCAGCGGAAATGCCACGACTTCGGGTTGGGCAACTTGGCGTGCCAATGAGAACAACAACTTCCAGGCGCAGGCCAACCGTCCGAACGTGGCGGTAGCCGTAGATGGCAACTCGCTTCCCGAGTTCTTCGAGCGTTGGGTGCCTAGTGGAGCTCATGGCGCTTACTATGTACAGCAGACGTTGACCGACATGCCGAATGGCAAGTATCAGTTGAAGGCATACGTCATGTGTAACCAAACGGAAGAAAACGGTGGTGCAAATGGCTTGTACCTCTATGCCAGCAGCATGTTGGGTGAGACCTCTCAGGTTGGCGAGTTCGCTTCTACCGATGGCAATCCTTATGCCGATATTGTCACATTGAATTTCGACGCCTTGGGAGGCGACATCACGTTGGGTATGCGTGCCACGGACGAATACAAGGGCAACTGGTCTTTCGTGTCCCACTTTACCTTGGCCTATTTGGGTAACGAGGGCGCAGCTTCTATGCGCGACATGCTGACGCAGCGTGTGGCTGAAGCTGAAGAACAGTATGTGACAGAATTCGGTGGTCCTCACAGCGCAGCCAGCGACGAGCAATACCATGCCATGATAGAAAAATGTCAGGCAGCCATTGCCAATACGGAAGTGGACGATGATTCTCTGACTACGCTGATTGGTGAATTGAAGGCCAGCTTGGACAATCTCCAGACGGACATAACGGCCTATGCTGACTTCGAGACTCTTATTAACTCTTGGGACGAGAAGCGCTACTCTGAGACTTATGAGGGCTTCCAGATGGACAACTACGATAACTTCTTGGATGAAGTCTTTACTGCATTAGATCAGAGAACGTATGTACCCTCCGCTTTGGACAGCATCCAGCACATGTCCGATAGCATTTGGGCTATGGATTTGGCTGCTGTGATGACCAGCGGTGAATTTACCGATGTGACCCAAATGCTGAACAACCCGAGCTTCACGGGCAATTCCAGCGGTTGGTCTGGCACAAGCACAGGCTGGGGCTTTGATTGCGCCGAGGTTTACCAAGCATCTTTCGACGTATATCAAGAATTGACCGGCATGCCGAGCGGTTCTTACCATGTGTCATTGCAGGCGTTCCAGCGTCCGGGTTGGGCCGATGATTTCGCCGCAACTTGGGGCGATGAATCAACGCGCAAGATTTCTGCATACGCATACGCCAATGACGCACGCGCCGACTTCCCGCACCTCTTGGATTACCTGACGCCCGACACCGTCGGGTTCACCAGCGGCGGCTTCATCGCCTTGACGAAGGGACCGGAAGGCGTTGTAGGCCAGTATGTGGCCAATAACATGGAAAGCGCTGGCTACATGTTCACTTCAGACCCGAACAATTATAAGATTGAGTTCAACTGCTTCGTGGGCGAGGACGGCGTCCTCCGCGTGGGTGTCAAGAAGGACAGCTATGACGGAAATACAGAGCCGGGCACTTGGTCTATCTTCGACAATATCCAGGTTACTTATCTGGGTGCCGACAACTATGACGGTGCCAAGGATCTCGTGAACGAGGAAATCGCCCGCGCCCAAGAGGCATTGACGACCGACACGGTGGCCACCCAGACGGCCCTTGACACGCTGAACATTGCCATTGCATACGCCAACAGCGTAGTCGAGAGCTTGACGGAAGAGACTTACAACAAGGCTGTCGACACGTTGCAGGCCGCCATCAATGGCTACAATGCCGACGTGACACTTGTTGCCAACCTGCACGCGAAGGCTGAGAACTTCGAAGACAAGTTGACGCGCACTGACACGCTCAGCTTCGTGGACTATCAGGACACTGAAGCCTTCATCGAACTGGAGAACGTGGTAGATGAGATTCTGAGGACTAAGTACGACGAAGCCGGCGTATTCGCCAGCGCTGAAGAGGTGGACAACTATTCTCTGCGCCTGGATGAACTGTTCGGCGCAATGACGGGCGCCGTCGTGGACTTCACGGGTGCTTCGAAGGACGAGCCGGTCGACGTTACGGGCTTGATCATCAACCCGAGCTTCCAGTGGGATACGCTGGATAGCCTTGGCAATGTGGTTTCTACTTCTTGCTCTTATGGCTGGACGAAGGAAGGTGCTGGTACCTTCACGGGCGGTTTGAACTATGAAATCTTCGGCGCCGACAGCAGCAGCATCAGCCAGACCATCAAGAACATGCCGGCCGGATACTACCGCTTGGTTTACAACGGCTTCTATCGTGGTGGATTTGCCGACGTTACTGCCTTGAACCGTCGCGACAGTGTTGAGCACAAGTTTGCCGAAGTATTCGTGACCTACGACAACGAGTTGTGGCGCGACACCGTTCAGACCATCTTGAACGTGATCCACGACACGAGGTACTATGACGGCGGTGACATCTTCTTGGCCGACAGCCTCTTCCCCGAGCGTCAGGATTTGGTTTACTTCCTCATCGTGAACAACGTGACGGGTGCCGACAAGGCCTTCAAGGATGGCCAGTACGTGAACGACCTGAGCTTCTACGTAGCCGAAGGCAAGGAGCCGACCATCGGCCTCTGGAAGACCGGCATGGTGGCAGGTGACTGGGTATGCGTCGACAACTTCCAGCTCCTCTACTTGGGCGACGGCGACGCTAACCGTCCGGACGACTTCGTAAGCAACGTGGAAGACGTGATCAGCGAAGGCACGGCCGAAGTGGTCAGCACCACTTGGGTAACTCTCGATGGCGTCAAGGTGAACGCACCGTCGCAGCGCGGCATCTACATCCGCGCCGACAAGATGAGCGACGGCACGTTGAAGACCACCAAGGTCTTGGTTCCGTGATTCAGACCCTCAACTCCTTAGGGAGTGACAGATAAGAACGGGGGAGGCGAAAGCCTCCCCCGTTTGCTGTATATGGGCTAAGGCAGCTTCGTTTTGTGTGCCCGTCCGTGTTTTCGTTTGCCCCGTTTCAGCGCTTCCTCGTTTCGTGTTCCCGTTCCGGCGTTCTTCCGTTTCGTGTTTTCGTTCCGGCGTTCTTTCGTTTCGGCGGGTTTGTAACCCGCCGCGGTTTAAATATGAGGGTCTCCAGACCCGTTTAAAAAATACTTCTTTGATGACCGTCCCCGCGTTCCGCAGTCTTCCAACAAAATAGGAAGAGGTTATTTATTGTCTTCCGTTTCGGCGGGTTTGTAACCCGCCGCAGTTTAAATATGAGGGTCTCCCGACCCGTTTAGAAATACCTCTTTGAGAACCGTCCCCGCATAGTCCGCCGTCGTCCAACAAAAAAGGAATAGGTTTTTATCGGATTGAAAATCCTCATATTTAGCACCCTCGGGTTACAAACCCGAGGGAACGGGGCGGGAGAGAATGAGAGGCGGGGAACGGGATGGGGAACGGAACGAAGGAACGAGAGTGAGGGAACGGGGCGGGGAAATGAGAGGCGGGAACGGGATGGGGAACGGAGGTCGGAAACGAGAATGGGAACGGGAGAGGGCGGAAAACGAGGGCGAGGGGAAACATGAAGACTTAGGAACGGTTACAAATTCGAGGTGATGGGGCTGGCTTAAGGACAAAAGAGCATAGATTCTTCTGTGGTGTACTGAAAAGAAAAAGGGGCGTGCCATGAGCGGCACGCCCCTTCCTTGGGAAATGGGAACGGAGGAACGGTTTTCGTTGAGGACGCTTGTCGTGCGCCCGGCTACATCGACGTGCCGCCGATGACGCCAAGGATGGCGCTGGCCACGGCGATGATGACGTTCAACACCCTGTTCCAGATGGTCTTGTTCATAGTCTTGGGGATTTAATCGGTGAAACATGCAGAGGGTTCCTCGGGAGCTCCCATGTAGAGCGCCCATCCCTCCTTGATTTGATGCATCACGGGCTTCGTGCCGCACTCCACCCGGCTCATGGCCGCCACGAGCGGCCCCATGTGTTCCGGCTTGTAGGGGTTGAGGCACTTGTCCGGGCTGAATCCCGTGAGGGTGCAGACGCGACGGAGGTAGTCCTCCGTGTCGTTGCCATCCTCGGGCGGGGCCCACCGGCGTATGATTTCCTTCACGGTGCGCAGCCTGTATTTGTGGCAGTACGTTCGCAGCACGATGAATGCCGCGCGGTAGCCGTAGGCCATGCTCCTGAAGGTGAAGAACTCCGGGTCGGGCTGCCTTTCGGCCAGCCCTTGCCAGAGGTCCGCCGTGCGCCGGATGTTAAGGGGATTGCGGTTGCGCAATCCCCTTTGCTGGTTCAGCTTTTCCATTCGGCGCCGGTTTAGTTGCCCGTGTCCTCCTGCCCGGTGGTGTCAGAGGCCTCCGTGTCCTCCTCCTCCTCTTCCGCGAAGTCCACCCGCTCCAAGGTGAAGTCCTTCTTTGTCAAGGACATCGCGCTCTTGAGCTTGGTGTTGGGCGTGAAGCGGACGTGGAGCTTCTGCATGAACGACGTGTCGTAGGTCTCCGGGGTGGCGCTGCCCGTTCCGTTGGCCACGACGCGGAAGCTGCCGATGTCTCCCAGGTGGACGCGCCTGCCCTCCTTCAAGGCATAGATAATCTGTTCCTGCAGGGCCGAGAGCACGGCCAGGCAGTCGTGCCGCGTGACGGTACAGGTGGCGCTGATGCGCGTGGCCAGCTCGTCGATGCCGATGTTGGACATGTTGACGATGAGACCGTAATACTTGCCTTGCCCTTCCGGGTTGCGCGGGTCTTTGCGCTCGATGACTTTGTACATCATTTCTTTTTTCTTTTTTAAAGGTTTGTTGTCTTGTTTTTAGTTCTCTTGTCTTCCGGATGACGATGCAAAGGTACGCCGTGGCGGAATGAGGGTTGCAGGTTTGTGCCGTTTTGCGCAGGTTTGCCCCCTTTTCCGCCGTTTCGTGCAGGTCTGTGCAGGTTTCCGTTCTCTCCGGTCTGCGCTTTCATTCCCACTCCCCGAAGTCGTCCGCCCCGGTTTCCGGTTCGCCGAGGATGTCGATGATGGCCTCGTATTGCCTCGGGGTGAAATTGCGTTGCCAGCTTTTGAAGTGCAGGGCGGTGAGCTTGTCCCACAAGTCCCTTTCGGCACGCAACACTTTGAGCAGCCGCCGTCGGGCGTTGGGTCTCGAGGATTCAGGGAAATACAAGGCCGCCAGGGCCGTCACGTCATACTTGTTTGTTGTCATTTTGATTTTGATTTATGGTTAATACTTTTCGGGTGTGTCTTCATAGGCTGGGTTCAAAACAAGCAGGAATCCCTTGCTCCGTCGCGGCCCGGAGGGAGGCGGAACGATAAAATCTCATGGTTTTATTTGCTTGTCTTGCGTGAAATTCGTAATTTTGGACGATTTTTAAGCATTATGACATGAGGAATAAGTTGTTCTGCTTCACGGATATATTTAAAGAAACCCTATGGGGCGGCAAGCGCATTCTCCCCTTCAAGGGGCTGGCTCCGGCCGAAAAGCCTGTGGGCGAGAGCTGGGAGCTTTCCGGCATTCCCGGGCAGGAATCGCGGGTGGCAGGCGGATTTTATGACGGGCTCACCCTCACGCAACTGGCGGAGGTAGGGCGCGGGGCTTTGCTCGGCGAGGAGAACTGCCGGCGCTTCGGGACGAAGTTCCCGTTGCTGGTGAAGTTCATCGACGCGGCACAGCCGCTTTCCGTGCAGGTGCACCCCGGCGACGAACTGGCGCAGCGACGCCATGGCTGTCCGGGCAAATCGGAAATGTGGTATGTCGTGGACGCTGCGCCGGGCGCTTACTTGCTCGACGGCTTCAGCCGCCAGGTGACGCCGGAAGAATATGCGGCGCGCGTGGCCGACCACACCTTGCCCGAAGTGCTCCGCCGCTACGAGGTGCGCCCCGGCGACGTGTATTACCTGCCTGCTGGGCGGGTGCACAGCATCGGCACGGGATGTTTCATTTGCGAAATACAGCAGAGCAGCGACGTGACTTACCGCATCTACGACTTCGGGCGCGTGGACAGCCAGGGACGTCCGCGGCAACTCCATGTGGAGGAAGCCAAGGAGGCCATCGACTATGCCGTGGTGCCGCCGGAGGAGCGGCGCGAGGTGGAGGAGAACGTGCCGGAAGAACTGGTGCGCTGCCCCTATTTCACCACGTCGGCCTATCGCCTGACGGAACCGATGACGTGCGACTATGCCGACCTGGACAGTTTCGTCATCCTGGTTTGCACGGAGGGCGCCTGCCGGGTGTCGTGTGGAGAAGAAGAGGTGCGGCTGGCGGCCGGGCATACGCTGCTGGTGGCGGCCGAGGCCGAGGGCGTGCGGCTGGAACCGGAAGGGCGCGCCACTTTGTTGGAATCTTATGTATAAACCAAATTTTTATAGAGAGACATGACTAAAAACTTAATGAAATGGTCCGCGGCTTTTGCGCTGTCGTGGATCTTGTTGGCTACTTCTTGTACGTCTTATAAAACCGTGCCTTACATGATGAACAGTGAGACCGTGAACCTGGACTCGAGCGCCGTGCTCTACGAAGCGCGCATCATGCCTAAGGACGAGTTGACCATCACGGTGAACTATCCCGAGGACGCCGAGGCAGTTGTGCCTTTCAACCTGACGGCCACCCCGGCATTGGGCCAAGGACGCAATATCCTGAGCTCGCAGCCCACGCTGCAGACCTTCCTCGTGACCAATGAAGGCACCATCAATTTCCCCGTCTTGGGCAAACTGGAGGTGAAAGGCAAGACGGTGAACGAGGTGGAGAACATGATTGCGTCCAAGATTGAGGGCACTTACCTGAAGAACCGGCCGGTGGTGACGGTGCGGTTGAGTAACTATAAGATTTCGGTGCTGGGAGAAGTGAACAGCCCGGGAACCTACACCGTGCCTTCGGAAAAGGTGTCTATCTACGGGGCGCTCGCCATGGCCAAGGACATGACCATCTGGGGACGACGCGATAACGTGAAACTCATCCGCGAGGATGCCACAGGGAAAAAGTCCATCCACGAACTGGACCTGAACGATGCGAACATCATCAAGTCGCCTTATTTCTACCTGCAACAGAACGACGTGCTTTACGTGACGCCGAACAAGACGAAGTCGAAGAACTCCGATATCGGTTCAAGTACCAGCTATTGGGTAAGCTCCATCAGTATTTTGGTATCCATCGCATCGTTGGTGACGAATATCTTGAGGTAGCTATATATATAAGGTGTGGTCATGAACGGATTGCTTCCCTTGCCGATAGGCATACAGAGTTTCGAGCGTCTCCGCACCTCGGGATTCTTGTATGTGGACAAGACGGCATTGTTGTACCGCCTTGTGACGACGGGGCACTATTACTTCTTGTCGCGGCCGCGCCGTTTCGGGAAGAGTCTGCTGGTGTCCACGCTGGAAGCCTACTTCCAAGGCCGGAAGGAACTCTTCAAGGGCCTGGCCATCGAAAGGCTGGAGAAGGAATGGGCCGTGCATCCGGTATTCCATCTGGACCTGAACACCCAGAAGTATGACGCGCCGGAGAAACTGGACCGCGTACTGAATGAATATTTGGAAGGTTGGGAACGGATTTATGGCCGTGAACCCTCCGAAGTGGACTTTTCCCGCCGTTTCAGCGGCGTGATTCGTCGCGCCTGCGAGCAGACGGGTCAAGGCGTGGTGATTTTGGTGGACGAATACGACAAGCCCATGCTGCAGGCCATCGGGAACGAGGAACTGCAGGCAAACTACCGCAGCACGCTGAAGGCATTCTACGGGGCACTGAAAAGCATGGACCGATATATCCGGCTGGGACTGCTCACCGGCGTGACGAAGTTCAGCAAGGTGAGCGTGTTCAGCGACCTGAATAGCTTGGAAGACATTTCGATGGACAGCCGTTACGTGGATTTGTGCGGCATTACGGAGAAGGAACTTCGGGTGAATTTCGGGAAGTACGTATGCGCTTTGGCTTCCAAGTACAAGATGTCCGAAGAGGCGGCCTATGCCCGGTTGCAAGAACTTTACGACGGCTACCATTTCACGGAAGACTCGGAGGGGCTTTACAATCCGTTCAGCCTGCTCAATGCTTTGGCCAAGCAGAAGTTTGGCAACTACTGGTTCGAGACCGGCACCCCGACCTATCTGGTGGAACTGCTCAAGCGCAGCCATTACGACTTGCGTAACCTGGTGCATGAGCACTCGGATGCGGCATCTCTGGATAGTATCGACACAGCCCAAACCGATCCCATCCCCGTGTTATACCAGAGCGGCTACCTGACCATTCATGACTACGATGCCGAATTTGGCGTCTATACGTTGGGCTTTCCCAACAAGGAAGTTGAAGCTGCTTTCATAAAGTTCCTTGTTCCTTATTATACGCCGGTAAGTTTGCGCGAGAGTTCTTTTGAAATCAGCCATTTCGTGACTGAAATCCGTAAGGGCGACGTGGACGGTTTCTTCCGCCGCCTGCAAAGTTTCCTGGCCGACACGCCATACGAGCTGGCGCGCGAACAGGAACTGCACTACCAGAACGTGCTGTTCATCGTCTTCAAGCTGGTGGGACTGTACGTGCAGGCGGAATACCACACTTCGCAAGGGCGGGTGGACCTCCTGCTCCAGACGCCGGACTATGTGTACGTGATGGAGTTCAAACTGGAAGGGACTGCTGAGGAAGCCCTGCGCCAAATTGAGGAGAAGGGCTATGCCCGCCCCTTCGCCTCGGACACCCGCCGCGTGTTCCGCATCGGTGTGAACTTCAGCCGTGAGACGCGCAACATCGAGCGATGGTTGGTGAATGAATGACAATACAAAGGAAGGAGGTAAGCCATGAATGAATTGCGCCCTTTGCCAATCGGTGTACAAAGTTTCGAGAATCTCCGTAAATCGGGGTTCTTGTATGTGGACAAGACGGCATTGTTGTACCGCCTTGTGACGACGGGGCACTATTACTTCCTGTCGCGGCCGCGCCGTTTCGGGAAAAGTCTGCTGGTGTCCACGCTGGAAGCCTACTTCCAAGGGCGGAAGGAACTCTTCAAGGGCTTGGCCATCGAAAAGTTGGAGAAGGAATGGGCCGTGCATCCGGTATTCCACTTGGACCTGAATACCCAGAAGTATGACGCGCCGGAGAAACTGGACCGCGTACTGAATGAATATTTGGAAAGTTGGGAGCGGATTTATGGCCGTGAACCCTCCGAAGTGGACTTTTCCCGCCGTTTCAGCGGCGTGATTCGTCGCGCCTGTGAGCAGACGGGGCAAGGCGTGGTGATTCTGGTGGACGAATACGACAAGCCCATGCTGCAGGCCATCGGGAACGAGGAGCTGCAGGCAAACTACCGCAGCACGCTGAAAGCATTCTACGGGGCACTGAAAAGCATGGACCGATATATCCGGCTGGGACTGCTCACCGGCGTGACAAAGTTCAGCAAGGTGAGCGTGTTCAGCGACCTGAACAACCTGGAAGACATTTCAATGTCGCGGGACTATTATGCCTTGTGCGGCATCACGGAAGAGGAACTGCATGCCGACTTCGGCGAATATGCACGTGTACTGTCGGCAGAGCAGGGAATCGGGGAGGAAGAGGCATGCGCCTTATTGAAAGAATATTATGACGGCTATCATTTTGCCGCCAATGTGCCCGGAGTGTACAACCCTTTCAGCCTGTTGAACGCGTTCAAGAGCCGGGAATTCGGCAATTATTGGTTCGAGACCGGCACCCCGACCTATCTGGTGGAACTGCTCAAGCGCAGCCATTACGACTTGCGTAACTTGGTGCATGAGCACTCGGATGCGGCATCTCTGGATAGTATCGACACAGCCCAAACTGATCCCATCCCCGTGTTATACCAGAGCGGCTATCTGACCATTCATGACTACGATGCCGAATTTGGCGTCTATACGTTGGGCTTTCCCAACAAGGAAGTTGAAGCCGCTTTCATAAAGTTCCTTGTTCCTTATTATACGCCGATAAGTTTGCGCGAGAGTTCTTTTGAAATCAGCCACTTCGTGACTGAAATCCGTAAGGGCGACGTGGACGGTTTCTTCCGTCGCCTGCAAAGTTTCCTGGCCGACACGCCATACGAGCTGGCGCGCGAACAGGAACTGCACTACCAGAACGTGCTGTTCATCGTCTTCAAGCTGGTGGGACTGTACGTGCAGGCGGAATACCACACCTCGCAAGGGCGGGTGGACCTCCTGCTCCAGACGCCGGACTATGTGTACGTGATGGAGTTCAAACTGGAAGGGACGGCTGAGGAAGCCCTGCGCCAAATTGAGGAGAAAGGCTATGCCCGCCCATTCGACTCGGACACCCGCCGCGTGTTCCGCATCGGCGTGAACTTCAGCCGCGAGACGCGCAACATCGAGCGATGGTTGGTGGAATGAATGACAATACAAAGGAAGGAGGTAAGCCATGAATGAATTGCGCCCTTTGCCGATAGGTGTACAAAATTTCGAGAATCTCCGTAAATCGGGGTTTCTGTATGTGGACAAGACGGCATTGTTGTACCGCCTTGTGACGACGGGGCACTATTACTTCCTGTCGCGGCCGCGCCGTTTCGGGAAAAGCCTGCTGGTGTCCACGCTGGAAGCCTACTTCCAAGGGC
>CALULQ010000022.1 GCA_944321525.1 uncultured Paraprevotella sp.
GTACGCCCTCAGGGGCTCGAACCCTGGACCCATTGATTAAGAGTCAATTGCTCTACCAACTGAGCTAAGGACGCATCACTCAACTTTTTGTACGCCCTCAGGGGCTCGAACCCTGGACCCATTGATTAAGAGTCAATTGCTCTACCAACTGAGCTAAGGACGCATCGTTTTCGTTTTGCGAGTGCAAAGATACGGCGTTTTTCCGAACCGGCCAAATTTTTCGCCGTGTTTTTTATCTTTTTCTTGTCAATCCACTGATTTCAAATCATATATTTGCGACGGGATGCGGCGCTTCAGGACTTCCAGCTCCACGTCCTTGCCCACGACGACGCCTGCGGCGGCAAGGCAGGCATCCACCGTCTTGCGCGCCAGCTCGGGGTGGTTGTTTTCCTCGCTGATGTGGCAAAGCCACACGTGGCGCAGCCGCTCCGTGCAGTGGTCCGCCAGCAGTTGGCCGGCCGATTTGTTGCTCAGGTGGCCGTAGCCGCCCCTTATCCTCCCCTTCAGGTAGGCCGGATAGGGCCCCATCATGAGCATGTCCTCGTCGTGGTTGGCCTCCAGCACCAGATAGTTGGCTTTCGAGATAAAAGGGCCGAACTCCTCCGTCACGTGGCCGGCATCGGTGATGAGACAAAAGTTCACGTCGCCGCACTGCACGCTGTAGCCCACGTTGTCCGTGCTGTCGTGGGGCACGCCGAAAGAAGTGATGTCGAAACCGCCCAGGCTGAACGTGGCGCCTTTCTCTATCACGCGCACGTTTTCTTCCTTCAGTTTGGGCGCCACGCAGTAGTTGCGCCTGATGCCGTCGTGCACGAGCGCCGTGGCATAGACCGGCAAGCCCAATTCTCCGGAAAGGCTGCCCACCGCCTTGACGTGGTCGGCATGGTCGTGGGTGACCAGCACGGCCTTGATTTGAGAGAGCGAAAGGCCATAAGTGTGGAAATGCTTTTTGAATGCCCGAATCCCTATCCCGGCATCTATCAATATCCCGTAATTCTCTGAAAAGAGGAAATAGCTGTTGCCGCTACTGCCGCTTCCCAGACAAATAAACTTCAACATATCTGTTTTTTTAATATGCAAAGATAGTGCAAGTCGAGAGGAATGCAAAATAAGAACGCATGAAATGTGCTTTTATTTTTCGCCATCGGGGCGACGCCCGCCGTCTGGAATGACACGGAATCGCCCGCCAACGGGAAATAGTTCTCCCCGTAGCGGCGTTCCCCGCGCGGGCGTGCGGTCTCCCGGATTGTACTCTGCGGGAAGTACTCGAGTACTTGCCGCAGAGTACGCTGACGCCGTGCGCATCCCCGCCCTCATCCCGGCGCCCCGCACGGGAGCCCATGGCCGCCTGCCGTGCAAAAACACGGTCCGGCGCATGGTGCTTTGCGGGGAAAGGCATATATTTGCAACCACAAAAAAACAGTCTGCATCATGAGTATACGGAACATGCGTTGCTGGCAGGCCTGCCTGCTGGCCGCGCTGCTGGCAGCCGGCTGCACCAGCGAAGAGGAAGAGAAGGCCGTGGCGCAGGCCACCGCGTTTGCCGAAGACTACTTCAACCTGCGCTTCGACGAAGCATTCGCCCGCTGCACGCCCGACTCGCGGAAATGGATTGCCTTCCGCGCTTCGAACATCACGGAAAGAGACTTGGAGACCCTGAGGGCCGCGGGGGAAGACGCCTACGTCGGCTCGGCGCGCTGCGAACGGATGGACGACAGCACGGCCGTCGTACGCTGCGTGGTGTGCGAGGCCCTGGCGCCGGACTCGCTCGAACAGCGCGAAGGCCGCATAGCGTCCCGCGCCACCTATCTCATCCCGCTGCAGAAAACGGGGAAAAAGTGGCGCGTCAGAATGGAAGGCCCACTGCGAAATGCAGAGTGAAGTCGCGGCCGAAGTAGGGATGAATGATGGGGAAATGGCGGCGGGCGTCGGTGTAGGCCGGGTTCACGGCCTTCATGCCCCCGTCCAGGCGAAGGATGAAATAGTCGAAGTTCAGGCGGAAGCCCAAACCGTAGGCCACGGCAATCTCGCGCCAGAAACTGCGGAAGCGGAACTGCCCGCCGGGCTGTTCGGCATAATTGCGGATGGTCCAGATGTTGCCCGCATCGACGAACACGGCGCCATGAAGTTTCCAGAACAGGAACGTGCGGTACTCCGCGCTCAGGTCCAGCTTGATGTCGCCCGTCTGGTTGATGAAGTCGATACGTCCGTCGCCGCCCGTGAAGCGGCCGGGCCCCAGCTCGCGCACCGACCATCCCCTCACGCTGTTGGCCCCGCCGCTGAAGTAACGCTTTTCGTAGGGCAACACCGTGGAGTTGCCGTAGGGATAGGCCACGCCCGTGCCGAAATGCAGGGCCAGCGAGTTGCGGTCGTCGAAGCGGAAGCTCTTGCTCACGTCGAAGTCGCCTTTCACGTATTGCGCATAGGCTATATTAAATAAGGTGTACTGTCCCTGGTCGTTCAGCCGCGCGCCCAGCAGTTTGGAAAAGCCATAAAGCAGGTTGCCCGCCGACTCCACGTTGAAGCGGATGCCCAGGGCGTTGCTGCCGTAGTCGGCAATGCTCGTGGCGTTGCGCTGCGAGTTGTAGGTGAAACTGTAGCCCAGGCGCATGATGAAAAGGTTCTCGTAGTTGTAGCGCAATATGGCGTTGCGGTCGGTCTCATCCTCCAGGTAGTCGCGCCGGAAGGTGTCGGAAATCCAAGGCATGAACACGTAGTTCAGGTCCACGAGGTCGATGCGGTGGCGCAACAGCCCGTTCGGACTTTGCCAACGATAGCGCAAGGCGGAAGTCAGCACCCGGCGATGGAACTCGGGACGGTTCTGCGAGTCGTAGAGCAAGGAAATCTCCGACGTGGCGCGCACCAGGCCCCGCTCACGGCCGCTGAACCGAAAGAGTCTGAAATTGGGGAAGGTCAGTCCGGCCTCCACGCTGATTTCCATATAGTTCTGGTCACTATACCCCTCCAGTCCGGTGATGGCCTCGAAGGCTCCGCGCAACTTCAGCGAGAACAGTTCGGAGCCGCGGAACAGGTTGCGGTTCTGGTATGTCAGGAGCAGCGCAGCGCCCAGGTCGCCCGCCGAATTGGTGCCTTCCAGTTCCGCGCCCACCGAGCGCGGTTTGTTCTCGTGCACCGTCACGAAGGCGTCCAGCTGGTTGGGCAACGTGTCGTTCTCTTCCATCTTCACGTTGGAGAACATCACGGCGCCCAGCTGCCCGAAATTGCCATACGTCCGCTGCACGTCGCCCGCCCGGTAGAGTTGTCCCGGCTCAATGGCGTTGTTGTTCACGAAGAGCGACGGGCGGAAGGCCAGCTTTTCCCGGTAATAAATGGGAAAGCCACCGTAGGACAAGGTGTCCAGGCGCAATGTGTCGCCCCCGTCGCCCGGCTCCGCCACATCGGCCGCGAAGGCCACGCTGCGTATCTTATAGCGCGGATGAAGCCCCGGCAGGCGGTCGGCCGCGGCGCGGTAGAGGGGAATAATCACGTCCAGGTCCACGTTCTTGTCCCCCACGCAGGTGTCGGCCTCATAGCGCACATATTCCTTGTTGAACTTATAATAACCGCTGTTCTGCAAGTCGCTGCTGATGCGCCCCCGCTCCCCGTCGAGCACATTCAGGTCGAAAGGCATCCCGGGCTGCAAGGCCGAAAGGGCGGCATGGTCGTGGACGATGCGCTCCACGACGGAGTCGGCGATGTGGTAGCGTATGTTCCTCACCCGGTAGCGCTCGCCCGGCACCACTTCGAACACCACCTTCACCTTCTTCCCCTTCACCGTGCGCCGCTGGTTCACCTGCGCTTGCAGGTAGCCCATGTTCCTCACGGCCTCGAGCATGCTCTCGCCCGAGCGGTTGGCCTGCACCGTGTCGAATATCACCGGCGCCTCGCCCACCCGCTGCAGGAAACGGTTGATGCGCTTGGTCGTGTCGAGCCCCGAGAGGGCATACGGCCCCATCGGCACTTTGAGCAAACTGAACCACTTGGAATTGGGATGCTGGCGGATATAACCGTTCAAGGTGCTGGCGCTAAAAGACTTGTCGACGGACTTCACAGACACGTCCTCCAACATGTATTCCCCGTCGGGGACAAACTTCGTGGCTGAGCATGCTGCCAGCAAGCCCACCGCCATCGTCCACAAGATTGAATGCAAAAGTTTGCGCATATCTGCCATTTGACCTACAAATTTACTGCATTTTTCCCAATAAAGCACCCCGGCCGGGGACAAAAAAGCCAACATTGCAGCAGTTATTCCAAAATAACTTCTTAGATTTGCAGAACAAATGGAGATTGGAAATGATCAGCAAAAACAAAATAAAGCTTATCCGCTCGCTGGAACAGCGCAAATTCCGCAGGGAACTGAAACTGTTCGTGGCCGAGGGACATAAATTGGTCGACGACCTCTTGCCGGCCTTCGAGTGCGTCTTCCTCGCCGCATGCAAGGAATGGACGGAGCGGCGCGCCGACGTGTGGCAAAGACTGGCTGCAAAAGGATGCGAAACGGTTGAGGTGTCGGACGAAGAACTGCAGAAGGCCAGCCTGCAAAAGAATCCGCAAGACGTGCTGGCCGTCTTCCGCCAACGGCCCGACAACGGCATGCCGGACGGCATCTGCCAACGGCAACTCTGCCTCGCGCTCGACGGCGTGCAGGACCCGGGAAACCTCGGCACCGTGCTCCGCATCGCCGACTGGTTCGGCATCGAGCACGTCTGTTGCTCGCCGGACACGGCCGACCTCTACAATCCCAAGACCGTGCAGGCCACCATGGGAGCCATGGCGCGGGTGCAGGTCCACTACCTGCCCTTGGAAGCCTGGCTGCAGGACCAAGACGGCTCCACACCGATATACGGCACGTTCCTCGACGGCGACGACATGTATGGCACTGAGTTGTCGGACCATGGTGTCATCGTCATGGGCAACGAAGGCAAGGGCATCAGTCCCGCCATTGCCCGGCTCGCCAACCGGAGGCTGTACATCCCGAACTATCCGCCCGGACGGGCCACCTCGGAAAGCCTGAACGTGGCCACGGCCACGGCTATCGTGTGCGCCGAATTCAGAAGACGGGCGTCCAGCAAGTGACTCCCGGCCGCACACCGGC
This sequence comes from uncultured Paraprevotella sp., assembly GCA_944321525.1. Taxonomy (GTDB): domain Bacteria; phylum Bacteroidota; class Bacteroidia; order Bacteroidales; family Bacteroidaceae; genus Paraprevotella. The sequence continues at coordinate 5,096 of CALULQ010000022.1, forward strand.
ATCCACAGGAAGACCGCAGGCGCTCCACAAACGGAGTCGCCCTGCATGGGCTTGGGCCGCTGCGGCCTCGAGCAAAAGGCCGATGCTGTCGCCCGCGCGGGGAACGATGCCTTGCGGCAACAACACGCCGGCTCCGCCCACCCAGACCACGGCGGGACTTTCTTCCGTCAAAACATAATGGGAACAATAAAAACCGTCCTCCCCCAACTCTACGACCGCCATGCCGGACCAACCGTCCGGAAGGCCATACACACGATGGAAAGCGAAACGCTTCATGACGTCTCCCCCGGCGCCGGCCTATTGCCGCGAAGAATTTCTTCGCGTCCCGCTCCTGCGGATGACGCGGTAAGGTTTCTCTTTCACCACATTGATGGAACGCTCTATCGTGCGGCTGTCTCTCAGTTCCGTCGGGGAAAGCCGGCGCGCGTTCGTGTCGGCAGGGTACACCGGCACAACAGAATCCTTGCGCAATGCCAGGCTGTCGGCAACAGGCGCCGCAACCGTGTCCGCCTCCTCGATTTGGGGATGGAAGCGCACCAGCATCATGTCCCGCAAGACGAGGAACCGGGGCTCTTGCTCTTTCTCCAGCGACTTATAGTAGACGAAACCGCCGATTTCCCGGATGGCATGGGCCGTGTCGCCTTCCAGGCGGAGCTGCATCTGCCCATTGGAGTACACCCTTCGCGTCACGCCGGCTGTTGAGTCGTTGTCATAAGTCACATAAAAGCCGGCATATCCCTCATTCTGTTGCCCACGCGACACATAGCGCGACTCGAAGCGCCACAAAAAAGAATCGCCACGGCGGAACGTCGTGTCCGCCGGCATGGTGAAGAGCATGCGGTCTTCCGTGAAACGGGGCCTGAGCACCCTGAACGTATAGCCTTGCCAAATATTGGCCGTGTCGCCCTGTGCGTCGAGGTGGGCATAGACGTCGTGCTCGCCCGTAGAGGCTCCCAGCGCAGTGACATGAGCCGAATAGCGCTCGTCCAGACGCTTGTAGACGGCCTGCAGGTAGGTGGCGTGCGAAGAATACCAAACCATCGTGGAGTCAAAGTCCGCTTCAGTGATGCCATATTTATCGAAAACCGCCTGCACATAGCTGTATCGCTTGTAATTCAAGCTGTCACCGTCCATCTCGGCCATCGACTGGGCCAAATGGTAGTCGTAGAGTATGTCTTCCAATTCGGAAGGCTGTATGAACTGCGAGGGCACTCCGGACTCGCATGCCGGAAGCAAAAGGGCTCCCGCCACGCCTATCCACATTTTGCTCAAAGACTTCAGGACTGACATATCCAAGGCTCTACTGGGAAATGCGTTTGTGGTAGAAAATCAACAAGGCTATGATGCCACAACTGATGGCAGCATCCGCAAAATTGAAAATCGGACTGAAAAAGATGAAATGCTCGCCGCCCACCCATGGCATCCATTCCGGCCAATACGTGTCGATGATGGGGAAATAGAACATGTCCACGACGCGACCATGAAACACGCTTTCATATCCCGTGCCGAAGGGCACGAAGTGGGCCGTGAACGGCGCCGGCGGATTGTTGAATATCAAACCGTAGAACACGCAATCGATGATATTTCCCGCCGCTCCGGCCACCACGAGGGACAGGCACACGACAAAGCCCGTGGGCACTCCCTTCCGAATCGACCGGTAGAGGAAATAAGATATGGCGGCTACGGCTATGATGCGGAACGAAGTGAGGAAGAGTTTGTCGAAAAACTCCCATCCGAACGCCATCCCCGGGTTTTCCGTGAAAAGGATGTAGAACCAATCCGTCACCCGGATGCGCTCGTGCATATACATGTTCGTCTTGACCGCGATTTTAATCCATTGGTCAATGACCAGCACCAGGAGAACCACCAAGCAAGCCAACCGTCCTTGGGTGAGCCATGGTTTCCGGCAAACTCTTCCTCCTTCCATCATTTCTTCATGTTTTTGGCCTCGATGCTCAACGTGGCATGGGGCACCAGGCGCAAACGCTCCTTGGGAATCAGCTTGCCCGTCTCGCGGCAGATGCCGTAAGTTTTGTTCTCAATGCGCCCCAAGGCCGCTTCAAGCCCTTTAATGAACTTCTGTTGGCGCGCGGCCAGCATGGACAATTCTTCTTTCGACTGCGTGTTGGCGCCATCCTCCAGCGCTTTATAGGTGGGCGACGTGTCGTCCACACCGTTGTTGTCGGTGTTCATCAGCGTACCCATCATCGTCTCATACTCCTCGCGCGCCACAGCCAGTTTCTTCAAAATCAGCTCCTTGAACTCGGCAAGTTCCTCGTCGCTGTAACGTGTTTTCTCACTCATAATGCATTGTATTTTAGGGTTAATAATAGTGGTTTCAATCCTTGTCCACACGGATTTCCACGACGGCGTCGCCGAGGTCCAGGGTTTCTCCGCCTTCCACGTGGTCGGCCAGCGTCAGGGCATTGGCCAACACCTGCCCGCAGATGTAGTCGCGGAACTCGGCCACGGCCTTGTCCGTCGGCTCCGCATGCGAAAGCTCTATTTTGATCCGGTCGGTGATTTCGAATCCTTTTTCCTTGCGCAGGTTCTGGATGCGCTTCACCAATTCGCGCGCCGTGCCTTCGGTGCGCAGGGCATCGGTCACGGTGATGTCCAACGCCACGGTCAGGCTGCCTTCGTTGGCCACAGTCCAGCCCGGCATGTCTTCGCTGAAAATCTCCACATCGGCGGCTTCAATGGCTACCGTCTCGCCCGTGGAGAGCGCCACGGACAGGGTGCCATTGCTCTCCAGTTCGGCGATTTGCGCCTGGCTCAGGCCATCGACGGCCGCAGCCACGCCCTTCATCAGCTTGCCGAACTTCTTGCCCATGGTGCGGAAGTTGCACTTCACTTTCTTTTCGAGCAAGCCTTCGCCCTCCACGAACTTCAGTTCCTTGACGTTCACTTCGTCCAATATCAGCTGTTTCACGGCCTCTATGCCCTGCTGCCGATTTGCGTCGCCGCTGGGAATGGCGATGCACTGCAGGGGCTGGCGCACGATGATTTTCTCTTTCTTGCGCAGGGAGAGCACCATGGACGTAATCTGCTGGGCCAGTTCCATGCGATACTCCAGGTCCTTGTCGACCTTGGAGTCGTCGCACACGGGGAACGAAGCCAAATGCACGCTGCCGGCCTCCGCCCGTCCTGTGGCTGCCGTGAGGTCGGCATAAAGGCGGTCGGCATAGAACGGCGCGATGGGTGCCATCAGTTTGGCCACCGTCTCCAGACAGGTGTACAAGGTCTGGTAGGCGGAGAGCTTGTCCGTGCTCATCGCACTGCCCCAGAAACGCTTGCGGTTGAGACGGACGAACCAGTTGCTCACGTTGTCTATCACGAACGTCTGTATCAGCCGGCCGGCCTTGGTCGGCTCATAGTCCTCATAGCAAGCGTCCACTTCCTTTACCAACGTGTTGAGCTCGGACAATATCCAACGGTCGATTTCCGGGCGCTCACTCATCGGAACGTCGGCCTCGGCATAGTGCCAGTCGTCGACGTTGGCATACATGGTCAGGAAGGAATAGGTCTGGAAAAGTTTGCCGAAGAAAGTGCGGCTCACTTCCTGCACGCCGGCCTCGTCGAACTTCAGGTTGTCCCACGGCGAGGAGTTGGTAATCATGTACCACCGCACGGCATCGGAACCATACTTCTCGATTGCGCCGAACGGGTCTACGGCGTTGCCGAGCCGCTTGGACATCTTGTTGCCGTTCTTGTCCAGCACCAGTCCGTTGGACACCACGGCCTTGTAGGCCACGCTGTCGAACACCATCGTGGCGATGGCATGCAAGGTGAAGAACCAGCCGCGTGTCTGGTCCACTCCTTCGGCGATGAAATCGGCCGGATACACCTGGTGGCTGTCCAGCTCGTCCTTGTGCTCGAAGGGATAATGGATTTGCGCATAGGGCATGGCCCCCGAGTCGAACCACACGTCGATGAGGTCGGCCTCGCGCTTCATGGGCTTGCCCGTGGGGCTCACCAGCACAATGTCGTCCACGTAGGGACGATGCAAATCTATCTTGTCGTAATTCTCCTGCCTATAGTCGCCGGGCACGAATCCTTTTTCTTTCAACGGGTTGGAAGCCATAACGCCTGCCGCCACGGCCTTCTCCGTCTCGGCATACAGTTCTTCCACCGAACCGACGCACAGCTCCTCGCCGTCCTCCGAGCGCCAGATGGGCAGCGGCGTGCCCCAATAGCGGCTGCGGCTCAGGTTCCAGTCGTTCAGGTTCTCGAGCCACTTGCCGAAGCGTCCGGTGCCTGTCGACACCGGCTTCCATTTGATGGTCTTGTTCAGCGCGATCATGCGGTCTTTGGCCGCCGTGCTGCGGATGAACCAGCTGTCGAGCGGATAGTAGAGGATGGGCTTGTCGGTGCGCCAGCAGTGCGGATAGTTGTGCACGTGCTTCTCTATCTTGAAGGCCATGCCGCGGCCTTTCAGTTCCATGCAGAGGGCCACGTCGAGCGTCTCGTCTTTTTCCGTCTTGTTCGGATCGTAGGCGTTCTTCACGAACTGGCCCGCCCATTTCTGATACTCGTCCACGTTGACGCTGCGCTTCACGAAGTCCTCGTCCAATTCGTCCAGCACGTAGAACTTGCCCGTCAGGTCCACCATGGGGCGCAACTCGCCCTTGCGGTTCACCAGTTGCAAGGGCGGGATGCCGGCTTCCTTGGCCACGAATGCGTCATCGGCACCGAAGGTCGGCGCGATGTGCACGATGCCCGTACCATCTTCCGTGGTGACATAGTCGCCGGAAATCACACGGAAAGCCCCTTCGCCGGGATTCACCCAAGGGAAAAGCTGCTCGTAGTGCATGCCCACGAGGTCGGCGCCGGCATATTCGCCCACAATCTGGTAGGGAATCACCTTGTCGCCTGGCTTGTAGCCCTCCAACGGCAATCCCTCGCCCTGCGGGTTCAGGTAAGCTCCCAAACGGGCCTTGGCCATTACCACGGTGACCGGTTCGCCGTTATACATATTATAGGTACGCACGCACACGTATTCAATCTTCGGGCCCACGCACAAGGCGGTATTCGAAGGCAGGGTCCACGGCGTGGTGGTCCATGCCACGAAATAAGGCGTGCCCCAGCCCGTCATTTCAGGACGCGGGTCGAGCATCTTGAACTGCGCCGTCACCGTGGTGTCCTTCACGTCGCGGTAGCAACCGGGCTGGTTCAGCTCGTGCGAACTGAGTCCCGTGCCGGCAGCCGGAGAATAAGGCTGGATGGTGTAGCCCTTGTAGAGCAACCCTTTGCCGTAGAGCTGCTTCAGCAGCCACCACAGGGTTTCGATATACTTGTTGTCGTAAGTGATGTAGGGGTGTTCCATGTCCACCCAATAGCCCATCTTGTGGCTCAGGTCGGTCCACTCCTGCGTGTATTTCATCACGTTGGTGCGGCACTTGCTGTTGTATTCCTCGATGGATATGGTCTTGCCGATGTCCTCTTTCGTGATGCCAAGTTCTTTCTCCACGCCCAGTTCCACGGGAAGTCCGTGAGTGTCCCATCCGGCCTTTCGGCGCACGAGGAATCCCTTCATGGTCTTGAACCGGCAGAACGTGTCCTTGATGGAGCGAGCCAGCACGTGGTGGATGCCCGGATGCCCGTTGGCCGAAGGCGGGCCTTCGAAAAAGATGAACGAAGGGCAGCCTTCGCGTTCGGTCATACTCTTATGGAAGACGTCAGCGTCGTCCCAGTTTTTCAACACCTCTTTGTTCACTTCCGAGAGGTTCAATTGCGTACGTTCTGCGAATTTGTTTGGCATATATCGTATTTTACTTGCGCGTTACTTTAAAATTTTGGCAAAAATACTATTTCTTTTTCAGACTATAAAGTGTTTCTGCGAAAAAACACGGAATAAGCGGGCAAAGGGCCTACAAACAAGCGAGAAAGGCACACCGGGGCACCCATGGCCGGACAAGACGGGCCAACGCGGCCTTCATGCCGGAAGACACTTTCACCGACGACGACCTTGCGCCCCATTCGCAGGCGAGAACCGCACACCCGGCCGGACCTGGAGGACCACCGACCGATGGATTGCCTGACAATACAGGACGCCTTCCCTGCCCTCGACGAAGGAAAGGCGGAATTCCAGTTTGACAGATGCCATAAATCTTGATTTTTTTCGTATGAGGGTTACATCTCATTTGACGGGACTCGGGAGGAAGCTGGTTCACCTATCTTCTTTCGTCCGGCACACCACCTGCCGGAACCGGGCTTTTCCCGTCCGGTGAAAGTTTTCGCGGGAAGAAGAACCCTTATCCGGCGGCAAAGCCGGCAGTGGCGTGCGGAACGCGCCAGCGTACTCTGCGGAATGCCGAATTGTACTTTCCGCAGAGTACTCGAGTACTTTGCGGAAAGTACAAATCCGGACTCCGCAAGGCGTCCGCCCGCCTTCCGCAAGGAAATGTCAGGAAATGTGGACGCTGCCGCCGCTCCCGGACGAAGGGGCATGACGCTGGAAAAGGATTCCCGGACGGAACGGCAAGCAACAGGCATGCCCATTCCGCCGGAACACGGCGACAAAGGGAAGAGAGGAAAGAAAAATTACAATTTCTCCAAAAAGCAAAAGAAACAAGAAGGCAAAAAAATCCCCCGCACTTTTCTTCAACAAGCAGTGCGAGGGTGTAGGCAGGTTATTCCTTTTCGTCTTTCTCCGGGCGCGTGACCAAAACCTTGTCGATGCGCGCCCCGTCCATGTCCACGATTTCGAACGTGAAGCCGTTCCATTCGAGCGTGTCGCCACTGCGCGGGATGCGTTGCAGGCGGTCGAGTATCAGCCCGGCCAGCGTGTGGTAGCCTCCGGACGCCTCGTAAAGGTCGCCGCAATCGAAATAGCACAGCATGTCGTAGAGCGAGCATTGGCCGTCCACCAGCCACCCGCCGTTGTTGGCCCTCTTGATGATTTCGGGCTCGTCTTCCTCGTTGTCCATGTTGCCCACCAGTCCTTCAAAGATGTCCTTGAGCGTGACCATACCCACGAAGTCGCCGAACTCGTCGCAAATCAGCGCACGGCTGATTTTCTTTACCTTCATCTGCTCCAGCACCTTATAGATGCTCATTCCCTCGTGGAAATATACGGGTTCGCGCGTAAGGTCGCCCACCTTGAAATTTTCGTCGCTCAGGCGCATCACCAAGTCCTTCAGCCAAATCATCCCCTTCACGTGGTCCAGGTCGCCTTCTGCCACGGGGTAAGATTCATACAGGTCTTCGTTGAGCACCTTCTTCACCTCCTCGGCCGTCATGGACGTGTCGAGCCACACCACGTCGTTCTTATGCGTCATGATGGAGCCTATTTTCAGGTCGCCCAACAGGAACACGCGCTGCATGATGTTCTGCTCCACGGGTTCCACGGCACCTTCTTCAGCCCCCTCCTTGATGATCGACTTGATTTCCTCTTCCGTCACCTTGCCGTCTTCTTCCCTGACGCCCAGCAGGTTGAAGATAACTTCCGTACTCTTGGAAAGCAACCAGACGAAAGGCGACGCAATGATGGCCAGCACATTCATGGGGCGCGCCATGAGCTTGGCCACACTCTCCGCCACGCTCAGGCCGATGCGCTTGGGCACCAGCTCGCCGAATACAATCGTCAGGTAAGTGACCAGCACCACAATGCCGCCCTGCGCCACCACAAAAGCGGTGGACTGCGCCAGGCCGAACGACTTCAATAGTTCGGTCAAATCGACCGCAATCTGGTTGCCGGAATAAATACCGGTGAGGATACCTATCAAAGTGATTCCTATCTGCACGGTGGACAAGAACTTATCCGGATTCCCCGACAAGTCCAACGCCTTCTGCGCCGCCTTGCTGCCCTTCTTTGCATCGGTGGACAGGCGCGATTTCCGCGCGGAAATCATCGCCACCTCGGACATGGAAAACACGCCGTTCAACAAAATCAAACCGATAATAATTAAAATCTCATTCATTTCTCTCTTCTATGTTATCTAATGTTTTTCTTATTCTACACGGCCAACGCAATGACTTGGATGCACACAATGAGCAGCACCATGGCTATGGGATAGACCGTGGCATAGGCCACGCCCGGGATGTTGCTGTCCACCATGGAGTCGGCAGCAGCCAGGCCCGGCGTGCTGGTCATGCCGCCCGTGATGGTGCCCAACAAGTCCAACAAGGAAATCTTAAACACCCAGCGACCCACCAACACCGACACCAGCATGGGCACCAGAGTGATGGCAGCCCCCACGCCGAAAAGCAGCCAACCGCTGCTTTGGAAGGTGGCGACCAGCGTCTTGCCGGCCGAAGTGCCCACCTCGGCCAAGAACAACAGCAGGCCCAGCTGGCGCAGCAAATGGTTGGACGCGCCGGACATGGACCACAGTATCGGGCCTGTCTTGCCCACCGCGCTTAATATCAGGGCCACGATGAGCACGCCGCCCGTAAGCCCCGGAGAAAACGACATACCGCCACCAAAGGATATGTTCAGCTTACCGAACAGCACGCCCAACACGATACCCATGGCTATGGGGAAGAAGTCCGTGTCGGACAAGAGCTTGGCATTGTTGCCCAACATGCAGGCCAAACCGCTCAGTCCGTCTTTCTCGCCCACCACGGTCAGCTTGTCGCCAAACTTCAGGGCCAAATCGGGCGAAGGCGCCAAGTCGATGCCGCTGCGCCGCACCCGTGTCACCGTACAACCAAAGTTCTGATGCAGGTTCAGGTCGCCCAGCTGTTTGTTGATCATTGCCTTGTTGGTCAGCAACAGCGATTGTATGTCCTGGCTTTCCACCAACGGCAACTCTCCTTCCCTGCGCTCGCCCAAGAGAACGGCCAACTGCGAAAGGGCGTCCTCGCTGCCGACGGCCTGCACGAAGTCGCCTTCATGGAGCTGGGTGTGCCCCATCGGTATCAGGATTTCCGCCCCCGACTTGACCCGCGAGACCACGGCTCCCGTCATGCGCCCCACGTTCAGTTGCGCCAACGAACGGCCGAACACTTGGGGATTCGTCACCACGAAGATGCAAGTCTGCAACTCCGGATATTTGCTCCGGCGCTCCGCCTCAAGCGTGCGCGCTTCTTGTTCCAGGTCCACCCGCAAAAGCTTCGGCAAGAGCTTGACAAAGAGAATCACGCCAATCACGCCGAACGGGTAAGCAATGCCGTAGGCTATGGAAGCCAAGGGCGAATCCGTACTGTCGATGGCCACGGCCAGGCCCGGCGTACTGGTCAGCGCCCCGGCAATCAACCCCACCGTGCTGGCAGTGTCGATGCCGAAGGCATATTTCAGGCCAACGGCGGTCAGCGAGGCGGACGCGATAATCAGCGCCGTAATGACAATCAATGTCTTGCCCTTCGTCCGGAAAGAGTCGAAGAAGCCCGGTCCGGCCTGTATGCCGATGGTGAAGATGAACAACACCAGACCGAAATTGCCCAATTCCTTCGGGATGAAGACCCCGAAATGACCGAAAAGCAAAGCAATGAAAATGACAGCCGACACATCCAAGGAAACGCCGCGCACCTTAATGCGCCCCAGCATGAATCCCAAGGCCACGATAAGAAATAAAGCAAAGTAAGACGAATTCAATAGTTCTGTCCACATAAATTGCATATAAATGAATGTGCCCTGCAAAGATAGACATAAAAATGACAGCCCCCCAAAAAATCAGTGAAAAACTTTTGGAGGACTGTCTGTAAAATGTAGTCACATGGAAACCGCCCACTCGTGGCGGCCACATATTTATTCGCTCATCGTCAGCGCGGAGCGGCCTTCACCGGCCTTCTCCATCTCGTCTACGCTCACCGTAACGAAGTCGGAAGACGTCTTGAACTTGGGCATCTCGGGCGCCACCACCGTGATCACGATTTCATTGGGGGCATCCTCGTCGTTGAATACCAGATTGCTGCTGTTCACGCCATAGTAGTACACGTCTTTCTTGGCATCGTACTTGGCCTCGCCCGGCTTCAAAGAGTTACCGAAATTCATCCGAAGCACTCCGTCCTTCACGCTGCAACGCACAGACTTGGCCAGGATGGAATCCTTTGCAGCCACGCTGAAACCGTAGTTGTCACCTTGCACGAAACGTACACGGGCCGGAATGTTCACACGGGCCTCGCTGAACGACACTGTTGTCACCTCGCTTGCATTAGCGGCAGCCACCATCATGATGGCGCTTGCCATGGTCATTAACTTTCTCATAAATTCAATCTTTTTACCTAATTAATAATACTTGGCCTCTATGGCCTCTCCTAAAAACATTGCAAAGATACGGCTCTTTGCCCCGGAACGCAAGGGAATAGACCTCTTTTAACACCTCTTGAATGGGATTATTGACGTAAATCAAGAAAAAACGTCCATTCTCTCGTTTTTTGTTGCGGAAAGGTTACAATGTGTTAGCAAAAACCCGCAAAGGAGACTGGAAGGCTTCTCACAATGACAAAACCAGGCCGCCATCGGCCCTGCATCCGGCAAATAAATGTGGAGTTTTTCGCCCTTTCTTGCGCGCCCTACCTTTTTTTTAATTAATTTTGCAACTTGCAGAAGATACGAAACTCAAATATATAATAGGTATGCTTACACTCAAACTCATTAACGAGAAGACCGAATGGGTCATCAAAGGACTGGAGAAGAAGCACTTCCCCAATGCCAAGGAAGCCATCGACAACGTGCTGGCCACGGACAAAAAGCGCCGCGAGGCACAAACGCAGCTGGACATCAACTTGTCGGAAAGCAAGAAACTGGCCGCGCAAATCGGCGCGTTGATGAAACAAGGAAAGAAAGAAGAGGCCGAGTCCATCAAAACGGAAGTGGCCCAACTGAAAGATAAGAACAAAGCCCTGCAGGAGGCCATGGACCAGGCGCAGGAGGAACTCACCACGCTGCTCTGCACCATCCCGAACGTGCCTTATGACATCGTGCCCGAAGGCGCAGGCGCAGAAGACAACGTGGTGGTGAAAATGGGCGGCATGGAGACGGAATTGCCGAAAAATGCTCTTCCCCACTGGGAACTGGCCAAGAAGTACAACCTCATCGACTTCGACCTTGGCGTGAAAATCACAGGCGCCGGCTTCCCCGTCTATCGCGGAAAAGGAGCACGGTTGCAGCGCGCGCTCATCAACTTCTTCCTCGACGAGGCGCGCAAGTCGGGTTACGAAGAAATCATGCCGCCCACAGTGGTAAACGCCGCTTCGGGCTATGGCACCGGACAATTGCCCGACAAAGAGGGACAGATGTACCACTGCAACTTGGACGATTTCTACCTCATCCCCACGGCCGAAGTGCCCGTGACGAACATCTATCGCGACGTCATCCTCGACGAGAAGGACCTGCCCATCAAGAACTGCGCCTACACGGAATGCTTCCGTCGCGAAGCCGGCTCCTACGGCAAGGACGTGCGCGGACTGAACCGCCTGCACGAGTTCTCCAAGGTGGAACTGGTGCGCATTGACAAGCCCGAACACTCGGAACAGTCGCACCAGGAGATGCTGGCCCATGTAGAGGGACTGCTCCAGAAGTTGGAACTCCCCTACCGCATCCTGCGCCTCTGCGGCGGCGACATGAGCTTCACCTCGTCCATCTGCTACGACTTTGAGGTCTACTCCGAAGCCCAGCAACGCTGGCTGGAGGTCAGCTCAGTGTCCAACTTCGACACGTACCAAGCCAACCGCCTGAAGTGCCGCTACCGCCGCGCCGAGGACAAGAAGACAGAACTTTGCCACACGCTCAACGGCTCCGCCCTGGCCCTGCCGCGCATCGTGGCCGCCATCATGGAGAACAACCAGACGCCCGACGGCATCCGCGTACCGAAGTGCCTCGTGCCTTACTGCGGTTTCGACATGCTGGACGAGAAGCCTTTCTAAGCATGCCTGCCTTTTTAAACTATCATCCAAAACGATTTGCCAAATGAACAAGATTATAAGCAAGACGCAGTTCTCCGAAAAGGTATTCAAGTTTGAAGTGGAAGCCCCGCTGATAGCCAAAGCCCGCAAGGCCGGACATTTCGTCATCGTCCGCGTGGGCGAAAAAGGAGAACGAATGCCGCTCACCATCGCCGGGGCCGACCCGGTGAAAGGCACCATCACGCTGGTGGTGCAGGAAGTGGGACTCTCTTCCACCAAACTGTGCAAACTGGATGCCGGCGACTACATCACGGACGTGGTCGGCCCGCTGGGCAAGGCCACGCACATCGAAAACTTCGGCACGGTAGTCTGCGCCGGTGGCGGTGTGGGCGTGGCGCCCATGCTTCCCATCATCGAAGCCTTGAAGGCGGCAGGCAACCGCGTGGTTTCCGTCCTGGCCGGACGCACCAAGGAACTGATTATCCTGGAAGACGAAGTGCGCAAGCATTCCGACGAGGTCATCATCATGACCGACGACGGCAGCTACGGACAGAAAGGTCTGGTGACCGCCGGCATCGAAAGCGTCATCCAGCGCGAGAAGGTGGACAAATGTTTCGCCATCGGCCCGGCCGTGATGATGAAGTTTTGCTGCCTTCTCACGAAGAAATACAACATCCCCACGGACGTGTCGCTGAACACCATCATGGTGGACGGCACGGGCATGTGCGGCGCCTGCCGCATCACCGTGGGCGGGAAGACGCGCTTCGTATGCGTGGACGGTCCGGAATTCGACGGACACGAAGTAGACTTCGATGAGATGCTGAAGCGCATGGGCGCCTTCAAGAAAGAGGAAGTGGAAGAGCTTCAACGCTGGGAAAGCAATGTAAAGCCCGAAACGAGCGAAACGCCGTGCCAGCTGGACGCACAAGCCGCCGTGGCCGACGCCTCGAAAATGGATACGACCACGCCCCTCAGCGAACTGACGGACCGCAACGCGCCTTGGCGCCAGGAAATCCGCAAGGCCATGAAACCGAAGGAGCGCACGGCCATCCCCCGCGTCATCATGCCGGAGCTCGACCCAGCCTACCGCGCCACGACGCGCACGGAGGAGGTGAACATCGGCCTCAGCGCCGAGCAGGCCATGACGGAAGCCAAGCGATGCCTGGACTGCGCCAACCCGACTTGCATGCAGGGTTGCCCCGTGAGCATCAACATCCCGTCCTTCATCAAGAACATCGAGCGGGGCGAGTTCCTCAACGCCGCCCGCGTACTGAAGAGCACTTCTGCCCTTCCGGCGGTGTGTGGCCGCGTATGCCCGCAAGAGAAACAGTGCGAGAGCCAGTGCATCCACCTGAAGATGAACGAGCCCGCCGTGGCCATCGGCTACCTGGAGCGCTTCGCCGCCGACTTCGAGCGCGAGAGCGGACGGAGTTCCCTTCCTGAATGCGCCCCGGCCAACGGCGTCAAGGTGGCCGCCATCGGCTCGGGTCCTGCCGGCCTCTCCTTTGCCGGCGACATGGCCAAACTGGGCTACGACGTGACGGTCTTCGAAGCCCTTCACGAAATCGGCGGCGTGTTGAAATACGGCATTCCCGAGTTCCGCCTGCCCAACAAGATTGTGGATGTGGAAATCCAGAACCTGGAACGCATGGGCGTGAAGTTCGAGAAAGACTGCCTCGTGGGCAAGACCATCAGTGTGAAGGAGCTGGAGGAGCAAGGCTTCAAGGGCATCTTCGTGGGCTCCGGCGCCGGCCTGCCCAACTTCATGGGCATTCCGGGCGAGAACAGTATCAACGTGATGTCGAGCAACGAATACCTGACGCGCGTCAACCTCATGGATGCGTCGAACCCCGACACAGACACGCCGATACACATCGGCCGCCGGGTGATGGTCGTGGGCGGCGGCAACACCGCCATGGACTCCTGCCGCACGGCCAAGCGCCTCGGCGCGGAGCGCGTGGTCATCGTCTACCGCCGTTCAGAGGCCGAGATGCCGGCCCGCATCGAGGAGGTGAAGCACGCCAAGGAAGAAGGCATCGAGTTCCTCACGCTCCACAACCCGATTGAATACATCGCGGACGAGAAAGGCGCCGTGAAGCAGGTCGTGCTGCAGAAGATGCAGCTGGGCGAACCGGACGCCAGCGGACGCCGCCGCCCGGAACCCATCCCGGGCGCCACGGAAACGCTGGACATCGACATGGCCATCGTGGCCGTGGGCGTCTCCCCCAACCCCATCGTCCCCACGTCCATCCAAGGACTGGAACTGGGCCGCAAGAACACCATCGTGGTGAACGAGGCCATGCAGACCAACATCCCGTGCATCTTCGCCGGAGGCGACATCGTGCGCGGCGGTGCCACGGTCATCCTCGCCATGGGCGACGGCCGGCACGCGGCCAGCAGCATGCACGAGTATCTGCAGAAATAAGACACACATGTCACACGACTCCATCCAAGCGTGCCCCTGCACAAGGGCACGCTTTTTTTACGCCATCCCCCAAACCACCTCGCCGGAACAGATTCCCCCGCGCGTCCACCCCGCCTCTCCCGCTTCCTGCGGCCATTTGTAAACAAACATAATCCGCGCCCCCGACAAGCAGCTTCGGGAAGGACGGATGATGCCTTGCGCAAGGCGCCAGCGTACTTTGCGGAGAGTACTTGAGTACTTGCCGCAGAGTACTCGAGTACTTGCCGCAAAGTACGACTCCGGACAGCGCAAGGCATTTCCCCACCTTCAGCCTGCGCTATCCCAAAAAACATCAAATCTGTCACATATTTCCCCAACCGCCGCACCGCGCTTTGCGGGAGTGGCATTTCGTCGTATTTTTGCGCCGTTTTATGAAGAAAGTAACGGTAAAAAAAGTATCCGGCAAACGCGAGATGGACGACTTCGTGAGGCTCCCCCGCCGGATTTACGCGCATTATCCCTGCTACGTCCCGGAGATGGAATCCGACGTGCGGGACACTTTTTCCCCACGGAAAAACGCGGAACTGGCATACAGCGACATCCAACCCTTTGTTGCCTACGCCGACGGCGTTCCCGTGGGGCGCATCGCCGGCATCGTCAACCATCGCGCCAACGCCCGGTGGCAGACCCGCAACGTGAGGTTCGGCTTTCTGGAGTTCGTCGACGACCTCGAAGTGTCGCGCGCATTGTTGGAAGCCGTGGAGCAATGGGGATGCGAACGGGGCATGACCCGCGTGCAAGGCCCCATGGGATTCTCCGACCTGGACAAGGAAGGCATGCTCGTGGAGGACTTCGACCGCAACGGTTCGATGGTCACCCTCTACAACCCGCCCTACTATCCCGCCCACTTGGAACGGCTGGGCTACGAAAAGGAAGTGGACTGGCTGCAGGCCCGCATCGACATACCGCAAACGGTACCTGAGAAATATGCCCGCGTGGCCCGGCTGGCCCGCGAGATGTTCGGCCTGCGCACGCGCACCATCACCAAACGGGAAATCCGCCGCGGTTACGGGCAAAAGATTTTCCGGCTGATCAACCTGGCCTACACGCCCATCTTCGGCTATGCCGAACTCACGGAAAGGCAAATCGACTTCTACCTCGACCGCTACGTCCCCCTGCTGGACACGCGTATGCTTTCCGTGGTGGAGGACGAGAAGGGCGACCTGGCCGCAGTGGCCGTCACGATGCGCAGCCTCAGCCTCGCCTTGCAGAAGAGCCGGGGACGGTTGTTCCCCTTCGGTTGGTTCCACCTGCTCCGCGCCATGACCTGGCGGCGCGAGGAGAAGGCCGAAATGCTGCTCGTGGCCGTCCATCCCGACTATCAGGGGTTGGGGGTCAACGCGCTCTTCTTCGACCAGCTCATCCCGGTCTATAACCGGCTGGGCATCCGCTGGGCCGAAACCGGGCCGCAGCTGGAAGACAACGTCCGCGAACTAGCGCAATGGAAGCCACTGGCCCCGGACTTCATCAAACGAAGAAGATGTTACAAGAAAGATTTGTGCAACACAGACTATAAAGAGATACAATGGAACAAAGAGTAGTTATCACGGGCATGGGCATCTGGTCGTGCCTGGGCACGACGCCCGACGAGGTGCGCGACTCCCTCTACACGGGGCGGAGCGGCATCGTCTTCAGTCCCGAGCGCAAGGAAGCCGGATTCCGCTCCGCCCTCTGCGCCGACATTCCCCATCCCGACCTGAAACCTTACATCCCCCGCGGCCCGCGGCAATTCATGCCCGAAGAGGCCGGCTATGCCTACATGGCCACCCGGCAGGCGCTGGAAAACGCCCGGCTGGACGCCGACTACATCGCCGGCCACGAAGTGGGGCTGGTCTACGGCAACGACTCCGTGGCGGAAGCCACCATGCGCGCCCTCGACAAGTTCCGCGAATTCCACGACACAGCGGCCTGCGGCAGCGGCGCCATCTTCCAGTCGATGAACTCCACGGTGACGATGAACCTGGCCTGCCTGTTCAAGCTGCGGGGCATCAACCTGACGGCCTCGGCCGCCTGCGCCTCGGGCTCGCACGCCATCGGGCTCTCCTACCTGTTGATACGCAACGGATTGCAGGACTGCATCGTGTGCGGCGGGGCACAAGAAGCCAACATGTACAGCGTGGCGGCCTTCGACGG
The DNA here is from genome assembly GCA_944321525.1 of uncultured Paraprevotella sp. Taxonomy (GTDB): domain Bacteria; phylum Bacteroidota; class Bacteroidia; order Bacteroidales; family Bacteroidaceae; genus Paraprevotella. The sequence continues at coordinate 21,483 of CALULQ010000022.1, forward strand.
CATACAGTCGTTCTCCGTGCGCGAGGACGAACCCACGAAAGCCAGCCGCCCGTTCGACCGCGACCGCGACGGACTGGTGCCGGGCGGCGGGGCGGCCACACTCGTGGTGGAAAGCCATGAGCACGCCGTGAAGCGCGGGGCGCCCATCCTGGCCGAAATCGTCGGTTGGGGATTCTCGGGCAACGGCGACCACATCTCCACCCCCAACATCGACGGACCCGCCCGCTCGCTGGAACTCTGCCTGCGGCACGCCGGCCTGCGTCCGGAAGAGATTGGCTACATCAATGCCCACGCCACGTCCACCCGCATCGGCGACGCCCGCGAGGCGCAGGCCATCGCCCGCCTCTTCGGCGGCCTGCAGACGCCCGTCACCTCCACGAAGAGCCAGACGGGACACGAGATGTGGATGGCCGGCGCCAGCGAAATCATCTATTCCATCCTGATGATGAAGAACGGCTTCATCGCGGGAAGCCTCAACTTCGAAACCCCCGACGAAGACACGGCCGGCATCAACGTGCTGCCCGAGCGGCGGGAAACGCATTTCGACACGTTCCTCTCCAACTCCTTCGGGTTCGGAGGAACCAACTCCACGCTCATCATAAAAAATCTGTAACACACTAAAAAGACATATCCGTTATGACACGCGAAGAAATCGTAAAACAAGTGAACGCTCTTCTCGCCGAAGAGTTTGAAGTGGACGCCGCGACCTTCACGCCGGACGCCAATGTGAAAGAAACGCTCAACCTGGACAGCCTGAGCCTGGTGGACCTCGTGGCCCTCGTGCAGCAGACCTACAAGGTGAAGATTCCCGCCAGCGACCTGCGCGGCATCCAGACGTTCGACAACCTGTACGACTACATAGCTTCCCACCTACCACAGGCATGACCCGCGAAGACATACTGACACTGATTCCGCAACGCGACCCCATCCTGATGGTGGACGAGCTGCTCGAGGCGGCCCCCGACGGCGGGACCGCCACCCTCACCGTCCGTCCCGGGAACTATTTCTTGGGCGAAGACGGACGGATGGAAGAGACGGGGCTGCTGGAGCACATCGCGCAATCGGCCTCTGCCGTGGCCGGACACCACGCCTTGGCGGCGGGAGCCACGGCCCCGCCCGTGGGCTACATCGGGGAAATCAAAAAGTTCCACTGCCACCGCCTGCCCCAAACCGGGGAAGAGCTGCGCACCACCGTCCGGCTCGGCCCCGAGGCGGAAGGGGTGACCCTGCTGGCCGCCGAGACCCGCGCGGACGGGGAACTCGTGGCCGACACCCAAATGAAGATCTACATCCCGCGGGGATAACCCACGGCAATCATCAAGAAAACCATGCGACTGGAACATCACTACTACGAACTCAACAGCATGCACACCGGCGGACGCCACGGACGCTTCCACATCGCCCTCCGTCCCGACTGCGAGGTCTACCGGGGACACTTTCCGGGAAATCCCGTATGCCCGGGCGTGTGCCACATACAGACGGTGAAGGAACTGACAGAGCGGCTGACCGGCTGCCGCCTGCGCATCCGCTCCATACGGCTGTGCCGGCTGAAAGCCGTGGCAACGCCCTCCGCTTGTCCGGAACTCTGCGTGGACATCAGCCTGTCGGACACGGACGGCGGCCTCCTCGTCGAAGCCCGCATGGCCGACGCGGAACGCACCTACATGGATTTCAAGGGAGAAATGACAAAAGAGGATACACGAACGGAATGAGATACGACACCCTCATCATCGGCGGCGGACTGGGCGGACTGGAATGCGGCTACCTGTTGTCGAGGGCCGGACAGCGCGTCCTTGTCTTGGAACAAGGGCGGCAACCGGGCGGCTGCCTGCAAAGTCTCCGTCGGCAGGGCATGACGTTCGACACGGGCTTCCACTATGTCGGCGGACTGGCCGAGGGGCAGTCGCTCCACGCCGCCTTCCGCTGCCTGGGCTTGCTGGACCTGCCGTGGCAACGGCTGGACGCCGACGGTTTCGACCGCGTGACCATCGGAGACCGTACCTTCCCCTTTGCCGAGGGATATGACGCTTTTGCCGACCGCCTGGCCGAAGATTTCCCGGCCGAGCGGACGGCATTGCGCCGCTATGCCGACCTGCTGCAGCGGACGGCGGAGGGGCAATGGAACGCCCTCAGCCCTTGCCCGTCCGAGACGGAGATGACCACCCGGATGATGGAAACGCCGGCCTGGCAATACCTGCAGGAGAACTTCCGCGACCCGCTGCTCATCCAAGTGCTGGGCGGCACGTCGCTCAAAATGGAACTCCGAAAGGAATCGCTCCCGCTGTTCGCCTTCCTCCACGGCAACAGCTGCTTCGTCGAAAGCAGCTGGCGGCTGCGGGGCGACGGTTCGCTGATAGCCGACGCCTTGGTGCGGGGCATACGTACCCAAGGCGGCGACGTGGTCTGCCGCGCCGAAGTGCGGGAACTGTTGGAGAGGAACGGCAGGCTGGTGCGGGCCGTGTGTTCCAACGGGGAAGCCTACGAAGGGCGGCTGTTCGTGAGCGACATCCATCCCGACCAGACTTGCCGCATGGTGAAGGACAGCCAACGACTGAGACCGCTCTTCCGCCGCCGCATCCACGGCCTGGCGCAGAGCTTCGGAATGTTCACCGTGTCGCTCCGCCTCGCCCCGCAAAGCCTGCGCTACTTCAACCACAACCACTACGTCTACCGGCGGCCCGACGTGTGGGACTTCCACCTGAACAACCGCCCCGTGGGCGGCGTGCTGGCAAGTTGCCGCGTGCCCGAGGATGGCAGCGGGTTCGCCCGCCAGGTGGACTTGCTCACCCCCATGACGTGGGAATCCTGTCGGAACTGGGTCACCCGCCGCGATGCGGACTACGAGGAGATGAAAAGGCAGATGGCCGACGAGTGCGTCGCCTTGGCGGGACAGGTCGTGCCCGGGCTGCACGAAGCGAAAACCGTCTGTACCAGCACGCCGCTCACATGGCAACGCTACACGCTCAGTCCGGAGGGCAGCGCCTACGGGCTGCGCAAGGACTGCCGCGCCCCGATGCTGACGTTCCTCTCCCCCCGCACGCCCATCCCCAACCTCTTCCTCACGGGCCAAAACCTGGGCTTGCACGGACTGCACGGCGTGACGATGACCGCCTTCCGGACGTGTGCCGAAATTTTGGGAAGGGAAACCGTGTGGGACATGCTCCACGGAAACGGAGCGGCCACCCACTGAACAACAGACATCAAAGAACATCATCATGAAACATGCATTAGTAACCGGAGGCAGCCGCGGCATAGGACGCGCGGTCTGCATCAAGCTGGCCCGAATGGGCTACCAAGTCATTATCAACTACGTCAGCCGACCGGAAGAAGCGCAAAAGACCTTGGAACTGGTGCGCGAAGCGGGACAGGACGGCGAGCTCTTGCCCTTCGACGTCAGCCGCCACGAAGAGGTGTGCGCCGCCATCGACGAATGGGAAAGCCGGCATCCGGACGAATACATCGAGGTGCTGGTCAACAACGCCGGCATCCGTAGCGACAGCGTGCTGGCCTTCATGCCGGACAAGGACTGGCACCGAGTGGTGGACACGACCCTCGCGGGCTTCTACAACGTGACGCAAACCCTCCTGCCCCCCATGCTGACGCACAAGTACGGGCGCATCGTCAACATGGCCAGCGTCAGCGGACTGAAAGGGCAACCAGGGCAGACGAACTACTCGGCGGCGAAAGGCGGACTCATCGCCACCACCAAGGCACTGGCACTCGAGGTGGCCCGCAAGCAAGTGACCGTCAACGCCGTGGCACCGGGGTTCATCGAAACAGACATGACGGCGGACTTGGACGGAACAGCACTGAAGAACATCATCCCGCTCCAACGCTTCGGCCGCCCCGAAGAGGTGGCCGAACTCGTGGGATTCCTCGCCTCGCCCCAAGCCGGGTACATCACGGGGGAGGTAGTTTCCATCAACGGAGGACTGCACACTTGACAGGAACACGAAGCATGAAAAGACAAGAACTGGAAGACATCTGCCGGACAGAAGTGCGCTTCAGCGAAATCGACTCCATGAAGCGCGCCTGGCATGGTTCGTTCGTCACTTACATGGAGGACGGACGGGAATCGTTCGGACGGCACTATCCCGGCATAGGCTACGCCGACATGAGCCGGGAGGGCATCTATGCGGCAATCTATGACTTGCGCGTCCGTTACCTCTCCCCTCTCAGATTGGACGACGTGGCACGGATTCACACGCGCTACGTCTACCGCCGGGGCGCACGGATGGACTTCCAATATAAAATCTACCGCGAGCAGGACAATGTGCTGTGCGCCGAGGGAAGCACCACACAACTGTTCGTCGACGCGGAAGGCACGTTGCAGACAGACGTGCCGCCTTTTTTCAAGGCATGGCAAGAGAAACATCTGGAAACGGAAGGCACGTCACCGCTATGAGAAAGAAAGTCAACAACCTGCTTTTCGCCATCGGCCTGATTGCGGTCGCCGTCATGCTCTGCACGTTCGAGGTGAGCTTTGCCGAACTGTGGGCCTACGTCACACGGGCGGGCTACTGGCTGGCCGCCATACTGGGCCTGTGGGTCGTGCTTTACCTCATGAACGCATGGGCCTGGCGCATCATCATCCTGGGAAGCGGCCCCTGCCCCGTCAGTTTCCTCCGGTTACTGAAACTGACCATCTCGGGTTTTGCCCTCAACTACGCCACTCCCGTCGGACTGCTGGGCGGGGAACCCTATCGCATCATGGAACTGTCCAAGTACATCGACGTGCGGCGCGCCACATCGTCGGTGGTGCTGTTCGCCATGATGCACATCTTCTGCCACTTCTGGTTCTGGGTGACCGGCATCGTGACCTACGTGGCGCTGGCAGCCGCGGGCCAAGTCCCCTTGGGAGCCGGCACGATAGTCGCCCTCGTCCTCATCGGGCTGTTCTGCTGGGGCGGCATCTATCTGTTCATGCGGGGATACAAGCATGGCATGGTGGTGAAAATCATCCACGGACTGGGCCGGCTGCCCGGACTGAAGAAGCGCGCAGCCCGTTTCATCGGAAACCACGACGAAGACCTGAAGAAAATAGACCGGCAAATCATGGAACTGCAGGGGCAGAACAAACGCTCTTTCATGGGCAGTTTCTGTCTGGAATACGTCGGGAGGCTCTGCCAAAGCTTCGAAATCTTCTTCATGCTCCTGCTCTTCGGCATCGACGGGGGCGGAGACGCGGGCGGCTACCTGCTCACCTTCCTGCACGCCTTCCTCATTCTGGCCTTCACCTCGCTGTTCGCCAACCTGCTGGGCTTCATTCCCCTGCAACTGGGCGGACGGGAAGGCGGATTCGCCATCTCGGTGGCCCAGTTGGGCATGACGGGCGGCACGGCGATGTTCATCAGCATCATCAGTCGCGTGCGCGAACTGTTCTGGGCCGCCGTGGGCATCCTGCTCATGAAGGTGGGGACGGAGGGGAAGACGCATTGACCTTTATCCGAAAGACCTTGAGGGACACAAAACATCAACAAACTGATTAAAGAGGTTGCGAATGAAAAAGATATTGATGCTTTGGTTGGTTCTATTGTGTTCCGTGTGTGCCGCACAAGCACAACACACACGAGTGGAAGGCATGGTGACGGACTCCCTCACCGGCGAAGGGTTGCCCTACGCCGCCGTGGTGCTGAAAGGGAGCAACGTGAAAACCGCCACCGACATCGACGGACGCTTCTCGCTCTCCGTCCCCAACAGGAAAGGCATTCTCCAAGTTTCTTATATGGGATACGTCACACGCGACATCCCCATTATGCCCCAAGGACGACGCATCAGCCTGTCCGTCCCGATGTCCTCCGCCGACATCGCGCTGGATGAGGTCACCGTGAAGCCCAAACGGGAAAAGTACCGAAAACGCGGAAATCCGGCAGTGGACTTCGTGCGCCGCGTCATTGAGTCGCGCGACGCGGGCGACCCCAAGGCGCACGACTTCTACAGCTACGACCACTACGAGAAAATCTTTTTCGCCAAAAACGACTATACCTTCAAGCCCAAGACCGACGGCAAAAAAGGCAAGTTCGACTTTCTGGAGGAATTCGTCGACACGTTGGAAACCGGCACTACCATCCTCCCCGTATCGGAAAAGGAACGGATGGAAACCGTGTACTACCGCTTGTCGCCACAGACCGAGAAACGGATGGTCAAAGGATACAGGTCGTCCGGCATCGACGAAATCTTTTCCAGCGACGGCGTGCACCAGTTCCTGAACGAAGTGTTCCGCGAAGTGGACATCTTCCAGAACAACATACCGCTGTTCCTGCAACGGTTCGTCAGTCCGCTCTCTACCATCGGGCCCAATTACTACAAGTATTACATGCTGGACACGCTCATGATGGACGGGCAACGGTGTGTCGACCTCTCCTTCGTGCCCTTCAACTCGGAGACCTTCGGGTTCACGGGACACCTCTACGTCACGCTTGATTCCACCTATTTCGTGCAGAAAGCCATACTCAACGTGCCGCAGAAAATCAACCTGAACTTCGTTTCGCGGCTGACCATCGAACAGGAATTCCGGCGCACGGCGGACGGCACCCGGCTGCCCGTGAAAGACGACATTCAGGTCAACTTCAAGCTTACGGAAAACAGCAAAGGCCTGTATGCCCGCCGCCTGAATATCTACTCCCGGCATTCCTTCGCGGAACCGCAGGCCGAGGAAGCCCGGGTGTTCGAACAAGCGCCCCCATCCGTCACGCTTGATGATGCCTACCGCCAGACGGACGAGTTCTGGGAGGCCCACCGGCCGGAAGAAGCCGTGCGCCGCAACCCGCGCTCGATGGAGAAACTGATGGAACGGCTGAACTCCGTGCGTGCCTACCGCTGGGGTAAGGAAGTATTCTCCAGCATCGTGGCGGGATATGTACCCACCCACCGCAACCGGGAACAAAGCAAGTTCGACTTCGGACCGGTCAACTCCATCATCAACCACAACACGCTGGAGGGCATGCGCTTCCGTGTAGGAGGAGCCACCACCACGGCTTTCAGCCGCCGATGGTCGCTGGACGGCTATGTGGCCTACGGCACGAAAGACCGCAAAATGAAATACGACGCACTGGCGGAATATTCGTTCAACGACCGCAAGGAGTTCCGCAAGGAATTCCCCGTGCATTCGCTCCGCTTCGAATACATGTACGACATCAACAAACTGGGACAAGACTACATGTACACCAGCAAGGACAACATGATGCTCATGATTCGCCGCAAGAAAGACCGGAACATCTCTTACCTGCGGCTGGCGGAACTGACCTACACCCGCGAACACTACAACGGCTTTTCCTACAATGCCATCGTCCGCAACCGCCGCGAATACGCCACGCCCTACGCCGCCTTCGAGCGCTTCGGAGCCGATGGAACGGCACATCCCGTCGGCCACTACGACATGACCCAGCTTGAATTAGGCATCCGGTACGCTTACAAGGAGAAGTTCTACCAGACCCGCAACCTGCGCATCCCCATCACCTTCGATGCCTGGATTGTCAACGCACGTCATGTCATGGCGAAGAAAGACTTCCTTGGTTCGGACTACGACTACCACCGCACGGAAGTGGGGCTGCAGAAACGCTTCTGGTTCTCGGCCTTCGGCTACCTCGATGTCATCGCCAAAGGGGGAAAGGTGTGGAACAAAGTCCCCTGGCCCCTGCTGCTGTTGCCCAACGCCAACCTGACCTACACTATCCAAAAGGAATCGTACACGAACATGAACGCTTTGGAGTTCATCAACGATGAGTATGCCTCGTGGGACATCACCTACTACATGAACGGCAATCTGCTCAACCGCCTCCCGCTCATCCGCAAGCTGCAGTGGCGCGAGGTGTTCTGCTTCCGCGGCCTGTGGGGCCACCTGACGGACAAGAACAACCCCATGAAGCATCCCACGGAGGGCCTCTACCGCTTCCCCGCCGGGACGCACGCCATGGGCCGCACGCCCTACATGGAAGCCAGCGTGGGCATTGAGAACATCTTCAAGTTCCTGCGCGTCGACTACGTGTGGCGCATGAGCTACCGCGACCTGCCCGGCATCCAGCGGCGGGGCGTGCGGATGACCATGTCGCTCTCGTTCTGAAAGGACATATATCTATATATAATATATAAATCAAAAGACAATGGGAAAAGAAACATCGGAAAGGATTCAGACTTCCATCCTCAACAAAGCAGAGAAAAAAGCACTGGTATGGCTAGCAGGCAAGCAGCCTGCATGGATGAACTCGGACATCATGACCGGCATCGGCGTGTTCGGGGCCGTAATCTACATGATAGGGGGCTACCTATCCAACCTGAACCTCAACTATCTGTGGCTGGCCTCGTTCGGGTTGGTACTCCACTGGTACGGCGACAGTCTGGACGGCACGCTCGCCCGCGTCCGCCACACGGAACGCCCGGCATTCGGCTTCTTCATCGACCACACGCTGGATGCGGTGACCACTTCCATGATTTTCATCGGAGCCGGCCTTTCGCCCATCTTCCGCATGGACGTGGCCCTGCTCGCCCTTGCCGGCTACCTTTGCCTTTCGGTCTACACCTACATCCTGACCATCCTGAAAGGCGAGTTCCGCCTGACCTATGGCTACATGGGCCCCACGGAGTTCCGCCTGCTGCTCATCTTGCTCAACATCATCTATCTGTACTCACCCTTGCAAACCCTCCATTTTCAGATATCCGGCCTGCGGCTGAACGTGTTCGACATCGCGTGCGGCATCATCGCCCTGCTCCTCTTCGTCATCTACATCATCCAACTGGCGAAAGACGCACCAGGCTTTCTGGCGCAGGACAAAGAAAATCGCAGGACATAGTGTATATACAGCGTTTTATTTTCGTAACTTTGCGCCCGAAAAAGAAAACGCAACATGAACGCTGTCTACACCATCCTGTTGCTCGTCTGCAGCAACATCTTCATGACGCTGGCTTGGTACGGCCACCTGAAACTCCAGCAAACGGGGATATCCTCCAACTGGCCGCTCATCGGTGTCATCCTCTTTTCGTGGGTCATCGCTTTTGCCGAATATTGTTGCCAGGTGCCGGCCAACCGCATCGGCTTCGACGGCAACGGCGGCCCCTTCAACCTGATGCAGCTCAAGGTGATTCAGGAGGTCATCTCGCTCATTGTGTTCACGATTATCGCGACGGTGCTGTTCCAAGGTCAGGCGTTGCACTGGAACCATCTCGCAGCCTTCCTCTGCCTGATTCTCGCCGTCTATTTCGTTTTCCTCTGATGCCCGCGCCCACCGAAACCCAACTTTTGGAACGCCGCATCTGGCGGCACTTCAGCAAAGGTCTGACCGACTACCATCTGCTGGACGAGGGCGACCGCATCCTCATCGGCCTCTCCGGCGGAAAGGATTCGCTTGCCTTGCTGGAGTTCATGGCACGGCGGGCCCGCATCTACCGTCCGCACATCGAACTGGCGGCCCTGCATGTACGCATGACAAACATCGCATACGAGAGCGACACGGACTGCTTGGAACGGTTCGCCGCCGCACAAGGTGTGCGCCTCATCGTGCGCGAAACGAGCTTCGACCCTTCCACCGACACGCGCAAAAGCCCTTGTTTCCTCTGTTCCTGGAACCGGCGGAAGACGCTTTTTACCGTGGCGCAGGAACTGGGGTGCAACAAAATCGCGCTGGGACACCATCAGGACGACATCCTGCACACCACGTTGCTCAACCTCGCTTTCCAAGGCCAGTTCTCCACCATGCCCGCCCGCCTGCAGATGCGCAAGTTCCCCATGACGATTATCCGCCCGCTGTGCATGGTGCACGAAAGTGACCTCCGCGCTTGGGCCGCCTTGCGGGAATATCCCAAACAGAAGAAACTCTGCCCCTACGAGACGGACTCCCATCGCTCGGACATGAAGCGCATCTTCGGGGAAATAGAACAACTCAACCCCGAAGCCCGCTACTCCATCTGGAACGCCCTGGAACGGGAAGGCAAGCTGGTGGAGTAACAATTCTCTTTATTCTATGGAATACATAAAAGTCCGATGAGGTAGGCTGTCCCGTTCCCTCCCGGAATAATTTTACTTCTCCAAGGATTCCTTATGCAATTCACGAAGCCCCCAGACGATGACGACCAAGCCTGCAAGACCAAAGACTGATAAAAAAATCAAAAGTCCCATATTGCCTATTTTTTAATGATTCTGAACAACACATAACCGGCAAACGCCGATGCCGCCGATGACAAACAACCAAGTTGTATTAATGTCCAACTGCATGACAGCCGCAAGAATGACGCCACCGAAAACCAGTTTGGAGATGTCAAGGCAGTAATCCCCGAACTTCTCGAACAACAGGTTCTTCTTTTCTTGGCTTGAATTACCGAGTTTCATACAAGCAAAGATAAGCGTTTCCGTCCGTCCGCACAAGAATAACGAGAGTTTTATTTTTTCTTATTATTTCCGGCGGAGCGACCGGGTTGCCCATCCGTCGGAACAATGGCCAATTCTGCCAACGAACAGGAAGGAAGCAATCTCTATGCCTTCTCATTAAGAGCCGCCCCCGCACGGAATTATCCGTGACGTGGGGCGGCTTCCTTGGAAATGAAAAAACAGTTTTCTTTTTCTACGATTCAGGCGCCAGCACCTCCACCGGCTTCTCGCGCATACAGCGGCGCACCTGCACATAGACAATGAGCGACACCACGGCACACATCGCCACGAGGATGACCGCCATGAAATCTGCGCCCGGCGCTTCGCCGTAATGGAAATACTCCATCCAACGCCGCATGAGCAACACGGCAGGGAAGTAGGCCAGCACGGCCCCCACGGCGGCAAACAGCAGATAGCCGCGCAGGTTGGGGACGAAGATGTCGCGGAAATCCGCGCCCATCACCCGCCGGATGGCCATGCTCCGGCGGCGCAAGCGCAACGAATAGAGCAGCATGGAGAACACGCCCGAAAGCGTCACCACCACGCTGAACACCGTCAGGGCCGTGAGCAGGTTGGCGAAATAAGCTTCTTCCTTGTAGTTATCCGCGATGTACTCGTCCAGCGTGGACAGATAAATCCTTTCTTCCGGCACGTCGAACTTCCGCAACACCCGGCGCACCGCCGCCTCGGCATCCTCCCTGCGGCCGGGGGCATACTTGATATACACCGCGTCGTGTTCGATGAAGCAACAGTCGTGGCTGTCCGGCACGGGCACGATCATCATCGGCTGTTCCGCCCGGTGGAAGTCGTTCAGGCGCACGTTGACCACCTCGTCCACCCGCAGCGTCCGGTTCAGATAATGTGCCTCTTTCTCGAAATCCATGATGGAATTGCTGTTCTGAGGCATTCCTCCCGTGAAGAGCGACGGCATCCGGTTCAGGTCCGCCAGCCCGAAATCCTGCAGGGCTGCCCGGTTAAACCACACATGGAACATCCCGTCCTCCCCCTTGGGCGTGTGCGGCCTTGCTCCGTTCTCCGTCCGGATCCGGAAGAAGTCAACGGCACGGTAAGGCATCTCCACGTAGACCATCTGCTTCACCTTTTCCGGCAAGCTCCGCCCGCCGTATGCGTCGATTTGCGATTGCAGGCGCACCCACTGCTCTTCCGGCATGACTTGGATTTCATGCCCCGTCACGCGGTTGAAGATGTCGGTCGGCATGGCGATGGCGTCCGTGATGCCCGCCCCGGTCTCCTTGCGGAACTCGTCGGGCAAAGTCTTGAAGATGGCCCTGTAATTGTAGGTGCCGCTCTCTCCCGGAAGGGTTTGGAATCCCGTATAGAGCCGCAGCAGGTTCCCGCGGTCGAAGCCCAGGTCGGAATGCATCATGCCCCACAACTGCCGCTGCATCCCCAATGAGAGGAAGAGCAGGAAAGCGCAGGCGAAGCATTGCACCACGAGCAGCCACGAGTGGGAACGCCCGCTGCCGGCCTGCCCGAGGAACGAACGGTGATAGCTCCGCCGCATCTTCCGCACCGGATAGGCCATGCCCGCGAGGCAAAGTGCCACCGTGGCCGCCGACACCTCGGCGAAGAGGACATACAGGCGCGACTCCACACCCGGCACGTGCCCACCGTAGCGTCCCCACTCCACGCCTATCGCCGCAAGCAGGATGCCCAGCAACACCACCGGCATCACCTCCGTCAGCATCCACCGGGCGTTTTGCCCGTCCGAAGCCCCAAGGCTCCGTCGCAAGGCATACTCGCGGGTGCGTCCCAGGAAGATGGAAGTGTAGACGGCGACAAGGTTCACGCAGGCACTCAGCAGGAGCAGCACCGAGATGGCCACAAAAACGAGCGGATAGAAGTAGGCCTCGACGAAAGAGACATCCAACGCGGACTTGTGGAACATCCGCAAGGGTGTCAGTTGGTAATAAGCGTCTGCCGCATGGTCCTCCGGCAACCGCACCCGCTCGATGCCCCGCCGGGTCCGGGCGATGTCGTCCGTGCGGAGCAGGACGTGGAAGCGTTGGTTTCCCGTCCAGTCCCATTGGTTCAACTTGACCGGTTGGATGAAGTCATAATAGACGTTCGACTCCTTCCGGCAGTCCTCCACCACCGCCGCCACCGTGTAGGAGCCGCCCATGGAGTTCACGCGGCCTATCTGCTCCCCGGCCACGTCCACCCGTCCATAGAGCCTGCGGGCCATGCTCTCCGTGATGACGTACTGGTACGCCCCTTCCTCCAGCGGCTCCAGCGAGCCGGACAGGATTTTAGTGCCCGTGGTGCGGATGAAGGCGGCATCGGCCGTCAGCCCGTTGAAGGCCACGCCTTCCTCCGGACGGCCGGGCAGGCAGAAGCCCTCGTTCTCTATCGTCTCACAATAGCGTCCCACCTGCACGCCGTCGCCCAGCATGCTGTCCACCGACAAAGTCTGCGGATAGCTGAAGTAATGCGACAGGAAGGTCTTCCCGTCCGTCCGCTGCAGCACGTACAGGTTCTTGTAGTCCGGACGGAAACTGTCGTAGTTCGTCTCCGTCCACAGCCAGTTCAGGCTGAACGTCAGGCACACGGCTCCCAGCACGATGCCGGCCACCGACACCGCAGCCTGCCACCCTTGGCGGCGCAGGTCGCGCAAGGCCTGCTTCAGGTTTTGCATCAATAAATCCATATCATTCTATCTTTATAAAGTTTATTATTCACATCATGATTCGGGCGCCAGCACCTCCACGGGCTTCTCGCGCATGCAGCGGACCACCTGCCACCAGACGATGAGCGTCACCATCGCGGACATGCCCGCCCAGATGAGTACCATCAGCCCCACGCCCGGTGCCTCGCCGTAGTGGAAATACTCCATCCACCGCCGCATGAGCAGCACGGCCGGGAAGTAGGCTGCCACGCAGCCCGCCAGCACGAAGAGCAGGTACGTGCGGAGCTGGGGCAGGAAGATGTCGCGGAACTCCGCTCCCATCACCCGCCGGATGGCCATGCTCCGGCGGCGCAGGCGCAGGGCGTAGAGCAGCATGGAGAACACGCCGGAAAGCGTCACCACCAGACTGAAGGCCGTGAGGGTCGTGAGCAGGTTGGCATAGTAAGCTTCCTCCTTGTAGTTGTCGGCGATATAGTCTTCCAAAGTCGTCAAGTGGATTTGCTTATCCTGCACGTCGAACTTCCGAAGCACGCGTCGCACCGCCTCCTCGGCATCCTCCCTGCGTCCGGGAGCATGCTTGACATAGATGGCTTCGGTCATCCAATAACGACAATTACCATCATAAGAACCATGTCGCTCTGGTCTGCCCACCAACATCAAAGGTTGTTCCTCTTCATGGAAATCCACCAAGTGGATGTCCGCGATGCCTGTCACGTCCAACGGCTTTCCTGCCACACAGCTGGGCTTGCCAATGATTGCCGTATATTTCCCGTCTTCTGCCATTCCTGCATGGAGGTGTGCCTCCTCCAGGTTCCGCACATGGAATTGTAGGCGGGCTGCTTCGTTTAACACCACGGGCAAGCGGTCGCCCCCTTCATCATGCTCCACGGCCTCTCCCTCGGCCATCCGTATGCGGAAGAAGTCGAAAGCCTTGTAAGGAATCTCGATATACGACATCGTATTCTCGTCCATCTTCCAGTCCGCCTTCCCTGCGTTCCATTCGTCCTCGGTCAGCACATTGACGTGCAATCTGGTCCAGCGGTTGAAGATATCCGAACGCATGGCGATGGCATCCGTGATGCCCGCCCCCTGCTCCTTGCAGAACTCCTGAGGCAGGTCGAAAAAGATATCACTGAAATCATAGTCCCCATCCCAATGCCTATCCGGATTCCAATCTGACCGGCCACCGGTCTCCAGACGCAACATATCCTTACTGTCGAAACCGAGGTCCGAACGCATCATGCCGGAAATCTGCCGCTGCATGCCCAACGACACGAACAGCAGGAACGCACAGGCCAGGCACTGCACCACCAGCAACCAAGCGTGGGAATGGCCGCTGTCCGTCCGCCCTTCAAACATGCGGCGGCAAGCGCGCCGCACCTTCCACACGGGATAGGCCATCCCCATGCCGACCACGATGCAGGAAGCCACCGCTACGGCTGCAAAGACCATCTTGGCATGGGACGGGTTACCCGGCACGTGGCCCCACCAAGCCGTCCATTCCATGGCCATGCCCGACAGCAGAAGACCCACCAACAGCACGGGAAAGACAGCCGTGCACATCCACCCGGCATTCTGTCCCTCCGAAGCCCCCAGACTACGCCGCAAAGCATACTCGCGCGTCCGTCCGAGGAATACGGAGGTGTAGACGGCCAAGAGGTTGACCATGGCGCTCAACCACAACAGCACGGAGATGGCCGTGAACGCCAAAGGATAGAAATAGGCCCGAAGGAATGAATCGCCCGAAAGCAATTCATGCGCCATGCGCAAAGGAACAATTCTATACCTTCTCACATCCTTCTCCTCGTCGATAGGAATACGTCCGAGAGTTTTTATGACAGCCTCAGGTTTTCCGGTACGAAGAAAAACTTTATAAACATTATTATAAGGATAGTATTCAGCAAGAACCAAAGCATCAAACTCCACATTCGTCTCCCCCGCATGGTCGGCCACGACAGCTCCGACGGTCATCACGATATCCTGAGAAGCAAAGAACACCTCTTTCATCTGTAAAGAAAACGACATTCCCACGACATCGGTACGGCCGAAGACCTTGCGAGCCATGCTCTCGGTCAGCACCACACGCCCCGGTACGGCAAGCGCCTCTTCCAGATTGCCCGACAACGCCTTCAATCCCAACACGGACACCATGCCCGGCGAAACAGACAAGACCTTTCCCCGAACATCCTCTGCCAAAGAATCGGAAACAATCAACCCTCTACTCCAATAATGCATGAAGCCGACATCGGCCTGTCCCTTCAACAGGCTGTCCATCCGGCCAATTTCCTCGTAGGAGTATTCGCCTGTCAGCTGATACACATCCTTATACCCCGGACGGAAATAGTCATAATTCGTCTCCGTCCACAGCCAGTTCAGGCTGAACGTCAGGCACACGATGCCCACCGCCAGGCCGACGGCCGAAACAGCGGCCTGCCAGCCGTGGCGGCGCAGGTCGCGCAAGGCCTGCTTCAGGTTTTGCATCAACAAATCCATGTTTCTTCTTTTTACACGCTTAATCCGGTTGCTTGTCCGTCTCCTCTTCGCCCAGCACGCGGCCGTCGAAGAGATGCACGATGCGGTCGGCATAGCCCGCGTCGTGCTTCGAGTGGGTCACCATCACGATGGTCGTTCCCTCCTTGTGCAGCTCGCCCAGCAGGCCCATCACCTCCTTGCCGTTCTTGGAGTCCAGGTTGCCCGTAGGCTCGTCGGCCAGAATCAGCTTGGGACGGGTCACGATGGCGCGGGCAATGGCCGTGCGCTGCTGCTGGCCGCCCGATATCTGGCGCGGATAGTGCTTGGCACGGTGCGTAATGTCCATCCGCGCCATCGCCTCCTCCACCCGCCTGCGCCGCTCCTCGGCCGGCACGCCCATGTAGAGCAGCGGCAGGGCGATGTTCTCCGCCACGGTCAGCTCGTCGATGAGGTTGAAACTCTGGAACACGAAGCCCAGCATGCCTTTGCGCAGGGCGTTGCGCTGCCGCTCGCTGTAGCCAGACACGTCCTGCCCGTCGAGCAGGTAGGTGCCCGAAGAGGCCGTATCCAGCAGGCCGAGGATGTGCAGCAAGGTGGACTTGCCGCAGCCCGACGGCCCCATGACCGCCACGAACTCGCCGTTTTCCACACTGAGGCTCACCTGGTCCAAAGCCCAAGTCTCCACTTCTTCCGTTTTGAACACTTTCGTCAAGTCTTTCACTTCAATCATCATAATCTTCTATTTTTTATTGGTTATACTTTTAGTCAAGAAAAACGATTCACGCTTCTTTTCCCCCAACGCGATGGGGCACGGCCCTCATGCCCGGCCGTCCGGCCACGGAAAGCGGACAAACGCACGGCGGAGTGCCGAATTGTACTTGCCGCAAGGTACTCGAGTACTTGCCGCAGAGTACTCGAATACTCTCCGCAGAGTACGCTGACGGACTCCGCACGGCGTTGCAGGGCGTCGGGCCAGGCAGAGCACGCACGGGCGGACGCCCGTCCCGGCCTGCGGGGACAGCACGAGGCCTATGAAATCCTCAATATTTCTGTTTATCCAGAACATCTTGCCATCTATTATCTATCAGGACTCGGGCGCCAGCACCTCCACCGGCTTCTCGCGCATGCAACGGGCCACCTGCCACCAGACGATGAGCGAAACCATCGCGGACATGCCCGCCCAGATGAGCACCATCAGCCCCACGCCCGGCGCCTCGCCGTAGTAGAAATACTCCATCCACCGCCGCATGAGCAACGAGGCCGGGAAGTAGGCCGCCACGCAGCCCGCCAGCACGAAGAGCAGGTACGCGCGGAGCTGGGGCAGGAAGATGTCGCGGAACTCCGCCCCCATCACCCGCCGGATGGCCATGCTCCGGCGGCGCAGGCGCAAGACATAGAGCAACATGGAGAACACACCGGAAAGCGTCACCAACAGACTGAACACCGTGAGGGCCGTGAGCAGGTTGGCATAGTCGGCTTCCTCCTTGTAGTTGTCTGAGATATACTCCTCCAAGGTCGTCAAGTGGATTTGCTTGTCCTGCACATCGAACTTCCGAAGTACGCGCCGCACCGCCGCCTCGGCATCCTCACGCCGGCCGGGAGCGTACTTGACATAGACGGCATCACGCATTTCATAGCGGCATTTATGACGGTTAGGCTTGGCCACCAGCATCAGCGGCCCCTCTTCTTCGTGGAAATCGGTAAGACGGACCGGCGCAATGCCACACACATCCAATGGCTTCCCCGTCACACAACTGTTTTTGCTCACCAGAGTGTAATTATATCCTTTTTCTTGTGTTCCCGTGTGAAGATGTGCCTCTCTCAAATCCCGCACGCGGAACTGCTTGCGTGCTGCCTCGTTCAACACCACGGACAAACGGTCGCCACCATCGGTATGCTCCACGGCCTTCCCCTCAGTCATCCGTATCCCGAAAAAGCCGAAAGCCTCATAAGGAATCTCCACGAATGCCATTCTGTTCTGCTCCGTCATCTCATCGACCTTCCCTGCGGCCCATTCGTTCTCGGTCAGCACATTGACATTCAACCGGGTGAAACGGTTGAAAATGTCCATAGGCATGGCAAGGGCGTCCGTGATGCCTGCCCCTTGTTCTTTGACGAACTCCTGCGGCAGGTCAAAAAAGATGCCATTGAAATCATAATAGGTCCCGTCCCAGTTCGACACCATAAAACCGTTCTTCTGGGGATAAGTATGCAGGCGCAATATGTCTTTGCAGTCGAAGCCAAGGTCGGTATGCACCATGCCGGAAATCTGCCGCTGCATGCCCAAAGACACAAAGAGCAGGAACGCACAGACCAGGCACTGCACCACCAACAACCAGGCATGAGAATGTCCACTGTCCGCCCTCCCTTCAAACATGTGACGGCAAGTCCGCCGCATCTTCCATACGGGATAAGCCATTCCCGCGCCGACCACCACACAGGACGCGGCCGCCACAGCGACAAAGACCACCTTGGCATGGGAGAAATTGCCCGGCACGTCGCCCCACCAGATCGCCCATTCCATGGCCATGCCCGACAGCAGAAGTCCTATCAACAACACAGGAAAAACCGCCGTGTACATCCATCCGACATTCTGTCCCCCGGAAGCTCCCAAACTATACCGCAAGGCATACTCGCGGGTCCGCCCGAGAAATATGGAAGTATAGACCGCCAAAAGGTTGACAATGCCCCCCAACCACAGCAACAAGGCGATACCCGAGAACGCCAAAGGATAGAAATAAGTCTCCAAGAAAGAACCGCCAAAACTCAATTTCGGCATGCGCAAGGGGATGTACATTAAATCGGGGGCGTCTTTCCCCTCTTCATAACGACCGCGCTCGAAGGCTTTTATGGCATTTTCGGGATTATCGGTCCGGAAAAAGACACGATAAGCTTGCCAATCACGCTCGTAGTCGAGAAGTTCGGCCGTAGATATCAGCATGTCAAACTCCACAGCGGTTTGTCCGACATTGTCCGTCACAACTGCTCCCACAGTCCGTGCCCATGCCCCCTCACCGAACGATTTGCCAACCACATCGGTGTGGCCAAAAGCCCTACGGGCCACACTCGCGGTGATCACCACATTTCCCGAAACGGAAAGAGCTCGTCCCGGATCGCCCGCCACCGCCTGCAATCCCAACACAGGCACCATGCCAGGAGACGCCTTTAACGCTCTACACAAGACCTCATCATTCAAAGAGTCGGATTGAATCCGGATACCCTCCGGGAGGGGACGTAGAATGCCGACCTCCACAAGTCCGTCCGACAAGCTATCCAAGCGCTCTGCCATGCGATAGGTTACACTACCTTTCAGCATATATATATCCTTATACCCCGGACGGAAATAGTCGTAGTTCGTCTCCGTCCAAAGCCAGTTCAGGCTGAACGTCAGACTGACGATGCCCACCGCCAGGCCAACGGCCGAGATGCCGGCCTGCCAACCGTGGCGGCGCAGGTCGCGCAAGGCCTGCCGCAGGTCCTGCACCCATAAACTCATCATTTTCATATCCTTCTTCATCTTCAATGGTTAGACATCCTTTTCATTCGTCCCAGGCCAGCTCCTCGGCCTCCCCGAAACGGGCGTAGCCGGTGGTGATGACACGGTCGCCGGGACGCAGCCCCTCCAGCACCTCATACTGCCGGGGATTCTGCCTCCCCAGGCCAACCGGCACGCGCACGGCCCGCCGCTCGCCCGGCACCACGCGGTAGATCCACTGCCCGCCCGTGACGCTGTAGAAGTCGCCGCGCGGGATGACCAGCACGCGCTCCGGATTGCCCAGCTCCACCTGTGCGCGGAGCGTCTGCCCGATGCGCAGGGAGGGCGGCACGGAATCGGCGAAAGCCAGCTCCACGGTGAAGGTGCGCTCCTTCACCTCCGGCACCACGCGCTTCACCGTCATGCCGTAGGCCTTGCCCTTGTAGGTGGCGCGGGCCGGCAGCCCTGCCACGATGCGGTCGATGTAGTACTCCCCGGGCGTGATGCGCACTTTGAAGCGGTCGAGCACCTTGACCTCGCCGATTTCGCCCCCGGCCGACACCTGCTGTCCGGGCACCACCTGCAGGCTGCTCAGCTGTCCCGCCAGCGGGGCGCGCACCACCAGCCAGTCGCGCTTGGCCTTCGTGCGTTCAAACTTTCGGATTTCCTGCTCGCGGTCGGCCTTGATGAGCGAACGGCGCACCAGCGTGGCAGCAGAGTCGTGGAGCAGGCTCTCCTGCTCGAGCCGTCCGGCCTCCGTCTTGTACTCATACTCCTTGCGCTCCACGTCCAGCTCCGCCTTGCTCTTGATGCCCATGCGGAACTCCTCCTCGCTCAGGGCGTAGCTGTCCGCCAGCCGCTCAATCTCGTAGCGGTTGGCCAGCACCTGCTTGCGGAGCTGCAGCGTCTTCTGTTCCATCTCGATTTCCTGCTCGCGGTAGGCCATGAGCTGTTTGTGCAGCGCGTCCTCTTGTGTCTCCAACTCTTCTATCAGTTCGGGGTTGGACAGCAACAGGATGGTGTCGCCCTGCTCCACCCGCGCCCCCTCCTCCACGACGATGCGCTCCACGTAGCCGCCCACGCGGCTGTTCACCTTCAGGGCCAGCATGGGCTGCACCACGCCCTCCTGCTCCACATACTCCAGGAAGTCGACCTCCACCACTTCGGTGATGCCCAACGACTCGGCCGACACCCGTTGCCGGGCGGGCGAACATTGCAGCACCAGCGTGTAAACGGCCAGCGCGGCAAACAGCACGCCTCCAATCACGTAATACTTGTGGCGCACGAGCCACGGTTTCTTCTGTAACTTGATATCCATATCTTAGCGTTTTTTCTTCATTCTCCAATCAGTTCATTGGCGCACCAGCCCCTCATAGTCCGCCTGCAGGGGCCGCCCCGCGCGGAAGTCGTACAGCGTCAGGCTGCGCAGGGTGTAGTAGAGGCTCCAGTAGGTGTGCAAGGCGTTCAGGTAGCTCCGGCGGGCGGCGTCCTTCTCCTCGATGGAAGCGTTCAGGTCGAGCACGCTGGACCGGCCCAACAGATAGAGGCGGCGGGCCACCTCGCTGCGACGCAAGGCCGTGCTGTCCGTCCGAGCCGCCACGCGGACGCGCATCGCTTGCAGGTTGAACTGCCCGACGAGTTTGCGCACGTTCTGGTCGAAGTCCGTGAGGCTCTGCTCCACCTGCGTCTCCACCAGGTCGCGCTGCGAGCGGGCCACTCGCACCTGTCCGCGTCCGCGCCCCCAGTCCAGGATGGGCAGGGTGATGCCGACGCTCACGGCCTGCTGTTGGGACGGGTCGCGGTAGACCTCGGAGAAGCGGTCGGAAGTCTGCGTCAGGCCGAAACGGAGATAGAGGCTGGCCTTCAGTCCGGCATTGGCCTTGGCCTGCGCCACGTTGCTCTCGGCCTCCACCCGCCGGCGTTGCAGGCTCGTGATGTCCGGGCTGTGCACGCGGGCCCATTGCAGGGCCTCGCCCTCGTGGACCACCACGTCCGGCAGCTCGTCCGACACCCGGATGTCCGGCAACGAGTCGCCGTCGGACAGCCCCAGATAGGAACGTAGGTCCAGGGCGCACTCCTTCATCGCTATGCGGGCATCCATGCGGTTGGTCTCCTCGTTCAGCCGGTTGATTTCGAGTTGGAGCATCTCGTTCTCCGTCGTGGTCCCGATGCGGTAACGCCCCTGGGCAAAGCGGTAGAGCGTGTCGGCCTGGGCATAGTTCTGGCAGGCCGTGTGGTAGTCGCTCTGCGCCAGGACGTAGGCGAAGAACTTGTCCACCGCCGTGACGGCCACCAGCTCCAGCGTCTCGAGATAAGCCCGGCGGGCCTCCTCGTAGCGCAAGGGATAGATGCGGCGGTTCCACTTCAGACTGTTGTAGCCGAAGAGCGACTGGCTGTAGGCCACGTTCACCGGCACGCTTTTCCACGAAAACGTCTTGTCGCTCAGCAAATCCATCCGCTGCAGCGAGGTCTGCAGGGAAAGCGTGCCGCCCGTCCAGGCGATGTTCTGCTGCAGGGAAAGCGAGAGGTCGGTGTTCAGGTAGTTCTGCTCCACGAAGCGCACCGACCCGTCGTCCATGGTCACTTGGTTGATGGCGCGGTCCAGCCCGGGGTTCGACGTAAGCGTGAGCGAAGGCAGATAGTTCGCGCGATAGGAACGATAGTCCCAATAAGCCGAACGGAAAGTGTGGCGGGCTGCCTGCGCGTCCGGCGAAGACTGGCAAGCCATGCACACCACGTCCGCCAGTCCCCAGCTCTCCGCCTCCGGACGCAGCTGCGCCCCGACGGGCATCATTCCCGGCAACAAGAAACTAAACCAACAGGCCAATGCCCATGTCATTCTCTTTGGATTCATCATGCTATTCCTTTCATTCTTTATTAAAAAGCAATCAAATCCCGTGCCAAAACGCCCAACCATCAAGTCTACAACAAGTTGCAAAAATCCGCGCGCCAAGAACCTGTGCGATTGCGCACCTCCGAAGTGCGTTTCCGCACAGCCCGCACATCTTTCCCGCTCCGAATTCCATTCCCCTCGTTCCGTCATTCGTCCAGCTCCGATGCCCCGCTTCGCAGCTTTCGTTCATCCCGTTTCGGCGAGTTTCGTTCACCGCTTCTTCCGTTCCTCTCGTTTCGGCGGGTTCTCGTTCCGGCGGGTTTGTAACCCGCCGAAAGCAAATATAAGGATCTGTGATCCGGTTAATATTCTGCTTTGATGGCCGTAACACACTAAACACTAACACCCGATACATTGGAAGAAGTCTTTATCGGATTGGAAATCCTCATATTTAACACCCTCGGGTTGCAAACCCGAGGGAACGAATGGAAGAGAACGAATGGATACGAAGAAACATTAAAAAAAGCGGAGAACGCCCACCGGCATTCCCCGCTTTCAACGCTATATTTACAATTATTCTTACTTCATACCAATCTGGCCCTTCCAGCTCAGGAACCAGTTGCGCTCGTCCAACAAACGGCCGTACAAACCGCTGCTCTCGGCATCGCGCTTGCTTACGGAACCAGCCACCCATTCGGGGTTGTTGTAACGCTTGGCAAAGCGGATCAGGTCGAAGAGGCGCTTGCCTTCGAAGCAGGTCTCCAACGCCAGTTCGTTGATGATCATGCTATCCACAGCTGCCTGCTCGGTTGCCATGTTCAGGTAAGCCCATTCCACACGGCTCTGGCCATTGTAAGCGGGAACATAGTTGCTGTCCGCATCAAGCGAATCCACCATCGGATAAGCATAGTCCGGGTTCAACTCCGAATAGCCGCTACCCAAAGAATGGATACCGATATTGGTCATAGTAGTAGCTGAACCTTCTTCACCATCCTCGGACGGCAACCGTCCATTGCGGGTAGCATACTGATTGAAGAAGTTCTCAGATGTCTGCAACTCATTGAGGAAAGCAATATCCGCATCGTTGCAATAAACCTTCACGCTGTCTTCCACCACCGAACGACCCAGACCTGTGGCCAAGATGGCGTATGCCATGCGCGGGAAACCACCGTTGTTCAACGCCTCGGCCAAACGGAGCCAAACCTCTGTCTGGCGGTAAACGATGATGTTGCGGTAATTCGTCTTGCTGATACTTTGGGTGGTGAACTGCCCAGCATTGCCGCCTGTCGTAATATTATATGTACCCGTACTCCACTGTCCGGAGAGACGAAGGTCGCCTTTCAGCAAAGGATTCTCCTCAATCATCTCGGCATGGAACTCCTGAGGCACGTTGTTCTCATCCACCAAACAATACACTTGTTCTGCACTAATCTCCTGCATCCGCTGCGAAGGAGTGATGCTGAAATTAGTCGTAGTGGTGTACACGCCTGTTGCAGCATCGACCTCGGTGTTGTACAAGCTGGGCACATCGCTGAAATAGCCTTGACTGGAAGCCGAGTCCATCGGAATAAGGGTGATATTTTCATTGTTATATGCACCAGCAGAAGGAGACCAGAGGCTCCAACCTACCCCATAAGACGTACCCGTACTGGAAGAGTATTCACTCCATTGAGAAGCTCGACCCTGACTCACATTATAAGCCATTTTCGTTGCACCATCACCAACGCTACGGGTATCCGTAATCCAACGGAAATAGCACTTGGCTGCCTCGCGGTAGTCAGCCTTCCCGGCATCCCCTCCCTTGCAGGAAGCGCGCCAGAGATACAGATCGCCCAACACCATGTCCACAGGGAAATAGCAATTGGACATGAAGATGCTACCCACGGTGTGGAGCGACGGCCAAGCCGTGCGGGAATAAGGCTTCAAGTCCTCGATGAAATAATCGCAGATGCCCTCGATGTCCTTGCGGTCGGCTGCTGCAAGGCTTACCTCGGCCGCATCCTGCTCCGTCAGCAAAGGCTGCGTGTAGAAAGGCACGCTACCGTAGTTCAGCGCCAACTGCAGGTAGGTCCAGGCACGGATGGCACGCACCTGCGCCAATTCCTTCTCGAAAATCTGGTTGCCACGGCTGTCGTAAGCATTCGTGTCGGCTGTGGCGATGTAGTAGTTACAGTTGTTGATCACCGCATAATAATCGCGCGGATTGTTGTAACGGTTGTCATCGCCGGCTTCAAAGTTGGCCAAGGCGCGCAAGTCGGCGTTGGCATTGGTGGTGAGCGAAACCAAGTCGCCACGCACCTCGCCCAAGATGTTCACACGGTCGCCAATGGCCTGCAACTTGTAGATGATACCGATGAGCGAAGTGGCCGTATCGGCAGGAGTCGTCAGGTGGCTCCCGTCCTCATAAATCACATACGTGGAAGTCGGCTCGAGGATGTCTTCGCAGGAACCTAATGTTCCTGCTCCGACAGCTGCCAGTACAATCTGATAAATATAAGATTTGAGTTTCATAAGAGTCTGAATTAAAGGTTGATTTTAATACCGATCATAAAGTTGCGGCTGTTAGCCAACAGACCGCGGTCTATACCCTGCTCCAACACGCTGTTGCTCATGGAGAATTCCGGATCCACTCCCAAATACTTCGACACGGTGAAGACGTTGTTGGCTTGTCCCCAGAACGTCAGGCCGTGAAGGAAAGTATTGTTGATGGGGAGCTCATAGCTCAGCGTGATGGACTTCAGGCGCAAGTAGCTTGCATCCTCAATCCAGCGGTCGCTGAAGCGGGCATTGCCCATCGGGTCGTTCCATTCTGCCTTCGGCATGTCGGTCACCTGGCCTTCGTAGCTCCAGCGGTTCACCATGGCCACCGTCTGGTTCATGAAGCGGTTGCCGCCTTCCAGCTGTGCACGCTGGTAGTTGTAGGCGTCGTTGCCCAAGCTATAGTTGAAGTTCACGTCCAAACGCAGGCGCTTCCAGCTCAAGGAAGTGAAGATGTTACCATAGATGTCCGGGTTCGGGTCACCGATGAACTGCATGTCGGCCGAATTGATTTCCTTGTAGCCGTCCTTGTCCTGGAACTTCACGTCGCCCGCACCGAAGTAGTTGCGGTCGATACCGTTCTCAGCCAAGATGTAGAGCCCGTCGGCAGCAGCTTCCTCGGAAGTGGAGTACACGTATGTGCCGGTAGAAGTCGGCGCCGTCTTGTAACCGTAGAACAAGTTCACCGGCTGGCCGATTTGCGAACGGATGGTAGCACCGTAGACTTCAGCGTCCACATAGTTCTGACCATCGGGCAGGGCCGTCAGTTCGTTCGTGTAGTGACCTACGCTCGCACCCACTTCCCAGTTCCAGTCGCGGGTGGCAACGATGTGGCCGTTCACAGTGATGTTGTAGCCCTTGTTCTCCAGCGAACCGCCGTTCACCCAGTTGTTCTCCAGACCGGTGATGAAGTTCAGTTCATGATAGGTCAGCAAGTTGTCCGTCCAGCTCTTGAACACGTTCAAGTTCACGTTCAAGCGGTTCTTCAAGAAGTGCAGCTCAGTGCCGAAGTTGAAGCGGCGGGTGGTTTCCCACTGGATTTCCTCGTTACCGATGTTGCCCATCACCAAACCATTGGCCTGTCCCTGGAAGAGGACGCTTTCGAAGAAGGTGCGGGTGGCGTCGAAGTCGATACCGTCGTTACCGCTCACGTCATAACCCATGGTGAACTTGGCATAGTCGATGCCCGGAACGTCGAACCAGCTTTCGTTGGATAATACCCAACCGGCCTGGATGCCCGGGAACACGCCCCAACGCACACCGGCAAGCTTGAAGCCTTCCTTGGCCTCCTTACCGAAACGCGAAGAGCTTTCAATAGCCAGATTACCTTCCACGAAGTAGCGCTTGCGATAATCGTAGCGGGCCTGTCCGTACCATGTCATGGAGCTCCAGTCGTTCGTCGTACCGGTGGTAGACTTGTTCTGCGTGTCGTTGATAAACGGAGTCTTATCGCTACCGGTGTTGTAACCCAGCTGGGTGTCCACCTTGTAACGGTCGCTCATGAAGCGGAAGCCGCCCAAGAGGTCGATGCTATGGGCACCATACTGGTTGCTCCACTCCAGCTTCGAGTCGCTCAGGACGGAAGTCTGGGAAGAATAGAGCGAGCGGATCTCGTTGTCCACGGTCAAGCCAAGGGAAGACACGTAGTAGGAAGGAACACCGTTGATGGGCACATAGTACTTATCGTAGGTGTTGACCAGCGTGTAGCTGAACAGCGAGCTGAGCGACAAGTGCTTGTTGAACTCCCACCGCGGCGTAACGGCGATGTTCAGGTATGAGTTCTCAAAATAGTTCTTGTTCTGGGCCGTTCCGTATTCGTTGATGGAAGCCGGGTTGGCCAAGCGGTAGTTCACGTTGCCCACCGAAGCCAAGGCCTGGTCCAAGTAGTCTTCATCGGCGTTGTCGAAGGCCACGTTGGAAATCTGTCCGTTGGAATAAGCATACGGGCTGAGCATCGGGCTCTTGGCCAATCCGAGGAAGTTGACCGAAGTCACGGTTCCCTCGTCATAGTTCTCAGGAGCGCCTTGGTCTTTCAGATTGCGCGTCACGTTGCTGTATGACACGTCGAAGCGCACGAACAACTGCTTGAACATGTTGATATCCGTATTGAAGCGGATGTTCAGGCGGTTCATGTTGTTCTCGTTCAACACGCTCTGTGCGCCGTTGTAGCCCATGGCAAGGAAGTAGCTGGCCACGTCGTCACCTCCCTGCACCGTAATGCCGTAGTTGTGCGAGAAGGCTTCGTCGTAGAGATAGTCGTTCCAATCCGTGTTGTTGTTATACTTATTATAATAGTAATTCTTCGGATCGTTGCTGAGGAACTGGAACTCCGAAAGGTTCGTGCCCGTGGAGCTCAACAGGTCGGAAGCGTAGGTCTTATACTGCGAGCCGCTCATCATGGAAAGCGACTTGGGCAGCAGGGTGATGCCGGCCGAAACGGTAGCGTCGATCTTCGTGGCCAAGCTCGTGTTGCGCTTCGTCTCGATGAGGATGACACCATTGGCACCCTTTGCACCATAGAGGGCCGTTCCGTTGGCCATGACCTTCACGCTCTTGATTTCGTTCACGTTGAACGAGGTCAAGATATCGTTGTAGAAACCGTCGTGGATCATCGTGCGGTCGTACTGCTGGTCAACGATAACTCCGTCAATGACCACCAACGGCTGCCCGTTGCTGTGCAGAGAGTTGATACCGTTCATCATCATGTAGTTACCGATACCGGGAGTGCCGCCACGGGAGATGGTACGCACGTTGGCACCCAGTTTCTCGCCGATTTCGCTCGTGATGTTCAGCGCGGAACTCAGGTCGAAGTTCTCGGCCACCACATCGCCGTTGATGTTGTCGTCCTCGCTGAAAGCCTTACGGGTAGAGGCGGAATACAGGGTCACGTCGCGCAACTTGCCCGAACGGTTGATGCCCACGCGGACGGTCTTGAAGTCCGGTGCCACAATCTGCAGGGCGGTGGCGTATTCAGGCACGTCGAGTTTATACGTACCATCCTCCTCCGTCAGGGTAGAATAGCCCTCATAACCGCTCACGCTGACCAACGCACCTCCCAAGGGAACCGAGGAAGAGACCGCGAACACGCGGCCGCTTACCGGGCGGGTCTTCACGTTTTTCTTCACCGGGCGGGCGGGCCTTTCCGCAGTGACGCTGTCGGCAGCCACTTCATCCTGGGCATAGCCTGCCAAGGTCCCCGCCATCATTAATGCTAAGCAATAGAATCTATATCTTTTCATTACTCAAGTTCTAATAGGGTTCTACAATCAGTTTTCATCACTGGTTCCCTCCGTGGGGTGGGGTTCGAATATCACACAGTCGATGAGCAGGTTCTTGCTGTAACCGGCAGGGGTGGTACGACCACTGATGGACTGTATGGTGAGCAACACGCGGGAATCTTCTTCGGCATAGTTACATACAGGGAACACACGGCCCGTGGCCACCGTAATCGTATCCATACGGGTTGCGTCCACATCAACGTCTTCCACCAAGCGCACGGCACTGTTGCCCTGAATCATGTTACCTGTCGGCGAGGTGTAGTAACGCAGACGGGCAGAGATTTGGCGCTTCAGCTGAGCGTCGGCAATGGCTGCCGTGTCGGCGGCCAACGGGGAGGCAAACACCACCTTGATGTCGTACGGGCAGTTGGACAGCGTGTTCGGAATCTCGAACGTGATTTCAGGCTGGTTCTGGCGGCCCGAACGGCTGTCGGTCACATAGAGGTAACCGCCTGCGGACACCGTCAGCGTATCGTTCATGCTGGAAGAAACAGTGACCGGAGATGCCTGGATGGCCGTGGAGTCGCCCGAAAGCGTCACGGTAGAATAATTGTCCATGTATTCGGCTTCCACCTTGATGGTGCTCATGATGTTCAGGTCGGTGGGCTTCATGCGCCAATCCGTCGCCGTATAGAGCAAACCGTTGCTGCACTCCTGCGGAGTCAGGCCCTCAAGGATACCACCATTTTGCTTAGGCCAGTAGAACACCGAGAAATCCGGATCGTATGGCGAATAAGTCGTGGAAATGATGGAGTCGGGATCCTCTTCGTTGAAGGGAGGTTCCTGCTCGCGCACGCTGAAGAACGAGTTGGCCGTCAGCAATTCCTTGGCATACAAGTTCTGCAGAGAGTCGCCCTCTTCGCCCAATTCGGTGTGGTATACGAAATAGTTCTTGTAAGTGTCCACGTGCTCGCGCCAAATCTTGTTCGTCGGCGCCAGGAACCAATACAAGCTGTCTTCCGATTCGATGTCGCCCATCATCGTGAAATAGGTGTTGTAGCTGTACATCACGGAGTCGAGATAGATGGTCTGTCCGTCAACGATACCGCCCGGAACGGAAGCTTCCTCGTCCAGTTCCTCATGCTGCCATGAGCGGAAGAAAGCCACCAAGCTGTCCAACCCCTCGTCGCCACCGACATTCGCACGGATGCGCTCCCAGATATTGGGCACGAAAGCCACCGGGGCGTCCACCTTGTAGAGCATACCATTGGACGAAGCCACGCCCTGGCCCACGAGGTTCACCTCGTCGTTGAACTTCGAGCTGCTCAGCTGCATGCGCTTGCCGTTGAGCATACGGATGCTCTCGTCTTCGGTCAGCGAGGAAATCGGACGGGTGTACATGGCGATGTGGTTCTGGATGAACTGCACCACCGTGGTGTTCTCGTCCTCGGGCACATCCGAGTTAGCCCGGTCGGCCTTGTAACGGTCAATCCAATCCTGAGCCTCCTGGTCAGTAATCACAGGCGCCCATACGGTGAAAGTCTGACGGGAATCCAGCATGCTCTTGTATCCGCAAGAGTCGAGCACCCTCATGAACGGGCGAAGGCTCTCATCGTTCTGCATGCTTTCCCAAAGAGTCGCCGTAGGCACCGTACCATTCACGCTGTAATGGTCGTCCCAAGTGTCCGTGCAGGACACGCTGGCGACAGCAGCGGCCATTGCCGCGATGCTTGTTAGCACTGAATATTTCAATTTCATCTTCTTAAGTCATTAAATTGTGAATATTAATACATGTCTTCGCCCAATCCTCCGGCTCCGCAGATGCTGATGGGCACCAGTTCGAAGTAGTCGAGCACGAAGCAACCCTTGTTGCCCTGCGTGAACACGGAACGGAAACGTATCGTGTGGGTCGTATGCGGCTCAATCACCACATCGCACACTTTGCGGCGGAACGTGTAACGGTTGTTGTACATCATCGTACAGTTGGTAGGACTCCAACGAGGAGCGTCTGTTCCATCATTGCCCGTGAAACAGCTCTTCGGACCGCTATAGTAACCATTGTTGTTCATGACACGCTCGTTCTCCTCCAATTCCTCGTTTGTCCACAAACCTTGGTTGTTTTCCTCAGAATTGCGCCAACCGGTGTCTTGGTACAAGCCTCCGACACGTCCATCGTCGGCCTGGTAACGCAAATCCATGGGGATGCCCTGCGGGCGGCCGTCAACATAGACCTGTGCGATACCACGGTCCAACATGCCGGGATAGCCCAAGCGCAACTCGTAGGTGCCGGGAGGTACATGCGGCAACTGGAATGTCACATCGTAGCTCGAGCCGAGGATATTGATTTCGTCCCCGCCCCAGTTCCACCAAGGTACCTTGGGACGCTGCACGAAGAAGATCGTATTCTCGCTGAACGAGGTGTTCTCCATGTAACCGGGCGGAATGTAGTAGTTGAAGCCATCGGCCTCGCCACCATTTTCCGAAGCATCAACAGACTCGTTGTATACTTGTGTCGGATTACCACAGAGACGGATGTTGTTGTTCGTCAACTCCGGCCACAAGGTCACGAAGTCGAAACGCAAACGGTTGTTCATGATGTTGTCGCGCATCACATTGTCGTAAGCCACCACATCGTCCAGATAATAATAGGCCACATTCAATGAGAAGTTCATCGCATCCGGCGTGGTCAGGTGAGCACCGCGCACCCTCTGGCCGCCATTGTAACGCGTAGCGGCAGTATGGTTGATGTAGTATCCGGCAGGGTACTCCACCTGAGCATCCACCGTGCGGTACACGCGCTCCAACTTGATGGTGGAATAGTCCAGCAAGGTGCTGATCCACTCCGTCGGGTCGGCATAGTTCGTGTTCGTACCCCAGCAGTTGATCAACTTGGCCGTACTGGCAAACAAGCGATCCAAGATGTGGTAGGACAAGAACATGTTCAACGGGTTATGGCGGCTGGTCAGGCTCTCGCGGTTCCAGAAGCACTCCTTGTAGGTGCGCCCTTCAGGGTCGTCGGGGTTCACCAAGTCCAAGCCAAAGATTTGTTCGGACATATCGTCGCCGTACTTCTCCTCAGCCAAGTCATACAAGCCGTCGATCTTCTCGTCCATCGTCATGCTCTCGTTGAAATAGGTAGGATACTTTTCATACAGCACCTGGTCGGGCACGACAAAGACCGTGAAGCCCTCATAGCGATGATCCGGACGCTTGGCGATGTAGAGGTAACCTGCATCATTCTCGTTAAAGATACCGCCCGAACGGAGGTCTCTCTCCCACTCCGGATAATTGTTCTTCCACGTCTCGTAACTGTCGTCACGATAATGGATGAGGGAGTCAAGCAAGCCCGTGCGGCTGAGCGCCTCGTAGTAGATGGAGTATTCGCCATGGTTGTCATCCAACAACGCCGAACCCATACTCATGTTGGGCACCACCACCTTATCCACGGGATGCACCACGCCATTGTCCACCGAGTCGTTCTTCAGGTCGTTGATGATGGCGGCGTTGCGGTTGATGATGCTCACGGCCATGCCGTTGGCATCCACCGAGTCACCATCGGTCACGATGATGAGCGGCAACTCCAGCTCATTGTTCTCCTGAACGGTCTCTGCGAAGTCATAGGTATAGCGGATGTTGTTGTCCAACAAGCACGCTTTCACCAACGTGTCGCACACCTCCACGGGTATCTCATCCACCGAGGCGTAGCCATGCTCCCGCATGTATTCCTCCACGCCCGAATTGATGGCGGGGAAGAAGGTGCGCCCACCGCGGCTTCCCAAGAAGTCCATTTGCCCGGCGCGCTCGGCTATCTGGCAGAAGAGGCTGAAGTCCTCATGGTTGCGCAGGAAGTCGCTCATCATCTCGCCCGTGAACGTGTAGTAACTCTCAGCGGGCAAGTCGTCGTTGCAACTGGAGAAGAGATTCGCACACGCCGCCGTGATAACAACGGCGCATGCGGATGTCCATATCTTATTTGTCTTAAATCTCATAATTTATAATTAGTTTGTAGATTCGTAAGAGTCGCCTGCTTCAGGATAAGCCGGGTTCTGCGTCAAGTTGGGGTTAACCTGCAACTCGTCGTAGTTGTACGGCCAATAGATAGCCATCATGTTGCCGAGCTTACCGGTAGCCGTGGCGGCATTCTCCGTAAACTTATCGCTGACGGCATCTACCAGATAAGTGGTGTTGCCTTCCAGACGGCTGCGGCGCACAAGGTCGAACCAACGCTTGCCCTCGAAGAGGAATTCGCGACGGCGTGCGTCGTACACCAAGTCAAGCATAAGGTCTTTCGTGCTATAGTTGCTGTACGAGATGCCAGATTCGCCATTCGGGCAAGAACGGTCTTCGATGGCTTTCACCAGTTCGAAGGCTACCTGTCCCAGACTGTCGTTGCGATCGTTCTCCTCGTCGGTCATCATGCAAACCAAAGCCTCGGCCCGGATAAGCATCATGTCGCTCACGCGGTAGAAGATCCAGTTGGCGTCGTTCTTGGTCTGACGCCAGCCCGTAGAGGAGGTAACATGCGGAGTCTCGTTCACATACTTGGAAATGTAGACCAACTCCGGATTGTTCTGGTCGCCATCCACGAACATCGACTCTTTGATGCGCGTGTCCTGCTTGTTGAAGAAGAGGGTCGGAGAAACGAACTCTTCCCACAAGCCCTCGGCCGGAGCGAACAAACCCGGTTCGGGATTGGCCTGGTTCACAGACTTATAGAAGAACTCCGCCATCATGTCGTTGGACTTGGAGTTATCCGTGGTGCTTTCCGTGAAATCCAGTTCAAAGATGCTCTCCGGACCACCGCCCTCTGCAAATGTATACCGATAAGCATCACCGATGCTAAACAAACCGCCACCGTAATCCGGAATCAGCGGATATCCGTTGGTCATGTAGCTTTGCGGATAGTTGTTCTCGAAATACTCGGTTTTGTTCTTGATGACCATCTGGGCGTACTTGTCAGCATTGGCATAGTCCTTCAGCCAGAGATACATGTCGGCCACCATGGCCAGGATGGCATCCTGGGTGATGCGACCGTAGCTGATATCCACTCCGTTCTGCTTCGGCCAAACGCGCAAGGCGTTGGGATATACTGTCAGCAGATCCTGGATGAGGGTGCGCACGATGACATCGCCGTCCGTAGCCGGAAGGTTCAGTTCCTGCTCGTCGTTGGTGATGGCCTCAGTATAATAAGGTACATCCTTGAAGGCGCGCACCAGATAGAAGTAGCACAAAGAGCGCAGGGCCGTCACCTCGGCAATCGTGGCCTGCACGTCGCTGGGCAGATAGTTCGGGTCGACTTCGGCCACTTGCGGCGCCCTTTCAATGACCAAGTTACAACGGTCGATGACCGAATAGAAGCTCGACCAGTCGGTGTAGCCGTTAGTAGAAAGGATGTTCTCGCTCAAGATATATCCCTCGTTTGACGTGGCACTGAAGCTCGACCGGAAACCGCGGCGGGTGTTGTCGGAACGGCTCTCTCCCCAGATGAACAGACGGCGCAGGAAGTCATCGTCCTGCATGCGGGTGTAGCATCCCGTCACAATCTGGTCCACGTCGTTCTTTTCATTCCAATAGTTATCTTCATACACCATGGTCAGAGGGTAGATCTCCAAGAAGTCCCCGCACGACGTCATCGACATGCCGGCCACGGCGAGAAGTGCTGATTTAAACCATTTATTCTTCATAATCTTCATAGCATTATTCAATTAGAAACGAACTGTGATACCCAAGGTGTAAGACTTGGCACGCGGCGTCTGCGCGTTGTCTTGCGTCACGCTGTAACCACCGTAACCCAACTCAGGATCCACACCCGAATACTTGGTCAAGCAGAACAAGTTGTTGGCACTCAGATAGAAGCTCAAACCGTTCAGGCCAATCTTGTTCGTCAGCTTCTGCGGCATGTTGTAGGACAGCTGCAGGTAGTTCAGACGCAAGAACGTACCATCTTCCACGAAACGGTCACTAATCATCGTGTTGTAGTTGGCAAAGTTGTTGTTGCCGCTCAATGCACGCGGAATGGTCGTAACATCACCTTCCTTGCGCCAGCGGTAGTTCACGGCCTGGCTCTGGTTGTTGTTGGAGTTCATGCTCTCCATGTTCAGGCGGGCCAAGTTCACGATGTCGTAGTCCACACGGTAGTTGAACTGTGCGTTCAGCGACCAGTCACCATAGTAGAAGCGGAAGCCGAAACCACCGGTCAACTTCGGCAAGGAGTTACCCAAGTAGACGATATCAAGGTGGTTGATGTTACCATCGTGGTTCACGTCTTCGTAGATGGCATCACCACCCTTGAATTCGTAACCGGCATTGCCGCCCGATTCGTAGTTGAACAACATCTGCAAGGGGTCGCCCTTCATGTCATACACCACTTCTCCGTTGGCGTTGTAGACGATAGGCGCCGTCCATCCGCCATTGTTGTTGAAGTTGGCGATGAAAGCCTGTGCGTCGGCATCGCCATCCTTTGCAGCACGATACTGGTCGAGGTAAGTCTCATAGTTATACATGTAGACGCCCTTGCTACGATAACCATAGATGGCACCGAAGGGGTTGTCCACCTGCACGCGCTGCAGCAACGTGGCGTTTTTGGGCTCCCAGTCGGTGTTCAGCGTCTCGAGCACGCGCGGGTCCATTCTCGTGATGACGTTCTTGTTGTTGGCGAACACGAAGTTCACGTCCATGGAGAACTTGCCCTTCTGGACGAGCTTGTTCGTGTTCAAGTTGATTTCCCAACCCTTGTTGTTCATGTCGCCCACGTTCTGATAAGGATAGGTAGTGAAACCGGAGATACTGGAAACACGGATGTTGCCCATCAACATGTCCTTCGTGGTCTGCGTATACAAGTTGATATCAGCCGTAAGTTTGTTGTCGAAGAAGCCCAAGTCGAAACCTACGTTCCACGTGTACTTCATTTCCCAACGCAGGGTGTTCATCTTCAGGTTGTTCGGAGCCATGGCGTTCTGGCCGAAGTAGTTACCGGCCGCGCCGTACTGGTTGATGTACAGGTAGTCGGAGCTGGGCTGGTTACCCGTCATACCCCAACCCGGACGTACGGACAACATGGAGAGCCACTTGCGCGTACCTTCCATCCAAGGCTCGTCGATGATGTTCCAACGGCCAGAGAAGGCGGGGAACACACCCCAACGCTTGCTGGGACCGAACTTGGTGGTACCGTCGACACGGGCGGAAACGTCGAAGATGTAACGTCCCTTGTAGGCATAGTGGGCAGAGAAGGTGTAGTACATGCTTCTCCAGCGGTTGAAGTTGCTGCTCATGCCCGGAGTGATGCCACCGGCGCTCGGTGCCTCGATGCCGTTAGGCAGACCGGACACGTTCGTGCTCTGGTCGCTCGACGTACCGGAAACCAACTGGAAGCGTCCCATGGTCATGAACGAATGGTCTTCGTTCAGGAAGTGAGGCATGAAGGTCAACGTATGCGTAGTAGTGAAGGCCAAGCTCTTGGAGCTGAAGCTCGAAGCGCTGCTCACGCCACCGGCATTCCAGTTGGCCGAGCTCAGTTCGCGCGGATAGTACTTGTCTTCGTAAGCATTGAACACGTTCATGAGGACTTCACCGTTGTAAGTCAGGCGGTGCTTCGTCTCGTCGATGCCCAAGAAGTCATACTGCAACTCCAGCTTGGGGTCGATAGAATAAGTAGTATAAGAGTTCTTCGCATACTTGGCAGAAGCGATGGGGTTCACGATGCCACGCTGATCCTTAAGGGCATCGTTGCCGGGAAGCATGGTGTAGTAACGGCCCAAGGAGTTGCCATACTGGTCTTCTTCAAAGATGGACAAGTTAGGCATCTTGCGGTATGCAATGTTCAAGAGGTCGTCGGAGTTGCGCTGGTTGTCCGTATAGGTCAAGGAGAAGTCACTCATGATCTTGATACGGTCGCTCACGTAGTAGTCCAACATCATACGCGT
Source organism: uncultured Paraprevotella sp. (assembly GCA_944321525.1). GTDB lineage: Bacteria > Bacteroidota > Bacteroidia > Bacteroidales > Bacteroidaceae > Paraprevotella. The sequence continues at coordinate 56,948 of CALULQ010000022.1, forward strand.
GGTGAAACGGTCGAGCTTCTGCTCGATGATGGAACCCGTCTCGTGGTCGTAACCACCTGAGATACGGAACGAAGCCTTCTCACCACCACCGTCGATGGAGATGTATTGCTGCTGGCGCAAGCCGACTTGCTTCACTTCCTTCACCCAGTCGGTGTTGTTGTTGAACATCTGCCACTCGGAGAACTCGCGGCTATCCGTGATGTAGTTGAGTTCGGGGATGTTGGCGGCCTCGTCGCTCAAACGCGGATTGAAGTAGGCTTCCTTGAGCAACATGGTGTACTGGTCACCCGTCAGCAGGTCGATGCCGTCCGGCTGGAAAGTACCCGTCAAGCGGAGAGAGTAAGTCAGGCGCGGGGCACCACGCTTACCGCGCTTGGTCTTGATTTCAATCACACCGTTCGCACCCTGCGAACCCCAGATGGCCGTTGCGGCGGCATCCTTGAGCACGCTGATGCTCTCGATATCCTCGGGGTTGACGTTCAGCAACTGGGCGAACTGCTCGTCGTTGGCGTTCTGCACGTCGAAGTTGCTCTGGTCCACGTTCCACACGTCGCCGTTCACCACGATCAACGGTTCGGAGCTGGTCAAGGTACTGATGGTAGAGGCACCACGCAGACGCATGGTCGTACCGGCACCCAAGTTACCGGAGTTGAACACGATGTCCAAACCGGCGATACGTCCCTGAAGGGCCTCGTCGACAGAAGTCAGACCCAAGCCTTCGAATTCCTTGGCGTTGATGGTCTGGGTGGCGAAAGAAACCTCACGCTCGGGGATGGCCAGACCGGACGTCTCCACGCGCTTCTTGGCCTTCACTTCCACGGTCTTGAGCACCATGGCGTCTTCCAACGTCACGCGATAGACTCTCTTATTAATAGGTAAGATTTGAGTCTTCAAACCCACGTAGCTGATCTTCAACTTGTTTTGCGGGTTCTTGATCTTCAGGGTAAAGTTACCGTTGAAATCTGTCACAGTGGCAGATATGTTACGGTTGGAAGCATCGACCTCGACAACGGCCGCTCCCACAACAGGCCCGAAGGAGTCGGAAATGGTTCCGCTCACACTCGTGATCCCCTGTGCATTCACCACCGTAGCGATAGCCAGGCAGCAAATCATCAAATAATATTTTAATTGTTTCATTATCGTTATCATTAAGGTTAATTACCTGAAATCGCATTGTAAGCATCGGACATTTCCTTCGTGTAAAGCAAAGGTTTGTCAATCAGATGCACAACCGCATAAGAGGAGTTGAATATACGGGTCGCGTTCTCGATGTTGTTACAGTTGGGCGACGAGTTGTTAGCGTCTTGCCCACTGTTACCGGAACGGAAGCGGTATTCACGAGCCAAATAGTTGCCTTCCAACACCTTGCGGGGTGCTTCGTTTTCGATTTCCTGACGCTGCGAGTCGTTGCAAGTGATGGTGATGCTGCCTTCGCCCGACTGTCCGTTGTTGTTCACCGTGAGGGTAGCAAAACGGCTGCCTCCCATGTAAGAGGTTTCATAGGTGCCCGAGCTGGCCGGAGAGGACATGTAGATGGCGCTGTTCTGGATGTGGTAGCGGATGAAGTTGTTCAGCAGAGAGTCCATCTCGGCAATCTGCGTCTCGAGACGATCAATTTCCGGCTCATTGCCTTCGTCCTCAGCAATAGACAACTGGTCTTCCAACTCGAGGATCTCTCTCCAGTCGGGAACGATGTTGGCCTCATACAACTTATTGATTTCCGACGTGCGCGGCACGTAAATCGTATAGTTGTAGTTTTCCATCACGCTCAGCGTCGTGTCGTTGGAGATGGTGCGGGCCGTAGTCGTCGTGCTGGTGCTGCTTGAAGTGATATTATAAAGGATACCCGCCAAGGAGCTGTGGCCCAACATGCTATAGAACTCGGAATATTCAGGATTCTTGGCCGAAAGCTCGCGCAGCAAAGCCACTACGGACTTGGAAGCGGTCATCACCGGCTCGGAGTCCACGATGAAGGTTTCACCGTTACCATTGGGGTTGGAACCCATGTTGTAGTAACCTTCCACGGCACGGACACCCAACTCGGTGGCAGGCGTGTTGTTCTGCTCGCCCAGTTCCTTACGATAAGGAGTGGTGATGCGGATGTTCTCGGCCGATCCTTCGAGGATCACGGGGCAGCCGCCCTTGGTCACCCACACGCTCTTGTCGCTCGTCGTGGAGACGGACTTGTCCTTCACGATGATGGAGTTTTCCAAGATGTCGCGCAAGCGGTTCTGCACGTAGTCCTGCTCATTGCTGTTATTGGTCCACGGGTTGGTAATCTGCTCACCCTTGCTCAGCGTTCCGTCCGCGTTCCTTACGGCATTGTAGCGGCGACACTTGATGCGGTAGCCCGACAACTGTGGGCTGTCGTCATAATAGAACTCGGTGATGGTCGGCGTCGTCTTGTGATAGTCCACGGGGTCCACATAGTTCCTCAAGGCCCGGTCGGTGGGAAGGATGAAGAGGAATTCGCTTTCCATGGAGTTCAAGTAAGCCTGGTAGTCCAACTCGTCGATGATGAAGCGCATCACGCGGATGCTGTCGTCCAAAGCGGCGGGGAAGGACACCGACTGGTATTCCGGAATGTTGTACACTTCATTAGACTTGTACACCACGCCGTTGTTGGCCATGAGGCAAGAGCCGATACCCGTCGTTCCGCCCGGCTCGCCCACGGAGAGGTGCATTTCCATCTGCGCGGTGTTCATCACGGAGGAGAACTTGCTGGGCACGGTGGCCACGAGGGAATACTTCATGAAGTTGTCGAGCATGTTCACGATGATGTGGTTCGGGATGCTGTCGATTTCTCCATAACGGTCGATGAGCGCCTCGCCACCGCCACCACCGCCATAGAAATAGCGCTGAAAAGCGTCGTCAGTAGGCGCGATGATGACCGCCATGTCTTCGGCAGCAGGGGTGTTGGAAGAAGCATTGGCATACATGTTCCATCCCGGGTCGTAAGACAAGATCTGGCCGTCGTCGAACGTCGTACCTCTATACGTATTCAAATAGTTGGTAGCGTGCGTATCGAAACCGTTGTTCAGGTAACGCCAGATGAAAGCGGAGTCCACGCCCAAGGTGTTGGACAGGTTTTCGTCATACACGGGCACGCTGAAGCGGTCGAGCATCTTGCTGAAGATGGTGAGCGAAGTGTCGTTGTGGATGGCTTCGGCCATGTTGGTCAGCGGCTCCATCACGTTTTCCAACACCTGCACGTAACCGTTCTGGCAAGTGATGTCCTTCTCCACCAGCCGCTGGCCGTTGATGTAGGATTCCGACGTGTTGTTGCAGGCGCCGTTGGTCAGGAACTCCAAGTCGGAGTCCGTGATGTCCTTTCCCTTCATGTAAGCGGGCAGGAAGTGCACCATGGGCGAAGTCGTGTTGTCACGGAAGACGGGCATACCCTTCTCTACTCCCCCTTGGGGATATTTAGAGCGGTAGTATGCCCAATATTCATTGTCCGGCATGTCAGCCTGCCCCAGATAGGGCACCGAGTCGTAGAGGGTCACCGAAGTGTTGCGGCGCATCACCGTACCCGTCGCAGGTTCATCGCCCGCCGCCGAGGACATCAACTCAATGAGGTAAGCACTATTGATCATCGCCGAGTTAAACAACAGTTTCTTCTGCGAAGCGGACAAATCGTCGTAGGACTTGACGCCCCACTTGTTGTTGGCGAAGAACCGCGCGAAGGCCTCGTCGTTGGCCACGAAGAGCGTCTTGCTACCCGTCAAGCTCAACATACGTGCGTTTTCCGTCTGGCCGGTGGTCGCATTGATGTTCGACACCTCATCGTCGTTGATGAGCTGCAACATCGTCTGATAATTCCCGCGCTTTTCCAATTCCTCATAAATACTGCTCCCCAGCCACGAAGGCATACCCGTGAGAAGTTCGTCCTCACACGAAACCAGCATACCGCCGGCGAAGAACAGCGCACAAGCAGAATAGGTCAAACGCCCCATTTTCCTTTTAATGTTACTGCCTTTCATATTCCATTAGGTTAATATTTTATTTGATTCATTTTT
>CALULQ010000023.1 GCA_944321525.1 uncultured Paraprevotella sp.
GTAATAGCAAAGCCTCGGCTTGTGAAAGTCGGGGCTTTGTGCATAAAAAAAGAAGGTGCGCTTTTTGACACACCTTCTATTCATAAAAAATACCGCACAACTTGGCGGTCCGGACAGAAATGCTTATCTTCGTCCATGGAAAGAACCCCGAACCGTACCACGCCATGACGAAACGCCGCCATCTTTCTCTTTTGTGCCTGCTCCTCTTGCTCTTGCTCGCAGGCTGTGCCGGCCGGCAAGGACGGTATGTCATCGGCGTGTCGCAATGCAGCGACGACGAATGGCGCGAACAGATGAACAAGGAAATCAGCCGCGAAGCCTTGTTCTATCCCGGCACGGAAATCCTCTTCCGCACGGCAAAGGACGACAACGCCCGGCAGATACGCGACATCGAAACGATGATGCGCGACCACGTGGACCTGTTGGTGATTTCCCCCAACGAGGCAGAAGCCATCACGCCCGTCATCGAAAAGGCATACGCGAAAGGGATTCCCGTCATCCTGACCGACCGCAAGATCCATTCCGACAAATACACCGCCTATATCGGCGCCGACAACCACGCCATCGGCAGGCACGTGGGAGAATATATAGCCACACGCCTGCAAGGCAAGGGAAACGTGGTGGAAATCATGGGGCTGCGCGGTTCCACGCCGGCGGAGGAACGCCACGAGGGCATGATGGAGGCGTTGGAACAACATCCCGGCATCAAAGTCGTCGCGTCGGCCGACGCCGCCTGGCTGCGCGACAAGGCACGCCTGTGCTTCGACTCCATCCTTGCCCGCCAACCGGAAATCGACCTGGTCTACTGCCAGAACGACCGCATGGCGGCAGGCGCCTACGAGGCGGCCGTGAGGCGGGGACGGGAAAAGCAGATGTTGTTCGTGGGCATCGACGCGCTGGCGGGCGAAGGATACGGCATCGCCCAAGTGGCCGGCGGACAGCTGGACGCCACGTTCATCTATCCCACCGGCGGCGACCAGGTGATGCAGACCGCCATGGCCATACTGACCGGAAAGCCGTTCCGGCGCGAGACCATCCTTTCCACGGCCTTGGTCAACCACAGCAACGCACGGGTCATGCAGCTGCAAAACGAGCAGATCCGCCAGCTGGACCACAAGATAGACCGTCTGGACAAACAAATCAACCACTATCTGGCGCAATACAGCTCACAGCGCGTCTTGCTGTATGCTTGTGCGGTGACCCTCCTTCTGTTCGGCATCGCGCTGTTCGTGGCCGTAAGGGGATTCTGGACGAAAAACCGCCTGAACACGGAACTGTCGGAACAGAAACGGCAACTGGAGCAACAGCGGGACCAGCTGATAGACCTGTCGAAGCAGCTGGAAGAGGCGACCCATGCCAAACTGGCCTTCTTCACCAACGTGTCGCACGATTTCCGCACGCCGCTGACCTTGATAGCCGACCCCGTGGACCAACTCGAAGCGTCCGTCCATCTGGACCGGCACGAACGCTTCCTGCTCCGCATCATCCACAAGAACGTGACGGTATTGCTGCGGCTGGTCAACCAAATCCTCGATTTCCGCAAGTTTGAAAGCGGAAAACTGAGGATGTTCCTCTCCGAGTTCGACATCTCGAAAGAAATCCACGAATGGACGGAGGCGTTCCGCACCTTGTCCTACAAAAAGCACATCCGCTTCAACGTGTCCGTACAGCCTGCCGAAGAGGGGTATGCCATGACGGCCGATGCCGAGAAACTGGAGCGCATCACGTACAACCTGCTCTCGAACGCCTTCAAGTTCACGTCCGAGAACGGACAGGTGGACCTCACGTTGTCCCGGTTTGAACGGGACGGGACGGGATGGCTGCGCTATCAGGTGTCGGACACCGGCGTGGGCATTTCCGCCGAACACGCAAAGCATATCTTCGAAAGCTTTTACCAGATAGACGTGCATTATGCCGGCTCGGGCATCGGGCTGGCCTTGGTGAAAGCTTTCACCGAGATGCACGGCGGGCAAGTCACCGTATCGGCGGCAGAGGGGAAAGGCACGGTCTTCACGGTCGAAATGCCGATGAGACAGGCGGGAAAACCGACGGTCGGGCAGGAGAAAAGCGCGTTCATGGACAACCTGAAGGAAGGGGCGGTGCTTTCCGCCGCGCAAGAGACCGTGCAGGCCCCGTACGCTGCGACCGACGACAAGGACAAGGAAACGGTGCTGGTGATAGACGACAACCAGGACGTGCGCGACTACGTGAAGATGCTGCTCTCTCCGGAATACACCGTGGTAGAGGCCTCGAACGGGCAGGAAGGATTGCAACAGGCCATGAAATACGTCCCCGACGCCATCGTCTGCGACGTGATGATGCCGGTGATGGACGGCATGGAATGCTGCCGCCGGCTGAAGTCGGAGATGCAGACCTCGCACATCCCCGTGATGATGCTGACAGCCTACGCGATGGACGAACAGAAAATCAAAGGCTATGAATGCGGCGCCGACTCCTATATCCTGAAGCCTTTCAGCGCGCAGCTGCTGCGCACCCGCCTGCGCAACCTGATTGAGAACCGCCACCGCCTGCACAGTTTCTTCGCCGACAATGCCACCGCCAGAAAGGACACGGTCGGCCCCGTGGACCAGAGTTTCGTGGAGAAACTCCGCACGCTGATCGACCAAAGGATGGGAGATTCCGGACTGCGCGTCGAGGACCTCGGAGAACAGCTCGGACTGGGACGCGTACAGCTCTACCGCAAGGCAAAGGCCCTGACGGGCTACTCCCCGAACGAACTGCTCCGCATCGCGCGGCTGAAACGCGCGGCCTCGCTCCTGGCTTCCACCGACAAGGGCATAGCGGAAATCGCCTATGCGGTGGGGTTCAGCGCGCCCTCATACTTTGCCAAATGTTACAAAGACTACTTCGGCGAAAGCCCTACAGACTTTCTGCGCCGGAAAGAAGGCAAAGACAGAGCGTCGCTTGACACATGAATTCCCCTTATTGCACCACCTTTCATAAATCCTCCAGAATCTGACGGGCCGTTTTTCCCAATACCGGATGGATAACCTCTGGCGCCACTTCCGCCAACGGTTCCATCACAAACCGTCGCACGTGCATCATCGGATGGGGCAAGGACAAGTGCGCCTTTTCCCGCGTTTTTCCCGGCATGACATAATCAGCCTCCACCACCCGCTCCCCATACAGCAGCAAGTCGATGTCGATAGGACGGTCGGCATATTGTCCTGCCACGCTTTTACGTCTGCGCCCCAACTCCCGCTCCACGGCCTGCGTGAGGCGCAGGAGCTCTTCCGGCTCCTTGTCCGTGCGCCACACGCCCACGGCGTTCAGGAACGGATGCTCGGAGCTGAACCCCCAAGGTTCCGTCTCATAAAAGGCGGAAAGGCCTTTCAATCCGCCTATCCGCCTTGTCAGTAGCTCCACAGCCTGGCGCAGCAGTTGTTCCCGATGACCCAAGTTGCTGCCCAAGCCCAGATACAAGTCTTCCATCAGTCGTTCAGAATCAGCATGGCATCGCCGTACGTGCCGAAGCGGTAACCTTCCTTCAGCGCCTCTTTGTAGCCCTTCATCACCAAGTCGTAGCCGCCGTATGCCGCCGTCAGCATGAGCAGGGTGCTGTAGGGCATGTAGAAGTTGGCTACCATGCAGTCTGCCACGTTGAAGTCGTAAGGGGGGAAGATGAATTTGTTGGTCCATCCGGTGAACTCCTTCAGATGGCCGTCGGTGCCCACGGCCGTCTCGATGACCCGTTGCACGGTGGTGCCCACGGCGCAGACGCGGTGGCCTCCGTCCTTGGCGGCATTGACGATGCGGCAGGCGTCGGCTTCTACGAACATTTCCTCGCTGTCCATCTTATGCTTCGTCAGGTCTTCCACGTCGATGTCGCGGAAGCTGCCCAATCCGCAGTGCATCGTCACGAAAGCGAACTCCACGCCCTTGATTTCGAGACGTTTCATGAGTTCGCGCGAGAAGTGCAGGCCGGACGACGGGGCGGTCACGGCGCCTTCGTTCCTGGCGAAGATGCACTGGAAGCGCTCCATGTCCTCGGGTTCGGCCGGCCGCTTGATGATGTGTTTGGGCAGCGGCGCCTCGCCCAAGGCGTAGAGGGCAGCCTTGAACTCGTCGTGCGGGCCGTCGTAGAGGAAGCGGAGCGTGCGTCCCCGCGAGGTGGTGTTGTCGATGACTTCGGCCACCATGGAGTCGTCTTCCCCGAAATAGAGCTTGTTGCCGATTCGGATTTTCCGGGCGGGGTCGACCAGCACGTCCCAAAGCCGCAAATCCGGATTCAGTTCCCTGAGCAGGAACACTTCGATGCGCGCGCCGGTCTTTTCCTTGTTCCCGTACAAGCGTGCGGGGAACACTTTCGTGTCGTTGAAGATGAACACATCCTTGTCGTCGAAATAGTCGAGGATGTCTTTGAAATACTGGCGGTGTTCGATATCCCCGCTCTTCTTGTGGAGCACCATCAGCCGCGACTCGTCGCGGTGGGGCATGGGATATTGTGCGACCTGTTCTTCAGGCAGTTTGAACTTGAATTGTGACAGCTTCATAATCAAAAAGTCTCCTTGTTATGGTTATTGTTCTTCTGTAGTTTCTATCGTTTGTCTTTCCAGCCACCCGGCGAAGTCGTCCAGTCGCAGGCAGTCCTCCACGCGGTATGGCCCCACCCGCGTGCGGCGCAAGGCCGTCAGGTGGGCGCCGCTGCGCAAGGCCTGCCCGATGTCGCGTGCCAGGGCCCTGATGTAGGTGCCTTTGCTGCACACCACGCGGATGTCGATTTCCGGCAGTCCGCAGCGCAGCAGTTCTATTTCGTCGATCACCAGCGTCTTGGCTTTCAGTTCCACCTCCGCTCCTTTCCGGGCCAGGTCGTAAGCCCGGCTTCCGTTCACCTTGCAGGCCGAGAAGACGGGCGGCACCTGCTCGATGGTGCCCACGAAGCGCGTGAGCACCTCTTCCACCATCTCGCGGGTGATGTGCTCCGTGGGGTATTCGGCATCTATCGGTTTCTCCAGGTCGAACGACGGCGTGGTGGCGCCCAGCCGCAGCGTGGCCACGTATTCTTTCGTGTGGGCCTGCAGCTCCCCGATGCGCTTGGTGGCCTTTCCTGTGCAAATCAGCAACACGCCCGTGGCCAGGGGGTCGAGCGTGCCGGCGTGCCCCACCTTCAGTTTCTTCACTCCCAGCTTCCGGCAGAGCTGGTATCTCACTTTCGCCACAAGGCCGAACGAGGTCCACCCGTAGGGCTTGTCGAAGGCCAAAACCTCTCCTTTCCTGAAATCCACCCTGCGAAACGGTTTAAGCCTCGAGGCACTGATGGGCAATGAGGGCCGCGCCCACAATCGCGCAGTAGATGGCGAAATAGATGAGTTTGCCCTTCTTCACGATGTTGATCATCCATTTGCAGGCCACGCAGCCCGACACGAAGGCGGCCACGAAGCCCACCGTGAGCGGCCACATCCCGATGCCGGACGAGGCGGCTTCCACCCCGTGGGTCACTCCCTTGGCGATGTCGAGGATGGCTTCGCCCAGGATGGGAGGCATCACCATGAGGAACGAGAATTGGGCCAGCCTGCCCTTGTCGTTGCCCAGGAGCAGGCCCGTGGCTATCGTCGTGCCGGAGCGGGAGAGGCCGGGCAGCACGGCGCAGGCCTGTGAAAGTCCGATGATGAAGGCGTCGCGGAGCGAGATTTCAGCCTTCTGGCGCGGCCGCGCATAGTAGGAGAAGGTGAGGAGCAGCGCCGTGAGCAGCAGGCACAGCCCCACAATCAGCAGGCCGCTGCCGAAGATCATCTCCACGTAGTCGCGGAAGAACACGCCGACGATGCCCACGGGAATCATCGACACGATGATGTTCAGCGCATATTTCTGGCTTTCGTTCATGCCCGGCGTCTTGAAGTCGAACAGCCCCTTGAATATCCACACGATTTCCTTCCACAGGATGACCAGCGTGCTGAACACGGTGGCCACGTGGACGGTCACGGTGAAAGCCAGGTTCTGCTCCCCGTCGATGCCGGAGAAGTGGGAGGCGATGGCCAAGTGGCCGCTGCTGCTCACGGGCAAGTATTCGGTCAGTCCTTGCAGGATGCCCATCCATAAAGCGTCTATTGCGTCCATGTTTCCGGGGTTTAAATCTGGTTAGGGGTCGTGTCGCCTGCGTCGCCTTCCCCGGCGGCGTCCTTGCCGGGCTCTTCCGCCGGCAGGTCGGCCGGCTTGCGCAGGATGGCATAGATGATGAACAGGAAGCCCAGGAGGCAAACCGCGGGCGCCACCTTGACGCGCCGCACGCTGAAGATGTCCGGGTTGAAGGCCGTTTCCGAACTGCCTGCGCCGGACATGAGGATGAACCCGACGACCACGACCGCCATTCCGATGGCGAGCAGGATGAAATTCATCTTGTCGAAAGCAAAATTCTTCTTATCCATATTGTTTAGAGTTGTTATTGTTTCCGTTAATACAAGTCTCCGGCGCGCATCCTCAGGCACTTGCCCACTGAGACGTAGGTGCAGCCCAGGGTGAGCAGCAGGCCTGCGGCCGGCACGGAGATGCCCACGGCCGCCAGTATGCCGGGCTCCACGTATGGGGCCAGCGACGGGTCGCACCGCAAGAGCGCCCGCCCGCCCCCGAAGAGCGCGGCGTCGGCCGCCAGGCCGGAGAGGAAGCCCAAGCGGAAGCTCCGGGCCATGAACGGCCGCCGGATGAACGCCCGGCTGGCGCCCACCAGTTGCATGGTTCGGATGACAAAGCGGCCGGAGTAGATGCTGAGGCGCACCGTGTTGTTGATCAGTGCGAAAGACACCAAGGCCAGCAGCACGGCTATTCCGAGGAGCACGTAGCTGGCCCGCCGCAGATTGTCGTTCACCGTGTCCACCAAGTCTTTCTGGTAGAGCACGTCTTCCACCGCCGGCATCTTTTTCAGGCCAGCGGTGATGACGGACAGGCTGTCGGAGTTGGCGTACGAGGCTTTCATGCGCAGTTCGAACGAAGCCGTGAAGGGGTTGAAGCCGAGGAATTCGGACGGGTCGCTGCCCATGGCCTTCACCTGCTCTTCCAAAGCGCGCTCCTTGGAAACGTAGTCGAGGGCATGGACGTAGGATGCTTTCTGCAGCCCGCTCCGGAGCCGGGCGATGTCGGCGTCCGTGGCTTCTTCCCGGAGCAGTACGGTCACGGTCAGGTTTTCCTTCACGGATTCCGACAGGCGTTGGGCGAACAGCACGAAAAACGCCACCGTCCCCAGCAGAATCAGCACGAGCGTGGTGCTGACGCCGGTCGTGAACCACTGCATCCCCAACGAATTTTTGGCTTTTCCTTTTCCCATGACTTCAGATTGGCCGCATTAGCTAATTTGCAAAAATACAACGAAACAGCGGGATTGCCCCTTACTTTAACAGCATTTAACTTGCCGGCCGGTCTTCCGCCACTTCGCCTTTCAGCGTGGCCGACGAGCTGCCGGTGATTTTCACGCGCACGAACTCGCCGATGTGGTGCGTCCCGCGGTCGAACACGACGACCTTGTTCTGTTCCGTGCGGCCGAAGAGCTGGTCTTTCGAGCGCTTGCTCACTCCCTCGACCAGCACCTCGTAGGTGTGGCCTTCGCAGCGGCGGTTGCTTTCGGCCGAAAGTTCGTTCTGCAGGGCAATCAGCTCGTTCAGGCGGCGCACTTTCACGTCTTCGGGGACGTCGTCGGCCAGGTGCTTGGCCGCGTAGGTTCCCGGCCGCTCGGAGTATTTGAACATGAAGGCGCTGTCGTAGGCGCATTCGCGCATCAGCGACAGCGACTGCTGGTGGTCTTCTTCCGTCTCGGTGCAGTAGCCCGAGAAGATGTCGGTCGACAGGCCGCAGTCCGGGACGATGCGGCGGATGGCCGCCACGCGGTCCAGATACCATTCGCGGGTGTATTTGCGGTTCATCAGTTGCAGGATGCGGTTGCTCCCGCTCTGCACCGGCAGGTGGATTTGGCGGCAGATGTTCGGCTCTTCGGCTATGGCGCGGAGCGTGTCGTCGCTCATGTCCTTGGGGTGCGATGTGGTGAACCTCACGCGCATGCCCGTGGCTTCGCGGGCCACCTTGCGCAAGAGGTCGGGGAAGGCAACCACCGTGCCGTCGGGGTTCTCGTGCCTGTATGAGTTCACGTTCTGGCCCAGGAGGGTCACTTCCTTGTATCCGCGCTCCTTCAGGTCGCGCACTTCCTTCAGGATGCTGTCCACGTCGCGGCTGCGTTCGCGTCCGCGGGTGTAGGGCACGATGCAGTAATGGCAGAAGTTGTTGCAGCCCCTCATGATGCTGACGAAGCCGGAGACGTGGGAGCCGCACACGCGCTGGGGAATCACGTCCTTGTAGGTCTCCGTGGTCGAGAGCTCCACGTTGATGGCCTTGTATCCCAGTTCCACCTGGGCCATCAGGTCGGGCAGCGACAGGTAGGCGTCCGGCCCGGCCACCAGGTCCACATGGTGGTTCTCTATCAGGTCCTCTTTCACCCGTTCGGCCATGCAGCCCAGCACTCCGATGACGAGGCGGCGCCCCTTGCGCTTCAGAGCATGCAAAGCTTCCAGGCGGTTGACTATTTTCTGCTCCGCGTTGTCTCTCACGGAGCACGTGTTCAGGAATATGGCGTCGGCCTCGTCCAGCGCCTCCGTCGTCTCATAGCCCGCCATGCGCATGACGGACGCCACTACTTCGCTGTCAGCCACATTCATCTGGCAGCCGTAGGTTTCGATAAAAAGCTTTCTCATGCTGTCTCTTCAAAATTCAGGCTGCAAAGATACGGAAAATCGCACATATTCGCGGCATTGTCCGTGGTAAAGAGACTAAAGAAACTCCCGTTCTCCTTAAAAAAGGCTAAAAACAAAGTTAAACACGGCCCGATTTGATTGTTTTTACGAAGATAATCCCGACCTTTGCAAGTGAATGAAAACATTAGATTTTTTCATAGTTAAGGTTTAGTTGAGTAAGCGGGATTTGTGAAAACCCCGCTTATTTTATGCCCCGACGGGAATGGCCGGTGAAAACGCCCCCGGAACGAAGGAAAAAAGTTGCCGTTTCCTTGCAGGAAGGCGGACGGGGAATATGCGGAGTCCGGAATCGTACTTTGCGGAGAGTACTTGAGTACTCTGCGGCAAGTACTCGAGCGCTCTCCGCAAAGCGCGTTGGCGCGCACCGCACGCCGCCGCCGTCCGTCGGGCCGTGCGCTTCCCTCTTTTCCGCGTTTGGCAGCCCGTTGGAGACAAAAAGAAATAGAAATGCAAATAAGTGCAACATTGTCACGCCATTCAAAAAAAATCCGTAACTTTGCGTCACATTTAATTAATGTATAACTAATAAGCAATCATTTCTATGGGATTTAACAAAATCACAGCGGCCGAGGCTGCTGCTTTTATCCGCAACGGAGAGACCATCGGACTGAGCGGTTTCACGCCGGCTGGTGTGCCCAAGAGCGTGCCCGCCGAGATAGCGAAGAAAGCTGAAAAGGAACATACGGAAGGGAAGGAATTCAAAATCGACATCTTCACGGGCGCGTCCACGGGGCAAAGCTGCGACGGCATGCTGGCCAACGTGCATGCCATCAAATTCCGTGCCCCTTACACCACGAACAAGGACTTCCGCACGCACGTCAACAATAACGAGATTTCGTATTCCGACCTCAACCTGTCCAACATGGCCACGCAAATCCGCCAAGGTTATCTCGGACAGGTGGACTGGGCCATCATCGAAGCCTGCGAGGTGGAGCTCGTGGGCGGCAAGGCGCGCATCTACCTGACGGCAGCCGGTGGCATCAGCCCCACGGTGTGCCGACTGGCGAAAAACGGCATTATCGTGGAGCTCAACGCCTTCCACAGCAAGAAGTGCATGGGCATCCACGACGTGTATGAGATTGAAGACCATCCCTACCGCACGCCCATCATGATCACGAAGGCGAACGACCGCATCGGCAAGCCCTACGTGGAAGTGGATGCCGACCGCATCAAGGGCATCGTGGAATGCGACATCCCGGACGAGGCCCGCTCGTTCAAGGCGCCCGACCCCATCACCACGCAAATCGGAAACAACGTGGCGGACTTCCTCCTGGCCAACCTGAAAGAAGGGAAAATCCCGCCCACCTTCCTCAACCTGCAAAGCGGTGTGGGCAGCGGGGCGAACGCCGTGCTGGGCGCCTTGGGGCAGTGTCCCGACGTGCCGAATTTCAGCATCTACACCGAGGTGCTCCAGGACGCTCCCGTGCAACTGATGCGCGAGGGCCGCGTGCTGTCGGCTTCGGCCTGCTCGCTCACGGTGACCAACGAGTGCCTGCAGGGCATCTACAACGACATGGACTTCTTCCGCGACAAGCTGGTGCTCCGCCCCTCGGAGATTTCCAACTGCCCGGAAGTCATCGCACGCATCGGCGTATGCTCGCTCAACACGGCCATCGAAGCCGACATTTACGGCCACGTGAACTCCACCAAGATTTGCGGCACGAAGATGATGAACGGCATCGGCGGCTCGGCCGACTTCACCAACAATGCCTACCTGAGCATCTTCACCTGCGGCTCCACCACCAAGGGCGGTGCCATCAGCAGCATCGTGCCGTTCTGCTCGCACATCGACCACACCAGCCACTTCGTGGATGCCATCATCACGGAATACGGCGTGGCCGACCTGCGCGGAAAGTGCTCCATGGAAAAGGCGGCCGAAATCATCAAGGTGGCCCATCCGGACTACCGTCCGTTGCTGCTCGACTACATGAAGCTGGCCGAGAAATACGGCGGACATACTCACCATTGCCTCTCGGCGGCATTCGCCATGCACGACACCTTCCTGCGGAAGGGCGACATGCGCCTGACCGACTGGGCCGAATATGTAAAATAACCACAGCAAAACGACGATGAAGAAATTCACCTTATTATATATGGCTTTTTCAATGTGCTGCGGACTTTCGCACGCACAGCAGGCCCTCACGCCCGAAGTGCTGCGCACGCTGGAGGACAGCTACAAGGACAGCGGGACGGACAAGGCCATACGCAACGCCGTGAACGCCAACTCCATCAAGAAACTCACGGCCAATCGCGACCGTGCCGCCGCGACCGACACCTGGTTCAGCAACAAGGTGAACAGCTCCGGCATCACCGACCAGAAGAGCAGCGGGCGATGCTGGCTGTTTACGGGCACCAACGTCATCCGCGCACAAGTCATGGCCCGCACGGGCATGAAGAACTTCCACCTCTCGCAGGCCTACACTTTCTTCTACGACCAGCTGGAGAAGAGCAACCTCTTCCTGCAAGGCATCATCGACACGCGCGAGAAACCGCTCGACGACAAGATGGTGGAGTGGCTCTTCCGAAACCCGCTGAGCGACGGGGGACAGTTCACCGGCGTGTCCGACCTGATTGAAAAGTATGGCCTCGTGCCGCGCGAAGTGATGGCCGAAACCTACAGCAGCGACAACACCAACGAGTTCTCGGCCTTGCTGAAGAGCAAGCTCCGCGAAGACGGCATGCTCCTGCGCCAGGCGGCTGAGAAGGACGGGGCTTCGGAAAAGGAACTGGAACGGCAGAAGGTGGAGATGATGAAGACGGTGTACCGCATGCTGGTGTATGCCTACGGCGAACCGCCCGCTTCCTTCACCTGGGCGTCCAAAATCGACGGAAAGCCCGTGGGGCAGCCCAAGGAATACACGCCGCAGAGCTTCTATAAGGAGGTGTGCGGAGGGGAAGACCTGAATGCCAACTACGTCATGCTGATGAACGACCCCTCGAGACCGTACAACCAAGTGTATGAAATCGACTACGACCGCCACACTTACGACGGGCACAACTGGCTCTACGTGAACCTGCCCGTGGAGGACATCAAGGAAATGGCCATCGCCAGCCTGAAGGACAGCACCATGATGTACTTCAGCTGCGACGTGGGAAAGTTCCTGAATCCGAAAGACGGCACGCTCGACCTGGACAACTATGACTACGCCAGCCTCTTCGGCACCACCTTTGGCATGAACAAGAAGCAGCGCGTGCAGAGCTTCGACAGCGGCAGCACGCACGCCATGACCCTGATGGCCGTGGACCTGGACGAAAACGGGAAGTCCAAGAAGTGGATGGTGGAAAACAGCTGGGGCGCGGACTATGGTTATCAAGGACACCTCATCATGACCGATGAATGGTTTGACGAATACATGTTCCGCGTGGTGGTCAATAAGAAATATTGCCCGCAGCGCGTGCTCGACATGTTGAAGCAGAAACCGGTGCGCCTGCCGGCATGGGACCCGATGTTCCAGAACGAATTGTAAGAGAGAAAGCAAACCTTAGTATAAAAGAAAGAAGGAATATGAAGAAAATCAGAGCAGCCGTGGTGGGCTATGGAAACATCGGCCACTACGCTTTACAGGCACTGGAGGCCGCGCCCGACTTCGAGGTGGCGGGCATCGTACGCCGCAACGGCGCAGAAAACAAGCCGGCAGAGCTGGCTCCATATAATGTAGTGAAGGATATCCGTGAATTGCAGGACGTGGACGTGGCCATCCTGGCCACTCCGACCCGCAGCGTGGAGGCCTATGCCAAGGACATCCTTGCGCTGGGCATCAACACCGTGGACAGCTTCGACATCCACACCCAGATTCCGGCCCTGCGCCGCACGCTGGACGAGAGCGCCAAGGCCGGCCATGCCGTGGCGGTCATCTCCGCCGGATGGGATCCGGGAAGCGACTCCGTGGTGCGCACCCTCCTGCAAGCCATCGCCCCGAAGGGCATCACCTACACCAACTTCGGCCCGGGCATGAGCATGGGCCACACGGTGGCGGTGAAAGCCGTTGAAGGCGTGAAGGCGGCCCTGTCCATGACCATCCCCACCGGCACGGGCATCCATCGCCGCATGGTGTACGTGGAAGTGAAGGAAGGCTACGAGTTCGACAAGGTGGCCGCTGCCATCAAGGCCGACCCGTATTTTGTAAACGACGAGACGCACGTGGTGCAAGTGCCTTGCGTGGACGAGCTCCTGGACATGGGGCATGGCGTGAACCTGACGCGCAAGGGCGTGTCGGGAAAAACGCAGAACCAGCTCTTCGAGTTCAACATGCGCATCAACAACCCGGCCCTGACGGGGCAGGTGCTGGTCTGCGTGGCCCGCGCCGCCATGCGCCAGCAGCCCGGTTGCTACACCATGATAGAGATTCCGGTGGTCGATTTGCTCCCCGGCGAGCGCGAAAATTGGATTGGACACTTGGTGTAAGGAGGCCGAAGAACGCTCAAAACGGGCAAAATGTGGAAAAAAGAGGGGCTTTTCCCTCTTTTTTTTGTTTTAATAACATAAAAGAAGTACAAGATACCTTCATTATTCATACCTTTGTGAAAAATAGAATAGACTTATTTACTAACTTAAAACAAAACCATTATGAAAAAGTCTCTACTGTTATTAGCAGGCGTGATGGGCGTAAGCAGCCTGAGCGCCCAGACGACCGACGAGGAACAATACGTGAAGTTCCGCGATAATTGGTCCATAGGAATAAATGGCGGTATCGTGACCCCGTTGACCCACAGTGCCTTCTTCAAGAATGCGCGCGCCACAATGGGCATCGACCTCAACAAGCAGTTGTCCCCCATTTATGGTTTGACGTTGGAAAACATGTGGAGCATCAACACCTTTGAAAGCAATGCGGCCTTCGATGCCAGCAACTTGATGTTGTTGCACCGTGTGAACCTGAACAACGTGTTCAGCCGTTACAAGGGCAAACCCAGCCTCTTTGAAGTGGAAGCCTTGGCCGGTTTCGGTTGGTTGCATGTAAACGACGCCTACTATGACGCAGGCGCATACAAGGATGGCAACTGGATTTCTTCGAAAGCCGGACTGAACTTCAATTTCAACCTGGGCGAGAAGAAAGCTTGGACCGTGGCCGTGAAGCCCGCTATCACGTGGACGATGACCCAGTTCGGACGCGACCACATCAACTTCAATGCCAACCAGGCGGCTTGGGAAATCACCGCAGGCGTGGTTTACCACTTCAAGAACAGCACGGGCAAGCACTACTTCACCAGTGGCTGCAACCACGCAGAGCAGATTGCTGCGCTCAACGCTACCATCAGCTCGCTGGAGTCGGAAGCTGCCGGAAAAGACCGTGCTTTGCAGAACGCCCAGAACACCATCCGCGACTTGCAGAGAGACCTGAACGACTGCAGGAACAAGAAGGTGGAAACGGTGAAGCAGACGGTGGCTGAGAACGAATATGTAGTGATCTTCCGCCAGAGCAGCAGCAAGGTTGACGCCCTCCAGATGCCGAACATCGACCGTCTGGCCGGCTACCTGAAGAAGAACTCCGGCGCCAAGGTGACCATCTCCGGTTACGCTTCGCCCGAGGGCAACGCTACGTTCAACCAGAAGTTGTCTGAAAAGCGTGCCGAGGCTGTCAAGAAGATCTTGGTGAACAAGTACAAGATCAGCGCCGACCGCATTCAGACTCAAGGCAAGGGCGTGGGCACCATCTTCGAGGAGCCGACTTACAACCGCGCAAGCATCTGCGTGACCAAGTAACGCGCACAAGAGAGAATTTCTTGTTTCATGAAATAGTGAGGGGCGGCAGGAAAGGCCGCCCCTCGTTTTGCAATAAAAGGAATGGGTTCCTGAAAAATCTTGCATTTTGTTTTGCAAGTCTTCTGAATTTCATTACCGTTGTGTACGAACCATTTATATAAAAGCGATTATGAAAAAGTCTTTGATTTTCCTTTGTGTTGCTTTGGGCGTCAGCAGCTTGAGCGCACAAGAAACCAATCTGAGCGGAAACAAGTTCCGCGACAACTGGTCCATCGGCCTGAACGGAGGCATCGTGTCTCCGCTGACCCACAGTGCTTTCTTCAAGAATGCACGTGCCGTCGTAGGACTGGACGTAAACAAACAGCTCAGTCCCATCTATGGACTGACGCTCGAGAGTAACTGGACCGTGAACACGGTCAGCCCCATGGCCGCGCAATACAGCAACACGGCCTTCGACGCTTTCAACATCATGTTGCTCAACCGGTTGAACCTGAACAACATCTTTTGCTCCTACAACGGACAGCCCGACTTGTTTGAGGCTGAGCTTGTGGGCGGTTTCGGATGGCTGAGGCTGAACAACTTCTATGCCGACGGCAAGGGCGCCAATCATCTGGCCTCGAAAGCCGGAGTGAACTTCAACTTCAACGTGGGCGAGAAGAAAGCCTGGACCATTGCCGTCAAGCCCGCCATTTTGTGGGACATGAGTATGTGGGACGCTCCCGTAAGGCACAACCACCCCAACTTCAACGCCAACTATGCCAACTGGGAGATTACGGCCGGAGTGACCTACCACTTCAAGAACAGCAACGGCAAGCACTACATGACGAAGGTGCGCGCCTATGATGCCGCAGAGGTGGCTTCGCTCAATGCAGCCGTCAACACGTTGAGGCAGGAAATGGAGGCCAAGAACGACCAGCTGCGCCGCGCGGGAGATGCCTTGCGCAAGGAAGAGCATAAGTCGGCCGACCTGGAGAAGGCGCTGAACGAATGCCGCAATCGCGAACCGCAAATCGTGACGAACAATAAGAAGACGCTGGAGTCCGTCGTGACCTTCCGCCAAGGCAAGATTGTCATCGACGCTTCGCAGCAGCCCAACGTGGAGCGCATCGCCACCTACCTGAAGAACCATAAGGAGGCGAAGGTCAACATCTTGGGTTACGCTTCGCCCGAGGGCAGCGCTGAGGTGAACGAACGTATCGCCAATCAGCGTGCCGAGGCGGTGAAGAACATGCTGGTGAACAAGTACAGGATTGAGGCCCGCCGCATCTCGGCCAAGGGCCAAGGCGTGGGCTACATGTTCGAGGAACCGGACTGGAACCGCGTCAGCATCTGCACGATTGTGGAAGAGTAATCAGGCCCTAAGGTCTATAAACAAAAGGAAATGGGAGGTGCGCATTGGTTGCACCTCCCATTTCCTTTTGTTTTTGTTGTTTTTGTCCCAACGTGCCGGGCGCGGAGGAGCGTCCGGGGCGGTCCGAAGATGGTTCCCGCCCTTGCCCGGTGTCCCGCAGCGTCGTGCGGAAGTCGCCGGCGTACTTTGCGGCAAGTACTCGAGTACTCTCCGCAGAGTACAATCCGGAACTCCGCAAGGAGGGCGTCCGGATGGTTCAGTCTTGCCGTCCTTTCGCGAGGGCGGCGAGGTTGCGCGTGAGGCCTTCGAACTTGGCCCGCTTCACGGCAGAACCTTTGAACAGGCGGCGGTATTGCTCCACGTCGAGTTTCATCCAATCGTCGTCGGTCATTTCGAGCAGTTCGGGGCGCGGCGCGAAGGCCGTTTCGCGGGTGGGGAGGGCGCCGTTCAAGTGGGGGCAGGCCCTGAGGCAACGGTCGCATCCGTAGAGATAGGGCGCCATGCAGGCGGCCGCTTCGGGTGGAATCGGACCGCGGTTCTCGATGGTCAGGTAGCTGAGGCAGCGGCGGGCGTCGAGTCCTTCTCCGGGCGTGAGGGCATGCGTGGGACAGGCGTCCACGCAGCGGGTGCAGTTCCCGCAGTGGTCGGAGAGGGGAGTGTCGTAGCGGTCGGCAGGTTGGTTGAGGAAGATTTCGCCCAAGAAGAACGCGCTTCCGGCGCGGGGGGCGACCAGCTGGGTGTGCTTTCCTATCCATCCCAGGCCGCATCGCCAGGCCCAATAGCGTTCCAATACGGGCGCCGTGTCGCAACATGCGCGTCCGGCGAGCGTGCCCTCGGGCCAGTCTTGTTGCAGGCTTTCGAGTAGCTGGCGTAGTTTCTGCCGCATGATGTCGTGGTAGTCTTGCCCGTAGGCATACCACGCGAGTTGCAGCCGGTCGGCGGGCATTTCCGTGGCGGGGCGGTAGTTCAGGGCCACGCTCACCACGGTGCGGCACCCTTCGGCCAGAAGGGCCGGGTCGAGTCGCAGGGCCTCGTGGCGCGCCATGTACTCCATGCCCGCCTGCCGCCCGCCCGCGAGCCATTGCCTGAAGAAGGCGGCATGGGCCGGACTGACGGGCGCGGCCGGAGCCAGTCCGCAAGCGGAAAAGCCGAGGCGCAGGGCCTCGGCTTTGATATGGGCGGCGTTGAGCCGCGGTGTTTCCTTTTCCATTGTTGTCATGACGTACTGGTGGAAGGCTTTCGTGCCGTTTCCTGTTTTTCCGGCGCCGGTTTTCACTCCAGCATCTTGAACTCGTAGCCTTGGTCTTCGAGCCATTGCAAGGCTTCGGGCAAGGCCGTGCGCAGCTTGTCGATGCTCTTGAGCGAGTCGTGGAACGTGATGATGGAGCCGTTGCGGGCATACCGTTTCACGTTTTCCACCACGTCGCGGGCGGTGACGCGCTTGCTGTAGTCGCGCGTCACGAGGTCCCACATGACCACGCGGTAGTGCTTGCGCAGCAGTTTGAACTGCAGCAGGCGCATCCATCCGTGCGGTGGCCGGAACAGGTTGGTGTGCAGCAGCCGGTTGGCCTTGTCGGCGTTTTCCAGATACTCCTGGCTGGAGTGGCGGAACCCGCCGATGTGGTTGAAGGTGTGGTTGCCCACGCGGTGGCCGCGCTCCACCACCATGCGGTAGATGTCGGGGTGCTTGCGCACGTTGTCCCCCACCATGAAGAAGGTGGCCTTGATGCCGAACCGGTCGAGCGTGTCGAGCACGAACGGCGTGGCCTCCGGTATGGGGCCATCGTCGAACGTGATGTAGACTACTTTCTTCTTGCGGCTCATCCGCCAGATGGCGGTGGGATAGAGCCATCGCAGGAACACGGCTGGTTGTTCTATGAACATGGTGAAGCTATGCCGTTAGAACAGTTTCATGCCTTGTGCCTGGAAGCGTGCCGCATAGTTCTCCATTTCTTTCCGGTAGCTCTCTGCCTTTTCCGCGTCGGCCTGCACGAGGACCTGCGAAATCCGGTAGAGGTTGGAGAGGTGGAGGAGGCAGTTGTTCGAAGCCTGGAGCATGCGCCGGGTGTCGAGCGACAAATACCATTCGAGGTACTCTTTGGAGGTCTGTCCCACCTCGTCCAGGATTTTTGTTCCTTCCGCCTTCTTGCCGAGCTTCAGCCAGGAATCGGCCAGTTCGATGGAGCCGCCCATGTAGTTGTGCGGCATGAGCGATGCCGGCAGTTCCTCTTCGGCGCGTTGCAGTGCCTTCAGTGCCTTGTCGTTCTTTCCTTCGCGGATGAGTTCCTGCACCAGTTCGGAGAAGAGCCTGCGGTGGGTGTAGCACATGCGGATGACGGTTTCGTCGAGATAGATGTCCGGGTTTTCCTTCAGTCCGCCGTACTTGAACTTGTTCATCATGTTGTCGTAGGTGCGCTCGGTGTCCATCGTGCGTCCGCTTTCGCGGGTGTCGAAGGGCGTGATGCGGCAGGCGAGTCCTTCCTTGACGAAATTGTCGCCCAGGTGGCCGTAGTTGCTGGCCCCCACGGTGGTCGACATGTAGAGCGGGCGCTCCCAGTTGGCTTGCGAAATCATCTCGAGCATCATCATTTCGCTCTTGTAGACGGCGCGCTTGCCCTTGAGCGAGATGTGCATCACGTCGGGGATGGAGTCGGCGGCCATCATCATGCCGGAGCGGCGCACGGCATCCTTGTCCACGGTGACGACGAGGCTGTCGGTGGGGAAGATCTGCAGGTCCGGATTGTCGCTCAGGATCCAGTGTTTGATGATGTTCTTCAGTTCGTAGGGGTTGTCGCCCAGCATCTGCTTGAGTTCCTCGGGGCTGTCCTTATAGTAGTCCATGACCTGCTTGAGGGCGTCGGGCTGCACGGGGATGCCTTCGCGCGTGCCGGTGACGTATTGCAGGCGGGTCCACGAGATGGGCAGCGAGGGCGAGTCGTAGGCCGGCCGGCGCATCTGGTCGATGTACCAGTCGGTCTGCAGGTAGCTCAGATTGCAGACGCGGGCGTCGGTGCGCACGCCTTCCGTTTCCTGGCTGTACCAGAGGGGGAAGGTGTCGTTGTCGCCGTTGGTGAAGATGACGGGGTTACCCTTGGTGTCGAGCGACTTCAGGTAGTTCTGTCCGAAGTCGCGGCAGGTGTAGCGCCCGCTGCGGTCGTGGTCGTCCCACGTCTGTCCGCCCATTTGTATGGGCACGAGCAGGGCCAGCAGGCTGACGAGGGCCGCGGGCAGTTCGCCCACCTTGAGGCGGCGCAGCCCGTCGACGATGGCGGCCGCACCGAGGCCGATCCAGATGGCGAAGGCATAGAACGAGCCGGCGTAGGCGTAGTCGCGCTCGCGTGGCTGCAGCGGCGTCTGGTTCAGATAGACCACGATGGCGAGGCCCGTCATGAAGAAGAGGAAGAAGACCACCCAGAACTGGCGGACGCCTTCACGGTTCTTGTATGCCTGCCAGAAAAGGCCGATGAGGCCGAGCAGGAGCGGCAGGCAGTAGAACACGTTGTGCCCCTTGTTTTCGCGCAGCTCCGTGGGCAGCTTGCTTTGGTCGCCCAGCCGGGCGTTGTCGATGAACGGGATGCCGCTGAGCCAGTTGCCGTGCTCCGGTTCGCCGTTCCCTTGTATGTCGTTCTGCCTTCCGGCAAAGTTCCACATGAAGTAGCGCCAGTACATGAAGTTGATCTGGTAGCTGAAGAAGAAGCGCAGGTTTTCTGCCTGCGTGGGCACCTTGACCATCACGGTCTGCCCGCACTGGTCGTAGGCCACCTGCCGGCCTTCCACTCCGCCCATCCAGTCTTCGTAGGCTTGCGCGTGGCCCGGCCCGTCGGAATACATGCGCGGGAAGAGCATGTTCTGGGCGTAGACAGGCTCACGGTCGCGGTAGACGATGCGGTAGGCATCCTTCTCGTCGGCCGAGTGCTTCTCCACGCGCTGCCATACGGGCGCGCCTTCCTTGAAGGTGTATTCGCAGTATCCGTCCTTGTTCGGCTTGAGGGCCACCTTCGAGGTGTAGGCCTGTCCGTAGAAGAGCGGGCGGCTGCCGTATTGTTCGCGGTTGAGGTACTTGCCCAGGGTGAAGATGTCCTCGGGCGAGTTCTGGTCCATGGGCGGGTTGGCCGTGGAGCGGATGACGATGACGGCATACGAACTGTAACCAATCATGATCATGAGCATGCAGAGCAGCGAGGTGTTCATCACGCGGGGGCTGACGAGCGGCTGCCCGAGCACCTTGCGGTTGAGCACGAAAGCCAATGCGCCCAGCACGATGACGCCCACGATGAAGCTTGTCCATCCGTAGCCGTAGAAAGGAATACCCAGCATAGCCACGGCCACGAGGTAGGAAATGTTCATGCGGCGGCGGTTCCGCTGCACCATCGTCTCGCGGATGGCCCACAGCACGGCGGCGATGAGGCAGACGATGTAGAAGATGAGGCCCGAGTTGAAGGGAAGGCCAAACGTGTTGACGAAGAGAAGCTCGAACCAGCCGCCTACTTTCACGATGCCCGGCACGATGCCGTAGAGCACGGCGGCCACGAGAACGAATGAGGACACGAGGGCCAGCAGCGAACCTTTCACTCCGGCGTCGGGATGCTTCTTGTAGTACCATATCAGCACGATGGCCGGCAGGCAGAGCAGGTTGAGCAGGTGGACGCCGATGGAGAGGCCCGTCAGGTAGGCGATGAGCACGAGCCAGCGGTCGCTGTGAGGCTCGTCGGCGTGCTCCTCCCATTTCAGGATGAGCCAGAACACGATAGCCGTGAACAGCGAGGAATAGGCATAAACCTCGCCTTCAACGGCGCTGAACCAGAATGTGTCGCTGAACATGTAGGTCAGGGCGCCCGTCAGGCCGCTGCCCATGATGGTGATGAGGCGGGCCGTCGTCATTTGCTCATAGTCCGGGCACACGAGCTTGCGCACCAAGTGGGTGATGCTCCAGAAAAGGAACAAGATGCAACCGGCGCTCATCAGGGCCGACATGGTGTTCACCATGAGCGCCACGCGCGTGGGGTCGCTGGTGAATTGCGAGAAGAGGTTGGCCGTGAGCATGAAGAAGGGGGCGCCGGGAGGGTGTCCTACTTCCAGCTTGTAGCCGGTGGTGATGAACTCCGGGCAGTCCCAGAAACTGGCCGTTGGCTCAATGGTAGAACAGTAGACCCAGGCGGCGATGGCGAATGCGAGCCATCCCATGAGGGTGTTTACCAGTTTGTACTGTTTCATTGTTTTTTGCTGTTATTTGGTTTTGTTTTTGTCCATTAAGTTGCAAAAATACTCACTTTCTTCCTTTTTCTATGGCTATTGGCAGAAGTTTACAAGGCTCAGGGCTGCTTTTAACCATGTTTATGACATTTTAAGACGCGGTGCGGGTAGTTTCCGTGTCCTACCAAGTCGATAGGACAGTTGAACTTGTCTTCAAGCCAGCCTTCGGGCAGTTCCGTGTCGGGGTGGTAGTCGAGGGTTTCGTCCACGCAGGCGATGCTGCGCACGTTTTGCAACACGGAGCCTATGTCGTGGCTCACGAGGATGACGGCGCTCTCGTGGTTGATTTCATCGAGCAGCTGGTAGAGATGGGCCTCGAACCGCTTGTCGATATACGTGTTGGGTTCGTCCAGGATGACGGCGTCCGGTTCCGAGATGATGGCGCGGCCCAGCAGGGCGCGCTGCATCTGTCCCCCGCTAAGCGCGCCGATGGGGCGCTGCCCGAGCGACTCAAGCCCCATGCGGTGGAGCATGTCCTCCACGGCTTGGTGCTGTGCCTTGGAATATTGCTTCCAAGCGCTTTTCCGCAATCCGGAGAGCACGACCTCGTAGACCGATATGGGGAAGCTTTTGTCTATCTTGTTGTATTGTGGCAGGTAGCCCATGCGGATGGACGGTGTGGGTTGGCCGTTGAGGAAGAAGGTGATTGTTCCGGCCGAGGGTTTCTTCAGGCCCAGAATGGTTTTGACGAGGGTGGTCTTTCCGCCTCCGTTGGGGCCGATGATGCCCAGGAAGTCCTTGTCGTACACTGTCAGGTTGATGTCGCGCAGGACTTGCTTGCCGTCGTATCCGACTTGGATGTGCTCCAGACGTATGAGAGGTTCTTTCATTGTGCGTGCAGTGTTTGTGCTATTTTCAGTAGTTCTCCCGCCCAGTCGTAGGCCAGAGGGTTGATGACGGTTATCCGCGTGCCGGTTTCCCTGGCGATGAGTTCTGCGTTTCTGCGGTCGAACTCTTGTTGCACGAAGATGGTGCGCACCCGTTGCGCCTTGCAGCGGCGGATGAGGTCGGCCAGTTGTGCGGGCGATGGTTCTTTGCCGTCCTTTTCGATGGCGATTTGCGTCCATCCGTAGTCGTGGGCGAAATAGGTGAGCGCGGGGTGATAGATGAGGAAAGCTTTCGGCGATGCGTTGCCAAGGAGCGTGCGGATGCTGTCGTCCGTGGCGCGGATTTCCTCCAGGACTCCTCTCAGCCGGCTTTTGAAAAGTTCTGCCCGTGCGGTGTCTGTTTGGCACAAGGCCTCGCAGATGCGTTGTGCGATGGTGGCCATGCGGGCGGGCGAGGTCCATACGTGCGGGTCGCCTTCCGCTTCGTCGCTGTGGCCGTGGGCATGCCCTTCCATCCGTTCTATCCCGTCTGCCGTGGCGATGAACGGCACGCCGGGAGCGGCCTGCCGGAGCTTGCCGGTCCAAGTGCGTTCAAAACCTAAGTCGCCCACGGTGAAGCAGGCTATGCTCCCGCTCAGTTGCATCATTTGCTCCGGCGTGGGCTCGTAAGTCTCAGGGCTGCTGCCTTTCGGCACCAAGGTGATGACCTTGTAGTCCTCGCCGGCGATGCGTTCGGCGATGTAGCGCAAGGGTTCGATGGACACCGTGATGACGGAGTCCTTCGCATGGCCTTGCCTTTCGGTTTGCTGCGGCCGGCATCCGGTCCACAGGCAGAGGCAGGCGGCACAAAGCATTATGGTGAGTTTACTTTTCATATTCTCTAAAAAAGCGTTACGGTGTAAACCAGAATGGCATAACGTACAAGTTTTCCTATCGTGATGGAGACGAGGCAGATGAGCCAGTTGGCGCGCATGAAGCCCAGAGCCACGGAGATGGCGTCGCCGATGACGGGCACCACGCACAGGATGCCGCCCAGCCAGGCGCCTTTCCGTTCCATCCAATGCTGCGCCCGTTCCACGCGTTCCTGCTTCACACCCAAATATTTCTCTATCCATTCCATGCGTCCCAAGCGCCCGATGCAATAATTGAACATGCTGCCGCCCACGTTGCCCACCGTGCCCCACACCAATAGCATGACGGGGTCCAAGCCGGCCACTTGCAGTCCCACCATGACGGCCTCGGAACTGAACGGCACGATGCTGGCAGCCAGGAAAGCAGCCAGGAACATGCCGAAATAGCCGTATTGTATCAAGAAATCGACAATCGCGTCCATAAGTTCATTAGGGCTAAGAGAGTGAAGAGGATGAGGAAAAGTATGAAGAGAATGTTGGTGAACCGTTTGTTCGTCAGGGCGAAGTAGTGGGACAAGACGGGAGCTGAGTTCATCACCAGCAAGCCTGTCAGAGTGGAAAGGTGGACCGGTTGCAGGGCCATGAACGCCACGATGAGCAATTCTTGCACAAGGAGGCATTGCAGCAACATCCGGGTGCGGATCTTGTCGTTGAAGCTGGTGGAGAGGCAGTGGAGTGCTGCCACGAGCGTGAAGAGGATGACCAGGCCGACCGAAGCAACCTGCATGGAATCGAGGTGGTGATAGTTGGCACCGGAAATGGGTTGGAAGCGCGCCAGTTCAAGGAAATGCCGGGCAAAGGCGTCGAACCCGTCGACATAAAGGGCATATCCGGCCCAGAACCAATAGGAGAGCGCCAAGCCTACGATGGCTGCCCAAAGCGTGCGCCAAGTGAGGGAACGGAGGTAGACCACGGCATACCATAGATAGAAGGGAGAAAAGTAGAGCAGTTGGGGGAAAAACACACTGCCCACGCCCAAACAAAGGAAGGCGTGGAACAAGAGGCCCACGGCTTCCGTTTCCTGATAGGACTTGAACAGAAGGTAGTAGGAGGCGAGCATGAAGAGGGCAGCCAAGGTGCCGTCCTGAAGCGGATGGAGGCCGAAGATGCAGCCTGCCATGAACAAGTAAAGGGCCGGCGTCAGCCGGCTGCGGATGCGGATGAGGGAGTGGGCGTTGTTGGTTTCCACCCACAAGTAGGCCGTCAGGCCGCAGGCGACCCAGCCCCAAAGGCGGTCTGGCGTGTAGATTCCTTCGGCACCCCACAACAAGGTGGCGAAAACGGCGGCCACGGGTAGCGTGAACTTGCCCGTGGCCACTTTATTTTGGAATCTGCTTTTCCTCATTCCTGTTACAAGTCTTGCCCGATGTCGGAACGGAAGTACTTCTTCTCAAACTGTATCTTCTGTGCCTGGCTGAACGATTGCTTCAGCGCCTCTTCCTTGTCCTTTCCGTAGGAGCTGACGGCGATGACTCGTCCGCCGTTCGTCACCACCTGTCCGTCTTTCAGGGCCGTGCCGGCGTGGAACACGATGCTGTCCGTCACCTCGTCGATGCCCGTGATGGGGAATCCTTTTTCGTAGGCTTCGGGATAGCCGCCGGACACCAGCATGACGCACACGGCGCTGCGGTCGTCGATTTCCAGTGTGCATTGGTCAAGGTTGCCATGTGCCACGCCTTCGAGCAGGTCTACCAAGTCGCTCTTGATGCGGAGCATGACACTTTCGGTTTCCGGGTCGCCCATGCGCACGTTGTATTCGATGACCATCGGGTCGCCGTTCACATTGATGAGCCCGAAGAAGATGAAACCTTTATAGTCGATGCCTTCTTCGGCAAGTCCTTCCACCGTGGGGCGGATGATGCGGTCTTCCACCTTCTTCATCCATTCAGGCGTGGCGAAAGGCACGGGCGACACGCTGCCCATGCCTCCGGTGTTCAGCCCCGTGTCGTGTTCGCCGATGCGTTTGTAGTCCTTTGCCTCGGGCAGGATTTTATAGTGGCATCCGTCAGTCAGGACGAAGACAGAGCACTCGATGCCGCTGAGGAACTCTTCGATGACCACCGACGAGGAGGCCGAACCGAACATGCCGCCCAGCATTTCCTTCAGTTCCTTGCGGGCTTCGTCCAATGTAGGCAGGATGAGTACGCCCTTCCCGGCGCAGAGGCCGTCGGCCTTCAGCACGTAGGGGGCTTTCAGGGTTTCGAGGAACTTCAGGCCTTCGTCCAGCGTTTCTCCGGTGAACGTGCGGTAAGCGGCTGTCGGGATACCGTGGCGCTGCATGAATCCCTTGGCGAAATCCTTGCTGCCTTCCAGCACGGCGCCTTGCCGCGACGGGCCGATGACGGGAATGCCCTTCAGCAGGGCGTCGTTCTTGAAAAAGTCGTAAACGCCTTTTACCAGTGGGTCTTCGGGGCCCACGACCACCATGTCGATGCCGTTGTCGAGCACGAATTGTTTGATGCCTTCGAAATCGTCGGCCTTGAGGGCGACATTGTGCCCCACGTTGGCAGTTCCAGCGTTGCCGGGCGCGATGTAGAGTTGCTCCACTTTCTTGCTTTGGGCTATTTTCCAGGCCAAGGCGTGTTCGCGGCCTCCGCTGCCTAAAAGTAGTATGTTCATATCGTTATGTTTTATTTCAGGTAATCTTCAAAATATTGCGTGATGCGTTCGTGCAGGTGAATGCGGTCGGTGCCCATCATGTTGTGCTCATCGCCCGGATAGACAAAGAAGTCGGGATGCGTCCCGGCGTCGATGCAGGCTCTCAGGAAAGAGAGCGAATGCTGGGGGACGCACACGGGGTCGTTGTATCCGATGATGATTTGCAGTTTGCCTTTCAGGTTGCCGGCTTTCGGGCGCAGCCCGCTGTTCTTGTATCCTTCGGGATTGTCTTGCGGCCGGTCCATGTAGCGTTCGCCGTACATCACTTCGTAGTATTGCCAGTCGACCACCGGGCCGCCGGCCACGCCCACCTTGAACACGTCGGGGTAAGTCAGCATGAGGTTGGTGGTCATGAATCCGCCGTACGACCATCCATGCACACCCATGCGGTCGGCATCCACGTAGGGGAGCGATTTCAGGAATTTGACGCCTTCCATCTGGTCTTTCATTTCTTCTTCTCCCAGATGGCGAAAGGTGACGTTTTCGAAAGCCAATCCGCGGTGTTCGGAGCCGCGGTTGTCGAGGACGAAGATCAGGTAGCCTTTCTGTGCCATGTAGATTTCCCAGCCGCGCGTCAGGTAGTTGCGGCTGGCGTCCACGTTATGGGCGTGCGGCCCGCCGTAGACATAGATGACCGTCGGATATTTCTTCGTCGGGTCGAAATCCACGGGCTTCACCATGCGGTAGTAAAGGTCGGTCACCCCGTCGGCCGCTTTGATGCTGCCGCTGCTGATTTCCGGCACGTTATAGTCCTTCCACGGGTCTTCCGCAGTGAGCACATTGCAGGTCTTTCCGTTTTTCGTGTGGGTCAGGTTGACGCTTCGTGCCACGGTGGGCGACGAGAAGCGGTCGAGCAGCAGGCTTCCGTCGGCGTTCAGACTGGCATTGTGCACGCCTTCGCCGTTGTCCATCAGTGTCCGCTTGCCGTCTTTCACCCGTACCTTATATATATTAGACTGCAGAGGATGGATTTCGTTGCTACAAAAGAGCAGGCTTTTTTCTTTCGTGCTGAAGCCGACGACGTCCTTCACCACCCATTTTCCCGAGGTAAGCTGCGTGGCCTTCACATATTCGCGGTAAGTGGCTCCGTCGGCACCCTTTTGTTCGTTCCCCTCAGTTGTTTGAGAGAGGTCGAACAGGTAAAGGTGGTTGAACCCGTCGCGTTGGCTCTGGTAGATGAATTTGGAATCATCCCATGGCAAGAACAGCAATCCGTGCATTGGTTCCACGTACTTGGGATGGTTTTCTTCATAGATTACGGCCTCTTTGGTCCCTGTGGCCGCATCGTAGCGCACCAGTTCCGCGTGATTCTGGTCGCGGTTCAGTTCAATCATGTACACTTTGCGGCTGTCGGGGCTCCACGTGATGTTGGTGAAGTAGCGGTCAGTCGGGTCGCCGGCTTGCAGCCACACGGTTTTGCCCGAAGCGGGGCTGAATACGCCCACCGTGACTTTGTGCATGGCTTCTCCTGCCATCGGGTATTTGTCGGGATACGTGGTGGCAATGCGTGTCGTGATGTCCACCTGCGGATAGTCGGGCACCATGCTTTGGTCCATGCGGTAGAAAGCCAGCTGTTGTCCGTCGGGACTCCAGAAGGTGCCCTTTGTGATGCCGAACTCGTTGCGGTGCACGGCTTCGCCATACACCAAGTCGTTGCTGCCGTCGGTGGAGACGGCCATGTTCTTCCCGTCTGCCGTGGCGACGTACAGGTTATGTTGCCGCACGTAGGCCAGATACTTGGAGCTGGCCGCGAGGTCTTGCAGGCTGGCGTCGGCCGGGCATTCCACCGTCGCGACGCGCTTTCCTGTCGTGAAGTCCACTACGGCATAGACTTGTGTGCGGGAGCCGTCGGGCAGTTCTTTGCCAGAGATGATGGTAGCCACGTGAGGTTGCTCTCCGTCGGGGAACTCTATGTTGTAGCAACTGCGCACGGCTGGTTTGTCTTTGTCGGCTCCCAGCCATTGGTTCAGCTGTTCCAGTGTGAACAAGGTCTTCTTGCTTCCGTCTTTCGGGTTTATCTCACGGCATTCCTCCAAATCCACCTCTATGCATTGGTTTCCCCACCATGTGGTATGGATGTTCCGGGGTTGCATTTGGCTGTACGTGCTGCCGCCGGGGAGCAGGTCGTCCAGCGTGAAGCTCTTTTTTCCTTGTGCCATGGTCAGGAGCGGGAGTAGGGATAAGAGGATAAGCCAATTAATCTTCTTCGTCATATCGGTTATTGTTTTTGCGGTTCCGGTTGAACGGTTTTCCATTTCGCTCATAGGGTTTCCGGTCGTAGTCGAACGGTCTTCCTTCGCGTCGCAGTCCCCGTTTCTCGAAGGAGCCTTTTCTGTCCCGGTCTTCCCAGTTTCTTCTTTCCGAGGGCCGTCCTCCTCGCGGTCGGCTGTCCCGGTTCTCAAACCGCTTGTTCCTGAACGAATAGTTGTCGTCTTCCTCGTCGATGGGGCGCTTGAATTCGCGGTGCATTTTGAAGCGGCGTTTTTCGGCCATTTGGCGCCGTTCCTCGTCGGTCTTGATTTCGTGACCTTCGGCCCGTGCTTCTTTGTACTTGCCGCTGAAGATCTGATATTTGCGGAACTCGCATTCCAACGAACCGTTGAAGAGCGGAATCTTGATGGACGGTTTCAGTCCTATCTGCTCGAAGCATTCTTCGCGGTAGCTCAGAATCCAGGCATCGTTGTCCAGGAACTGGTGTTTCAACCGTTCGCCTATGGTGCGGTAGAGTCCCAGCAGGTCGGGCGAGGAGATGCGTTCGCCGTAGGGCGGGTTGGTGATGATGATGCTCTTTTCAGCCGGTTGGGTAAACTGGTGGAAGTCCATTTGGGCCAGAGTGATGTCTTTGCTCAGTCCGGCGGCCTTCACGTTGCGCGTGGCGATGTCCACGGCGTTCCGGTTGATGTCGTAGCCATAGATCTTATGAGAGAAGTCGTGCTCCTGCGAGTCGTCGTTATAGATGCGGTCGAGCAGGTCCTTGTCGAAGTCCGACCATTTCTCGAAGGCATATTCCTTGCGGAAAACACCCGGTGCGATGCCGCGCGCGATGAGTGCCGCTTCGATGGGAATGGTGCCCGAGCCGCACATGGGGTCGATGAGGTCGCATTCCCCGTTCCATCCCGTCATGAGAATCATGGCGGCGGCCAGCACTTCGTTCAGCGGGGCTTCCACCGACTCCTGCCGGTATCCGCGGCGGTGGAGTGACTCGCCCGAACTGTCGAGCGAGAGGGTGCAGTCGTTTTCTGCGATGTGTATGTTGAGTTGAAGGTCGGGGTTGGTCACGCTGATGTTCGGTCGTGTCCCCGTGGTTTCGCGGAAGAAGTCCACGATGGCGTCCTTCACCTTGTAGGCCACGAACTTGCTGTGGCGGAATTCCTTGGAGAACACCACGGAATCCACGGCGAAGCTCGTGTCATTGGTCAGGTATTGGGTCCAGTCTATGGCTTTCACGGCATTGTATACTTGGTCGGCGGAGTCCGCCTTGAAGTGTTTGATGGGTTTGAGAATCCTGATGGCAGTGCGCAGGGCGAAGTTGGCGCGGTACATCATTTCCTTGTCGCCGGTGAATGACACCATCCTGTGCCCTATTTGGATGTTGTTTGCCCCCAAGGCGGTCAGCTCTTTGGCCAAGACGTTTTCCAGTCCTTGGAAGGTTTTGGCGATGAGTTCAAATTCGGTTTCCATTGTGTTAGTCTGTTCGATGGATACTGGTTAGATATATTTGGTTCACTTATATTTTTTCTGCACGAGCCGTGCGCCGGCCGGAACGTCTTCCGTCACCCAGATGTTGCCGCCCACGGTTGCGCCTTCGCCCACGGTGATGCGCCCCAGGATGGTGGCGTTGGAGTAGACGATGACGTGGTCTTCCAGTATGGGGTGGCGGGGTATGCCCTTGATGGGATGCCCGTTCTCGTCAAGCGGGAAACTTTTGGCCCCGAGGGTCACGCCTTGGTAGAGCTTCACGTAGTTGCCGATGATGCAGGTGGCCCCGATGACCACGCCTGTGCCGTGGTCGATGGTGAAGTGGTGCCCGATGCGTGCGGCGGGGTGGATGTCGATGCCCGTCTCGGAGTGCGCCATTTCGGTGATGATGCGCGGGATGAGGGGCACGCCCAGCACGAGCAGTTCGTGGGCGATGCGGTAGTTGCTCAGCGCCTTGATGATGGGGTAGCAACTGATGATTTCGCCATACGATTCGGCCGCGGGGTCGCCGTTGTAGGCCGCTTCCACGTCGGTGGCCAGTATGCTCCGCAGGGCAGGCAGCCGTCCGATGAACTGTCCGGCCAGTTCGATGGCCTTGTCCCGGTTGGTTTCGCACTCCTTGCATCCGGCTTGTTTGGCTGCTTCGAAGCACAGGCCGGCCAGGATTTGCTCGGTCAGCAGGGCATAGAGGCGCTCTATGTTGACGCCGATGTGGTATGTGATAGTGTGGTGGTTTACGGTGGATTTCCCGTAGAAGCCTGGGAAAAGGATGGAGCGGCAAAGCTCTATGATTTCATGCAGGACTTTTCCCGAAGGGAGGGGGTCTCCGTCTTGATGCTCATGGAATAAACCTTTCAGTGACGAATCGCTGGACAATTCCGTAACGGTTTGCGCCAAAAGGTGAGTGAAATTCAGCAGACTCATTAATCTTTCAAAACATTAACATATTTAATGCAAAGGTAAAAAAATCAGGCTTCTTTCCCAAAAAAAAGCCTGTTTTTTTGTCCGGTGGGGCCACTTTGGCTTTTCCCTGCCCGCTTTTGTCAGGCCGAGGGGCTCTTGACCAGCTTGTAGAGCTTGTCGTTGGGACGTATCTTTTCCGGCACTTTGAAGGAAACCCGCATGCCTTTGTCTACGGTCTGCACCGGTTGCAGGTCGTAGCGCACCTCGTCCAGCTCCATGAACAGGGCGCCCGTCGTGGGGCCGGTGATGAGCAGGCGGTCGCCCACGCTCATGTCCGACGCCTCGATTTGGAACTCGCCCACGCCGATTTTGGAGAAATACTTGATGGCTTTGCCCACGTAGACCTTTTTTTCGGTAGACGAGGAGCCATATTTCTTCGACCATTCTCCCAAGCGCTGCCCCAGATAGTAGCCGTCCCAGAAGCCGCGGTTGAACACCCGCGCCAGCCGTTCGTCCCATTCGTCTTTCTTCTCCTCGGTGAGCGTGCCGTCCAGTGCGCTTTGGATGGCTTCTTCGTAGCACCGCACCACGGTGTAGACATATTCCGGTCCGCGTGCGCGGCCTTCAATCTTGAACACCCGCACGCCGGCATCCATCATCCGGTCGATGAAGCGGATGGTTTTCAGGTCTTTGGGGCTCATGATGTACTGGTTGTCGATTTCCAGTTCCACGTCCGAGTCGCGGTCCTTCACCAGATAGGCGCGGCGGCAGATTTGCATGCATTCCCCCCGGTTGGCCGACCGCCCCGTGTTGTCGAGGCTCAGGTAGCATTTCCCGCTCACGGCCATGCAGAGCGCTCCGTGGCAGAACATCTCGATGCGTACCGCTTCGCCGCCGGGCCCGCAGATGTGCTGTTCCTCAATCTGGCGGTGTATGGCGGCCACTTGTTCCAGGTTCAGTTCGCGGGCCAGCACCACCACGTCGGCAAACTGCGCGTAGAATTTCAGGGCTTCCACGTTGCTGATGTTCAGCTGGGTGGACAAGTGCACTTCCTGCCCTATCCGTCGGGCATAGGTCAGCACGGCCACGTCCGAGGCGATGACGGCCGAGATGCCGGCCGCCTTTGCGGCGTCGATGATGGTGCGCATCAGTTCCAAGTCGCCGTCGTAGATGATGGTGTTCACCGTCAGGTAGCTTTTCACGCCTTGTGCGGTGCATGTCTGTGCTATTTCCTTCAGGTCGTCGAGGGTGAACGTGCTGGCCGAATGCGCCCGCATGTTCAGGTTCTCGATGCCGAAGTAGATGGAGTCGGCTCCGGCCTTGAGGGCGGCGGCCAGTGATTCGCGCGAGCCCACGGGAGCCATGATTTCAAAGTCTTTTCTCGTCATGCTGTGGATTTTGTGTGCAAAGATAGTGCAAGCCGAGAGGAATGCAAAATAAAAGCCGCCAAAGCGCGCTTTTATTTTCATGTCCGAGGCGCCGTCTGTCTTATCCAAAGATAGTGCAAGCCGAGAGGAATGCAAAATAAAAGCCGCCAAAGCGTGCTTTTATTTTCATGCCCGAGGCGCTTCGTTTCGGCAGATTTGGAGTTCGCCGGAGTTAAGTGTAAGGAATTATAATCCGCTTGAATGTTCCGCTTTGTGTGCCGCGCCTTGTCTCATCTGTCGGCTAATAAAAATAGGAACAAGCCTTTTCATCGGATTGAAAATCCTCATATTCAGCACCCTCGGATTGCAAATCCGAGGGAACGGGGACGAGAACGGAAGGGACTGGGCTTTCAGATTTGTTGGTGCAGCAAGGCGAGCTGGCAGAAGCTGGTGAAGTTGTCCACTCCGCTTTTGTTGAGGAGGGCTTTCCGGATTTTCTTGACGGCATAAGTCGTCCTGCTGATTTCGCGGGCGGTGTCTCCTATGTTCATGCCCTTCAGGTGGCAAAGGATGACCTGCATTTCTGTGGGACTGATGTGGAAGGGGGCGAAGTCCGACCATGCCTTCTCCTTAAAGGAATAATATTGGGAAGTGGCGGGATGTCTGGAGTTCCGGAGGAACACCCGTCCGGGGGCGGGGTGGGATGCCGGCGTAATGGAGCACAAGGCCAGCCATAGTTTGCCGTTATGGAGCTTCAGCGGAGTGAACTGGTGGCAGGCCAATACCGTCAAGCCTTTCAGTCGCATTTTGAAGTTGTAGTAGAATGATATGTCCATCTTTTCCTCCCCGTTCATTCCGGCGAAGCTTCTGAATCCCGCATGGATGATTTCCGACAGCATGCCGAGTTCCTCCTGTGGGACACACCGCGCATAGAAATCAAACCCCATCTCCTTTATTTCTTCCGGGGCATATTCCCAAGGGTAAAGCTTGTGCCCGAAGACGTGGAGGAAATTCAGCCGATGGAAGTCGATGATATAGAAAAACCGATGCGTGATGTGGTTGCAGGCTGCGATGGCCTCCACCGCGTCCTTCATGTCGGCGTATGCCCTGTCGTCTATGTCGTCGCTCAGCCGGAATTTCTGTAAAAGGGTCTTGATGGAAAGGTTGCTCATGGTATCTTGAAATAAAGGTTGGTCGTTGTTCTGTCACAAAGTTATGTTTTTCTGCTGTGTTTGCAAAGCCGGAGAGGAGTTTTTTCCGTTGTTCAGCGATGGAATGCGCGGGCTGTGGCGGGGGATGGTCTCCGTTTCTCTTACTGCCGTCTTCTGGGTATCCGGATGGCGGCTTTTGCTACCGGCTGATAGGCTTTCAGGCCTTGGTCTCCTGTCAGAATCTCCACCTCGAAGCCCATTTCGACATAATAGTTCGCTACATCCACAATGGAAGCGTCGCCCAAGGACTGGCCGCTGGCTGCCGTCTCTCTCCAGCGGGCGGCCAACGAACTCAACCCCTTGCTGTTCCATAAATCTTTCTGTTCCGTGAAGGCCGCCCAAGGCGAGGTGGCGTTCGTCGCGTCAATAATCATGTTTGCCAGTTTGTCGGCCATGGTGAAGCGGTTGCCGTTTGCGTGGGCTATGTGGTTTCCTGTTTCAATGATTGTTGCCACGGGAAGGATGAAGGTCGTGCCTTGTTCCAGTTCTTCGGCTATTTTCCGGCAAACCCGCTCGTATGTCCAGCGGTCGTTGTCCGGGCCGCAGGCTTCCATGCCTGCCACCTGCAGCCAGACACAGAGGATGCTGGTGTCTATGATCAGCACTTTTCTCATAACGCATCCTCCGTCATCATGTCGCCCACCGAGCCGCTGGCCATCAGTTTGGCAAGATTCTTTTTGTCTTCCAGCAGGTTGACGATGCTACACCCGGTTTCGTCCGACCGGGTCACATAGCTGATAAAGGGAATCATTTCGTTTCCCAAGGCGTCGATGAGCACCGGGTTGTGGGTCGTGCAGATGATGTCTGTCTGCGCTTTCTCGCCCAAGGTCTTCAGCACGTTCACCAATTCCTCAGCACGGGAGGGGTGAAGCCCGTTGTCCACCTCTTCGATGACGAGCAGGCTTCCGGCTTTTCCGGTCAGCAGTGCGACGACGATTGCGATGAAGCGCAGCGTCCCGTCGGACATGCTGCGCGCGTCAATCTCTATTTTCTCTCCGTTCATCCACTCTTCCTCGCAATAGAGCATGGCATCGCTTTCAAACCGTCCCACTTTTTCTGCCCAGATGCGTTTGATGTCTTTCTCCGGAAGTCGGCAGACGTACTTTGTCAGTTCCCGTTCCACCCGTTCCTGTTCTTCCGGAGGCATGCCCGCCAGCAGTCCGGCGATGTTGCCTGCGTCGGGATTCAGCCGCTCGGATAAAGGCGAATAGTCGCGCATGTGGTTGGGAATCGGGTTTAATATGAAGATACTTTTCAGCCCATTTTGCACCAGCGAGGCGGCCTCTTTCACTTTTTTGACCGTCACCAGGTTTTCCATCTGGTATAACACGGTGGTTTGTCTGCTCAGGTCCAATCGCTTTCCCTTTCCGGGGCTTTCTTGATAGAAGCGGGTGGGGATGCTGGGGGAAGCAGCGTTTTTGTTGGCCGCGTCGGTTGTGAACAGTATCCGGCTTCTATTGTTCTTG
The DNA here is from genome assembly GCA_944321525.1 of uncultured Paraprevotella sp. Lineage (GTDB taxonomy): Bacteria > Bacteroidota > Bacteroidia > Bacteroidales > Bacteroidaceae > Paraprevotella. Next base: position 34,101 of record CALULQ010000023.1, read on the forward strand.
GATGAGACCTGTTCCAGTCTTTCGAAAGATATTTGCAGAGAGTTGTCGTCCTTGCGGCATGATAAGGAGTAAATCAGGTCATCCCCATTGTCGTCCACTACCACGGATAAGGTGAATTCGTCGGCACCCCTGCGAATCAGCCAGTCCGTCCCGCCGCGTGTATGCCTGCCTATTTCGTTGACCGGAATGCCCTTGGCGCTGTTGCACAAGAACGACAGCGCGTCCAATATGTTGGATTTGCCGCTGGCGTTGGTGCCGATGATGAAAGTCAGCGGGTCTATGTATAGCCTTGATTCCTCAAAGCTTTTCCAATTCTTCAATCTGATTTCCTTTATCATACAGGTTGCTTTTGGCTCCTTGAATCGACGGTTGCCGCCGCAGGAACGGATTTTCTGCAAAAATAGCAAATATTGCCGATAATTCCCTTGTAATGGGACAGATTTATGCCTTAACTTAACTTCCGTTCCGGCGGTTCTGTGGCACGCCGAGGGTAAATATGAGGGCTTGTGCTTCGATTAAGCGTATCCTTCCGCGAGCCGTACCGGGCAGGATTTTATGAGTGTAAGTTTTTTCGGGATTGAAATTCCTCATATTCAGTTTCCCCGGATTCCCCCGGGGAAACTGAATATGATAGGAATTAACCGTTTCATGAGTTTAAGGCTTTAATTTGATGGTTTCATGGGTTCCGTTCGTGTAGCATACACGAATTATCGCATAAGGACGCGGCAGGCCTTCCTTTGCGAGGGTGAGTTCCGTTTTTTGGATGGATCGATTGGACAATGTACGTCCTTGCGCATCATATATGCTTATGCTTTTGGTCTCTAAGGGGAATTTCAGGATATAATATTCCGGGGAATCCGTGACCAATGTTTTCTGGCTGCTTTTGGTAGATGCGATGCCGTCTGCCAGATATTCGAGCCCGCTAATCTCTTGGAACAAATTCCAGCCCCGGGCTTCTTTGTATTTCCCGATGCTTTCAATCGGTACATACAGATTGGAAAAAGAGCCCAAGAATTCCCCTTTGCCGATTTCTCCAAAGGCCGGCGGTTCTTTGGCTTCGCATATCACGCTTCCTCGGTTGTAACCTCCTCCGGGCGAATAGTCCCGTTTCGTGGAGAATCCAGTCGCTATTATTGGGATTATGTCCGAAAAGGCATAGTCTCCAATGGAGTCCAGGCTTTCCGGCAGGACCAAGTTGTAGGGCAATGGAAAACCATCTCCCCGAAGGGCTGCGCCATGGATAATCTTTGTGCCGTCTTGTATATGCAGGTTCTCACTGTCCGTATAGTAATAATTGATGTTATAGAGAATCTCTCCATCCTTGGAATACACCGAAGAGCAGGCATCGCTTTCTATGTTTATTAGTTCCGGATTGTTCTTTCCTGCAAAGAAGTAGGGCTTTACGTCACCTTTGTATACGCCACGGAACGGGAACTTCCCGGTTACTTCACATTCTCCGGAAAACGAATAGTCTCCAATGTATTCAATATTTTTGGGAAGCCTTAGGTAGAGTTCCATTCCGTCCAAAGCTCCGGCCGGGATGGTGTCAATGTATGCGTCCTGCAGGTCCAGTGTGTCGAGCTTTTCCAACGTGCCCCCCCGCAGGAAATCATAATCTGCTTGTTCCAATGTTCCCGTGATGGTGAGCCGGGAAACGCCTTTTTGCTGTTCTTCCGTCAGCAAGTCCGCCAAGCGGTTTTCGCCCACATGCACTGTCACGTGGGAATTTACGCCTTCGGCCTGTGCCCAGCTGAGGCACGGGATAAGGCAAAGCAAGTAGAATAATTTCCTCATGGTAACCTCCTTTTTTATAGACTATTGATAGATGCTGTTGGACAAAAATATTCTTTTTTTGTTTGGGGCGTACGGATTCGGGAGAAAAAGTGGGGTTGCCGGAGGCATTATTATTCCAAAGTATAATGTTTCCGGGGCAAAAAGGAGGGCAAGGCGGGAGGATGCCTTGCGGGATTCCGTAGCGTACTCTGCGGAGAGTACTCGAGTACTTGCCGCAAAGTACGCTGGCGCATTCCGCAGGGCGCGGCGCGGCGTCGGGCAAGAGCGGGCGTTTTCCTGCGCCCTCCGCCACGGTGGCAACACCGGACGCATGGAGGAAGATGACCGACGGATGGCTGCAAATTTGTGAAAAAACAGTGCCGGTCGGAAGGAATGCACTATCTTTAAATAAGACAGGCGGCGCCTTGGGCATGAAAATAAAAGCGCGCTTTGGCGGCTTTTATTTTGCATTCCTCCCGGCTTGCACTATCTTTGAATAAGACAGGCGGCGCCTCGGGTATGAAAATAAAAGCGCGCTTTGGCGGCTTTTATTTTGCATTCCTCTCGGCTTGCACTATCTTTGAATAAGACAGGCGGCGCCTCGGGCATGAAAATAAAAGCGCGCTTTGGCGGCTTTTATTTTGCATTCCTCTCGGCTTGCACTATCTTTGCACCCATGAAAATAGGAAATATAGAGTTCGGGCCTTATCCCGTGTTCCTCGCCCCGATGGAGGATGTGACGGACATCGGCTTCCGTTTGTTGTGCAAGCGCTTCGGCGCGTCGATGGTATATTCCGAGTTTGTGGCGGCCGACGCCTTGGTGCGCATGGTGAACCGCAGCCTGGAGAAGTTGGCCGTGTGCGACGACGAGCGCCCGGTGGCCATTCAGATTTATGGCAAAGAGCCGGGCGCCGTGGCCGATGCCGCCCGCATCGTGGTGGAGCGGGCGCACCCCGACGTGCTTGACCTGAATTTCGGTTGCCCCGTGAAGCGGGTGGCCGGCAAGGGGGCCGGGGCGGGATTGCTGCAGGACGTGCCGCGCATGTTGGACATCACGCGGGCCGTGGTGGATGCGGTCGACGTGCCCGTCACGGTGAAAACAAGGCTGGGATGGGACGACAGCCACAAAATCATCGTCAATCTGGCCGAACAGTTGCAGGACTGCGGCATACAGGCCCTCACCATCCACGGGCGGACCCGCGCGCAGATGTACACCGGCGAGGCCGACTGGACGCTGATTGGAGAGGTGAAGCGGAACCCGCGCATGCGGATTCCCGTCATCGGCAACGGCGACATCGCTTCGCCTGCACGCGCCAGGGAATGTTTTGAGCGCTACGGGGTGGATGCCGTCATGGTGGGGCGCGCCACCTTCGGCCGCCCTTGGATTTTCAAGGAAATCATGGACGAGTTGCGCCCCGGGGAGGTGTCGGCCGACGCGGCGGTGCGGAGCGACAATCCGCCGATGAGCGCGGACTGGAAAATCGACGTGCTCAAGGAGCAGGTGCTCACCAGCGTGCGCCGCATCGACGAGTATCGCGGCATCCTGCACAGTCGCCGCCATTTGGCCGCCTCGCCCGTGTTCAAGGGCATTCCCAACTTCAGGGAGACGCGCATCGCCATGCTGCGGGCCACGACGGTGGACGAACTGTTTGCCATTCTGGAAGGGGCGCGCGAGGCCGTGCGCCGCGCCGCACACGGCCCCATGGCCGATGCTATTTCAGAGTGAAGGCCACTTTCGACGTGATGTTGTCCGAAGCGTCGCCGATGAGGGCCTCGAAGCGTCCCGGTTCGGCCGTCCATTGGCGGGTGCGGTCGTTGTAGAAGCTGAGGGCGTCGCGCCCGATGGTCAGAGCCACGTCCCGCGTCTCGCCCGGTGCCAGGCTGATTTTCTTGAAGGCCTTGAGCTCTTTGTAGGGCCGCTCCAGCGACGATTCGGCGTCGTGGACGTAGAGTTGCACCACCTCGGCTCCCGCCACGCTGCCCGTGTTGGTGACGCTGACGGTGAAGGTGATGCTGTCGTTGGCCGAGATTTCGTCCTTGTCGGCGCGCGCTTTTCCCAGTTTAAAGGTGGTGTAGCTCAGTCCGTGCCCGAAGGCGAAGAGCGGGCGTATGTCCTCTTTGTCGGCCCAGCGGTATCCCACGAAGATGCCTTCCTTGTATTCCTCGTCGATGATTTTCTCCCCTTTTCGCCACGTGCCGGGATAGGTGCCGAGGCTGTGCGCCGGCACGTCGTCCAGCGAGGCCGGCCACGTGTAGGGCAGTTTGCCCGAGGGGTTGACGCGCCCGGTGAGCACGGCCGCGAGGGCATCGCCGGCGGTGGAGCCGAGGAACCATCCCTGCACGATGGCCGGCACCTGTTTTTTCCAGGGCATGGCCACGGGATTGCCCGATATGTTGACATAGACAAGCCGCTTGTTGGCTTTCGCCAGGGCCTCGATCACGCGGTCTTGTCCGTAGGGCAGCCCGTATTCCTTTCGGTCGGAGCCTTCGCAGTCCTGTTGCCAGCTTTTGTTCAGTCCGCCGAAGAAGACCACGTAGTCGGCCTGCCGCGCCTTTTCCACGGCTTCGGCAATGAGCGCTTCGGGCTTGCGGTCGTCCTTCAGGTCGTGGGGCGCCACCACGCCTTCGAATTCGTTGGACGTGTCGCCCACGTATCCGCGTGCATATTCCACTTCCATCTTTCCGCCCAAGGCCTGCCGCAGCCCGTCGAGCGGCAGGCTTTCGTGCTGTGCTTTCAGGGTGGAGCTTCCTCCGCCCACGGTCATCATCTTGATGGCGTTCTCGCCCACCACCAGTATGCGGCGCGTGGCCGTGGTGTCGATGGGCAGCACGCCGTCCTCGTTCTGGAGCAGCACGATGCCCTCGCCGGCAATCTGCCGGGCCGCGTCGTAGTGCGCTTCCGAGCATAGCGAGCCGAAGCCGCGGTCGCGGTTCATGTTGGTGCGGAAGAAGAGGCGCAGCACGCGGCGCACCTTGTCGTCCAGTTCGCGGGTGGTGTATTCGCCTTTTTGGATAAGCTCACGGTAAGGTCGGGCCAGGTAGTAGTTGTCGTAGGCGTTCGATGCCCCGAACGAGAGGCCATCGGTCCAAGTGCCGAACTCCATGTCCAGCCCGTTTTCTATGGCCTGCCGCGTGTCGTGTGCGCCGCCCCAGTCGGACACCACCACCCCGTCGTATCCCCACTCGCCTTTCAGGATGTCGTTCAGCAGCCGCCGGTTGTGGCAGTTATGCTGGTTTTCAAAGAGGTTGTAGGAACCCATCAGTCCCCAAGTGTGGGCTTCGGTGACGGCGGCCTTGAAGGCCGGCAGGTAGATTTCATAGAGCGCGCGGTCGGACACCACCACGTTCACCTCGTTGCGGTGATTCTCGTCGTTGTTCAGCGCGAAGTGCTTCACGCAGGCCGCCACACCGTTGGATTGCAGTCCCTGTATGTAGGGCACCACCATGCGCGAGGCCAGGAAGGGGTCTTCGCCCATGTATTCGAAGTTGCGGCCGCAGAGCGGCGTGCGCAGGATGTTGACGCCCGGTCCGAGCATCATGTCTTTCCCGCGGTAGAGGGCCTCTTCGCCAAGGCTCTCGCCATAGATCCGCGCGAGTGAGGTGTTCCAAGTGGCGGCCAGACAGGTGAGCGCAGGGAAAGCCACGCACGAGTCGTTGGTGTGCCCCGCCTGTTTCCAGTCGTCCCACAACACGTCCGGGCGCACCCCATGCGGGCCGTCGGAAGTCCAGAATTCGGGGATGCCCAGCCGTTTCACGCCGGGCGAACTGAACTTGCTCTGGGCGTGGATTACGGCTATTTTCTCCTCGAGTGTCATGCGCGCCAAGGCGTCTTCCACGCGCTCCTCGATGGGTTTCGTATCGTCCAGATACACGGGTTGCTGTTGGGCTTGCGCTTGCAGGGCGCAGAGGCAGGCGAGCGCTGCCGGGAATGCGGTTTTCAGGAGTTTCATGATATTCGGTTCTTTTGCGTTGTAAACATCTCCAAAGATAAGCAAAAGAAGCGAAGGAAGCGGCAACACGAAGGGAAAAAATAGGGCCGCCGCTCCATTTATTGGATGGCAGACGAGGCTGCACGTGGGATGCGGGGGCTTGCCCGCAGATGCTTTTAAGGTTCAGGACTAACCGTTATCCGCAATATCATTCAAATCGAAATAAAGCAGGCGGGTGGCAGCTGCTTCGTCTTCGATTGTCAGCGGAACGAACTTTTGCTTCAAATAAAAAGGTACGGCGGCCGTGTAGGCATCCACTGTAAGGAAGCGACAGCCGGTTTTGTTGTCCGCAAGGAAGTAAGTCTTAATGGCACTAACCAAGAATTCGCCAATATGTTGTCCTTTCAACTTCTGGTTGACAGCCAAACGGCAAATCTTGGCCGCGGGATAGCTTCTTAAACGCTTTTCATTCACAAATCGATGCTTGCGGAAACGGTTGAATTCAGTCTTGCTGGGGAAATCAGCCAATGATATGCGGTCATTAGCCAGACTGAAGTAGGCGGCAATGTGTTCGTGGTTCACATCGTTGATATCCTCGAACACATAGCTTACGGCCAATAACGCTTGGCGATACAAACCGGATTCATTCAAGATGAAGTCGTTCAAGTCGGTATCACCGCAATCGAATGACTTTACTTGCTCTTTCTCGTCCAACTTGCGGATTACGAAAGATGAATATGGTTCTCCCAATTCATTCATATCTCCTTATGCTTTGTTTGTTTTCCTTTCTCAAGCATTGTCAGGAACAACTCGTAATAGGCCTGTCTCTGCCGTTTTTCTGCTGCCGTTTCCTTTCGCACTTGTTTCATTCTCTCTTCAAAGCGTCGCGCGTCTTCCCCGAAGAGTATGGGTGTTTCTTTGATTGGGCGGGCCATGATTTACCTCCTTTCTGTTGATATTCCATTGGTTAGTACGGCAAAGGTACGCATTTATTTTTGTCCCGCCATGCCTTGGGGGCTAATTTGTGCGGCGGGCGTTGCCGGTGCGCGGAGCAGTTCCTCGATGGTGCGCACGAGCTTGTCCTTTTCCCAGGGGCGGGGCGCCTCTTTGGTGACGAACTGGCCATTTTTGTCGAACAGGCCGTAGGAGGGGTATCCCTTGTCGAGGAGAATGCGCTCCACGGCCTGTTGCTGTGCCGCGGGCAGGTTATAATGCACGGTCTGCGGCCCCACGCAGCCGTATTCCTTGATGATTTGTTTCCACGAGGCGTCCGAAGACTGGTTGGCGAAGTAGATGAACACCACGTCGCGGCCTTTCAGGGCCTCCTTGACGGTAGGGGCATAATTCTTCATGTCGTTCTTGCAGGGGCCGCACCACGTTCCCCAGATGTCGGTGTAAACCACCTTCCCGCGATGGGGGGCGAGGATGCGGCGCAGGATTTCCTCGCCGTCGGTCAGTCCGGCCACGAGGTCGCCCGAGTGGAGCGAGCCTTGGTTGTCGAAGGCCGTGGGGCGGTATGCCTCCTGCTGGCGGGCAAGGATGCCGCGCAGGCCGGGCGTGCGGATGCGGCCCATGGCTTCGTCGAAGACATATCCGGGCAGCGGGGTGTGCGACTGCCTCAAGGCTTTCATGGCGCTTTGCGCGGTGGCATACTCTTTGCGCGGCGCGGGGAGCGGCAGGGCGTCGAAGCAGTTCCAATAAGATTGCAGGGTCATGATTTTCCAGATGTCGGGGACATTCTTCTCGTATTCCGGCAACCGGTTGAGCATTTCAGTGATGCGGGCATGGAGCGAGTCGCGGAGCGCTTTTGTCGTGCCGTCCGCGGAAGCGTTTTCCGTTCCGCTTTCCAGGCTTTCTATCCGGTCGAAGAGGAGTGCGAGGCTGTCCGGTAACCGGACGTCAGTCTGGCGGGCGATGACCTGACGCAAGTGTCCGGCGTCGAATGCGGTGCCCCTCTTCCGGTTGGCCAGATAATTCAGATAGAAGGCGTACCAGTTCCAGAACGAATCGTAGTCGCCGCTGACGAAACTGGGCGTGCCGGGCAAGGCGGCGAGCAGCGAGTCGGTCAGCCGGGTGATGCCGGGCAGCGTGTGTTCGTCTCCTTTCCGAGGGGTGTTGTACATCCGTTCGCCCAAGGCCCTCAGCGCCGTGTATCCGCTGTTTTCCACGGCCATCTGCCGGAATCCGGCCGACAGGTTGGGATGTGCCGCCGTCATGCTGTCACGGGCGGCTTCGCACCGGGCAAGGGCCGCCCGGATTTCACAGAGGGCCGTGCTGTCGTCCGGGTCGTGGGGATACTGGATGGAAAGCGGGTCGGCATTGAAGGCCCTCTCGGGCACCTGGTCCATTTCCAAGCTCAGGCGGCTGTCCGCTCCCATGAGGCCCGGTGTGCCGCGTTGCAGGCAGACGAAGTACTCCTCTCCCGGGCGGAGCCACAAGGTGCGGCGGACGCGCAGCGGAACGCTGTAGAGCGTCACGGCCGTACGTCCGCACAGGGGAAGGCGTATTTCGAAGAATCCGGCCGAATCGGTCTGTGCGGAGGTCTCGACGGGGTTGACATAGTCCAGCGCATCGTCGTGGAACACTTCGAAACGCGAGTGCTTGGCGGAGGGGATGTAGCCCCGGACGATGGCGGTGTCTGTCCGGTAGTCGCAGGGCATGGGCGGCGTGTCGTCCGCAGGAAGGTAGGACAGGATGCCCTTACGGCTGTCCCACAGGCGGTAAGCCTGCGGCGCGCCGCCGTCCACGGCAATGGTGCAGGTGGAGTCGCTCGTCTGGCGGAAGTCGGCGCTGAGGCGTTCATCGCCGTGGCGGAGCGTCAGGGTGCGGCGGTCGCCGTCCTTCCGGACGGATTCATACTGCCACGGGCGGTTGTCATGGATGGCGAACTTCTCCGCGAAGCCCCAGGCCCACAAGCCTTCGTCGTCCATCCAGCATTCCGCCTGCGGCTGTTGCGCGCGGAGCGGACAGGCTGTTCCGGCCCCCGATAGGATAAGGAGAAGGGCGAGCATGCTGCGGGCAGCCGCCGTGGAGATGCCCGTCAGGCAAAGCTCGCGGCACCTGGTTTGCAGGGCCGCTTCCGTTTTGTGCGGCGAAAGGAACCGCATGATGGCGGCGGCGCAAGGCGGCAGCCTGTTGATGGGGGTATGTTTGCTCATGTCGTATCGCTTTGTGGTTTTAGCGGCGGCAATATAATATTTGGGATTGACTCCTGCAAATTATTCCCGGTAGATTTTCTCGCCCGGAGATAATTTTGACGTTTCCCGTGAGCCCCGTTTCGTTGCCGGATGCCCTCGCAGGCGAATCCGGCCTTGCCCGAAGCCCCGTAGCGTCGTGCGCAGGCCGTCGGCGTACTCTGCGGCAGGTACTTGAGTACTCTGCGGGAAGTACTCGAGTGCTTTGCGGAAAGTACGATTCTGCATTCCGCAAGGCGTCCGGCCGCCTTCTGCGGCGTGAAGGGCGGGAACGAGGACGGGCTTTCACCGGAAGGGGGAGTCTTCCGGAATGGATTTTTGTCTGACAATAGCTGGATATTACCCAACGCCGTTGTTTATATAAACTACGGTGAATATATAAACAACGGCGTCGATGATGGAGCTGAACCGGCAGGAAGAAAGCCCTCCGGCAGCTTGTCCGTTTCCGTGGGGCAGGTCGGGGCACGAAGCCCCGACGGGGCTTTGTGCCTATGCGCCTTCTTCCTTCGCCTTGAAGGCCAAGGCATACATCTTCATCTGCTTGAGCATGGCCAGCAGGCCGTTGCTGCGCGTGGGCGAGAGGTGCTCCTTCAGGCCGATGCGGTCGATGAAGTAAAGGTCGGCGTCGAGAATCTCTTGCGGCGTGTGTCCGCTCAGCACCCTCACGAGCAGGTCCACGATGCCTTTCACGATGAGGGCGTCGCTCTCGGCGCGGAACGTCAGGATGCCGTCGCGGTAGTCGGCCTGCAGCCACACGCGGCTCTGGCAGCCGTCAATCAGGTTCTGGTCGGTCTTGTACTCTTCGGGTAGTGGTTCCTGTTCGCTGCCCAGGTCGATGAGCAACTGGTATTTGTCCATCCAGTCGTCGAAGTCGCTGAATTCCTCGATGACTTCGTCTTGCAGTTCATTGATAGTCTTCATGTCATTCATTGGAATTATAAATAACTTGGAGCACGGTCTGTCCCACGGCTTTCAGCACGTTGCGGTCGATGTGCTCCATGTCGTCGTCCACGGTGTGCCACGTGGGGCCGAAGCCCGAGTTGCCGTCCGTGAAATAGGGCACGATGTCGATGCAGGGAATGCCTGCGGTTTGGTTCACCGGCACGTGGTCGTCGGTGATGTATCCCCCGTTGCGGTCGGGGAAGAACTGGGCGTAGCCGATTTGCGCGGCTGTCTGCCACACGAGGTCCACCACCTGGGCGGCATATTGCTGCGAGTAGCCCTCTTTGGAGAAGGTGCTGCCCATGCCACCCACCATGTCGAGCAGGATGCCGAAGCGCGGCTTGTAGCCGTAGACGTGCGGGTTGGCGGCCCAGTGTTGCGAGCCGAGGCACCACGACGTGGCGTCGGAGCCGGCCCGGTCGTCCCATTGCGGGATGCCGTAGTCTTCGGCGTCGAAGCAGATGAAGTCGATGCCGATGCTGACGGGGGAGGCTTGGAGCTGGCGTGCCATCTCGAGCATCACGGCCACGCCGCTGGCCCCGTCGTTGGCCGCCAGGACGGGCTTGTGCCAGTTGGCCTCGTCGGGGTCGTTGTCGGCCCAAGGGCGGCTGTCCCAATGGGCGCACACGAGGATGCGGGCCTCGGCTTCGGGGTTGTAGGAGGCGATGATGTTGCGGGCTTTCAGGACGGTGCCGTCGTAGGCCTTCAGGTTGGCCCGCTGGTCGGTGACGGTGGCGCCGAAACTCTTGAACTTCCCGGCGATGTAGTCGCCGCAGCGGCGGTGGGCTTCGCTGTTCGGCACCCGGGGGCCGAAGGCGCATTGCTCCGCGGTGTACTGGTAGGCGCTGTCGGCGTTGAAGTCCGGCGCCTCGGCCATGGCGATGGTGTCTTGCCCGTTCCGGTTGCCGGCGGTCTTGTTGCCGCAGGCGGCGCACAGCGCGAGGACGAGCCCCAGGGCGGCACAGCCGGCGGACGTTAGGATGGTTTTTCGTTTCATGTCGGATATTCGGGTTTATTGGGTTTTGCTGTCTTGGACGAGTTGCATGACGCGCAGGAAGTTGCCGCCCCAGATGCCGGCAATTTCGGTTTCGCTGTAGCGCTCGGCCAGCAGGCGGCGGGTGAAGTTGATGACTTCCGCCGCGGAGGCGCATCCGGGGATGCCGCCGTCGCCGTCGAAGTCGGTTCCGATGCCCACGTGCTCCACGCCCATGATGTTCACCGCGTGGTTCAGGTGCTCGATGGCGTCGAGGATGGACGCCTCGCCGTCCTTGCGCAGGAAACCTTTGTAGAGCGTCACCTGGGCCACGCCGCCTTTGCGCGCCAAGGCTTTCAGCTGGTCGTCGGTCAGGTTGCGCGGCACGTCGCACAGGGCGCGGCAGGAAGAGTGGGAACAGACGATGGGCACGGAGCTGAGCTCCAGCGCGTCGTAGAAACTGCTTTCCGCCCCGTGGGAGAGGTCGACCATCACGCCCAGCCGGTTCATTTCCCTCACCACCTCGCGCCCGAAGGGGCTCAGTCCGCCCCATTCGCCTTGTCCGCGGGCGGAGTCGCAGATGTCATTGTCGCCGTTGTGGCAGAGGGTCATGTAGACGATGCCCCGGTTGCGGAAGTGCCGCACGAGGCTCAGGTCCTTCCCGATGGCATAGCCGTTTTCGATGCCCAGCATGATGGCTTTCTTGCCTTCCCGTTTCAGGCGGTACAGGTCGGCGGGCGTGTAGGCGATGTCCACCGCCGTGCAGTTTTCCGCTGCCATCTTCTCTATTTGCGTCAGTATGCGGTCGGCCTTGGCCGTGGCGGCCAGCAGTGCCTCGTCGGTGCGCTCCTTCTGCTCGATGTAGGCCACCATGATGGTCGCGTCGAGCCGCCCTTCGGTCATCTTGTGCAGGTCCACCAGCACGTTCGGGTCGCGCTGGTCGAAACGGATGTCTTTGTGGAAGAACATCGGCGTGTCGCAATGGCTGTCCAGCGTCAGGGTGCGGTCGTGCACGGTTTTGGCCCGGGCGAAAGACGCGGCCTCGCGCGCCAGCCATTCGAACAAGGGCATCATGCACTCGTCCTGCCGCAGGATGAAGCACTCGGGATGCCATTGCACGCCCAGGATGGACTTGTGTTCGGACGACTCGACGGCCTCCACGGTGCCGTCGGGCGCAGTGGCGCAGACCCTCAGGCGGGGACCGACGTCGCGGACGGCCTGATGGTGGAACGAATTGACGGCCACCGGCCCGTCGCCCAGCAGCGGCCGCAGGATGGTGCTGCCCGTAGCGATGTCCACGGTGTGCGAGGCATAGCGGCGGTCCAGTTGCTGGTCGTGCTTGAGAAGGGGCTGTCCGGGCTGTTGGCTGCCGATGTCCTGCCACACCGAGCCGTCCAGGGCCACGGCCAGCATCTGGATGCCGCGGCAGATGCCCAGCATGGGGATTTGCCGGTCGTAGGCCAGGCGGATGAGCAGCAGCTCGGCCAGGTCGCGCTTGTAGTTGACGGCATGGAGTTGCGGGACGGGTTCCTCGCCGGTGAACAGCGGGTTCAGGTCGCCGCCTCCCGAGAGCAGCAGTCCGTCCACGCGGTCGAGCACGTTGGCCAAGGCGTCTTTGTCCTCGAACGGCGGGATGACGACGGGGGTGGCCCCAGCCTTCAGCACCGATTCAAAATATCCCTCGGCCAGTTCGCATCCCTTCTCCCCGAAGTTGCCCGTGATGCCGATGACCGGCTGGGACTTGAATCCGGGGAAGCGTTGATGGTAGCGCCCGTAAGCGGCTTTCCAGTCGAAATAGCCCGTGTTCATCTTGGTCGGGAGGCTTATTGTTTCTTGTTCAAGACGATGGGAATCTCCTTGTTGATGCTTTGCTCCAGCGAAATCAGGGTCTCCGTGGAGATGACGCCGGGGATTTCCTGCAGCCGGTTGTTGAGCAGTTCCATCAGGTGGGCGTTGTCGCAGGCGTAGAGCTTGATCAGCATGGTGTAAGGACCGGTGGTGAAATGGCATTCCACCACTTCGGGGATGTGGTTCAGCTCTTCCACCACGCGTTTGTACATCGAACCGCGTTCCAGAATGACTCCCACGTAGGTGCAGGTGCTGTAGCCCAGCATTTTGGGATCCACGTGGTAACCGGAGCCCACGATGACGCCGAGGTCGATGAGGCGCTGCACGCGCTGGTGGATGGCGGCGCGCGACACGCCGCACTCCTCCGCCACGTCCTTGAAGGGGATGCGGGCGTTGGCCGTGATGATTTCCAAGATTTTCTTGTCCAGGTTATCTATCTTTTCCATGTTTCTTGTATTTGTATTGATTGAACAAATTGTAAGCAAATATAGCCGTTTTTCCGCACACGGCATGTGCTTTTAACAAAAAAAGATGCCAAAATTAACTTTGGCATCTTTTTCTGAAGATTATTTTCTGCGTTCGTTATTCGATGTCCAGCAGTTCGACGGTGAAGACCAGTGCCGAGAAGGGCGGAATCTTTCCCGCCTCGCGCGAGCCGTAGCCCAGTTCCTGCGGGATGTAGATTTCCCATTTGGAGCCTACGGGCATGTGGGTCAGCGCTTCGGTCCATCCCTTGATGACCTGGTTGCAGCCGAAGGTGGCCGGTTGCTTGCGCTCGTAGGAGCTGTCGAACACCGTGCCGTCGATGAGCCGCCCTTCGTAGTTCACTTTCACTTTCGACGTGGCGGTGGGGATGTCTCCCGAGCCTTTCACGAGCACCTTGTACTGCACGCCCGAGGGCAGCGTCTCCACGCTGTCTTTCTTGGCATTGGCTGCCAAGAAAGTTTCGCCGGCGCGCCGGTTGTCCCCGTACTGGCGTTCCATGTTCGTGTCATGGTAGTACTTCATCTGCCGTTCGGCGATTTCTTCCGCCTGTTGCAGGCTCATGTCCGTGGGCTGTCCGGCCAGGGTGTTCCCGAACGCTTCGATGAACAGTTTCGGGTTCAGGAGCATGGTGGAGTCGTTGCCCGTGATTCTTTGATTGAGTCCGGGGATGATTTGTTCCTCCACCTGCTTGCGAATTTGCAGTCCGGCGGCATACGCTTCGAGCCTCTTGCGCTCGTCCATCGAGAGCGTGGCGTTGAACCCTTCCAGGAAGTTGGCCATATAGGCCGTGTCCACGTTCATCCGTTGGGCGAGGTAAGCTTTCAGCCCGAGCGTGTTGGCCATGCCGATGGCGTAGCTGAAAGTGTCCACTGAGCAGGTGTCCACCTTTGCGGCTTCCGCCTGCTTGGCTTTCTTGCCTTTGCGCTTTGCGCTACCGTCGAAGCAAGCCAGGATGGCCACGGCAAGCACTACAAACTTCAGTCCTTTCATTGCAGTGCGGGATTACTTGATGCCGAGCAGTTCAATCTTGAACTTCAGGGCCGAGAACGGTTTGATGAGGCCGGCTTCCCTCTCGGCGTAAGCTTGCTCCTGCGGGATGTAGACCATCCAGGTGGAGCCTACGGGCATGTGGGTGAGGGCTTCCGTCCATCCGGGGATGACTTGGTTGCAGCGGAACGTGGCCGGGCTGTTGCGCTTGTAGGAGCTGTCGAACACACTGTCGTTGATGAGCGTACCTTCGTAGTGCACTTCCACGCGGCTGGTGTCGGCCGGGATGGCGCCGTCGCCTTCCTTGATGACTTCATAGTAAACGCCGTTGGCCAGCTTCTTCACGCCGGCTTTCTTGGCGATGCTGGCCATGAATTCCTCGCCGGCCTTCTTGTTCTCGCCGTAAGTCTTTTCAAGGCTTCTGGCTTTCACTTCCTTCATCTTGGCCTGTGCCATTTCCTGTGCCTCTTCGATGGTCATTTGGCCGCCCTTTTCCGTCACGCCGGCAACGAATCCGGCCAGGAAGTTCTGCAGGCTGATGGTTTGGGTGGAATCGTTGCCGAAGACTTCGTAGTTGATGCCTTTGACAATTTGCTGGCTCACTTGCTGGCCGATTTGGATGCCTGCATAGTAGGCCGTCTTCTTCTTGTCGTCGCCGGCATTGGCGCCTTCGTTCAAGCCTTTGATGAATTCAGCCATGTAGGTGGTGTCCACACCGAGACGGTTCACCAGATAAGGCTTCAGGCCTTGGGTCTGGGCCATACCGATGGAATAGCTCAAAGAGTCGACATCTGTTTTCATGTTGGCCTTCGGGGTCGAAGACGAGCAAGAGGAAATGAGCGCAACCAGTCCGGCTGCGGCGATAAAACTTGTTTTTTTCATTGTTGTGATAATGTTATTTTTTTTAGAGTACTTTAATCAGTTCCACGTCGAAGATCAGCGTGCTGTAGGGCGGGATGGAGTTGCCCGCGCCGCCTGCGCCGTATCCGAGCAGGTAGGGGATGAAGAAGCGGTACTTGGCGCCTTCCTTCATCAGCTGGAGGCCTTCGGTCCATCCGGCGATGACCCCGTTGAGCGGGAAGTCGGCCGGCTCGCCGCGCTGCAGGCTGCTGTCGAAGAGCGTGCCGTCGATGAGCATGCCCTCGTAGTGGCAGCGCACTTTGTCGGTGGCCTTCGGGCTTTTGCCGTCGCCTTCGCGGAGCACCATGTATTGCAGTCCGGACGCCGTGGTGACGACGCCTTCTTTCGTCGCGTTCTCTTTCAGGAATTTCTCCCCGTCGGCCTTGGCCTGCTTGCCCTTGGCTTCTTTCTCCTTGTTCAGGGCGGCTTCCTTCTCTTGGAAATAGCGGGTCACGATGCCTTGCGCCTCATGGTGCGACACGACCAGTTCGTTGCCCTCGAGCACGTCTTTGATGGCTTGTGCGAAATCGTCGATACAAAGGTCGTTGGCTCCCATGTTCTTGAGCTGCTGGCCGATGCCCAGCCCCAATGCGTAGCTTACTTTGTCCATTTTATGCTTTTTAATCAAATGTTCATACCAAGGGCGCAAAGTTAATTGATTTATTTGACCTTTTGCGTCGACGGACGGCTTTTTTTCGTATTTTTGTAGGTAAAAAAGCGAAAGAGATGAAAAAAGTTGTTGTTTTGACGGGGGCCGGCATGTCGGCCGAAAGCGGACTGAGCACTTTCCGCGACTCGGGAGGGCTCTGGGACTGTTATCCGGTGGAAGACGTGGCCACGCCGGAAGGCTATGCCCGCGACCCGCAACTGGTCACACGGTTCTATAATGAGCGGAGGCGCCAATTGGAAGAGGTGAAGCCCTGCCGCGGGCATGAGTTGCTGGCCGCGATGGAGCGGGACTACGACGTGACGGTCGTCACGCAAAACGTGGACAACCTCCACGAGCGGGCCGGTAGCACGAAAGTCATCCACCTGCACGGCGAGCTGATGAAGGTCACCTCGAGCTGGGAGCCGAACAACCCCAAGTACATCCGCGAGCTGAAGCCCGAGGAGTGGGAAGTGAAGATGGGCGACCGGGCGGCGGACGGCAGCCAGCTGCGGCCCTTCATCGTGTGGTTCGGCGAGCCGGTGCCCATGATAGAGAAGGCCATCGAAGTGGCGGAGCAGGCCGACGTGTTCGTGGTGATAGGCACGTCGCTCAACGTCTATCCCGCGGCCGGGCTGTTGAACTACGTCCCCGCGAAGGCGCCGATTTACGTCATCGACCCCAAGCCCGTCACGGGCATACACTCCGGCGGGCGGGTGCACCATCTGATGAAAGGCGCGTCGGAAGGAATGGAAGAGCTGCTTGCTCTGTTAAAAAAGTAAAAGCAAGAAGGCGTTTTTGCTGTTTTCTACCCAAAAAGTCGTATACTTGCACTCGTGATTTGAACTGAATATAAATTTAAACCAGTTAAAGCGATGAAGAAGTATATCTGTACCGTATGCCAATGGGTGTACGACCCCGAAGTAGGCGATCCTGAATCCGGCATCGAGCCGGGCACGGCTTTCGAAGACATTCCCGAAGATTGGGTCTGCCCGGTCTGCGGCGTGGGCAAGGACGATTTCGAGCCTTACGAGGAAGAATAATCGAACAAAGAAAGAGACTGCATGAGGCACTCCCGTTGAAGAGCAACGAGGGTGCCTTTTTTCATGGCTTCGCCCCCAGGCTCCCGCGCGGAGGGACGTATGGTTCAGTAGAAACCCAATAGGGGCAACCATATATTTCAGCGAGTCCGGGAAGGAAAGAAAGATGGCCCTCGGGAACTCCCATGCATGTTTCGGTGGCGCCGACCGCCTCCTGTCGCGAAGGTGCCAAAAGGCCGGCGGACAGCAACAAATCCCCAATGACATATTGTCAAAACGTCAAGGCTGCCCCTGCAGGAACCGCGCAAACGGGCGCGGGACGGGAACAGGACGGAAATGCGCGAACCTCATGCGCCCAGGGAAATGCAGGATGAAAGCCGAAAGCCGGTTTCCGCGACATTTTGCCGTCCGCCACGGAACGCCATGCGGCCGGAGCCCGCCCCCCGCGTCATCCCCGCGAGGGGAATGGCTTGCAAAAGGACAAACGGGGTTTGCGCGCGGGCGGACTCCATCCAGAGCGGGGAAAGCCTTCCGAAGCCCTGTTTTTCCCCTCTTCCTGCACCCGCAGGAACTGCCTTGCGGCAAAAAAGTTTCGTCTTTGCGGAAGGCGGCTCATTTCTTTGCGGAAAGCGATTCTGTTTTTACCGCGAAAAAACGACCGCCGGGACGGAGAAATGCTCCATACAAACAGTTTCTCCACCCGTGTTTTAACAGTCCGGCGCCTGATTGCGGCGGTCTGTTCTGTCATTGAAACACGAAAGCGAAAGGAAAGCCTTCCTTTCTGGCAGGAAATTCCGTGCTTGGGTGACAATCCGACACGGGCATTGTAGCTGGTTTCTCCACTGAATTTCTACTGAGCCGGACGTATGGCACGGGAAGGTGGCTGCGGTCAATGCCGTGTTTCCCCTTCGCAGACTTTACCACCACTTCAGCAAGAGAATGTTTTTCATGGTAGCAGATTTAAGTCCTATAGTAGTTTGAATCTGACGGTTCCCAGGATATTGCGTGGGCGGAGCTGCGAGGTCTGGGTATAGATGTCCAGCCCACTGTGGCTGACACGGGTATATTGTCGTTGGTCGAAAAGGTTGTTGGCTTGCAGTTCCAGGTCGACACGCCCCAGTTTGAACTTGGCAGACACGTCGCCAAACCACGCATGGCGGTCAGTCTCGCTCAGGTTGTTGTAATTGTCCTCTATTGATGCTCCGATTGTGAGCTGGCGCGTCACATAGAAGTTCATCGTCAACCGTTGGGTGGCGGAGCGGACCGTGCGGGAAGAATAAGTCTGCTCGTCTGCATGGCTCATGCTCCATCCGTAACCGCTGCTGAAGACGATGTTGAACCACGGCAGGGGAGTAACGGTGCCGCCGGCTCCTACGCCCACCGTATGCGAACGATAGGGGAAGACTGTGCCACCTATAAGTTCCTCACCCGTAGAGCCGCTGTAGTTGCAGAACATCCGCACGCTGGCCATCCATAGGTCAAAACCCTTGCTGCCATCAAAGCCTATGCCGTAGTCGTCCGAAGTGGTGGAACGGTCGACTGCTTGTACTACACTCGTCGCTCCGCGGTAGTCATAGCCATAAGTCTGGTTGTCGCGCCTATGACTGTAACGGGCATTGACGCTGAAGAACAGTGCGTTGAGGGCATTCTGATAGGATAGCCTCATACTGGCATCCATACGGTCGATTTCAGAGAGTTGTTCCACATACGAGCGTTGGAAAGAGCGGTAGTTATTCATAATGTAACCGGAATAAATGCCATTAGGGTCGCCCACTGTACGGGAGTAGCCGGTGCTGATGTTTCCGCTCCAGTCCATTCTGCTGTAGGAGGCGGAGAAGGTCGGCGTGACCAGCAGGTGGGTGTAGCCGTGACGGTCATTGCGGATGCGGTCGTCAAGTGTCTGGACGTAGAGATTCAACGGACAGCCCAGCGACAACCTCCAGCCTGCACGTTCAAACTTGTAATGCTGTCCGAGTGCAACCTCATAGGTGTTGTACCACAGGTCGTTCTGCGGGGAATAGGCACCCGTGTCGAATCCGTCAAGGTCTGTCTCAATGCCGTGCAGGCTGACGTGGCCTATTACGCCATAGCTCAGTGTAAAGGAGCCGAAACGGAAAGCGAAGTCCGTGTGAAAGTCACCTACGATGTTGTGCGAGGTCACCTCTTGCCTGTAGGCGGCCGAGGCATTCTGTTCCAAGGAGTCGACTATGACGTCCAGTATGTTTGGGCGTTGGGCATAGCCAGCCGAGAAATGTAGGTCCAGCGTATGCCTGCCGATGTCACGGATCGTGTTGAATGTGTTGCTCACGGATAGCTGTGGACGGTCGAAGTGTTGTCGGATCCGTTCGTCACCGTAGCTGGACGGGCTGATTCCCGTACTGCCGGAAGAGAGCAGTCCCTCCACGCGGTCGGAGTTCCAGCCGGCATCTAATTTCAGCACGTTGGCCGCGAAACCGTCCGCCGCATTCCGACCGTAACGGGATTGCACACTGAGGTTGTGCACACGGGTCTCACTGCCCAGGTGCTCTTCTATCAGCAGACGTCCCTCTCCGTTCACGAAACGGTCGCTTACGCTGCTGCCCTCC
This sequence comes from uncultured Paraprevotella sp., assembly GCA_944321525.1. Taxonomy (GTDB): domain Bacteria; phylum Bacteroidota; class Bacteroidia; order Bacteroidales; family Bacteroidaceae; genus Paraprevotella. The sequence goes on from CALULQ010000023.1 coordinate 53,404, forward strand.
CGGCGGATGCGGTCGTTGTGATAGGCGATGTTCAATCCCAATTCTGAATCCTTGTCCAGTTTCTCCAGATGATTGATGGATACGATATGGGAATGGTTGTCGAATGTACGTTTCTGCAGCAGTCCGGAACCGCTCGGCAGAATGGCATCCGTAGGGCAGAAAGGATAGAGGGAAACGGAGTTGATGCTTCTGTAATGGGAGGATAGTTCCCGCGACACATCATCGCCACTGTTGTTGCCCTTGTACAGGGTCATGTTCTGTCGCCGCCCACTGAAATACATTCCCACAAGCTCGCCTGCCCAAAGGGGGTTACGGCCTATGGATGCCCCCCATGTGGATAGCGGGCGGGATGTCAGTCCCCATCCTCCGGATTGCTGTCCGCCAATTCCTCCCATAGCGTTGACGGCCACGGTTCCCTTAGCCGAGTTCTTGAGTTTCAGGTTGATGGCTACGTCATCGGTTTGCCCCTTCCCCTGCAACATTTTCACAGGCTGGTGGTTACGAAGAACCTGAACCGTGGCTACGTCACCGGCATTGATGTTGTTCGTGGCCAGTCCGTAACGCCCTTGAAGCAAATCCATGTCTTCCACATAAAACTTGGTGATGGCCTTTCCGTTGAAACGTATCTTACCGTTATCCGAAACCTCTATGCCGGGCATGCGCTTCAGCACATCGCCGATTACTCGGTCGCCCTGCTGTTCGTAGGTTCCTACGGCATAGTTGAGCGTGTCGCCGGCCTGACGGATTTTCTGGGCTTTCACTGTAACCTCTTTCAGCTTCAACTCGCGTTCTTTCACTCGGAAGTAGAAGTGTTGTGAACGGTTGGCCAGGACAGCCACGTGCCTGCCAATGGACAGGCCGGAGGCCGTGACCACCACAGAATCCCCTTTGGCCGTGAACGACAAGCGATAGTGTCCTTCCTTGTCCGTGTCCGCAAAACCCAAGATGCCTTCTGTTCCTTTGGAAGACACGGTCACATAGGCAACTTTCGCACGCCCCTCGGCATCAAGCACCCTGCCCTCAATCACGGTTTGTGCCATTATTGCTATCGGCATTTCCGCCAAGATAACCATTATGGTAATAAAAGATCTCATCCTCACTTTTTTATTCTTTCTCCAAAGGTTGATAAGGTGTTTCTTTCGAGCTGCGCATACCAGTCTTCCTGTCTACCGCACCGCTGGTCTTCAGATAGTCGCGGTTGATGGCTATCTGCAATTTGTGAATTTTTTCGCGTGATGACTTATGGAAGCCCTCGTATGTGCTTTTTGTGACAGGAAACTTGCCGGAACGGAGTCCGACTGCTTCCCATGTGTACAGTCTCTCTGTATCATTGATTTTCAATATCAGTCCGGGCAGGCCGCCAAAAGACCACGGGCCAAGACGTACTGGGATTTCCGGAGCAAACCATGCTTCGAAATCACGTCCCCTCCAATGGCATGTCGCCCGTTGGCATTGATACCCAATAATGTTTTTCTGGTCGGCATGCAACGTCCATTTTTGCTGGCAGGCCGGTTCCGTGTAATAGCCGTTATATTTTTCCAGATAGCGGGGCATCCACGCATAGAATGTCTGCTGCCCGTTTTCCGTAAAAATCTCTGTGTATTGGTATTCACTCCAGATATCCCCTCTGCGTCCGATGGTTCGCAGATAGGTTACCCACGGTCTGGATAGCGCATGGGGATTCTTCCTATTAAAATCATCACAGAGTGAGTCGTTCAATTCCAAGAATCGGCTATAATGCTTGCTTACCTGTTCACCAGCTCGCAACACATGCAGGTCAATGTAGGTCTGTTGGTCATTGATATCCGTGGCGTTCAGTGCATATATGACCTCCAATTGGGCATGCCCGATGACGGTCGTTCCTTTACTCCGGCTCTTGTATGACGGCGGAAATGCATAACCCTGCTTTTGCTGGGCTGGCAATTCTATGGAGATACATGCGAGTATTGCTATACCAAATATTCTTTTCATAGTTTGTTGTCTGCTATAGGCCTCTCATTAAGGTAAGTAGTAGGACATGTGCGGAAAGCTTCATTCTTTCTCTAACTGTTCGAAGGGCTTGTCTTTGGGATATTGGGGCTGGTTCATTGTTTTCCAAAAGTTGACCTGGCAGGAATACTGTAGTTTCCTGACTTTAGAACGGGATGATACGGGATATTGGAAGTCATAGAGCATTATCGGGGCATTTGATTTCTTGACGCTTACAGCCTCGAATGTGTAGCAATGCTCCGTGTCATAGACTTTCAGAATGAGTCCTGGCAGGCCATTGAAACGCCAAGGCCCCTGTTTTACCGGTATGTCCGTTGTGAACCACGCTTCAAAGTCCCGCCCACGCCAGTGGCAGGTTGCTCTCTGGCATCTGTATCCCAGGATGGTCTGCACTTCAGGATGCAGGGACCATTCCTGAGCACGACAGGCTTCTGTAAACTGAGCGTTATAACGGTCCATCCACATGGGCATGGTGACATATTCTGTCACCTTTCCGTTTTTAAAGAAAAGGTCGGTATATTGGATGTCATTCCAAAATGAATCGTTCTTGCCGCCCGTTGAACTGCGGAGAACGGAACTTCTAACCTTAACAGTCGTACCTACCCGTTTGGAAAGGAACAGGCTGGAATATTTTGAGCAATCCTGACCCACTTCAAGGCGTTGTAGGTCGATATAGGTCCATTCCTTGCCAATGGTGTCTGCATTCATTGCGTAGTCTATATGCATAATGCTTTTGCCGACCTGTTTTGTTTTCAAGCCTAAGCGCGCTTTCTCACTATAGACGACCTCGCCTTGATTCTGCTGGCCCATTGATGGCAGGCCTGACAGAACTAATATAGTCGATAAAAATATCTGTTCGAATCTTTTAATTTTCATTGCGGCTTATTTCCAAAATGTTAATAAGTAGTTGAATTAAGACTAATGCATTAGTTTCTTATTTTGTTTTTCATGTTGCTTGAGGTTTAAAGAAAAGGCATGCCGTGAAGGATGCCCCGCACGGCATGCCCTATGTTGGAAATGAAAAACAGTTACTTGGTGAACATGTACTTCTTGATGAGCTGTTGGATGTCGGTGGGCGGGGCCTGGTTGGCCTTGCAGATGTCCACGATGTAGTTCGTGAGCCGGGCGGGCATGTCGGTACATTTCTTCCACACGTCGTGGCGGTTCGTCCATTGCCCCGTGAACGTGTTCTTGTCCACCAGGTTGAGGTTGCCGTCGCGTCCCATCTCGGTGTACTTGCCGTTCTTGAAGGTGTAGGTGCCGTATTCGTGCGGAAGTATCTGGAACTGGCCGTTCTTCAGTTTGACAATTTCCGCGCAGGCATATTCCCCGTTGGGGCGGTACACCTTGACCTGTGTGTAATCCACGCCGCACTTGACTTTGTCCTCTCCTTCAAAATAGAAAGACTCCATGAGCCACACGCCGTGCAGGTCCTTGTCCGTCACTTTCTGCTGCGCCATCGTCGTGCCGCTCCAAAGGGCCAGCATGGCCATCATGAGCTACGCGCCCGTTTTCTTCAAAAGATTTGTTTTCATCATGTCACTCCTTTTTTATGGGTTTGTTCTGTGCTGCAAAATTAGGTCAAGGAGCTGTTCCGCCCAAGAAAATGACTTTGCAAAAACTTGGCATTTGCTGCAAAGGCTTTGCATGCGGGGCGCAAACGGCCCGACGCGTCGCGCGGCTCCTTCGGGGAGTGTCGCGCGCCACCCGCGGCAAGCTTCCGTTGGTGGCCGCCGCATGGCGTCCGGCGTTTCCAGGGCGGTGTTCCGGAGCCTCCTTCCTTGCCCGATGTCTGGCTGTGCCTTGCGGAGTCCGTCAGCGTACTTTGCGGAGAGTACTCGAGTACTTGCCGCAGAGTACGATTCGCCACTCCGCAAGGCCTTTCCCCGTTTCTCGGTCGTTGCCCCTTCGTTTTCCCGACGGCGATGCCGTTTCATCCGGCCGGGTGTGGGGAACGATGGCGGGGGCGCATCCGTACCGGACGGACGCGCCCCCAAGGAAATGAAAAACAGCGTTTGATTTAGGTTATTGCCTCTTCGGGTTACGGTTCCAATGGTAGACGAGGTGGAACATCACGTAGTGGGGCAGCGATCGGTACCACGTCTCGGTGCGTCCCTGGGCGTTGACCGAGTATTGCGTGGAGGAGAGCTGGTGCAGCAGGTCGAAGGCTTCCACGCGGGCTATCAGTTTGCCCTTCAGGAAGGGCTGGCATAAACCCGGAAGTCCCGTTTACCATCCTTCGACATGTAGCGGTAGGACAGGAACGGATTGGCAAACACACGGGTCCGGTGAACCAGCGTGTCCAAGCTGCCGCGCTGGTAGTCGAGTTTCAGGCTGGCTGCCGGCAAATGAACACCAAGTTCGAATGTCCTATAGCTAATGTTCATGGGAAAATTCGGACTGATCTTGTAGGATGCGTCCTTAAACAAAGTGATTCCTAATTCATTGTGCACACGGCTGAATCGACTGTCGTATGAATTGTCCGGGTCGGTTATGGCGGTCAGCGCGTCAATCTGGGAAGCAAGCATCAATGTGTCCGGATGGTAAAGATAGTCCCGTCCATCTCTTGATAAGTAGTAAGACGTCCAACCGATTTGCAGTCCCGTCTGGTTGTAGATATGCGTAAAATAATTTGCCCAAACTACGCCATACATTTCCCTGTTTCTGTAGTCATTGGCGTTATGTTGCAGTTCCCTCGAAGACAAGGCTAACTGACGGGTGTCATAACGGCTGGCTTGTTCCGAACATTCGTCCTTGTAGTATAAATCCATCTGTAATGACATTCGTTGCTGTTCATTGTTGCAATTCCCGCCTTCGCAGTTTTCGGCCTTTTTCCCAACATTGAATGCTGTGCTAAAGGTCAGTTTCCCGTCCACGTTTCGTCCTTCGCTCATTCCTACGGTGCGCATGGAGGCTGTCAGCGAGTCGTCCCACTGTTCAAAGGCCGAACGGAACGAGCCATCGTGTTTGAAATAGTTGAAGTCCGCTTCTACATTGATATAGCACGGTTTCTTCAATACCAAGTCATTCTTTATATTATATTGTTGGCTGCCCGACCGGTTCGCCGATGCTGTAAAAGAAGTCGGCTTGCTCCCTTCGAGGAACTACTCGTAGCGCCGGTTCGTCTGCTGCCGGTTGGTTGTGGAGGTGAAACTGGCGCTCAGGTTGTTGCTCAGTTGCTTGTCCGCCGATTGGTAATCCAAGTCCGTGGCCACACTGCGGGTGGTAATCATGGACTGCGGCATGCGGGCCGGTGTCCAGTGCCCCTGTTCTCCCACATGGCGTGTCTCGTTCACGTTGTTCAGATTGGCCAGCAGTGAATACCGCCACCGGTCGGTGAATCCCAGCAGGAAGGCCCGGCCCAGGTAGCGCTCTTCCGTTCCCCCGGCCGCCTCTACATTGGCGATGTAGCCGTGGCTGTATTCCGGCCGCAGGTTCACGTCCATCACGTAGCGGCGCGGCTCCACGTCGTAGCCCAACGCCTCGCTTTTGGCCGTCTGCTTCTCATAGACTTTCAGGTCCTTCACCGTATAGTACGGCAGGTTCTCCATCAGTACTTTCTTGTTGCCCCGGAAGAAGGTGCGCGAGCCGAGCAGCAGTTCGTCCACCTTGCGCCCGTTTACGAAGATTTCGCCGACGTCGTTCATCGTCACGCCCGGAAGCTGCCGGATGAGGGCGTCGAGCATGGAGCCGTCGGGAAGCTTGAAGGCGTCGGCGTCGTAGACCAGCGTGTCGCCCTTGTAGTACATCTTCACCTTGGTGGCCGTCACTTTCACCTCACTGAGCGCCAGACTCATTTCCTTCCGCATCTTGATGGTCGGCACGCGGACGGCACTGATTAAGTCGACATGGCGTACCGTAATCGGTTGCCATACCTCGTTATATCCGGGACGTGTGGCCCTTATCAGGAAGTCGCGCTCTTCCGCCTTCACGGGAATGTTGTACACCACCTGCAACAGCTTCCCGTTCGTGCCCGTCACATAGGTGGTGGTTGCCGAGTCTACCACCACGGTGCTGTCCGGGTTCAGCAGGGAAATCTTCACGTCCTTGAGCGGCATATTCAAATATTCGTCCATGATGTCGCCCGTTACGTCGATGGTCTTCTGCGCGAATGCCCCTGTGCAGCAGAAGCAGAGCACGAACATCGCCCACCATAGTTTCTTCATCTTGTTCATGGTCCTGTATTTAAAGATTAATATTATATGTATTCTTTCATCATCCGCAGGCCCGTTGCATGGGCAAATGTAAGACAAGTGTCTTTAAAAGGCCCGACACAAAAGTGTATTTCTTTCATGGCAGGGCGTTTTTTACACAAAAGTGTCGCTCTGGGGGCGTAACCTTGGCGGTGGTTTGGATAAGGGCGAGGCGGTTTCATAGTGTTTTTTTCTTGGGAGTGTACGACCATTGGTATCTTAGAGTGGCCAGGACATAGGCGGGGACGTAGCGTTTGGCGACCGT
>CALULQ010000024.1 GCA_944321525.1 uncultured Paraprevotella sp.
AGCGGGACCCGGGATTGAACCGGGGACCTCATGATTATGAATCATGCGCTCTAACCAGCTGAGCTATCCCGCCATCCTTTCGTTTGCGGTTGCAAAGGTACGTATTATTTTCTTTTCCGCAAAACAAAACGCCACTTTTTTTATTCTTCCCTGAGAAAATAGCCAAAAGCAGAAGGGGAAAGGGAGGCTTTCGCGGCATCTTGACATAAAAAGCGCTAAAATATAAGGCTACATTTCATTTTTATGTTAACTTTGCTCCCTGATTCGCACGAACTATTATGGGATGAAATTCATTAAGAAAATAGACATATTCATACTCAAAGCCTATTCCCTGCTTTTTGTCGGCACGTTCTTCATCTGCCTTTTCATCTTCCTGATGCAGTTCATGTGGCGCTACGTGGATGACTTGATTGGCAAAGGGCTGCCATTGGACGTCTTGGCCAAATTCTTTTATTATGCCGGCCTGACGCTGATTCCCATGTCGCTCCCTCTGGCCATTCTGCTGGCTTCGCTCATCACTTTCGGCAACTTGGGCGAACGCTTTGAGCTGCTGTCGATGAAGGCGGCGGGCATCCCGCTCGTCCGTATCCTGCAACCGCTCATCATCTTCAACCTCCTGCTATGTGGTTGCTCGTTCTATTTCCAGAACGTCACCGGGCCGGAAGCCCAACGCAACTTCTACGCCCTCCTCTATTCCATGAAACAGAAGTCGCCCGAACTGGAAATACCCGAAGGTATCTTCTACAGCGAAATACCGGGATACAACATCTTCGTGGAAGAAAAAGGGAAGGAAAACGGCATGCTCTACGGCGTGATGATCTATAGCACCACGGACGGCTACGAAGACGCGCAAATCGTCCTGGCCGACTCGGCTGAACTCAAAACCACGGCCGACGAGAAGCATCTCATGCTGACCATGTTCGCCGGAGAGCGCTTTCGCAACATGCAAGCCCAAGGCAACATGATGGCACGCTCCAACGTGCCCTACATGCGGGAGACGTTCATCAAGGAGACCGACCTCATCCCCTTCGACAACAACCTCGACATGACGGACGCCAGCTTGTTCAGCAGCAGGGCGCAAACCAAGAACCTGGAGGAAATCCAGACGGGCATCGACTCGCTGCGGCACCGGAGCGACAGCGTGGGCCGCTCGCTCTACAGCTACACCAGCCAGACGACCTACAAACGGAAAGAGCGCGTCTCACAGGACGATTCCGCCAGAATCGTACAGCAGAAGCTGGACTTCGACACGCTCTACGCCCGCTTCCCGGCCGAACAACAGCAGCAAATCATGCGCCGGGCCATGCAAAAGAGCACCGTAGCCGCCAACGAATATGAATTCCGCAGCCTGGTGTCGAAAGACATCGACCAGTCCATGTGGACGCATGAAGTGGAATGGCACAAGAAATTCACCCTTTCGCTGGCCTGCCTTTTCTTCTTCTTCATCGGCGCCCCGCTCGGGGCCATCATCCGCAAGGGCGGACTTGGCGTCCCTGTCGTGGTGTCGGTGGCCATCTTCATCTTCTATTATATAATTAATGTGTCGGGAGAGAAAATGGCGCGAAGCGGCGAGTGGATTCCATGGTTCGGCGAATGGTTCAGTTCCATGGTGCTTTGTCCCATCGGCATATTCCTCACCTACAAGGCCAACAAGGACTCGGCCGTGTTCAACATCGAGGCCTACACCAACGTCATCAGGAAGCTCCTGGGACTCCGCCTCTCGCGGAACATCGCGCGCAAGGAAGTCATCATCCACGACCCGGACTATCCTGACGTGAAGAGGCGGCTGTCCGCACTATCGGAAGAATGGCAGGAATATGCCCGGAACACGCGGTTGCGCTTTCCGCCCAACTACCTCCACATTTTCTTCCAGGCCCAGGACGACCAAGCCGTCGTACAGTTGAGCGAGCGGATGGAGGAACTTGTCGCCATTCTGGCCAACAGCCGGGACTCCGCCATATTGGACGCATTGAACAAGATTCCCATCGTCTCCACGCACGCGCACACGCGCCCGTTCCATAACTATAAGTGGAACATGGCACTGGGCATCGTGTTCCCTGCCGGCATATTCTTCTACTTCAGAATATGGAGATACCGGTTACGGCTCTACAAGGACGTGCAGCAAATCAAGAAATACAGCGCATTCATCGCTGAGAGAATAGACAAATTGTTAGCAAACGAATAAAACGAACAGACATCATGGATACGTTCAACTTAAACTCAATAGAAGAAGCCATCGCCGACTTCAAGGAAGGAAAATTCGTCATCGTCGTGGACGATGAAGACCGTGAAAATGAGGGGGACTTCATTACCGCCGCGGAAATGATCACCCCGGAAAAGGTGAACTTCATGCTCCAAGAAGGGCGCGGAGTGCTGTGCGCCCCCATCACCATCTCGCGCAGTGAAGAACTGGACCTCCCGCACCAGGTCGACAACAACACGTCGATATTGGGCACCCCGTTCACCGTCACCGTCGACAAACTGGAAGGGTGCACCACGGGTGTTTCGGCCCACGATCGCGCCGCCACCATCCGCGCGCTGGCCGATCCGTCATCGCGCCCTGAAACTTTCGGCCGGCCGGGGCACATCAACCCGCTCTACGCACAAGACAAGGGCGTGTTGCGCCGGGCCGGACATACAGAAGCGGCCATCGACCTGGCAAGACTGGCCGGACTGCAGCCCGCAGCCGCCCTCATCGAAATCCTCAACCCGGACGGCACGATGGCACGCATGCCGGAGTTGCAGAAAGTGTCGGAGCGGTTCGGCATCAAAATCATCGCCATCCGCGACCTGATAGCCTACCGGCTGAAAAGGGAATCCATGGTGGAGCGCGGCCCCGAAGTGGACATGCCCACCGACTACGGCCACTTCCGCGACATCACGTTCCGTCAAACCAGCAACGGCCTGGAGCACGTGGCGCTCATCAAAGGCCATTGGGAACCGGACGAACCCATCTTGGTGCGCGTCCATTCGTCGTGCGTCACCGGCGATATCTTCGGCAGCCAGCGCTGCGACTGCGGCGCACAGCTCCACAAAGCCATGCGCATGATTGAAGAAGCGGGCAAAGGAGTGGTGCTCTACATGAACCAGGAAGGACGCGGCATAGGCCTCTTCAACAAGATGAGGGCCTACAAGCTCCAAGAGGAAGGGCTGGACACAGTGGATGCCAACGTACACCTCGGCTTCCTGCCCGACGAACGGGAATACGGCGTGGGCGCACAAATCCTGCACGAACTGGGCGTGCACAAAATGAGGCTGTTGACCAACAACCCGGTCAAGCGCGTAGGACTGGAAGCCTACGGACTGGAAATCGTGGAGAACGTGCCCATCGAAGTGCCCGTCACGCCGTATGACGAAAAATACATGCGCACCAAAAAAGAACGCATGGGACATACGTTGCATTTCAATAAATAAACGGGCGCAACGGCCCATCCCACAAAATCCTGCGTCACGACCTCCTTGTGGCGCAGGATTTCTTCGTTAAAACAGAGCATGGCAAACCACCGTGCCCCCAATTTTCGAGGCTCGGTAGAAATCCAATAGAGACAGCCGTATATTTCAGCAATTCCGGGAAGGAAAGAAAGATGGGCCTCGGAAACGCCCTTGCCTGTTCCGGTGGCGCCACAGGCCTCCAGTCGCCTCCTGTCGCGAAGGCGCCAAAAGACCGGCGGACAGCAACAAGTCCCCAAATGACATTTTGCCAAAACGTCAAGGCAACCCCTGCGAGAACCGCGCAAACGGGCGCGGGACGGGAACAGGACGGAAATACGCGAACCTCGCGCGCCCAAGGGAATGCAGGATGAAAGCCGAAAGCCGGTTTCCGCAACATTTTGCCGTCCGCCACGGAACGCCGTGCGGCCGGAACCCGCCCTCCACGTCAGCCCCGCAAGGGGAACGGCTGGCAAAAGGACAAACGGGGCTTGCACGCGGGCGGACTCCATCCAGAGCGGGAAAAGCCCTCCGAAGCCCTGTTTTACCCCTCTTTCTGCACTCGCAGGAAGTGCCTTGCGGCAAAAAAGTTTCGTCTTTGCGGAAGACGGTTCATTTCTTTGCGGAAAGCGATTTTGTTTTTACCGCAAAAAAACGACCGCCGGGACGGAGAAATGCTCCATACAAACAGTTCCTCTACCCGTTTTTTAACACTTCGACCTCTGTATGCGGCGGTCCGTCCTGTCATTGAAACACGGAAACGAAAGGAAAACCTTCCTTTCTGGCAGGAAATTCCGTGCTTGGGTGACAATCCGACAAAAGTGTTGTAGTTGGTTCCCCCACTGAATTCCTACAGAGCCATTTTCGGCTTAAAAGCGCCATTTTTCTCGAAAATAGAATAAAAGAGTAGCACATTTCAGCAGAAATGCCTAACTTTGCAACACATTAGCGTACGATTCAACAAGAAAGGATGCATATATGAACCAATTATCTGATCGTTTGAACAGGCTTTCGCCTTCGGCCACCTTGGCCATGTCGCAAAAAAGCAGCGAGCTGAAAGCACAAGGCGTAGACGTAATCAACCTGAGCGTAGGCGAACCGGACTTCAACACTCCGGACCACATCAAAGCCGCAGCCATCAAGGCCGTGGAGGAAAACTATTCGCGCTACTCTCCCGTTCCGGGCTACCCAGCCCTGCGCGAAGCCATCGCCGCCAAACTGAAAAAGGAGAACGGGCTGGATTACACGCCGGCACAGATTCTCTGCTCCAACGGCGCGAAACAGTCGGTCTGCAACGCCATCATGGCTTTAGTGAATGCCGGCGACGAAGTGATTATCCCGGCACCTTATTGGGTCAGCTACCCGCAGATGGTGAAGCTCGCCGAAGGCGAACCCGTCATCGTGGAAGCCGGCATCGAGCAAGACTTCAAAATAACACCGGCACAGTTGGAAGCGGCCATCACACCCAAAACCCGCGCCCTCATCCTCTGCTCGCCGAGCAACCCCACCGGTTCCGTCTATTCAAAAGAAGAACTGCAAGGATTGGCCGAGGTCATTGCCCGCCACGAGCGCGTTATCGTCATCGCAGACGAAATCTACGAACACATCAACTACGTGGGCAAGCATGAAAGCATTGCACAGTTCGGCGAAATCAAAGACCGCGTGGTCATCGTCAATGGTGTATCGAAGGCTTACGCCATGACGGGATGGCGCATCGGCTTCATCGCTGCTCCGGAATGGATTGTCAAAGGCTGCAACAAACTGCAGGGACAATATACCAGCGGCCCATGCTCAGTGTCGCAAAAAGCTGCCGAAGCAGCCTACACCGGCTCGCAACAATGCGTGGAGGACATGCGGCAGGCTTTCGAGCGCCGCAAGAACCTCATCGTAAAGCTCGCCAAAGAAATACCCGGGCTGGAGGTGAACGACCCGCAGGGCGCATTCTACCTCTTCCCCAAATGCAGCTCCTACTTTGGCAAAGCCGACGGTGAACGCCGCATTGAGAACTCCACCGACTTCGCCATGTATCTGCTCGAAGTAGGCCATGTTGCCACGGTGGGTGGCGACGCCTTCGGCTCTCCCGAATGCTTCCGCATGAGCTATGCCACCAGCGACGAAAACATCGTCGAGGCCATGAAACGGATTAAAGAAGCATTGGCCCGGTTGAGGTAAAAGCGGGGCTAGCACAAAGACATGCAAAATATCTCGCCAGAAAAACTTCCGGTCGAGATATTTTGCTTTTCTGACGAAGCGCCTTCTGCGCCATAATTCTGACGACATCACACATTAACAGACAAGCATGAAAAGAAATCTTATATGGATTAGTTTATTGGCCTTCGCCGCCATGACGGCAAGCGAGCCTGCCATCGCGGCTGAAAGCGAAGGCATCTTCCCGCTCATGGCCAAGAAGAGAAAAAAGGCCGAACCGAAAGATTCCGTATCTGAATCGGCCTACAAACGGTTCACCGGACGTGACTCCGTTGCCCTCAAAGGGGTAGCCGGCATCATCAAGAAAGACGGCAGTTTCTACCTTGAATTCCCCACACGGCTGCTGGGCCGCGAGTTTCTGGTCACGAACCGACTGCAACGGGTGCCGTCCGAACTCAACGAGGCTGGTGTGAACAAAGGCATCAACTACGAAAACCAGGTCGTCACGTTCGAATGGCTGAAGGCAGACAAAAAACTCTGCATCCGCCAACAGCGCCTCACGCCGGAAGTCAATCCCGACGACGCAATGGCTCCATCTGTGGCAGACAACTATATCAACCCTCTCATCGCCAGCCTGAAGATTGAAACCGTCGCACCGGACTCCAGCACCGTCATCGTCAAAATCGACGACCTGTTCAACGGCAAGCAGACGGCCATCAACGATGTGTTCAACAACATCAACCTCGGAACATCAGCAAACTCCGACCTCTCACGGATATTGGACATCAAGGCTTTCGAGAGCAACATCGTGGGCACGTCCGAGCTCACCACCATCGTGCGGGAAGGCATGAGCAAAGTGAACGTCACCGTAGTGGTCAGTTCCTCGCTCAGCTTGCTTCCTGAGACTCCCATGCCCGGCCGCGAAGTCAGCAACCGTGTGGGCTATTTCACCACCAAACGCCTGCGTTATGCCGACCGCCAGCAAGAACTCAAGACCCAGCAATACATCACCCGCTGGAGACTGGAACCCTCCGACGAAAGCGCTTATCTGCGCGGTGAACTCGTCGAGCCCAAGCAGCCCATCGTGTTCTACCTCGACCCCGCCACGCCCGAACAACTGCGGCCATACATCCGCAAAGGCATCCTGGACTGGAATGTAGCATTCGAAAAAGCCGGATTCAAAGATGCCGTCAGAGTGGAAGAATACACCGACAGCATGGCTGCCGAAGGCGACGACTTGAAATACTCGGTGTTCACCTATGCCGCCTCTGCCAAATCGAACGCCATGGGGCCGTCCACCATTGACCCTCGCACAGGCGAAATCATAGAAGCCGACATCATCTGGTGGCACAACGTGGTGTCGCTCTTGCGCGAATGGATTGTGGTGCAAACCGGTGCCACCAATCCGGCCGCACGCACGGCCGAACTGCCCGACAGCCTGATGGGCGACGCCGCACGTTTCGTGGCATGCCACGAAGTAGGACATTCGTTAGGTCTGAAGCACAACATGATAGCGTCCTGGACTTATCCCACCGACTCCCTCCGTTCTGCTTCGTTCCTGCAGCGCGCCGGCGGCACTGCCGCTTCCATCATGGACTACGCCCGCTTCAACTATGTGGCACAGCCCGGCGACGGGACACCTTATGTGTCTCCACACATCGGCCCTTACGACTTGTTTGCCATCGAATGGGGCTATCGCTGGTATCCCGACAAGGAAACGGAAGAGAAACAGCTCCGCGCACTGCTCGACAGCCACAAGGACAACATCTACAAGTATGGTGAAGAACAAACGGCCCGCGAAGCCGTAGACCCGCGCTCGCTGAGCGAAGACCTTGGCGACAACGCCATGGAGTCCGCCACCTGCGGCATTGAAAACCTGAAACGCATCGTCCCGGACATCATCCGGTGGACTACCACCGGCAAGGACGGACAAACCTACAAGGATGCCGCCTCGCTCTACGCCGGCGTCATCTTCCAATGGGGGCTGTATCCCTACCACGTCATGGCCAATGTCGGCGGCATCTATTTGGAGAACACCGAAGTGGGCGACGGGCAGAAGACATACACCTTCGTGGAAAAAGAACGGCAACAAGACGCAGTGCGATTCCTCATCGACCAGTATCTTATCTACCCCGCATGGCTGTTCGACACGCCACTCTCCGACTACACTTACGTCCTGAAGGACACGCCCTACGGCACATTGGAGCAAAGCCCCAACGCCATGTACAAGAACACGCTGAACTACCTGCTCTGGGACTTGATGGACAACAAGCGCATGGTGCGCATGTTCGAGAACGAATTCCAGAACGGCACGGACGCATTCACCGCCGTGGAGATGATGGACATGTTGCATAAGGCCATCTTCGCCCCGACCATCAGCGGCAAGAAGACCGACGTCATGACCCGCAACCTGCAGAAGGCGTTCGTGGATGCCCTCATTACCGCCGCAGCCGAATCCGAAGGCGTGAAGATCAACAAGAGCCTCTATGCGGGACAACCGTGGATGGCCGCTTCGCAACTGCCTTGCACCGCGGCCAACGCCGATGCCGCCAACGGGGAAGACAACCGACACGCCCGCCTCATTGACATGTACAGCACGCAAATCAACCGTCTGAGCGACGCCATCAGCGTCAAGCGCGGAGAATTGATGAGAATACTGACCTTGCTGAAAGGCAAGCGCAACGCTGCCGACCTGGCCACGCGCTACCATTACGAAGACATCATCCTGCGCATACAGACAGCGCTCGGACTGGAGAAATGACCATAGACAATAGTATGAATGAAAAAAGAGAGCCTATATGAGAAGATTTGAATCCACCCTGCTGTTGCTGCTCTTCGGACTGCTGGCCGCGACAGCACAGAACCGCACCGTCACGGGAACGGTACTGGACCAGACGGACAACCTGCCCGTCATCGGGGCCACGGTGTCCGTCATGACGCCGCAAGGCACCGTGGCCACCGGCACCACTACCGACCTGGACGGAAAGTTCCGACTCGAAATCCCGGCCAAGGAGCGCAGTCTCACCGTGCGCTTCATGGGCTATACGACGGCCACCATAGCACTGAAAAACGGGCAGACCGACTACACGGTGCGCTTGGAAAGCTCCTCCAAAGAGATGAGCGAACTGGTCGTCACCGGTTACCAAGAGATTGACCGCCGCAAGCTGACCTCTGCCATCACCACGGTGAAGATGTCCGATGAAATCATCGGCGGCATCAACAGCATCGACCAAGCCCTTGCCGGACAGATTGCCGGCCTCTCCAGCGTGGCGTCGAGCGGCTCACCGGGCGCCCCGGTCAAGTTGCGCATCCGCGGCATCTCGTCCATCAGCGGCTCGCAGGACCCGCTGTGGGTGCTCGACGGCATCCCTTTGGAAGGCACCGACATACCCTCGATGAAGGAATTGCAGGACATTGACAACATCTACCAGACCTCCATCGCAGGCATCAACCCACAGGACATCGAGAGCATCACGGTGCTGAAGGACGCTGCCGCCACCGCCATCTACGGCGCACGGGCCGCCAACGGCGTCATCGTCATCACCACCAAACGGGGCAAAGTGGGCAAACCGCAAATCAACTTCTCCATGAAGCTGACCTACAACCCCAAGACGGACATCGACCGCCTCAACCTGCTCACCTCCGACGAAAAGGTAGATCTCGAGCTCGCCCTCCTGCAATCGGACTATACTTACCGCGAGAACAAGGGCGACGTGGCGCGCATCATTGCGGGCTACGGACTGACCGACGCCTATAAGTCCGGCGGATGGGCCGCGCTCTCGCCCGAGGCGCAGGCCGACATCAATGCCCTGCGCTCCATCAACACGGACTGGAACGACATTCTGTTCCGCGACGTTTTCAACCAAGAATACAACGTGAGTCTTTCCGGCGGCTCGGAGAAGGCCACCTACTATTCCGCTTTGGGCTACTACGTGGAGCAAGGCAACGTGGAGAGCGTGAAGAACGACCGCTTCAACCTGACGCTGAAGACCAACTACCGCATCAACAGCAAACTGAAGGTGGGAGCTTCCGTCTTCGCCAACCGACGCAAGCAACGCTCCTATCTGACGTTCAATGAAGGATTCACCAACCCTGTCTACTATTCACGCATCGCCAACCCCTACCTTCGTCCGTTCGATGATGAGGGGAACTACATCTATGACACAAACGTGCAGCACCGGCAAGGAGACGACATCGTGCCGGACTTCAACATCTTCGAGGAACGTGCCAACACGTCGAACATCAACACCACCACGTCCGTGATGTCCATTTTCGATGGCGAGTTCAAGTTGGACGAGCATTTCAAAATCACGTCACAGTTCGGATTGCAATGGGACGAAGGCAGCATCGAGAAGTATGCCGGACAAAACAGCTACGCCATGCGACGCGAGAAGGAGCAGCACATCTACAACGGCACCACCATCCTTCCGGAAGGCGGCAGCAACAAAATCACGGACAGCCACCAGACCCAATGGACGTGGAAGGCCATGGCGGAATACCAAAACCGTTTCAAGGACATCCACGACCTGGACGTCATGTTGGGTACGGAAATCCGGCACAACGAATACAAGTCGCTCTATTCCGCCGCATACGGATACAACAACAAGACGCTGACCTCCACTCCGGTCCTGTTCCCGGATGAGGACGCGGGAAACAAAGTGCCTCTCCACACGGAATCCTATGCGGAAAATGCCTTCGTATCTTGGTTCGCCACAGGGTCCTACACTTTGCTCAACCGCTATACCTTGGGCGGAAGCATCCGCTTCGACGGCTCGGACATCTTCGGCGTGGCCAAGAAGTACCGCTACCTGCCGCTCTACTCCGTGAGCGGTTTGTGGCGCATCAGCGACGAACCGTTCATGAAGAACGCCACGGTGGTGGGCAACTGGGGACTCCGCGCCTCTTATGGCTTGCAAGGCAACATCGACAAGAACACGTCGCCCTTCCTCATCGGAAGTTACGAACAAGTCACCATTCTCCCGGGACACTCCGAAGAAGCCATCAGCCCGAACAACGCTCCCAATCCCGACCTGCGCTGGGAAAAGACGCAAAATGTGAACGTGGGTATGGACATCTCCTTGTGGGACGACGCCATCTCGCTCTCCGTGGACTATTACTACCGCAAGGGCACCGACCTCATCGGACTGCGCATGCTTCCGCTCGAGACCGGTTACTCCTCGACCACCGTCAACTGGGCCAGCATGAAGAACCAAGGTGTGGAAGTGGCTTTGACCACACGGAACATCCACACCAAGGACTTCACGTGGTTCACCAACCTGAACTTCGGTTTCAACGACAACACCGTGTTACGCGAAACCGTGGCCGAAAACAGCACCACGCCCAGCCGTGAAGGCTACCCCGTGGGAGCCATCTTCGCCTACAAGACCGCAGGACTGGACGACCAGGGTTACCCCCTCTTCCTCACCAAAGACGGGCGAAAAGTGACGGCCACGGAATTCCTTCAGCTGAACAACGCGGGAGCCAGCACGCTCAGTGCGGAGGAGCAACGCGACCTGTTCTCCTACATGGGCACCACCGACCCGAAAGTGTCCGGCGGTTTTACCAACACGTTCAAGTACAAGCGGGCCACACTGAGCATCAACTGCATCTACAACTTCGGAATGCACGTGCAAACCACGCCCACATACGACCCCACAAACTACGACCGCGGGCTGAACAGCAACCGCGACATTCTGAACCGCTGGACGCCGGACAACACCAACACGAACCTTCCGGCACTCATGACTGAAAACGACGGGCGAACGGGCGAGTTCCTTCGCTACCGCGAGCAGAACCTGTTCCGCCAACTGGACATCTGGGTCAAGAAGCAGAACTACTTCCGCTTCCAAAGCATCCGCCTGGGTTACGACCTGCCGGAAAAGTGGCTCAAGCCCATCGGCGTGAAGAGCGCTTCGGTGTCGCTTGAAGGCCGCAACCTGTGGGTCATCGCCAGCAACTATCACAACTACCTCGACCCGGAGACGATGGGCAACCCCTACGCTGCCCCCATCCCCAAGAGTTTCATCTTCGGGCTTAACGTAAACTTCTAACGAAAAGGAGGACGAACAATGAAGAAAAAACATATCAGCCTATTATTCCTCTTCGCAGCCTTGCTGTCGCTCCCGGCCTGCAACGACTTCCTCGACATCCAACCCATCGGGAAAGTCATGCCGCAGACCGCCACGGAATACCGCGCCCTGCTCACCGAGGCCTATTCCACCGTGCCGGCCGACAGAGGCATGAGCACGTTCCGCAGCGACGAGCTGACAATGGAGGGCGAGCAAAATGCCACCAACTTGGATTCATACCTGGACGTATGGCGCTGGAACGACGTCAGCCCGGACGAAACGACCCTTTCATTCAACTGGCGGACATACTATTACGTCAACTACATCGCCAATTCCGTCATCGAGAACAAGGACGGCATCACGGAGGCCTCTGCCGCCGAGCGCGACCAACTGGTCGGCGAAGCCTACATGCTGCGGGCCTACATGCACTTCCTCTTGGTGAACCTCTATGCAGAGCCGTACACGCACTGCGACCCGGCCACCACCAAGGGCATCCCCTTGAAACTGAACAGCGACGTGCGCGAAGTGTTGTCGCGCAACACGGTGGCCGAAGTCTATGCCTCCGTGCTCGCCGACATCGATGAGGCTGAGAAGCTACTGAACATCGAGGCTTGGCCCGAAGGCGAAACCTACCGCTTCAACACGCTTTCTGTCAATGCCCTCCGCGCCCGCGTCTATCTCTACATGGGCCAGTGGAAGCAGGCTTACGACTACGCCACGGACATCGTCAGCCGACACGGCCAACTGGAAGACCTCACGGTGACGTCCTCCACGCTGCCCAATCACTACCAGTCGGTGGAGGCCATCCTATCCATGGAGCGCATCTTCACGTCCTCTTCGCTCGGAGCGGGTTTCGTGAATCCCAGCGTGTTGTCTTATTACAAGACGGGCGACATGCGCCGCAGCAAGTTCTACCGCCAGCTTTCCGCCAGCGCCACCGAGGTAGTCAAGGCCGGAACGAACGAATACCGCTGCACTTTCCGCTCGGCCGAATTCTACCTGACGGCGGCCGAAGCCGCAGTGGAACTGGACGACATGGAGAATGCCCGCCACTACCTGACGGAACTGATGAAGAAGCGCTACGCCGCTGCCGTCTACCCCGACCGCGAAGCCGAAGTCATGGACATGACGCGCGACGAGCTGCGGCAGGAAATCCGCGACGAGCGGTTCCGCGAGCTGGCCTTCGAGGGACACCGTTGGTTCGACCTGCGCCGCACCACGCTCCCCGAGCTGGTCAAGACTTATCAGGGCGAAACCTATGTGCTAGAGCAAGGCGACGAGCGCTACACGCTGCGCATCCCACCCGAAGCCATCGAAGCCAACCCGGGACTGGAGGAGGAGTAATGCCCTCCCCCGCCCCGGACGCCATATAAAATCATTTTATTCACCAAAAACATCAACAGTTATGAAAAGAGCATTACTTATTGCCGCCTGCTGCCTGTTCTTCGCAGGCATGCAAGCACAAGCTGCCGAAGAGCAGAAGTGGGCAACCTCTCCCCTCGCGGCAGTCGCCTCGCTGGGAGAACTGAACCTGCAGGCGCCCACGGCCGTGGACAACGCCGGCAACGTGTTCGCCACCGGACAGTTCACGCAGCCCATCAGCATCGGAAGCGCATTCCTCGAACCCATCGCCAATAGTGCTTATCTGGCCAAATACGACGCCGAAGGCAACGCCCTCTGGGCCGTGGCCCTGCGCGGCGCAGCCACCATCACCTGCATCGCCACCGACGAGGCAAACAACGTCTACATCGCCGGCACGCTGGCCGATGCCGTCGAAGTGGGCAGCACGGACAACAGCAAAGTGCAGACCATCTCCGGCAAGCCCGGCGAAATAGCCTACCACGTGTCCAGCTTCATCGCGGCCTACAACGCCGACGGCGTGCTGCAGGCAACCAAGGTGATTTGGTCGGAAGCCAACGCAGACGTGGCCGCCAGCGGTCTTTACTTCCCCTTGGAAGGCTATCCATACGCCACCATCAACCACATTGAGGTTTCCAACGGCAAGCTCTACGCTTCGGCTCTTTACACGGGCGATGTGAACTTCGACGACGTGCAGTGGCAAGGCATGTACCTGAACATCTTCGACTTCATGTACGACGACATCAGCAGCTACGGCATCTTCTCCTTGAACGCAGCCGACCTGACCGGAGGCGCTTCCGTGGCCCGCATCGCTTCTGCCGAGCAATTGCAAAGTGTGCAGTGGGGCCCGGAAAGTTTGAACTTCACCGCGGAGAACGGCACCGTTTATTTGTGCTTCGTGGGCTTTGGCAATGTTGCCTACGAGGCCGGCGGGACCACGAAGACGATGGAATTCTCCAATGATGCAGACACGGGCATGAGAGAACATGCCTACGTGGTGTCTTCCATCAGCGATGCCGGTGTGAACACGCAAATCTTCCACGGCACGCCTCATGCCTCCATCGCTTCATACGATATTGTCGGCGACATGAAAGTAGAGGGTGAGAACCTCTACATCGGAGGTTCCTTCCAGCAGTCTTTACCCTTTGCTGGTGAAACCACTCACACCGGAGCTTGCGACCTGTATGCGGCGGCGTTAAACAAAAGCACGCTGGAAGTGCAATGGACGGCTGTAAGCGGGCTGGATGAAGGCAACGGCGACGCCCAGCATTTCTATGAGAACTACACCGCCATGACCGTCAACAACGGCGAGGTTTCCCTCTATGGCTATGTCCTTCAAGACCAAGACAACAACAAGACCATTGCCACGACCTTGGCCTACACCTTCGCAGGCGGCACGGCCACCAGCAGCGAGACTCCGCTGGTCATCGGCGCAGCCCAGAACGGCACGACCAAAGCCTTGCAGACCGTCAACACGACCGACCTGACCACGACCCTCGCGGCTTACAACGTAAGCGGAGGCGCCGGCATCCAAGGCGTGACCACGATGACCGCACAACGCGTAGGCAACACGTTCTACTTTGCCGAACCGTCCGACATCACGGTCTACGACCTGCAAGGCCGCGCGCTGTTGGAAGAGAACAACGCCGCTTCGGTCAGCATCGACGGCCTGGCTCCGGGCGTGTACATCCTCTCCAACGGGAAGAGCAGCCTGAAGGCCCTCAAGGCCAACTTCTAAAAGCCGCACTTTCTCCCCGACAGGAGACTACTTAAAGAACAGCCCTTCCGGACATCATGGTCTGGAAGGGCTGTTTTGCATTCCGGGCAATCAATGAAGCGCCTTGAGGAGTACAGAATCGTACTTTCCGCAAAGTACTCGAATACGCTCCGCAGAGCACGCTCCGATGCTGCAGAGCGCGGAACTCCCCCGCCAAGGCGACAAAGGGGCCTACTGTTCCTTCCGCTGCGCCTTCTGCTTCCGCAGTTCGTGCAAGGCCCAGAAGAATACAACGGTGGTAGCAAGCCCGACAAATAATAAAAAGATGATAAATGCCATAGTTCTTACTTTTTAGGATGAGACAAACGAAGGACGATAAAACCTGTGATTATCATCCATATTGTGATGACACCACCAATCCCAAACAACCAATACAGGTTCACATCGCTTTCCATAATGCCCGCCAGAATCACACCTCCAAAGACCAGCTTGGCCATGTCGAGAAGAAAGTCGCCCAACTTCTCGGCAAACCATCGGTCGTTCTTATCTGTCACGCGGGAAAACACGCCTTTATTCACTGCTTCCATAGCCTTTTCCTTCCTTTTCCATTCCATTATACGCCGTAAAGGTATGAAAACCTGCGGAGTCGTGCAATGATACGGCCCAAAATTTTCTTCCCGACCGGCAGCCTGTCCGTCCGGCAACCAGCTGCAAACATCCGGCATCGCAAAGCCTCCCCTAAGCGTCAAATCTTATTGCCCCATGCACCACAATCCACCAACAAGAGGCGAATGCCTGAAGCCGGAAACGCCACGGCTCGTGCCCGCGCACAGATAAACCGCGGCCATCGCCCCCTTCCCTCCACTCAGCAGAATAGGACTATCGTAACCATTTTAGCTAAATAATAGAATTATAAAACACACATATTTACTTCATAAACCTACCAGCAAAAACGTAACACGCACTATAACAGTAATTCTCAATACAATATTACCATATACGAAAGCAAAAAGATCCGCTCAACATTATTGCATTTCATGAAATTCTTCTGTACATTTGCAATGGAGTTACGACCTATTTTCAAGTGTTAAACAAACTACTAAAACAAACCATCATGAAGAACAGATTCTTTTGTATCCTAATGACTGGCGCATTGGCCTGCGGAAGCCCCTTCGCACTGCATGCGCAAACGGACGTGACGGACACCTATCTGGTGAATCCGAGTTTCGAGACCTACCTCGAAGGGTGGGAGTTTGACGACCTTTTACCGCAATCCAATGACGGACTGGAAACCAAGGATGGGGCCACCTACGTCGAGAAATGGATTGGCACCGGCAACGCCGTTGGCAGCGGCGGCGTGAGCCAAACCATCCCTTCAATGGCTAACGGCACTTACCAGTTGACCGTAGCTGCCCACAACATCCGGCAGGACAACTCTGATCCACAAAGTGGCGCCTATATTTTCGCCGACGAAGTGCGCGAACCCGTCCACGCAGGAGGAGACTACAGCCTGACTTTCACCGTAGTCGAGGGACGAGCCACCGTGGGATTCCGCGCCGAAGACGCCACAGGCAACTGGCTGGCCTGCGACAACTTTCGGCTCTATCTGGTCGACGATAGCCAGGAAGCCATCCTGAAAGAACTGCAGGCGCGCGTCGACAATGCAACCACACTGGCTTCGGAGAAAATGCAACAAAACGTGTCTTCCGAATTGCAAGCCGCCATCGCCGCCACACGGCAACTGTTGGAAACACCCGTCGATGAAAAAATCCCCCCCGCCGCCGTCCGCCTGCACGACGCTTACGAAGTGGCAAAAACATCCGCACAAGCCTTCGCCGACTTGCAGAAGGCCATCGACAAAGCCACAACGGCAGCAGCCGAAGGCGGCACGGGATCCGCCGCACTCGACGGGGCCGTCCAAACCGCACAAGCCGTTGCCGGCAACCTGAATTCCTCCTCGGAAGAACTGACCGAAGCCTTGGAAAACCTAACCCTTGCCACTCTGACATATTACGTAAACAACCCGACCGACGCCGCTCCCGACGTGAAGACTGACACCCGGTATGCGCGCGGCGCCACCGTGCCTTCGGGAGTAGCACCATCGAAGGCATGAGCTACAACGACTTGCTGGAGCATGGTTTCTGCTGGAGCACCCATCCGAATCCCACCATCTTCGACAACCGCTCGAACGAATACATCAGCCACAATGGCTACATCTATGTCATGCGCCCACTGACGCCCTCAACCGTTTATTATGTCCGTGCATACGCCATGACCAAAGGGCATGCCGTGGGATATGGCGACGTCATCAAAATCATCACCATCCCCAAAGGAACGGTCTGCTACACGTACAACAGCAACGGCGCAGACGAGGGAGCCAACGCACGAATCAACTACGGCGCACAAAAAGCATTGGCATATTGGAACAACCTGACCAGCATCCGCGGACTGCATGTCACCATCAATTACAGCCCCGGTACGCCAACGGCCGATTGCAGTTATGGCGGCTGGATGAACATGGGAGCAAACGTCGGCTATCAACGGGCCGGAACTATCATGCACGAGATGGGACACGCCATCGGCGAAGGGCAACACGGCATGTGGTGGAACGAGACGTTGCGCAACAGCCAAGGCATCTGGCAGGGCGACCAAGGCAACGCCTTGGTGCAGTTCTTGGAGAACGACCCCACACGCACGGCTGACGGCGACAACATGCACTTCGGACCTTACGGCATCAACGGAGCCGGAGCCGACGACTACACCTCCTTCCTTTACATCGGCAACAGTCTGCTCAACCAAGCCTTCGGCGAGGACGGACTTCCCCCGACCGACGGATTCGCCACGCCCGCCTATGTTTTCCCGCAGGAAGACGACGTGAAATACTACTTGAAGAGCGAATCGGAAGACTACGGACTCTACACCGGCTACCTCTTCGAAGGCCCCAACCGCCTCTTGCGTTGGAAAGAGGCCACGGCCGAGGTGGCCACAACCAACGACAGCGCGGCGTGGTACATCACCTTCGACCCCGTTTGCCAGCACTACATGTTCCGCAATGCCGCAACCGGAAACTACATCACCTACAACGCGTCCGGCACCAACGGATTCCGCACCATCGAGAAAGACGTGCCCGGACTGACGGAAAAGCTCCACCTGCTGAAAGGACGCACGAACGTCACCATGGGACGGGGCGAGGACAGCATCACCACGAAGGGGTACTGGATTGCCTATCCCGACAGCCTCACCGACGGACAGGGCAACAAAACCAACGCCAAGGGCGACCCCGACTGCCTCTCCGGACGCATCAACCATTTCACCGCGGCCAACACCATCCAGCAGGCCAACGACAAGGTGGACCAGCGCTGGCTCATCCTCACCGCCGACGAGGCCATGACCTTCGAGAAGGGGGCCAAGGCCAACCTGCTCGACGAACTGGCCGAGATGATAGCCCTCATCCGCGACATGGCCGAAACGCCGCACAACGAGGACGTGAGCGGAGCCGATCTGACGCTCGAGGCGTCGCTCGACGACATCTGGAACAGGGCGCAACAGGCACGGAGCCACGAGCTCCCGTCCTACGTGGCCGAAGCCCGCGCCGCGGGCATGGAGTTCCTCGGCAATGTTACGCCGAAGAGCGCGGACGAACCTTTCGACCTCAACTTCCTGATGAACAACCCCGGCATCGACAATAACAAGGGATGGTCGGAAGCCCCCACCTTCAACTATTCGTGCTGCGAATACTGGCAAGCGACGTTCGACTTCAACCAGACACTTGAAGACATGCCCGCAGGGACTTACAAGCTCACCGCGCAGGGATATCAAAGCCCGGGCTACTATGCCGACGTATATCGCGACTACCAGAACGGCATCAACAACGTGAACTCCGTGCTCTACATCAACGACCAGTCCGTCAAGATGAAGCACATCGCCAGCGAGGCCAAGAAGCGCCAACTGTGCGAGAGCGACGTGGCCGTCGAGAACCCGAAGGCCTACCTGCCCAACACGATGGAGGGCGCAAGCATCTACTTCCAGCGCCGCAACTACGAAAACCAACTGATTGCCACCATCAAGGAAGACCACACCGACCTGAAGCTCGGCATCAAGTGCAGCGACGCGCCCAGCCACTACTGGACCATCTTCGACAACTTCAACCTCTATTATTATGGAAGCATGACGAAGAACGAAGTGACCGACATTCAGGAGGTGAAAGCCGAAGCAGGTACAGCCGGCAAGGACAGCGACACCGCCGTCTACAACCTGCAGGGCATCAAGGTGGCCGATTCGCTCCAAGGACTGCCCAAGGGCATCTACATCGTCAACCGCAAGAAGGTAATACTGAAATAAAATGCGCAAAACCGGAGCGCATGCTCCGGATAGTTCTCCTTGAAAGAATGCCGCCTCCGTCGCCGGATGGCGGCATTCGCCGTTTTGGCCCGCCGGGAAAACGCCCCGGCCGACCGCAAGCCGCCAGCGTACTTTGCGGCAAGTACTCGAGTACTCTGCGGCAAGTACTCGAATACTCTCCGCAAGGTACGATTCAGGACTCCGCATCGCCATGCGCCCACGGCCTGCCGCCAACGCTCCTTGTCCCGCAAACACACGACCAATAGGATGATTGAGCACAAACGCCCGGAATCATTGGACAATATCGCACGACTGAGAACACTAACGAGGGAACCGGAACAATATAACCCGCAATAAGGCAAACATATCCGTCGGAACATTAGTGTAATTTAACAACAAAATGCGGGCCGAAAAATTGCATTTCGAGGACATGAGCTATAACTTTGCAGGACATTTGACAGGCGAACTTATTACCAACAAACTTAACAAGGCAAAAACTCATGAAGAACAAGCTTATCCACCTCCTTATGGCCGGGACGTTGGCCTGCGGAGCACCCTATGCGTTGCATGCACGGACGGAAATGGCAGATGCCGGTCCGGGCAATCCAAGTGTTGAAAAGCAACTGACGGGAAGCGCGCCCACCGTGGTCACCGACACCCGCTACGCACGCGGCGCCACCATGGCCTTCGGGCGCAGCACCATCACGGGCGTGCCCTTGGAGCAACTGAAAGAGCACGGTTTCTGCTGGAGCACGAAGCCCGGACCCACCATCCGCGACAGCCACACCACGGAATTCATCGACAACAATGGCTGCATCTACGTCATGCGCGACCTCACCCCCTCCACCGTCTATTACGCGAGGGCCTACGCCATGACCGACGACAACGCCGTGGCATACGGCGACGACATCAAAATCATCACCATTCCCAAGGGCACCATCACGTGGAAATACGACAACACCGGCGACGAGGCGACCAACAAGCGCATCACGTCGGCCATCGTCTCGGCCGTGGACTACTGGAACAACCTGACCAGCATACAGGGCGTGACCGTCACCGTGCGCTACAACCCCGGCACGCCCACGGCCGACTGCAGCTACGGGGGCTGGATGCGCGTGGGGCCCAATGCCAGCTACCAACGCACGGGCACCATCCTCCACGAAATGGGGCACGCCATCGGCGTGGGACAGCACGGCATGTGGTGGAGCCCGTCGCTCAGGAAAAACGGCGACAGGGGCGACTGGCTCGGCGAAAGGGCCAATGCCGTGCTGAGGTTCTGGGACAACGACCCCGACGCTGTCATGACGGGCGACAAGATGCACATGTGGCCCTACGGCATCAACGGGGCACATGAGGACAACGGCACCGAGGCGCTCTACATCGCCAACAGCCTCATCACCCAAGGCCTCGGCGAAGACGGACTGCCGCCCAGCGGCGGAAGCGCCACGCCGGCCTACGTGTTCGAGCAGGACGACCGAGCAAAGTATTACATCCTGAGCGAATCGGAAACAGACGGCCCCGGCTCCTCCTACCTCGTGGACGACGAAAACTCCACCGCCATCGGGCGGGAGAAGATGACCGCCACAGAGGCTCTGGCCAACGACGCGGCCGCATGGCACATCACCTTCGACCCCACGACTTGCTACTACCGTTTCCAAAACGTGGGCACGGGGCGGTTCATCACCTACGACGCCTCGGGCAACACCTTCCTCACGACCGACGGGGAAACGCCCTCGCCCGCCGAAAGTTTCCAACTCATGCGAGGCCGGACGGACGTGACCATCGGCGAGGGGGAAAACGCAGTGGCCGCAAGGGGCTACTGGATCTTGCACCCGGAAAAGAAAACCCATCCGCACTGCATGGTCGCCGGAGCGGACGGACAGACCGCCACCGACGACTTCAAACTGAAAGACGAAGAGGCCGGCCAACGCTGGCTCTTCCTCAACGCGGAACAAATGCAGGCCGCCGGCAACAACGCCACGGCGCAACGCTGAACTCCGACACGCTCCCGCCGCGGGACAACCTCCCGCCACGCCCAATCGACAGAAGGCCGCCACCCCGCAAGGTGACGGCCTTCGTCTTTCGCGCGGCCCACCAACGGCGGACCGGAATGAAGTGCCAACAAAAAAACAGCCTCCTCAACCCCATGCAGGGCGAGAAGGCCTTTGTCTAACTCTTAAAAACAGTTGTGAAGTTTCTCTTTAGCCGAGAGAAATTGCGCCAGAAGGACAAACGTCAGCGCAAGTGCCGCACTCCGTGCAAGCGTCTGCGTTGATTACATACTTTTCGCCTTCAGAAATTGCACCTACCGGGCACTCGTCGATGCAAGTGCCGCATGCTACACAATCATCACCAATTACGTAAGCCATATTCAATGAATTTAAAATTAAAAATGCTTTATTTGATTCAAAAGTACCGCAAAGTTAGTATTTAAAAACTATCCTCCAAAATATTTTCTCACTATTTTTGGTGATTTTCATCCTGAAAGCCTCGGCCGAATGCAATAAGCTGCGTATCTTTGCGTTGTTTTATCATAAAAACCAATGATTCATGAAAAAGATTCTGGTCGCGCTCATCTGCCTGTTTTCCGCCTGCGGCATGACGGCACAGGAGCGCAGGCTACAGCACCGTCCATACATTGACCAGCGGCGATTCCACTATGGCTTCCTCTTCGGCGTGCACATGCAGGACTTGGAACTGAGGAACAACGGATTCGTCGACCCGGAGACCGGCGAACAATGGTATGCCGACGTGGACAACTATAGCCCGGGGTTCAGCGTGGGCGTGTTGGGCGAGATGCGCCTGAACACGTATCTGGCCTTGCGCCTCGTGCCCACACTGCATTTCGGCCAGAAACACGTATCGTTCCACGAACAGGTCTCCCAGCAAGACACCACGCAAAACATCAAGTCCACCTACATTTCTTTCCCTTTGGACCTGAAGTTTGCCGCTCCCCGCTATAACAACTTCCGCCCCTACTTCATTGCCGGAGTGAACCCCATGATAGACCTGACCACGAAGAAGCAGAAGGCCTTGCTCATGAAGCCCTTCGACTGCTACATCGAGGTGGGCATGGGGTGCGACATCTACCTGCCGTTCTTCAAGCTCATCCCCGAGCTGAAGTTCTGTTTCGGACTTTCCGACATCCTACAAAAAAACCGCAACGATTTGATTGACAATTCGCTGCGGAAGTTCACACAATCACTGGACGGCGCTTCGTCCAAGATGATTGTCCTCACGTTTTATTTTGAATAAGCCCTCAACGAGGCAGGGGTTGCATGTCGAGTTCCAGCAGTCCGACGTAGCGCCCGTGCTTTCCCATCTGGTTGCAATAGACGTCCTTGCCGTCGGCATCCTTCATCACTTCGGGATGCTCGAAATAGGAATGCGAATGGCCGCCGAGCACAAGGTCTATGCCGTGCGATGCCGGAATGACCTCCGTGTCGTCCACTCCCTCGATATCCCATCCCAGATGGGACAGGCAGACCACCAGGTCGCAGTGCTCCTCGTTTCTCAGAACGGCCGTCACGCGATTGGCCGCCGCAACGGGATCCTCGAACACCACGCCCTTGTAGTTGTCCGAAGCCACCATCCCCTCCAGTTGCGTCCCCAGCCCGAAGACGCCGATGCGCAATCCCTTGCGCTCCAGGACGACATACGGCTTGACCACTCCCTCGAGCACCGTGCCCTCGAAGTGGTAATTGGCGCAGACAATGGGGAAATCGGCCATCCGGAAGATGCGCGCCATGTTCTCCATGCCGAAGTCGAACTCATGGTTCCCGATGGTGGCGGCATCGTAGCGCATCGTGTTCATCAGGCGGACTTCCACTTCACCTTTATATAAATTATAGTAAGCAGAGCCTTGCGAGAAGTCCCCGCAATCGAAGAGCAGCAGCGAGGGATCCTCGGCCCGCAGGTCGCGCACCAAGGCAGCCCGGCGCACCATGCCGCCCTTGTCGGCCAGGGCCGTGTCGGTCGAATGCGGGCTCACGGGCATGACGCAACTGTGCGTGTCGTTCGTGTGCGCGATTCTCAACTCCACCCCGCCCTCTTGCGCGGGGCACACCGTGGCCATCAGCCCGCACACGGCCGCCAATGCCCACGCCCTCAGTCTTTCCAGCAGCATGTCTTTCATTGTTTCACAATCCTCCCTTCCATTTGTGCCGACACCTTGCGGCCCTGTGCCGCGGCCCGGCGGATGGTCTCCACTATCAGGTCGCGCACTTTGATGTTCGTGACATTCTTCGACAGGTTGTCTTTCAATGCGTAGAGCCTGTCATTGCCTTCCGCCAGATAATCGAGCGTGGCAATCGTGTAGATGCCATGCGGCGCGATGGGCTTCCCGCCCACTTCGGCCGTCAGCAAGCGCCCGTCGGCCGTGATGACCAGCCGCGCCCCGCTGATGCCTTCCCCGCCGACCGCGGCAATCTGCCCCATCAGCTCCTCCAGCTTCTCGCCGCTCAAGGCAAGGACGCACAGCCGGTTCTCGAACGGCGCAATCTCAAGCACATCGCCATACGTGACGGTCCCCTTGGGCATCGTGCTTCTCAGTCCGCCCATGTTGCACAGCCCGATATCGGCCTTCTTGCCCACCCGTATCGAACTTTCCCGCAGCACGTCGGCCACGAAATTGGATAACAAACTTTCCGGCCGGTCGACCGGCATGGCCACCTCGCTCTCGCCCAACACGGGCGACATGATGCTGTCCACAGCCTTGCGGTAAGGCTCCACCACACGCAGGGCCGCGCTGTCGGGGCGGGCATCGAAGCGGCTCGTCACTTCGACGCGCCCCGCCTTCACCCCCGCCAACCCGTAGCGCTGCGCGCATGCCGCAGCAGAGACGGCAAAACAGGCAGACAAAAGAACTAATCTGTATGTCCTCATCTTCATTTCTTATCGTTTCGGAAGCCAAAATTACGAAAAAAGCAGCATATCTTGTCGTTCCGTCAGAAAAAAGCAAGCCCAAAGTTGTGCGATTCATGAAATTGAAGTACCTTTGCAGCGCTTTCCGTACAATCGCTGGCAGGATGCAGAGTTCCCTGTTATGTTGTACCGGGACGACAAACATTTTTAATGATTCAAACAAACAATGGCAGATTTAATTAAAATTGCAGAAGAAGCATTTGCTACGGGCAAGGAATTCCCGAAATTCAAAGCCGGCGACACGGTTACCGTAGCATACAAAATCGTCGAGGGTAACAAGGAACGTATCCAGCAGTACCGCGGAGTGGTGATCAAGATTTCAGGCCACGGCAACAAGAAGCGTTTCACGGTACGCAAGATGTCAGGCACCGTTGGCGTGGAGCGTATCTTCCCCATCGAAAGCCCCAACATCGACAACATCGTAGTAAACAAGATTGGTAAGGTGCGCCGCGCCAAATTGTACTACTTGCGCAAACTCACCGGCAAGAAAGCCCGTATCGCAGAAAAGCGCAAAATCGTGGGCGAATAAGCTTTTCGCTTCCACTCGTCATACGACACGGCATCGGAACGACTTCCACGGGAAGGGTTTTCCGATGCCGTGTCTTTTTTATCTGCCCTCTCCGACCGGCATCCGGAACGGACGGACGCGGGGCCGTCCCGCTGCCGGTGCCGCACTTCCCCGCACACTTCATTTCCCAAGACGTAGCCATGCGATGAAGTTTTACGCCCATCTCCTGCCGCTTTTCCGCGGAGAACGGGCAAACGCCTTGCGGAGTTTCGAATCGTACTCTGCGGAGAGTACTCGAGTACTTGCCGCAGAGTACGCTGGCGCACACCGCACGACGCGTCGGGCCACCGGGCACGTCCGCGCCTCCCTGCCGGGCAGGACGCGGGCATCCAAGAACTACGCCATGCAATTCCTCGCATGGCGCAGTCATGGTTTTCCCTTTCGCCAACAGGCATCCGCCCCCTTGGCCGCGAGACACGGGCAACAGCCCGCCGCGGCTCATTCCACCAGCCTCAGCCCGGCAGGGGTTATCTCGATGAGGCGCCGCTTGTAGAGGTCGCCCACTCCTTTCTTGAACACCTTTTTGCTCACGCCGAACGTGCCGTAGATTTCCTCCGCCGGACTTTTATCGCCCAGCGGGGTGCGCCCGCCGTGCTGCCGCAGGTAGCGCAGGAGCGTTTCCGAGAAGTCCTCCACGGCGGCCATGCCTTGCTTCTGCAACGCGATGTCCAGCTTCCCGTCCGGACGCACCAGCTTGACGTATGCCGTCAACTTGTCGCCCACCTTCAGTTCGCGGAACAGCTCATTCTCATAGACCAGGCCCGCAAAGCGGTTGTCCACGATAACCTTGAAGCCCAGGTCGGTCCTTTGCCACACCAATATGCCCACCTCGTCGCCCTCGGCATAGGGCGGCATCTCGTCCGACAAGTAGCGTTCCACCTTGGCCGAAGCCACCAACCGGTAGGTCTCCTCGTCGACATGCAGGTGCACGACGTAGCTTTTCCCCTTCTGCATCTTCACCTTCTGCTCCCGAAACAACACAAAAAGGTCTTTCATCAATCCCCAGTCGAGGAATGCGCCGTAGTTGTTCACCCAAGCCACCTGCAGATAGGCAAAGTCGCCCACTTGCGCCAGCGGCTTCTGCGTGGTGGCCACGAGGCGCTCTTCGCTGTCCAGGTAGAGAAACACGTCCAACTCGTCGCCCACTTTGCACCCTTCGGGCACATAGCGCGCAGGCAGCAGAATCTCGCCGGCGTCCCGTCCGTCGAGATACATGCCGAAGTCCACACGCTTGACCACCATCAGGCGGTTCATTTTTCCTAACTTTATATCCATCGCGTCTTAAAAACTAATTTGTGCTTCATTCAATCAAGCCGTCCTTCATGTGCACGGTGCGGTCGGTCTGCCGCGCCAGCTCGTCGTCGTGCGTGACGATGACGAACGTCTGTCCCAGCTTGTCGCGCAGGTCGAAGAACAATTGGTGCAGTTCCGCCTTGTTCCTGGAATCCAGGCTGCCCGAAGGCTCGTCGGCAAACACCACGGAGGGATGGTTGACCAGCGCCCGGGCCACGGCCACCCGCTGCTTCTCGCCGCCCGACAGCTCGTTCGGCTTGTGCGACATGCGGCCGCCCAGTCCCATGAAGTCCAGCAGTTCCTGCGCCCTCTCCTTGGCTTCCCGCGCCGGCACATGGCCGATGAAAGCGGGAATCATCACGTTCTCGATCGCCGTGAACTCCGGTAACAACTGATGGAACTGGAACACGAAACCAATGCGCCGGTTGCGGAACTCCGCCATCTCGCGGGCTCCCAGTTTCTCCACCGAAAGGCCGTCGAACAACACGTCGCCCGCGTCGGGCTTGTCCAGCGTGCCCATGATTTGCAGCAGGGTGGTCTTCCCCGCCCCGCTCGGCCCCACGATGCTCACGATTTCGCCCTGTCCCACCTCCAGGCTGATGCCCTTCAGCACCTCCAGCGCGCCGAAACTCTTCCTTATGTCTCTAACTTCTATCATAATGCCTTATAGTCGACTTATCACATATTGTGCCAAATAACACCCGAAGACGGCCGGCATGTAGCTCACCGTCCCCACCGTGGTCTTCTTGTTGCGCTCGCCCTCGACCGCGACCACGGCAGCCGGGTCGGCCTGCTGAGCGCAGAACACCACGGGCAATGGCCGTCGCATGCCTTCGCGCTTGAGCCGCGTGCGCACCGCCTTGCTCAGTCCGCAATGGAACGTCTCCCACAAGTCGGCAAAGCGGATTTGGGTGATGTCCGTCTTGGCGCCCGCCCCCATGCTGCTCACGATGCGCATGCGCCTCCGCATCGCCTCCATGATGAGGGCGCATTTGGGGGTTATGGTGTCGATGGCGTCCACGACGAAGTCGAAGTCTGCCGCGCCCAACAGGGCCGGCACGTCCTGCTCCTCCACGTATTCCGCCCTCACGGTCAGCTCCAGCCCAGGGTTGATGTCCTTGAAGCGGCGCTC
Organism: uncultured Paraprevotella sp.; assembly: GCA_944321525.1. Taxonomy (GTDB): domain Bacteria; phylum Bacteroidota; class Bacteroidia; order Bacteroidales; family Bacteroidaceae; genus Paraprevotella. The sequence continues at coordinate 26,979 of CALULQ010000024.1, forward strand.
CAGCACGCGGACCTTCTCCTCGCCCACCGTGGAATGCAAGGCGCACAACTGGCGGTTGATGTTGCTCTCCTGCACGCGGTCGGCGTCTACTATCGTCAGCCGCCCCACGCCCGCACGGACGAGCATCTCCGCCGCGTAGGCCCCGACCCCGCCCGTGCCCACCACGAGCACGTGCGACCGGCGCAAACGTTCCATGCGCCCGGCGCCCAGCAGCAGCTCGGTGCGCGCTTCCCATTCCGGGCCGCAGGTCATGGCTTTTCCTCCTTCCCGTTGCTGCGCGATAACCAGTTCTTATACCATTCTTTCGTAGCCTCGTAGCGCGCCTCCATGGTCAGCGGCTCGTTCACGCTCACATCCTTCGTGGCGCCCTCGGCATACACGTCGGGGAAGATGAGCATCAGCCCCACGTTCATATAATACTTCTTGATTTGGCGGGGAATATGGTCGAACGACGGACGGAAGGAAATCGAACCCTTCCGGGCGAGGACCACCACCAGCATGTGGTCTTCCCTCACGTCGCGCGAGATGCGCTTCAGCTCGTTCCCTCCGTCGGTCTGCACATATTCCGCGCGGATGGTCTTATGATAAGTCTCCAGGTAACGGCGCAGGATGCGGATGGTGTCGGGATGGGCATGGTAGGTGATGCGGCAACCCAGAGCCACAGCCAATCGGGCCACGTGCTCCACCCAATGGTAGAAGCCGGCCTCGAACTGCGCCTTGGCCGGAACGGCCACGTGGATGCGCCGGATGGTGTTCACCGGCACCGTGCAGCGTATCATCGTGATTTGCCGGTTCAGGCGGTTGAGCAGGCTGACCAGCACCGGCCCGAAGAAGAACTCCGTGGGGGAGCTTTGCATGTGGAGCCCCACCACGAGCTCGGAATAGTCGTTCTCCTTCATGCAGTGGATGATGCCGTTGGCCAGGTTCGTGGCCAACCTCACCTTCGTGCGCATCTGCACATTGGCCGCCGAAGCGATGGACGAAGCCGCCTCGAGCAGTTTCATGCCCTTCTCGCGGGCCTTCTCGTCGTTGTCGAGCACCACGTTAATGGCGCTCATTGGCTCTTCGGCCTTGTCTTTCCGCATCAGCAGGGCGATGTTGACCAAATCGTCCACCGTGTCGGGATTGGCCAGGGCAATCAGCGTGGACTCCTCGTCCAACGGGCGCCCCTCGTTGACGGTGCCGTCCTGCAAAGCCAGCTTCCGGGCCGACACTTCGGTGATGAGCGAACTGACCACGCACGTGACGAGTATCAGCAGGATCGTCCCGTTCAGCACGTCCTCGTTCAGCAAGCGCTCACCCGAGGGCAGGATGATGTTGTAGCCCACCAGCACCGCGGCCAGCGTGGCCGCCGCTTGCGCGTTGCTCAGGCCGTACATGAGTTCACGCTCCAGCACCGACATCCCGAATATCTTCTGCGTCACCCATGCGGCAATCCACTTGCCCGCAAGGGCCATCGTGATCATCACGGCCGCCACCTTCAGCGCCTCGCCCGAGCCCAACAGCACGCGCATGTCGATGATCATCCCCACCCCGATGAGGAAATAGGGAATGAAGAGGGCATTGCCCACGAACTCCAGATGATGCATCAGCGGAGCGCTCCGTGGAATAAGGCGGTTGAGCACCAAGCCGGCCAGGAATGCTCCAAGAATGCCTTCCATCCCGATGAGTTCCATCAGCCCGGCGCTCAGGAACACCATGCCCAGCACGAATATGAACTGAAGGACGGGGTCGTTGTAGCGACGGAAGAAACAGCGGGCTATGCGCGGGAAGGAATAAACAATGAGAAGGGCCAGGAGCACGAACTTCGCCAGCAAGAAGGCCATGTTCCAACCGCCGAAAGCCTCTTCGCGGAACATGCCCGAAATGAAGGCCAGCACCAGGAGCGTCAGCGTGTCGGTCACAATCGTGCCGCCCACGGCGATGCTCACGCTGCGGTTGCGCGACACACCGTAACGAATCACGATGGGATAGGCTATCAGGGTGTGGGAGGCGTACATGCTGGCCAGCAACACCGAGGTCACCAGACTGTATTTCAGCAAGAACATGTTGCTCACCATGCCCATAGCCAACGGGATGATGAAGGCCGCAAGCCCCAGCGTCAGCGCCTGCCAGCGGATGCGCTTCATGTGCTGCATGTCCATCTCCAGGCTGGCGAGGAACATGATGTAGTACAACCCCACGTTGCCGAAGAGCTCGAAACTGCTGTCGCGGTCGAGCACGTGCAACCCGTAAGGGCCGATGAGCACGCCAGCCAGAATCATGCCTACAATATGCGGGATGCGCAGCTTCCCCAACAGTATGGGTGCAAACAAGATGATGCTCAATACCAAAAAGAATATCCAAGTGGGATCCGTTATGGGAAGATATGTAGACAAATCGGGCATCTGCATGAGCGTCTTTGATTAAATAATATGCAAAGTAACGAAAAAGTTTCCATTTTGTGTGCCAAATCGTTATAATTTATCTAATTTTGCAGCCAGATTCATCAAAACATCTAAAAAAGGAAACGAAATGAAAGTAGCTATTGTAGGTGCAAGCGGCGCAGTGGGACAAGAATTCCTGCGCGTGCTCGAAGAGAGAAACTTCCCCTTAGACGAATTGGTCCTGTTCGGCTCGACACGCAGCGCGGGCACGAAATACAAGTTCCGCGGAAAAGAGATCGAAGTGAAACTTCTCCAGCACAACGATGACTTCAAAGACATAGACATCGCTTTCACCTCAGCCGGAGCCGGCACTTCGCGCGAATTCGCGGAAGACATCACACGCTACGGCGCCGTCATGATCGACAACTCCAGCGCCTTCCGCATGGACAAGGACGTGCCGCTTGTCGTGCCCGAATGCAACGCAGCCGACGCGCTCGACCGTCCGCGCGGCATCATTGCCAATCCCAACTGCACGACCATCATGATGGTGACGGCCCTGCAGCCCATCGAGAACCTGAGCCACATCAAGCGCATACACGTGGCCAGCTACCAGGCCGCCAGCGGCGCCGGAGCCGCAGCCATGGCCGAACTGGAACAGCAATACCGCGAAATCGTGGAAGGCAAGCCTGTCACGGTGAAGAAGTTCGCCTACCAGCTGGCCTATAACGTCATCCCGCAAATCGACGTGTTCCAGGACAACGGATACACGAAAGAAGAAATGAAGATGTTCAACGAGACGCAGAAAATCATGCACAGCGACGTGCAATGCTCCGCCATGTGCGTCCGCGTCCCCGCCCTCCGCTCCCACTCCGAGGCCGTCTGGATTGAGACGGAGAAGCCCCTCAGCGTGGCCGAAGTGCAGGAAGCCATCGCGAAAGGCGAAGGCGTGCAACTGATGGACGAGCCCGCGACGCAGACTTACCCCATGCCGCTCTTCCTGGCCGGAAAGGACGACGTCTACGTGGGCCGCATCCGCAAGGACCTGGCCAACGAGAACGGCATCACCCTCTGGCTCGTGGGCGACCAAATCAAGAAAGGCGCCGCGCTGAACGCCGTGCAGATTGCTGAATACCTGATAAAGGTGGGCAACATCAAATAAAAAGCCGGACTTGACCGGCAACAAGACCCGGCAGGAAGGAAACAACGCCGTTTCCTTCCTGCTTTTGTTTTCCTCTCCCCCGTTCCATCGGTTTCGAGCTTTAACATGCCGCTTATGTAGCGGAAATTCGGGCAACGCCTTGCGGGACGCTGAATCGTACTTGCCGCAAAGCATTCGAGTACTCTGCGGCAAGTACTCGAGTACTCTCCGCAGAGTACGCTGGCGGAGCCTGCACGACGCCGCGGCGCTTCGGGCAAAACGAAGCATGGCCTTCCTCCATGACATCCGTCCACGGGACGCCCCTTGAAACACGGACGGGCGAAGAGATTTTTCGCCACAAAAGGGCACTCGCCGGACGACGGGGCGCCGCCCCTCGGCGGTTTCCGTCCGCCCGCCTTCCGGGAAAGGCCGCCTGACGGCAAACAGCGACAAGAGGCGGCCTTGCTGTTGCCCGATACAAGGAACGGACTGCGCGGGCCAACCCTATAAACGGCCAAGGCCGGCCTCCGCATTGTGCAGAGACCGGCCTCGACTTATGTCTGCGACCTTTATTTCCAGTCCGGAATATCCTCTCCGGCGCGGTAGATGGCCACCAAGTTCGTGTAGAAAGTCAGCGTGGAATAGGACAGCACCAAACCGGACGACTGGCTGCCATAGCCCAGTTCGGAGGGGATATAAATCCACCACACGTCGCCCTCGTGCATGTACTGCAAGGCCGTGGCGAAACCGGCCACCACGGTAGACACGCCCATCTTGGCCGGCACAGCGATGTTGTTGTCCAGCTCGCCCATGAAGGACTGCGAGAAGACGGTGCGCTCCTCGCGCCACTCCCCGTTGACGATGTTCTGCGTCGGCATCAGGAAACCACGGTAGTTCACCCGCACGGTGTCGGACCACGTGGGGCTTTCCGTGCCCTCGCCCCTCCGCTCGATGTAGACGCAAATCGAGTCGGTCAGCGCCCCGGGCACGCCCTGCACCTTGGTGGTCGACTTGAACATGCGCCAGTTGCAATGCGCTTCCCACTGGTCGCCGTGCAGCCTCTTGGCCTCGGCGATGGAGTCGCGGGCCTCGGCCGCCACTTGGGTGAAATATTCCGCGTTGCGGGCCGGCCAGTCGGCGTATGCGTCGTAGGTGTCGTCTTCTTCCTTGCACGACGCCATCATCCCCAGGGCCAAGCCGGCCACGGCCAGATACAAAAAGGATTTCTTCATGGGCTTCCGTATTCTTTTTAATGCGGGACTACACAAGCTTCTTCAGCAACGAGGTGATGCTCACGCGGTCTTCGATGATGCCCTGCAGCTCGGAAACCTTCACCCGCTTCTGCTCCATCGTGTCGCGGTGGCGCAGCGTGACGGTGTCGTCCTTCAGCGTGTCGTAGTCCACCGTCACGCAATACGGCGTACCGATGGCATCCTGCCGGCGGTAGCGCTTGCCGATGGAGTCTTTCTCGTCGTATTTGCAATTGAAATGGAAGCGCAGGCTGTTGATGATTTCGTGCGCCTTCTCGGGCAGCCCGTCTTTCTTCACCAGCGGCATGACGGCCAGCTTCACGGGCGCCAATGCCTCGGGCAACTTCAGGACCACGCGGGTCTCGCCATTCTCCAGCGTCTCTTCCTGGTAGCTGTGACACATGATGGAGAGGAACATGCGGTCCACGCCGATGGACGTCTCGATGACATACGGCGTATAGCTCTCGTTCGTCTCGGGGTCGAAATATTCTATCTTCTTGCCCGAATATTTCGCATGCTGGCTCAGGTCGAAGTTGGTGCGGCTGTGGATGCCTTCCACTTCCTTGAACCCGAAGGGCATGTGGAACTCGATGTCGCTCGCCGCGTTGGCGTAGTGGGCCAGCTTCTCGTGGTCGTGGAAACGATAGTTCTCCGCGCCGAAGCCCAAGGCCTGGTGCCAGGCCATGCGCTGCTTCTTCCACGTCTCGAACCACTGAAGCTCCGTGCCCGGCTTCACGAAGTACTGCATCTCCATCTGCTCGAACTCGCGCATGCGGAAAATGAACTGGCGTGCCACGATTTCATTACGGAAGGCCTTGCCTATCTGCGCGATGCCGAAGGGCAGCTTCATGCGGCCCGTCTTCTGCACGTTCAGGTAGTTCACGAAGATTCCCTGGGCCGTTTCGGGGCGCAAGTATATGGTGGAAGTACCGTCGGCCGTAGAACCGACCTCCGTCTTGAACATCAGGTTGAACTGGCGCACGTCCGTCCAGTTGTGCGTGCCGCTGATGGGGCACACGATGCCCTCGTCCAGGATGATCTGCTTCAGCTCCGCCAAGTCGTTGGCGTTCATCGCGTCGCTGTAACGCTGGTGCAGGGCGTCGCGCTTCTGCTGGTGCTCCAGCACGCGGGGATTGGTCTCGCGGAACTTCTGCTCGTCGAAGCTCTCGCCGAACTTCTTGGCAGCCTTGGCCACTTCCTTGTTTATCTTTTCGTCGTATTTGGCTATCTGGTCTTCAATCAGCACGTCGGCGCGGTAGCGCTTCTTGCTGTCGCGGTTGTCAATCAAAGGGTCGTTGAACGCATCCACGTGCCCGCTGGCCTTCCACGTCGTAGGATGCATGAAGATGGCGGCGTCGATGCCCACGATGTTCTCGTGGAGCAACACCATGCTCTGCCACCAATATTGTTTAATGTTATTCTTCAACTCCACGCCGTTCTGACCGTAGTCGTACACGGCACCTAAACCATCATAAATCTCACTCGAAGGGAACACGAACCCGTACTCCTTACAATGTGACACTATTTTCTTGAATACATCTTCTTGAGCCATACTCTATTCGCAAAATATTGATAAAACTTTCGCAAAAGTACGCCTTTTTTTTCATTAAAGTGCTATTTTTGCGTTAAAATAGATATATAACCCACACAAATATGAGCGAAGACAAAGACGAGTTGACCGACTTGACGGCCGAGCCTGCCGAGGCCGGAAACGAAGCCCACTCCAACTACCACCCCGACACCGGCTCGCACGACAGTATCACGCACCATCTGAGCAAAATGTACCAGAGTTGGTTTCTGGACTATGCCTCTTACGTGATTCTCGAGCGCGCGGTTCCCCACATCAACGACGGCCTCAAACCCGTGCAGCGGCGCATCCTGCACTCCATGAAGCGCATGGACGACGGACGCTACAACAAGGTGGCCAACATCGTGGGGCACACCATGCAGTTCCACCCGCACGGCGACGCGTCCATCGGCGATGCCTTGGTGCAAATGGGGCAGAAAGAGCTGCTCATCGACTGCCAGGGCAATTGGGGGAACATCCTCACGGGCGACTCGGCCGCCGCGCCGCGATACATCGAGGCACGGCTCTCGAAGTTCGCGTTGGACGTAGTGTTCAACCCCAAGACCACGGAATGGAAACTGTCGTACGACGGGCGCAACAAGGAGCCGGTCACGCTCCCCGTCAAATTCCCCCTCCTGCTGGCGCAAGGGGTGGAAGGCATCGCCGTGGGATTGTCTTCGAAAATCATGCCGCACAACTTCAACGAAATCTGCGACGCGGCCGTCAGCTACCTGCACGGCGAACCTTTCCAGCTCTATCCCGACTTCCTGACGGGGGGCAGCATTGACGTGAGCCGGTACAACGACGGGCAACGCGGCGGAGTGGTCAAGGTGCGCGCCAAAATCACCAAGATAGACAACAAGACGCTGGCCATCCGCGAAATCCCGTATGGCAAGACCACCACCACGCTCATAGACTCCATCCTGAAAGCCATTGAGAAAGGAAAAATCAAAGTGCGCAAGGTGGAGGACAACACCGCCGCGGAGGTGGAAATCCTGGTGCACCTCACACCGGGCGTAAGCTCGGACAAGGCCCTTGACGCGCTCTATGCCTTCACGGACTGCGAAGTGAGCATCTCACCCAACTGCTGCGTCATCGACAACAAGAAACCTTGCTTCCTCACGATAAGCGAAGTGCTGAAACGATCGGTGGACAACACGCTCGAGCTCATCCGCCGCGAACTCCTCATCAAAAAGCGGGAACTGCAGGAAAGCCTGCACTTCGCCTCGCTCGAAAAGATATTCATCGAGGAACGCATCTACAAGGACAAGCCTTTCGAACAGGCCAAAGACATGGACGCCGCCTGCGCTCACATCGACGAACGCCTCACGCCGTATTATCCGCAAATGATACGCGAAGTCACCAAGGACGACATACTACGGCTGATGGACATCAAGATGGCGCGCATCCTGAAGTTCAACAAAGACAAGGCGGACGAGGCCATCCTCCGCATGAAAGAGGAAATCGCGCGCATCGACCGCGACCTGGCCAACATGGTGGAGGTCACGTGCGACTGGTTCCGCCTGCTCAAGGCCAAATACGGCGATGAGCATCCCCGCCGCACGGAATTGCGGAACTTCGACACCATCATCGCCACCAAGGTGGCCGAAGCCAACGAGAAACTGTACATCAACCGCGATGAGGGATTCATCGGCACCGGACTCAAGAAAGACGAGTTCGTCGCCAACTGTTCCGACATCGACGACGCCATCATCTTCTACCGCGACGGCACGTACAAGGTCATCCGCATCGCCGACAAGACGTTCGTGGGCGAGACGGAAAAAAGCAAGGCCGAAAAACGGAAAGCGGAAATCATACACGTGGCCGTCTTCAAGCGAAACGACAAGCGCACAATCTACAACGTGGTCTATCGCGACGGAAAAGACGGCTACTACTACATCAAGCGCTTCAACGTGACGTCCATCACCCGCGACCGCGAATACGACCTGACGCAAGGCAAACCCTTCTCGCGCGTCACCTATTTCACGGCCAACCCGAACGGAGAGGCGGAAATCATCAAGATTACACTCAAGCCCTCGCTGAAACTCAAGAAGATCTTCGCCGAGAAAGACTTCAGCACCGTGGCCATCAAGGGGCGGCAAAGCATGGGGAACATACTGAGCAAGAACGAAATCCACCGCATCGGGTTGAAAGCCCACGGGGGCTCCACACTCGGCGGGCGCAAGGTGTGGTTCGACCACGACGTCAACCGCCTGAACTACGACGAGCGCGGCGAGTTCCTTGGCGAATTCCAAAGCGAGGACCTCATCCTCATCGTCACGAAAAGCGGAGAGTTCTACACCACCAGCTTCGACGTGAACAACCACTACGAACCGGGCATCCTGCGCGTGGAGAAATTCTCCCCGGACAAAGTGTGGTGCGCCGTGCTCTACGACGCCGACCAACAGAACTATCCCTACGTCAAACGGTTCACCTTCGAGCCCAGCAACAAGCCGCAAAGCTTCATCGGCGAAAACAAAAACAGCCGTTTCGTACTGCTCACCGACGAAGCGTACCCCAGGTTGCAGGTCACTTTCGGAGGCCACGACGCATTCCGTTCGCCGCTGGAGGTCGACGCGGAAAGTTTCATCGCCGTGAAGAGCTTCAAGGCCAAAGGCAAGCGCCTCACGACCTTCGAGACCGAAACCATCGTCGAACTGGAACCGCTGCGACACCCGGAACCTGAAGAAACCGACAACGACACGGAAGAGGAGACCACGCATGAAGAACCGCGGGAGAACCTTGACCCCGACGCTGGAAAGAGCCAGGCAGACGTGGTAGACGAAATCACCGGACAGATGAAACTCTTCGAAGACGAATAGCATGACACGCACGCCTCTCCACGCCTCCCCGTGCCGCTTCACATGCCTCCGCACGCTCTTGGCCGCCTGCCTTGCGGCCTCGCTGCCGGGCAGGGCGCAACAAGCCGCACCGCTACCGGACAACCGCCACACGACGCACGCCACGCTTTTCGGTGCCGGACGCAGCAGCCTGTACGAGACTTATCTCTCGCCCCTCACCTATACGGGTCCCCACCTGAGCGTCCTTCACGAAACCTTGCGCAAGACCCACTGGCTGGACGGGCGCATCACCACACAAGGCGTGTTCGACGGATTCTTTTGCCTCGCCTCCAACCCCGCCGGGAACGCCGACGAGATGGGCGGCAAACTCAACTATGCACACGGGTGGCACTACAACTGGACCGTGGGCCACGGGCTGCGTCTCATGGCCGGGGCGGAAATCCACACGGGCATAGGAGCCATCTACAACAACCGCAACTCCAACAACCCGGTGCAGGCGAAGGCCGAGCTGGACCTCGGGGCGACAGTGATGGCCATCTATCCCTTCCGCATCCGGAAGACGCCGTTCACCGCACGCTACCAAGCCAGCCTGCCGCTCCTGGGCGCCATGTTCTCGCCGCGCTACGGACAATCCTACTACGAAATGTCGCTGGGCAACTACGACCGCAACGTGTGCTTCACCCATCCGGGCAATGCCCCGTCCATGCGCCATTTCCTCACCTTGGACTTCCCCATCGCCGGCTTCACCTTCCGCGCCGGCTACTTGTGCGACATCCGGCAAAGCCGCGTCAACGGCCTTCGCAGCCACATCTGGAACCACAGCTTCATGATTGGCTACGTGAAGCATTTCAGCTTCGTCAAGCGCAAAGAGCCGCAACACTTTCCGTTCATCCTATAAACCACAACCCGCATGAAGTCACACCTCCTTTGCCTCTACGCCTTCCTGCTGGCTCTCGCGTGCACCAGCTGCATCCGGGAAGAGAATCCCGACGACACGCCCGCCAACAACTTCGAAACGCTTTGGCGCATCATCGACACCCAATATTGTTTCCACGACTACAAAGAACAGGAAGGTTGCCTCCCTTGGGACGAAGTCTATGCCAAATACCGGCCGCGCGTCCACGACGGCATGACCGACGCACAGCTCTTCGAAGTGCTTTGCGACATGCTCTCCGAACTGCGCGACGGGCATGTCAACCTCTACTCCGCCGCCGACGTGGGACGCTACTGGAGCTGGCATGAGGACTATCCGGCCAACTTCAGCGACAGCCTGCACCGCGCCTACCTCGGCACCAACTACCGCATCGCCTCCGGCATTTATTACAAGATTCTGGACGACAATATCGGTTATATATATTATGGTAGCTTTTCTTCCGCCATCGGCGACGGCAACCTCGACGAAGTGATGCACTACCTGCGCCTGTGCAACGGCCTCATCGTGGACGTGCGCAACAATTCGGGCGGGACGCTGACCTATGCCGAACGGCTGGCCGCACGCTTCACCAACGAGAAACGGCTGGTGGGATACATCGCCCACAAGACCGGGACGGGGCACAACGACTTCTCCACTCCCGAAGCCGAATATCTGGAACCGTCGGACGGCGTGCGCTGGCAAAAGCGGGCCGTGGTGCTCACCAACCGTTCGTGCTACAGCGCCACCAACACTTTCGTGCGCGACATGCGGGAATGTCCCCTCGTCACCATCATGGGCGACCGCACGGGCGGCGGCTCCGGACTGCCCTTCTCGTCCGAACTGCCCAACGGATGGTCGGTGCGCTTCTCGGCCTGCCCGATGTACGACGCCGACATGCAACAAATCGAGTTCGGCATAGAACCCGACATCAGCGTGTCGCTCACGCAGGAAGACATGGCGCGCAACAAGGACACGATGATAGAAACCGCCAGAGATTTTCTGAAACAATAATTTGGGCGGGCCGCGAAATATTCCTATCTTTGCAGCCGTCTTGCCGCGCCCGTGGTGAAATTGGCAGACACGCCAGACTTAGGATCTGGTGCTTCGCGGCGTGTAGGTTCGAGTCCTATCGGGCGCACAAACATCGAAGGCTTGGAAGCAGGTTCCCCGCTTCCAAGCCTTCGATGTTTCTACGATGTCCTTCTTACGGGTGCTCCGCCCGAAGGGAAGGGAGTCAGAACTTCACCTTCCTCACCGTCCCGTCGGAATATTCCACTACATTGACCGCCCCACGGCGCGGAGCGTCGAGCAGTTCGCCCGAAAGGGAATACACGCGGCGCACCTCGCGCTGCCCTTCCGCCCGCACAGGCGCCACGCCCGCTGCCTCTTGGGCTTCGCGGGCTGCCTTGATGATCTTCTGTATGCGGGAGTAGTTGCCCGTATAGTCCACCTCATAGGCTTCCGTGAGCAAACGTCCGGCATACAGGCTGTCCGCCTCGGCCTTGATAGAGTCTATGGCCACTCTCATGCCCTCCAGTTCATCTTCGAAATCGGCAGCCACGTCGGGGCATTCCTCGCCGATGGTTTCCCGGGCGCGCTGCAGCCGGTCGTAAAGGCGGTCTATCATGATGACGGCCGTCTCATAAGCCTCGGTATTCATCCGCTCGACGAACTTGAAATTATTGGCTATCAGCGTGTCGACGACAGCCTTTCCCATCGTGGCGTAGCCCTCGCTTTCGTCCACGCCCACATAGTCCATCAAGACGATGCCCGCGGGCCCGGCCTCGTGCGTCCGGAAGTATTCCACGATGGCCTTGTTGGTGTAAGTGGCATTGTCGCGATAACCGTCGCTCATGGATATGTCGTTCCCCAAGAGGTTCGACACCTTGGAATATCCCGATGCGAAGTTATACACCCAGACGATGTCCGAGGCCTCCTTCACCGCATGCCGCGTGCTGAAGTCCAGCATCGTCCCGATGGCCTCCACTTTCTGGTCCAGCATGCCGTCCTCGTGCGTGTCCGAGAGGTCTTGCATGTAGAGCGGGCTGCTGGCCATCGCGCCGCTTCCGGCGCCGGCCACCCGGCCTTGCGTCTGCACGTTCCAGTCAATCCACCCGCACCAGTTGGTCATGAAAGCCCCCACGGGCCGGGTGTCGTACTGGTCCCGGCTCATCAGCAGGATTTTCCCGCGCATTTCCCCCACGGTCAGGTCGCGGCGGAAGTCCACCACGTAGTCTTTCAGCCCGTCGCTTTGGAGCAGTTCCAGGAGCATGGTCTTATAATCGTCTTTCTCCTCGTCGAACCCGTCGGCATAGAGCAGGTGCACCACCGCGAACTCCGAGGGTTTTTTCGCCAAAGAGTCGCGCAGGATGTACAAGGCGTCGTCGAAACGAAGGTCGATGCCCGCAATGCCGTGATAGCACTGCAAATGCTTGTCGAGCGTCCCGTCCACCTTCGGACGCAAGTCGAAAGCCCTGACGCCCAGCGCCCACTGTTCCTGCAGGGTGATGTCCTGCGTCTTGGACGTGGCGTCTCCCACGAGCAATCCCAATCCCGTCCATCCGTGGGCCGTGGCCGCGTCGTGCGCTCCCGGGATGGTCACCTGTGCCACGTAAAGATGGTCCGGCAAGCGGCCCATCCAGTTTTCTGCCACCATGTCGATGCCCGTGGCCAGCATCAGCAGCAACGTCAAGTAGAATTTTCTCATATTTTCTCCTCTCTTTTTAAAAAAGCCTTCCTTGTTTTAAAGTTCCATTCCGGCACACCCAGCCGCTACTCCGGAATGACCTCCTGCATGTAGATGGCCGCCAGGCTCCACGTGGCCGCATCATTGGTGCACACCACCGGATTCTCGGCAACGGGCGACGGCACTTCGGGCGCCTCTATGCGGTTCACCGTGAACGGTTTGTCATTGTGCCACACGCTCCACAGCTCTTTCCAAGCCTCATCGGCCAGGTCCTTCCGCCCCGTTTTGGCCGCCGCGTATGCCTTCAGGCGGGTCACGGGGAAACGGTTGTGCTTGATGGCCAGCGCCTTCTCCTTATATTCTTGTGCGAATGTCAGCCATGTGCGGTTCCACTCGGGCAGGTCTATCATCTCCATCAGCTCGTTCATCACCTGGAAACCGCCCATGATGGTGGTCAGGTGCTCGGTGTGTTGCAGTTCCGGGTCGCCTTCGTAGCTCAGGACGCCCGTGGCCGGGTCGAAGCCCAGCACGCCCGGCCCGGTGAAGATGCCGTTGGGCAGTGCCGCGATGCTTTTCATGCCTGCTATGATTTTGTCGCGATAAGCCTTGTTGCCCGTCCGCTCCCATTCCGTCATCCAGTTTCCGGCGTAGGCCAGCCAATCCGGGCCCACCCTCAGTCGTGCAGGCGCCGTGCAGGGATACTGGCTGCGGGGCAAGGCCAGGCGCATCGGGTCAATCTCATACAACTTCTGGTCGGCGTCCTTCACTTCCGTCATCAGGTCGCCGCTCCGCTCGTCGGCCGCCAGGTAATGATAGAAACGGTTCCACGCCGCCTGGCTGATGCGGGCTTCCTTGGCCCCGCATCCCCAATGGCTCACGTTGTGGCGCGAGCCCAGTCCGGCATACGGGCCGAGATGGTAGACGTCGCATTCCCCCGTGTGGCGGCTCATGGCCACGGCCATCCGCCACAGGTCGGCCCGGCCCGTGCGCAGGAAGCTGTACCACAACCACATGTTGCTGGCCAGTTCCGTGTTGTCCCAGGCATATCCTCCCACGTCGTAACGCCACGTGTGGCGCACGGGGTCGTAGGTGTGCATGAAGTCTCCATAATTCCAGAATCCATACCAGCGGTGCTCGTCCACGGCCTCGACGTAGTAGTCCAGATAATCGTCGAGCCGGTCTTCCACCTTGGCCCGCTTCTCATTCGTGCGGTCGGGCAGGCTCCAGATGCCGAACGCCCGTTTGGCATGAAGGTATTCGGGCGTGCAGAGCAAAGGGGCGTCCTCGGCCAGCAGGGCTGCCATCCGTGCCACCTCGGCCTTTCCCGCATAGGCAGCGGCCGGCAGGAGCGTCAGGGTGTGCGTCCGCGCCACCCCGCAAGGCGTGCTCATCCCTTCCTGCACATCCTCGTAACTGGCCTCCAGGTCGTGCGCCACGTAGTCGTAATGGCGCAAGTCCATCGGCTCGGCGTCGGGGCTCCACAGCCACACCGTGAGCAAGGCCGTGGCCGCCGCGGCGCTGTCCACCTGCAACGCCGTGGGACAAGACTGCCAGAAGTCTTTCAGGCCCACGCCCAATCCGCCGGTCACGTCGCCCACGAAGGCATAGCCCGGCGCCCGCGTACCAGAAAAAGTCCCAATCCACGGCCGGCCGGCATGCGTGCGTTTGCGCACGGTGAAGGCGTCGGGGTTGGATTGGCTCAGTCTGAATCCGTTCCACACGGCCCAGTGGTCTATCAGGTTCCGGTTCTTGGCGTCGAAGCGCTCATACTCCGGTATGCGCTCGCCGCGCATCTGCCTCACCTGCCAGTCGGTCTGCCCGTCCAGCGTCAGCACGCGACGGCCCACCAAAGGCTGCACCGGCTCGGCCCACACGCCGCCGTCCGCCGCGGCAAAGGCCACATGGCGGTTATAGGCGGCCTCGCGCATGGGCACCTCGAACTGCACACCCAGGCTGCGGATGAAGTCGTGGTCCATGTCGCCGTCGAACACAAACGAATGCACCATCCTGACTTCCTCGCTCCCCGCATAGAAATAGAGGCGGACGGTGAAAGGCAACCACAAACGGCCATCCTGACCGGCATAGCGCCCTTCGAGCCGGACCACGGCCCGCACGTCGCCGGCGCGCTCCACGACGGCGCGCTCCACCCGTCCTTCATAGCCGGCAAAGCGCAAGGCCTCGCCGCCCTCGGCCGAAGGGCGGTCCTGCGTGGAGCACAACAGGCGGGCCGCACCGCCCACCTTGCGCCCCTCCAGGCAAAGGCTGTCCATCAGACGGTTGCCCTGCTTGGGGATGCCGGCCTGCAATGTTCCCGTGGATATGAAATAGGAAGAAGAAGTCTCGTCCACGCTCACCGACGTCGCGGGGCGGGCACCGCCCTTGGCCCTCTTCCCCAGCGTCTCGAAACGTACCGCCCCGGCATCGGCCGGAATCACGGCGGCCACGCCGGCCCACTTGACCGACCCGTCGGGCCAATAGGCCAGCGGCCAACAGTCCGAGGGGATGGCCGCGCCGTCAGCCCCCCTGAGGCAGATGCCCCCGCCGGCCTTCAACTCCCCTTCGAGGAAGGGTATGCCCAAACTCACCGGACGGTCCACCGACGGGCGGTTGCCCACCCAATGCAGTTCTCCCGACACCGGCTCCTTGCCATAAACTCCCGCGGCGCACCATAGGAAAGCCGCGCACAAAACAGTAACCAAGTTTTTCATTCCACAGTTCTTAGATGAATGCAAAATTCAGCATAACTTCTGGAAAATGCAACTTTTTTTGTACCTAAAACTCAAAATTCCATCATTTCCGTCCCTGGCCCGGACGCAGCCTCGGGCTCGCCATGCCCGCCCAAGGGATGCCCCCTTCGGGACATGCAGGAAAGCGGACACTTCCGGCCGGAATGCCTCGCGGCGCCCTGCGGAGCGCGCCAGCGTACCTTGCGGAGAATACTCGAGTACTCTGCGGCAAGTACTCGAGTACTTCCCGCAAAGTACAAATCCAGACTCCGCACGCCGGCCGGACGCTTTCCGCGACAGGACGGGCGCAGACGAGGACGACGCCCCGCCCGGCAGAAGCACGTCCGCCAACCGTCCCGCCCCGGCCGTCATCCGGAATCTGCCCGACGGAGGCGCAAACGAAACAAAGACACGCCCGGTCTTGTTTTTTCTTATCACTTTGGCACGGGAATCACGTTTTTTTCATACTTTTGCCCCTAACTAATATAACCTGAAACTGTAAATCGCATGAAAACCTACCGCAAAGCCTGCCTCTTCGCCGCCGCAATGGCCCTGGCATCGGGCACGGCATGGGCGCAAAACGCCGAAATCAACGACATGACCACACCGTTGCACCTGCTCCAACCGGAATACAAGGTGCCATACGGGGCACTGACACAAGAACAGGTGAAGGCCGACATCGACAAGGTGTTCGCCTACATCGAGCAACACACGCCCGTGTGCGTGCTGGACGCCGACGGCAAGGAAGTGACCGACTACCGGAACATACCGCACGGCGCCACGCTCGACCGCGGCGCGTTCCGCATCGGAAGCTATGAATGGGGCGTCACCTACCAGGCCCTGCTGGACGCGGCCGAAGTGACCGGCGACACGCGCTACAAGGACTACGTGACACGCCGCTTCAAGTTCCTGGCCGAAGTGGCACCGGGATTCCGTAAAATCTACGAGAAGCACAAGGACACCGACGCGCAGATGGAACAAATCCTGCATCCGCGCGCGCTGGACGACGCCGGCGCCATGTGCTGCGCCATGATGAAGGCCCGCATCGCCGACCCCTCGCTCCCGCTGGACGAACTGATTGAAAACTATTTCAAATTCATCGAGCACGGACAGTACCGCCTGCCCGACGGCACGTTCGCACGCCACCGCCCGCAGCACAACACGCTCTGGCTGGACGACATGTTCATGGGCGTGCCTTCCGTGGTGTGGCGCGGGCGCTACAAGGAAGCCGAAGGCGCCAAATATTTCGACGAGGCGGCCAAAATCAGCCGCCAGTTCATCGAACGCATGTTCGTGCCGGAGAAGGGGCTCTACCGCCACGGCTACGTGGAAGGACTGGCGCAACAGCCCACCTACCACTGGGCACGCGCCAACGGATGGGCCATCCTGACCAACTGCGAGCTGCTCGACGCGCTGCCCGACGACCATCCCGAACGCCCCTTCCTGCTCGAACAGCTGCGCCGCCACATCAAGGGGCTGGTCAACTACCAAAGTTCGGAAGGCTTCTGGCACCAGCTGGTGGACCGCAACGACTCCTATCTGGAAACATCGGCCACGGCCATCTATGTCTACTGCATCGCCCACGCCATCAACCAAGGATGGATCGAGGGTATCACTTACGGCCCCGTGGCGCAACTGGGCTGGCATGCCATCAGCACCAAGATACTGGACGGCGGACAGGTGGACGGCACCTGCGTGGGCACGGGAATGGGCTTCGACCCCGCCTTCTACTACTACCGCCCGGCCAACTACCAGGCGGCACACGGCTACGGGCCCGTCATCTGGGCCGGGGCGGAAATGATACGCCTGCTCCAACACTGGTATCCGCGCACCAACGACAGCGGCCTGCACTACTATGACGTGGAACAAACCAATCCCTCGCCCTTGTTCTACCTCACGGAGGACGGGAAAGGGGAAGCCGTAGAATGAAGGAAAGGGACCGACAAATGAAACTGACCCCATTAGCCTTGCTGCTGGCAGGCATGTCCTGCGCTCCGGCACTGCAAGCCCGCGACATCGTGCGGGAAGTGCGGCTCACCAACCCCTCGGACATGCCGCGCGAGGCCTGCCCCGTGGTGGTGGACCTGAAGGCCCACGCCGCCGGACTGGACGTGCGCTCGGCCACCGTCACCTGCGACGGGCAGGAAATCGCCTCGCAAATCGACGACCTCGACGGCGACTTCCGCGCCGACGAACTGGCCTTCGTGGCCTACGTCCCGGCCAAAGGGAGCGCCACCTTCAGCATCACGCTGTCGGACGAGGGCGCACCGCGTGAATACACGCCCGGCACGCGGGCCTACATCAAACTGCACGACCAGAAAGGCAAACACCCCGAAGTGCGCTCCATCACCTATCCCGGCGATGCCGACCTGCTGGACATGTACAACAGCATCTACGGCCACGGCGCAGTGTTCGAAAGCCAGTTGGCCGCCTTCCGCATCTACATGGACAACCGGCAGAGCATCGACATCTACGGCAAGACCCACCCGCGGCTGGAGATGGACAGCACGGGCTTCTACACCACGCCCGAACAACTGGCGCAAGGCTACGGATGCGACATCCTGTGGGCCGGGCAGTCGGTGGGCGCCGGCTCGTTCCGCGGTTACCAGGGCGGCAAGCCCTGCTACATCGACACCGTGGCATGGCGGCGGCAGACGGTGGTGGCCAGCGGCCCCGTGCGCGCCATCGTGGAGGTGACCGACGGGGGATGGACTTACTACGGCAAGACCTTGCACATGCGGCAACGCTACACGCTCTATGCCGGGCACCGCGACGTGGAGGTGGACATCAGCATCTCGGGCGCCACGCCCGGCACCACGTTCTGCACCGGCATACAGAAACTGGAAAGCCAAAACAGCGGCTTCATGCAAGGAGACGGGCTGTGTGGCAGCTGGGGGTGCAACGTGCCGGAAAAGAGCGCGCCCGACCACGAAGAATGGGTGGGACTGGGACTCTGCGCAGCTCCGGCCAACCACGTCAGCATGCAGGAGGACGACTTCAACTACCTGACCCTGCTGCGGACCGACAACGAAAACCGCATCCGCTACCGCGTGGCCATCTGCGCACGGCGCGAAAAGGACGGTTTCAAGACGGACCAGGCATGGTTCGACTATCTCAGGCAATGGAAAGCCGAAGCGGACACTCCCTGCCGCATCAGCATACGATAACGACCGGACGACCTTCCTCCGCACCGGAAGACGGCTACCCGCATGCGCCCCGCGCAAGAAGAAAAACAAAACGATGCCCCCCGGACACGCCGCTGCGTGCCGGAGGGCATCTCACATATAAAGGCTATGTTATTATCTCGTCCAGCCGGACATCCACATGTTGGTAGCCTCAACCGCACCGCGGCCGTCGGTCATGCCCACGTAGTTGTTCGCGAAGCTGAAGGTCTGGTTCGTCAGGTTGCCGGCAGCCTCGAACATGTCGTTCGTGTAGATGTTGTTCTCCGAATCCAGTTCGCCGGAGATGGCCACATTCTGCAACTTCGACGTGCCGTCGGCCAGAGCCGTTTCCGTCTGCGTGGTCTCCACCGTCAAGGCCTTCGGCTTGCCCGTGATCTGCGCATTGCTGATTTCCACCTGGGTTCCGGCACGGAGACGGACGCCGCGGGTGTTCTCAGTGCTGTTGTTGCCCACCAAAGTCAGATGGTTCAATACGGGATGGGAAACCGGAGTGGCACCGAAGTTGTCGCCGTTGTTGTCGGCCTCGATCAGGCAGTCGCAATCCGGATTAGTCTGATAGGCCACCAGATAGTCGGCTTTGCCGCTCCAGCCTTCCGTCCAGTCGTAAGAGTCGTCGGTGCAATCCACCACGACGCAGTGGTCGATGTTCACCGTACCGCCGAAGAATTCCAGACCGTCGTCGGAACCTACGTAAGCCTGAACATAGGACACCTGCGTGCCATTGCCCACGCCATAGAAAGAGATACCGTTGGACTCGTGCTCGGAGTCGAACTCAAAGCCGGTGTATTCCATGCGCACATACTTCAGCACGCCGGAGTTGTCGTTCACATCGTTGCCGCCATAGGACGCGTTGCCGATTTCCGACACGCCCGAACCGCTGTTGGTCGGCGCGTTGCCGCAGATGTGCAAGCCTCCCCATGCGCCTTCTTTCTTGGCCTCGGCCGTCATGACGATGGGGCGCTCTGCCGTGCCCTGCGCGTCGATCTTGGCGCCTTTCTCAATCAGGATGTAGTCCACCTGCCCGTCGTTGTTGGCCGTGATGGTCACGCCCTCCTCGATTTTCAACGTGGCGGGAGCCTTCACCTGCAATGCGCCGTCCAGCGTGTAAGACTTGCCGGCTTCCAGCAACAGGTCGGAAGTCACCGTTCCCGACAACACCGAAGGAGCGGGAGGAATCTGTCCACCCTCGTCTTCATCGTCGTCACAAGCCGTGAAAGCGGTCATCGACGCGCCCAATACCATCGCCCAAGTGGCGGTTTTCAAAAGATTTGCTCTCATTTTCATTTTCCTTTCTTAATGTTTTGAACCTAATGAATTATTAATAAGCTTTTTCTCACAAGTCGTGCTCTTACAAGTTATACGTCACGCCAAGGCTCACGCCCACGCCCTCGTTGAAGCGCTCCACCTCCACTTCCGTTCCCTGCTCGGGAATCTCCTGGCGGAAGACCACGTCGGTGTTCAGGATGTTCTTCACCGACAGCTTGGCGCTCCAATGGCTGTTGAACTTCATGCTGGCGTTGAAGTCCAGCGTGTGAAGGTCTTGCTGCTCCACGTCGCCGATGCCCTGGATGCCCACGGCATGGATGCGGTGGCCTTGCAGGTTGTAGAGCAACGCCAGCGACAACTGGCGCTCTTCCTTGAACTTCGGCGCATAGGTCAGGTCGGCATTCACCAGATAGGGAGACGCGCCTTGGAGCGGGCGCTCGGAGTTGGTGTAGACCCCGCCTTCGGGCAACTTCACATCGGTGTACATGTAAGAGGCATTCACGCCGAGCCGCAAGTCTTTCACCAGTTCCTTCCGCACCTCCACCTCCACGCCGGCGGCCAGACCGTCCGTGGCGTTCTGGAAAGAGTGCATCATGGCACCGCCCGACACCGTCTGTGTCCGCTCGATGGGGTTGTCCAGATACTTGTAGTAGGCTGTGATGGCCACCATGTCGGTAGACGAGGGCCGGAACCACTCGTAGCGAAGGTCCACATTATAGTTATAACCATTGGTCAGGTCTTCATTACCCCGGATTTGGGCCGACCCGTAGGATTCCTGGTAGAGGAAGGGCGCCATCTCCACGAACGACGGCCGCGTGACGGTGCGCGAACCCGAAAGGCGCAGGCTGTGCGCCTCGTTGAACGTATATTTCAGGTTCAGGGCCGGGAAGAACTCGTCGGTGTCCAGGTCGCGATGATAAGGAAGCCCGTCGTCGCCATAATAGTCCACCCACTGGCGCGTGCTTTCGAAACGCACGCCGACGTTAATCAACAAGGGGTCTATCGGATAATAGTCCGCCTCCACGAATCCGGCCAGGATGCGGGTGCCGGCCGCATAGGCGTCGCGGCGCTGATGGTTGCGCTCGATGTTCAGCACGCCGTTCTGCACGTTCTCGAAATTCAGGAAACCGTCCGTGTGGTAGAAGCTTGTCACTTGTTCGTTCAAACCATCCAAGTTATAATAGAAACGGGTGCAGGTGAAGTCTCTCGACTTGTCGCGCATGGCAAAGCCGAAGCGCAGCTTGTCCTTGTCATTGAAGTTGTATTGCGTGCGAAGGTCGGCCGCCCATTCGTCCTCGTCCAGCGAACCGAAATAGCGGGAATTCTCCTGCTCGTTCTGGCGGAACAGTTTCCAGCTCCCGTCCGACTGCTGGCGGAACATCACCTGGCGGCGGTCCGGCTCGTTGCTGGACGTGATGCTGTAGGAACCGCTCCAGTCCACATCCCATTTCCCGAACACATGGTGCCCGGCCAGCTGGTAGTTCTGCAGCATGTACACGTGGCTGGTCTGGTGACTGCCGGTCAGGATGTTGTCCTCCTCGTCGAACCCGTCGCGCAGCATGTAAGTGTCCGAAGCGTTGCGGGCAAAGAAGGCGGAAACACCCACGCGGTCGGTCCGGCGGAAGTTGTAGCCCACGTTGAGCAAGCCTGCCATGCTCTGCTTCTTCGTAAACGAATCATAGTCGAAACGGCTCATCTCGTTGCCCGAAGCCTCGAAGGTTCGCACGTATGCGTTGTCCAGACTCTCATTCCCCGTGTCCAGTCCAAGCGTGGCCAACAAGTCAATCTTGTTTCCCCCGCCCACATTGAACGTGCGGCCCAAGCCGAAACTGCCCGAAAGGTCGGGCAGCGCCGACGACTTGCCCACCTCGAACGTCGTATTGAAGATGTCGTGCCGACGGCTGTAATCATCAAAATCCGCATAAGGCATGTTCAAGGCCGTCTCATCCATCGTGATGGCGGTGAACATCGTGTTCGGACGGTCCATCTGGTAGAAATCGCCAAACACCGTGCCCATCTTTCCCCCCGTTCCGAACGAGAGGCTGAAGAAATCTTTCGTGCCCCCTTCCTTGGTGCTGATGTCCACGTGCGCACCGGAATAATCGGCAAACGCACCGGCCTCGTACACCTTGCTCACCGTGATGTTCTGCACGGCAGAAGAGGGGAATATGTCCAGGGGTATCAATTTGTTGTCGGGGTTGGGCGAAGCAATGGGCAAGCCGTTGAGGGTCGTGGTGCTGTAGCGGTCGCCCAAACCGCGCACAATCAGCTGTCCGGCCTCGGCCACAGAGATGCCCGTGAGCTTCTTCACGCCTTCCTGCACGTTGGAAATGCCTTTGATGGACATTTCGCTCGCGCCAAGGTTCTCAATGGACAACACGGCCTTCTGGCGTTCGGCCAGCAAGGCGCGCTCCAACTCCAGGTTCTTCCGCGCCGTCACGGTCACTTCGTTCAGCTGCTTGTCGTCGGTCGTCATCTCCACCGTCACCGAAACTTCGCCGGTGGCCGGGACTTGCAAAGTCATCTTTTGGGGGAAGAACGACACGTAGGACACCTCTATCGTGTAGGTGCCTTTCTTCAGGTTGCGCAAGCGGAACTTCCCGTCGATGTCCGCCGTCGTGCCCAGCCTCGTGCCGGCAATGCGGATGGAAGCGCCCATCAATGGCTCGTTCAGTTCCTTGTCCATCACCACGCCCGTGATGTCACCGGCATGTGCGGCCATGGCTCCGGCCACGAACAACAAAGCACTCGATTTGCAACGTCTTCTTATATTCATTTTTCCTACTTTTGATTTCGCTGCAAAAGTAGGCAGGCCATGCTACAGCCTCGTTACGAAAAAATAAAGTTTATGGTACGAAACAAAAGATTCACAAGGCCTTAATACATTCGTCCGACCGTCGTATCACCAATGTATTACTCTTTACGGAACCTACCACTCCATCAACTCCTTCACCCCGCGCCGCGTCAGGCACACCCGGAATCGCCTGTACCCCGTCTTGCCTTGGTAACGGTAACGGATGATGAAGTGGACGTAATAAACTTTTTCGGCCGCCTCGGCGTGGAACTCCCCTCTCCCTTCATTTATATATACCGGAACATGGGGACTGTCCATCCTCCGCAAGAAATCGCGCAGGTTGACGCGGATAATGTCGTTGAACCCCTGCAAGGGATAATGGCTCAACGCTTCGAGCCGCTTGTTCCAGATGGAGATGCGCCGCCGGTAGACCAAAACAGCCTCCCGCAGGGCACTGTGCCCGGCTTCCAGGTCGGACACCCTTCCGCGCCGGGCACGGATCTCCACAGGCAGCTTCTCCTCGTTCACGAAATCGCAGCCTTCCTTTCCCCAGCCCACCGGCTCGCCATGCACCACCAGCTTGATCTTGTAATCGTAGAACTTGCTGCCCAGTTTGTTGGCAAACCAATAGTGCATCAGATCCTTGATGCGGTCCTTGAACATGTAGCTCACCACCAAAGCAATGAAAAGCGGCATCGTGAAATTGCCATAAGTACGCTGGAAAGAAAAAGACACGACCGTGGCAAACACCATGCTCAACCCCGCCGCCAACATGAAGAACACCTGTTGCCACACGAACGTGTTGCTCTTCTTGTCGGCCAGGACATACAAGTCGCTCTCCACGTACTTCTTCAACTGCCCGGCCCGGTGCAGGAAGTCGCGGTTGCGCTCCGCGCAGCCTTCCTCGGGAAGCAGGAAATTGCGCCCGCGCTGATAATCCAAGTCTGAATCCACGTAGGCCGCCGCCTTCTCCACCACACGGGGATAAGCGTCAGGGAAACGGCTGCGGGCATGCTCCATCAAATGGAACAGATGCACGTGTGCGACACGGCACAAATATTCCTCTCCCAAATCATAACGCTTGCGCACTTCGAAAGCCACGCCGTCCAGCCCCGTATCGCGAGGGATGGCGCGGTAAGCCTCCATGATGCGCGACACCACGGCCACCATCTTCTCCAACTGCTCCCCGAAGGCCGTCTCGTCCGCCTCGTGCAGCAACGCTTCCGTTGCCGTGCGCAGAGCACTGCGCACGATGCTGCAGAACATCTTGATCTGATGCTCATACGACTTCTCGCTCTCCTCGGTCTGCCCTCCGGCCAAAGCACGGCAGCAAAGCCGCAGGCGCGACAAAGGCAAAGCGCCGTCGTCAGCCACCTCGTCCAGCGTATACGCCGGTGTCATCAGACGCACCAAAGCTCGGAAATCGCGATAAAAATTACTCTTGGGATAAGTCTTTGCATTGATGTAAAGCGAGTCGGGAATGAATATCCACGTGTCCATCACGAATTCGCTCACAGCCGCCGAAGTGCTGTAGCGCGAATACCCCACCTTGAACTCCAAAGTGTACCGGTCGTGTATCTTTCCCTGAATCTCCAGCATGGTTCACAAAGATAATGCAAGTAGCGGGAAATGCAAAATAAAAACGCGGGAAACTAAAGCCATAAACGGCCGGAAAAGCCAAGTTCCTTCAACTCAACCTCAAGGAGTTTTCCATAAGTTCAACCGAAGGTGTTTCGGGGGCAGTATCTTCGATAGGCTTGAACTTTATACATGCGCGTGCAGGACGGAGTTCAAACATAGAATCTATTGACGGGCAACTGCATCCTCAGGCACGACAGGATTTAGGCTCAGTAGAAATCCAGTGGGGACAGCCGTATGTTTCAGCGGTTCCGGGAAGGAAAGAAAGACAGCCCTCGGAAACTCCCTTGCCTGTTTCGGCGGCGCCGGCCGCCTCCTGTCGTGAAGGCGCCAAGAGGCCGGCGAACAGCAACAAATCCCCAATGACATATTGTCAAAACGTCAAGGCAGCCCCTGCGAGAACCGCGTAAACGGGCGCGGGACGGGAACAGGACGGAAATGCGCGAACCTCACACGCCCAAGAGAATGCAGGATGAAAGCCGAAAGCCGGTGCCTGCGACATTTTGCCGTCAGCCACGGAACGCCGTGCGGCAGGAACCTGCTCCCCGCGTCAGCCCCGCAAGGGGAATGGCTGGCAAAAGGACAAACGAGGTTTGCACGCGGGCGGACTCCATCCGGAGCGGGAAAAGCCTTCCGAAGCCCTGTTTTTCCCGTCTTTCTGCACCCGCAGGGACTGCCTTGCGGCAAAAAAGTTCCGTCTTTGCGGAAGGCAGTTCATTTCCTTGCGGAAAGCGATTCTGTTTTTACCGCGAAAAAACGACCGCCGGGACGGAGAAATGCTCCATACAAACAGTTTCTTCATCCGCTTTTTAACAATCCGGCTCCTATTTGCGACGGTCCGTCCTGTCATTGAAACGCGGAAGCGAAAGGAAAGCCTTTCTTCCTGACAGGAAATTCCATGCTTTAGTAACAATCCGACACGGGTGTTGTAGTTGCTTTCCCCACTGAAGTTCTACTGAGCTGGAAAACAAGCGCCCCGCCCTCCTCCACGAGAGGAGAGGGCGGGACGCGAAACTTCCGGTGTGTACCGCTGCTTACAGCAATGCCGCGTACTTCCGTATTTGGGCAAGCCGTTCCATAAAGGACTTGTCGCGGGTGGCTTGCTGCATGTTGTATTTCAGTTGCAGACGCATCAGCGAGTCGGCCGGCACACCCAACGCCGCCTCCAGCATCATGGCCGTGGCGGTAGTCATGGAACGTCGTCCGTTCAGGATGTCGTTCAGCACCTTATAAGGGATACCCGTTTGTTCGGCCAGCCTGCGTTGCGAGATTTTACGGTATTCAATCTCGTCTTTCACCACCTCGCCGGGGTGTGTCGGATATGCCGGAGTCAGGTTGTTGGCTATCATGTCCGGGTCGATGCCTTGTATCTTAATCATAAATCCTCTATTTATAGTGGTTCGACAAATCAGTGATGTTGCATATCGTAGCGATGGTTTCACCCTCCCGCACCTGTTCTTCGAACTCGATGCGGTACTGGTCGTTCACCCTGACGGAAGAAAGCCCGGCTTTGTCGCCTTTGAGCTTCTCATAGTTCAACGAGTTGTATCGCAAAAGTCCCTGTACGTCCGGCGCATCTATCATGATGTCAATCACGCGGATATATTTGCGGACCACCTGCGGCTGATAGCGGTGTTTCTTGTCCGTCTGTCCGGTAAGATACATTTCTTGCAAGTATTTCTCGTTGAAGATGATTTCCATTCCTTCTTTTGCCACGTTGGGGCAAAGATAGTACAAAACCTCGAAAAGTCCACAATATATGAGGACTTTTTCTTCGATAAGTTTCCCGTTTCCCAGTCTTGTCAAAGAACGTGCGAACCTCGGCCATTCCCGTCAAGTTTGCTTGAACGGCATGGCCGGGGCGCAGCCTATCTTATTAAAAGGCAATGAAGCGATTTAAACTTAAGGTTGTATCAATATGCATATTCTCTCAACCGTCCGCCTGGCGAACGCTTGCCCAAGGTCTCAATACCATGCCCATTGTCAATTAGAACTTTCATAGCCATGTTCTTTTAGGTTATTGTTCTGTTCCTACTCCGCTTCCATCATATACCACCGTCTTATCCAAAGTTTCGCCCGTGTAGCAATAGACGATGCTGCTCTTGATGCTGCCTGCGCCGGGATTGATGGCACTCGCTGCCTCTGGTGTCGCAGTTGGAAATGTATGATGACCAGGCCAGCCGATATAGTCGGCAGGATTTCCGTTACTTCCTCTATGCGCATAAATATCACTATCAACAATCGTGACTACAGGCAAATTAGTTCCGGGGGATCCTATAGCATCATATCCACAACCTATACCTGCTGTAGATGCCGTCGGTCCAGAGAACCCAAAAGCATGGACTTCTGCATTATTAATGGTTATTGTCCCACAACTGGCAGTCCCTGTACTGCCTATGCCGGGTGAAACATCCCCTGAGCCATCTCTACCGCCATAGGATGTAACAGAAACATTGGTAATATAGATATTACCGCAATTTGCATAAGATCCAGTAGACTCATCAATTACGTATCCGCCAATTCCGCTACCTCCATTACTGCCCGTTACAGTCAATTCGTCATCCCAGCTGCTGCCAGTGATAGTTACAGTGCTACCCTGTGCTACATAGATGCCCGCGCCACTTCCAGCCGTAGTGATGGTATTGTCGCCCTCCACTTGTATAGTCGGGCTTCCGCTTGTGATGCTGATGGCATTTCCACTGCCCACGCTGAGTGAAACATCTTTCAGCGTCACATTGCAAGTACCTGTGATGGTTATGGGTTGGTCGCTCGCACCTGTAATGGTTACATCTGTGTTTATATTGCCAGCGTCCACCGGGTTACCATCATTATCCACAATGGAGAATTTCGGTTTTACATTGATATTCACCTCATGCACATGCCCTGCCTGCGGCATGACTGTCTGCGTAAGTTGGCAATTCACATTCCCGTTCAGGCGGAAATCCTTGATTTCCACGTCCGGCACTACGTTGGCTTCCCAATAGGTCTGGCCGTTGTACGTGGCTTGGCGCATGGCGATGTACCCCTCATCGGTGCCTGCCGTCACGTTTCCCTCGGCGACGGTGCAGGACGTGCGGCTTTTCACGCTGACGGAGGTCACCTCGCCAGCCTTTGCCCCTTCCAGCTTCACCCGTATCTTGGCAAGCTGGTGCCGGAAAGTCAAGGTGATGTTTTCCGTCTGGTAGTTCGCTTCCACCTCGTCCGCTTTCAGCACGTATGCAAGCCCGTTGTCTGTTGTTTGGTTGGCAAGGGTCACAGCAAACATATCCGATGACGTATTTGAGCCTTTAAGATTGGAATACCAAGCGTTGACAGATGAAGTTTCCGTTGTATGCCACCACAGATTCGCAGTACTGGCGATGATTTGGTTACCAAACAACGTGTATGTTGATTCCGCATCATTTCCTCCTCCCGTCACTTTTACGATTACCATGTCGGGGTTTCGCTCGTTCCAGGTACTCCCCATACCATCGGATGTTTCCGTTATGCGGGTCTGCGGCAAGGCTTCTGCCACCTGTACGGAGGCTATGGTGATGGGGTACACCCCTTCGGGCAACGCCGCGCCTTGCTCCGCCAGTTCGTCCTGCGTACAAGCGGCAAGTGCGAATGCCGCCAAACATAGTGATAAGGTATGTTTCATATCGCTCATATTTAGTTTCCTTTTTTATGAGCGCACGTTGAAAGGAATGTGTGGGAAGAGGAATTATTCCAATGGATAAAGATTGTTCTTTACCAAATCATAGAAGGCGGCAACGAGTTGCCGGGCATTGGGATTGTCCCGATGTATGTACAAGGATACATATAGCATATAGTCATCCGTAGCCGATGAAGCATCGTATTTTTGTATATTGCCATCGTTATATTGCATGAACCAGCGCGAGAACAACATTTCCCGTTTCTTCTCCTTCCCGTCGAGGTTGTCGCATATCATAATCATGGCATTCTCATTGTGCCTGAAAAACTGCTGCAAGATATGGATGATGGTCAGTGCGATGCGCCTGTCCATAGGATGGGGAGTATCTTCCTCCGGCTCAATGCTGAACGTATAGACATTAGTAAAGGCCGGATGATAACAGGAATAATCAAGGAAATAGGCATGGTAAGTAATGCCATGCCTTGTTGTGAAAGAGTAGGTCAAATCCGCTTCTTCCGCAATCTCATAAGGGAGTAGCGAATTTGATTCCACGTTGTTTTGCCAGTTTTGTCAAGTCTTCGCCATTCTGAATGCAACGACGAATGGCTCGTTTATCCTCCAACATACGCTGGAAGATGTTTGCCTCTTCTTTTATCACATTCTTCTGATTCATAAGCTTATACTTTATTCTATGGGCAAAGATAATACTTTTCCCGGAGAAATCCGTCTTTCCTCCACATAAATCTTTCAAAGAACGCTCTGGTTATTATCTACATTGTGCCATCGGCGGCTGCGACACCGCCCGATGCACCTTTTTATTTTATAGGGTGCGTCTCCGTGCTTACGCTCGCGGCACGGGATGGCTTTGGGTGGGTTTACATTTCGGCATCACCGCTTCCGGTCGAGCCGCTCGTCCACGGTGTGATGGTGCATCCGCTGACCACAAGCCTGTTCTTCTTCACCGTGATGGTGCAGGTGTATGTATAACCGGCTTGGAGGTTCGGATTGATGGCATCACTATTATAATACGTCTGTCCATTTATGCCAACTTTTACATTCAGAGCCTTGTTCGTGAGGTCTTGCGGCAGGAGGATGAGGGAGTAGGTGCGTGTGGTTGCGGCATCCGTGTATTTGCAACCGCTGATGTCCCAGCTATCCAACGGTTCTCCGGTGAGGGCTGTCGTTCCATCTGTCACGTTGAATGTCCCGTCGTGTACCAGTCCGCCGAGGTTGAACGAACCGCCAAAAATATCACTTTCATTAAATCCGTCCATAAAAGATGTTTGGAACACCACGTTCAGTTGCGCCATCTTGTGGTGGAAAGAGTGGTCTGCCCCGCCGCTTGCCGTGTTGT